>JBBJOW010000040.1:0-38060 GCA_037724045.1 Solirubrobacteraceae bacterium
ACCACTGCGTCGAGGCCGGCCTGGACCTCGCGATGGTCAACCCGAACCACATCACGCCCTACGGCGAGATCGACCAGCTCGAGCGCGACCTCGCCGACGACCTCGTCTTCAACCGCCGCGAGGACGCGCTGGAGCGCTTCATCGAGCACTTCGAGTCCAAGGGCCCGGCCGAGGAGGCGGAGTCAGCCGACCCCACCGCCGGCATGGAGCCCGAGGAGGCGCTGCACTGGCACATCCTGCGCCGCAAGCGCGACGGCGTCGAGGATCAGATCGTGCGCTCGGTCGACAAGATCGGCGCGGTCCCGACGCTCAACGAGGTGCTGCTGCCGGCCATGAAGGAGGTCGGCGACAAGTTCGGCGCCGGCGAGCTGATCCTTCCGTTCGTGCTGCAGAGCGCCGAGGTCATGAAGCGCGCGGTCGCCAAGCTGGAGGAGTTCCTCGACCGCATCGAGGGCTACACGAAGGGCACCGTCGTGCTGGCCACGGTGTTCGGTGACGTGCACGACATCGGCAAGTCGCTGGTCAACACGATCCTGACCAACAACGGCTACTCCGTGGTCGACCTCGGCAAGCAGGTCCCGATCGGGACGATCCTCGACGCCGCCAAGGAGCACGACGCGACCGCGATCGGCCTCAGCGCGCTGCTCGTCTCGACGTCCAAGCAGATGCCGCTCGCCGTGCAGGAGCTCCACCAGCAGGGCATGGAGGTGCCGTTGCTGATCGGCGGCGCGGCGATCAACCGCAACTTCGGCCGGCGCATCCTGTACCCCGGCGGCAGGGACTCCGAGGACATCTACCAGGCCGGTGTCTTCTACTGCAAGGACGCCTTCGAGGGCCTGGCCGTGATGGACCAGCTCGTCGAGGGCGACGCGCGCGAGCAGCTCGTCGCGAAGATCCGCGACGAGGCGCGGGTGATGCGCGAGAAGGGCCCCGAGCCCGAGGCGCTGCCCACCGACGACGACACCGTCCGCTCCGAGGCGCGCACCGACGTCCCGGTCCCGACGCCGCCGTTCTGGGGCGTGCGGGAGATCGACGTCGACATGGACGAGATCTACCGCCACCTCGACACGCACGTGCTCTTCAAGCTCCACTGGGGCGGACGCGGCGTGAAGGGCGAGGCGTGGAAGAAGCTCGTCGAGGAGGACTTCCTCCCGCGCCTGGAGCGCATGTGGGCCGAGCAGGACTACCTCAAGCCGCGCGCGCTGCTGGGCTACTTCCCGGTGGCATCGGTGGGTAACACGGTCGAGGTCTACGACCCCGAGGACCACGAGCGCGTGCTCGAAACGTTCGTCTTCCCGCGCCAGCCCAAGGGCGACCGGCTCTGCATCGCCGACTTCTACCGGCCCAAGGACAGCGGCGAGCTCGACGTCGTCGCCCTGCAGGCCGTCACCGCCGGCTCGCGCGTGACCGAGGTCATGGCCGAGCTCGAGACCGACGGCGAGTTCGCCGAGCAGCTCTTCACCCACGGCCTTGGCGTGCAGGTCGCCGAGGGCATGGCCGAATGGCTGCACTGGAAGACCCGCGACGACTACGGCATCCCGCAGACCCAGGGTCGCCGCTGGGCCTGGGGCTACCCCGCCTGCCCGGAGCAGTCCGAGCACGAGAAGCTCTTCCGCGTCCTGCACGCCGAGTCGATCGGACTCACCCTCACCGGCGGGCACGCCGTCGAGCCCGAGCAGTCCACCGTCGCCATCGTCTCCCACCACCCCCAGGCGATCTACTTCTCCATGAAACAGGGCCGCCTCGTCACGCCCGAGAGATCAGAAGACGAGGTCATCCGCGGCACCGAGCGCGACCCCACGCTGCGCGCCGTGCCCGACGCGGCATAGCTCAGGCGGAGTGGTGGTCTGCGGCGTATGGTACGAACCTGAGATCAGGGACGGTACGAAACCCGTATCGAGATCGGTACGATTGCTTGGGTGCGAGGCTATTTGCCACGAGTTGTCGACGGTGAGCTCCGGCGACGACTGAGCCGGCCGGGCGCCGTCCTCATCGAGGGCCCGAGGGCGTGTGGGAAGACCCGCACCGCTCGGGAGCAGGCGGCGTCCGAGGTGCTGCTCGACGTCGATGCCCAAGCCCGTGCCGCCGCCGCGATCGATCCCGGTCTGCTGCTCGAGGGCGACATGCCGCGCCTCGTCGACGAATGGCAACTGGAGCCCGGCGTGTGGAATCACGTCCGCAGGGGTGTGGACGAAGGCGGCCGGTACGTCCTCACCGGGTCGTCGGTGCCCGCTGACGACTCGACCCGCCACACTGGCGCCGGTCGTGTCGCGCGTCTGCGGATGCGGCCCATGACGTTGTTCGAGGCGGGAACGAGCTCTGGAACGGTGTCGCTCAGGGGGCTTTTCGATGGAGAGAAGACGCAGGCACCCGACCCTGGGCTCGGTCTCGACGAGATCCTCGAGGAGGTCTGCCGCGGCGGCTGGCCGGGCTTCAGGGACCTTGCGCTGGTGGACGCGCGGCGCTCGGTCGCGGACTACCTCACCGAGGTCGAGCGGGCCGACGTCCCGCGTGCCGACGGGACGTCCCGCGACCCGCAGCGCATCCGTGCGCTGCTGCGCAGCCTGGCGCGCAACGTCTCGACCCGGGCCGCGGTCCGCACGCTCGCCATCGACGCACAGGTGTCGCCGGACACGGCATCCACGTACCTTGACGCGCTCGCCCGCGTCATGGTGGTCGAGGACCTGCCGGCCTGGACTCCGCACCTGCGCTCACGCGCCGACCTGCGCACCAGCCCGGTGCGCCAGTTCGCCGATCCCTCTCTGGCGGTGGCCGCGCTTGCCGCGACGCCCGAGCAGTTGCGACGAGACCTCGAGTGGCTCGGCCTGCTGTTCGAGTCGCTCGTCATCCGGGACCTGCGCGTCTACGCCCAGGCGCTGCCCGGTCGGGTGACCCAGTACCGGGACAACAAGGGTGTCGAGGTCGACGCGATCGTCGAGACCGCCGACGGCCGCTGGTCGGCGTTCGAGATCAAACTCGGCGCGGGCCGGGTCGACGAGGCGGCCTCCAGCCTGCTGCGCTTCGCGCGCAAGATCGACGTCGACCGGTCCGGCTCGCCGACCGTGCTCGGCGTCATCGTCGGGACCGGGTACGGCTACGTGCGCGAGGACGGCATCCACGTGATCCCCATCGGTGCGCTCGGCCCGTGAAGACGCCAGCGCCGCCTGAGCCGGAACGGCGTGGCAGTCGTCTAGGTGACGGTTCAACCGTCGATGATCTGACGGTCGCACCGTCGCTCAGTGGGCTCGTCGAGCCGGCGGGCAACGGATGGCGACTCGTCGATCCGCTGTTCGCCCGGTGGGTGGCGCAGGGCCGTCGGGACGCCTGATGCGGCGTCTGTGGGACATCGCGACGTTCGGCTCGATGGCGCCGGGGCGGCGGCTCTTTGCGCTCGCGGCGCTGGGCGCGGTGGCCGGGCTCGGGGAGACGCTGGTGGTGCTGCTGATCGTGGCTCTCGTGTCCGGCGGCGAGTTCGCGTCGACGCCGCTGAGCGGAGTGCTGCCGTCGGAGACGACCGTGCTGGCCGGCGTGGCCCTGGCCACCATCTGCGTGCTCGCCGTCGCGCACTTCCTCACCGCGCGGATCACCTCGCGCGTGACCGCGGAGACGCAGGGGACCCTGCAGCGCCGGCTGACCCGCGCCTATCTCGGCGCCCCGTGGACCCGGCAGGCGCAGTCGCCGACGGGGGAGCTGCAGGACCTCGCGACGCTGAAGGTCAGCGTCCTGGCCCAGGGGACGCAGGAGGCCGCCCTGGCCGCAGCGAGCCTCCTGAACATGGTCGTGGTCCTCATCGCTTCGGTGCTGGTGAGCCCGTTCGCCGCGGTGGCGCTGCTGGTCACGATCGGGCTCGTCCTCTCGCTGTCTCGCCCGCTGCGCGGGATGCGGCTGAAGGTGATCGACCGCTTCCGGACGACCTCCACCGACCTCGCGCTCGACGTGACCGAGAAGGCCTCGCTGGCCCGCGACCTGCGTGTCTTCGGCGTCCGCGACGCCGCGTTCGGCGAGCTCGACGTGCGCATCGGGGCGGCGCAGGAGCAGACGCGCGCGGTGCGCATGATCATGATGGCCACCGGGCCGCTGACCCGCGACGCGACGCTCGCCGTGCTCGTCGTCGGGCTCGGGCTCGTGGTCACCCAGGCCGACGTCGGCCTCCCCGCCCTCGCGTCGACCGTCGTGCTGATGCTGCGCGCGCTCGCGCACGCGCAGAGCGTGAACGGCTTCGTCGCGCGGATGGACGAGCGCGCGCTCAACGTTGCGGCCCTGCGGGAGACGCTCTCCGCCTGGAAGGGCGAGGAGCCGGACGGTCGCATCGCCTGCCCTGCAGTCGAGCGCCTGGAGCTGCGTGGCGTGAGCGTCACCTACGCCGACCGTGACGTCCCCGCCGTCCGCGACGCCTCGCTCGAGCTCGCCCGCGGGGAGATGCTGGGCATCGTCGGGCGCACGGGCGCCGGGAAGTCCACGCTGGCGTCGCTGCTGCTCGGCCTGCTCTCCCCCGACACGGGCACGGTGGCCGTCAATGGCACGGCGCTCGCCGAGCTCGACCCCGCCGAGTGGCACGCCCGCACCGCCTGGGTCGGCCAGGAGCCGCGCCTGCTCACCGGGACCGTCGGCGACAACATCCGCTTCCTGCGGCCGTCGCTCTCCGACGGGGCGCTGTGGGAAGCGGCCGAGCGGGCCGGCCTGGCCACCGAGCTCGCCGCGTGGCCGGACGGCCTGAACCATCTCGTCGGCCCGGCGGGCGCCGCGCTGTCGGGCGGGGAGCGCCAGCGGGTTGCGCTCGCGCGCGCGCTCGCCGGCGACCCGGGCCTGCTCGTCCTCGACGAGCCCACCAGCGCGCTGGACGCCCACACCGAGGAGGCGGTCCGCCGGGCGGTCGCGCACGCCCGCGAGGACCGCATCGTCGTCGTCATCGCCCACCGGCTCTCCACGCTGCACGCCTGCGACCGGATCGCCGTGATGGCCGACGGTCGGATCGAGGCCGTCGCGACGCCCGACGCGCTCGAGCGCGGCAACCGCTTCTACCGCGAGGCGCTCGCCGCCTCGCGGCCGTGACGCTGCTCAGACCTCCGTGGGGTGCGCAGCGCCAGCAGTCAGGACAAGCTTCCGAGCGGAGCCAGCGGCTCGACGGGTACGGCCAGATCGGTGCGGGCGGCAAGGAGCGCGAAATCGCTGTCGTAATGCAGGATCGCCGCGCCGTGATCCTCGGCTATCGCGGCGATGAGGTAGTCAAGAGGTGGCACGCCCAGGTGCTGATGCTGAACGCGCAGCTGCCGCTGTAGCTCGGCGGCCCTTCCCTCCGCGCGTTCGGAGATCCACAGCAACGGGAGCTCCCCGGGGTCAGCGGGCGGGATGTCGCGACCGGCGCGAACCTCCAGAAGCAGCGGCGTGGACGCGGCGACAAGGCCTCGGGAAACCCGATTCGCGAGTTCTTGAACGCGTTCGTCGGCGAGGCCGGGACTGGTCAGCCGCCAGAACGCGCTCGCGTCCAACAGCGCCATGCCCGCGCTCATCGTTGTCGGGTCTGCTGGCGTATCCGTCCGATCTCGTCGTAGTCCGGGGGTGGCGCCTGGCGGAGCCGCTCGACGAACGTGGAGCGCATCTGCGTCGCTGCACGGTCCTGCGCCTCGAGTTCTCTCAGCGTCGCGGCAGCACCGCGCAGCACGAGGTCTGATAGCGAGGGCGCTTCTTCACCCAACCGCTGTCGCAGCGGTTCGAGCGCGGCGGCAAGCGCCGGCGTCTCGGTGATGGAGTGCCGCGGGTGCGAGGTGGGCACCGGGGAAGTGTAGCACCGTGCAGCACCGACATATCGAGCCGGGACCAGCGCCCAGACGGCTCAGCCCGTCGCGCGCGTACGCGCGCTGCCATGCCATCCGAGCGCGGCCATCGCATCGCGCACGCGGCCGGAGATGCTTCCCTCTGCACCACTGCGCGAGCAGTAGAAATCCAGGTAGCACTCGCCTCTGCCGCGCAGGTGCGCGACGATGTCCGCCGTGTAGCGCCACGAGCCGCTCCATTCGGTGCCGTCGTCGTGTACCCACTGGGTGTTGCACAGCGCGCAGTAGAGCTGGTCGGCGAAGCCGTGGTCCTGGCGCAACGCCGGAGCCAGTTGCCTCAGGTCGTACTCGAGGTTGCGGTCATCCTTTCCCACAGAGGAATAGTCGCAGGCCTCCGGCTACCGAGCGTGGAGCCTGCGTCGCACCCCGCGAGGTTCGAGTCCGTGCGGGCGCCGCGCGACAACCGCTTCTTCCGCGAGGCCCTGGCCGCCTCGCGACCGTGACGCATCTTGATGCTAGCTTGGGAGCATGCGTACGACGATCACGCTGAAGGAAGATGTTGCCGCGGCGGTCGAGCGGCGCCGGCGGGAGACCGGCGCCGGGGTCAGCGAGGTGGTCAACGAACTCGTACGCGCCGGCCTCGCAGCGCCGAAGGAGCGCAAGCCGTTCGTGCAGAAGACGTCGTCGATGGGCGCCAAGTACAACCTCGACAACATCGGTGAGGTCATCGAGGTGCTCGAGGGCCCGAACGTCTGGCACGAGTGATCGTCGATGCCAACCTGCTGCTGTACGCGCGCGATACCGACTTCGTGCAGCACGAGGCCGCCCGGGTATGGCTCGTCGATGCGCTCGACGGACCACGGCAGGTCGGGCTGCCGTGGCTGTCGCTCGGCGCCTTTCTGCGGGTCAGCACGCACCCGCGCATTTTCCACCACCCGCTGACCGCGGCACAGGCGTGGACGCAGGTCGAGGACTGGCTGGCGGTGGAGACGGTCTCGATCCCCGAGCCGGGCCCCGGCTACGCGAGGATTCTTGGCGAGCTTCTCATACGCCACAACGTCACCGGCAACCTCGTACCGGACGCCCAGCTGGCGGCGCTGGCGCTCGAGCACGGTCTCGCCGTCTACTCGGCAGACACCGACTTCGCGCGCTTCACCGAGGTTCGCTGGGTCAACCCGATCGCGACGTAGAATCGAAGCCTGATGGCTCGCGAGCGGCACTTCGTCAAGTACACGTTCCTGCAGGTCGATCCGGCCTGGCGCCGGCTGGACCCCGAGGAGCGCGCGGAGCACAAGCGCGAGTTCATCGCCGCGTGCGAGGACTTCTCCGAGCAGCGGCTGCTGCGCGCGTTCTCCACGGTCGGCACGCGCGGGGACGCGGACATGATGCTGCTCACGCAGGCGACGAACCTGGACCGCATCCACGAGTTCCACGTCGTCCTGCAGCAGAGCGGGCTGATGAGCTGGATGTCGATCCCGTACTCCTACCTCGCGCTGACCAAGGAGTCCGAGTACTCCGACGAGTCGCGCCTGGAGGTCCGCCCCGCGAAGGGCAGGTACATGTTCGTCTACCCCTTCGTCAAGACGCGCGAGTGGTACCTGCTCGACTCCGACGAGCGGTGGAAGGTCATGCAGGAGCACATCCGCGTCGGCCGCGAGTACCCGACGATCGACCTCAACACCTCGTACTCGTTCGGCCTCGACGACCAGGAGTTCGTGGTCGCGTTCGAGACCGACGAGCCGCGCGACTTCCTCGACCTCGTCCAGCAGCTGCGCACCACCGAATCCTCGCGCTACACCAAGCGCGACACGCCGACCTTCACCTGCGTCAACACGTCGGTCGAACGGGCGCTGGCCGCACTCGACGGCACCCCGCTGACCGAGACCGCCGGCCTTCAGCGCTGAGCTGAGCGCTGCGCGCCGCAGCGGAGACGCCTGCTCTGCCGTAAAAGGGTATTTGAAGCTGACGCTTTGGTAACTTTCGCGCTGCTAGGTCCCTGAGGGCCGCTCGGTCTAGGGGACCGCGGGGCGCCCGTACTCGGCCTTGCGCTGCGGCGAGGCGTCGGGCTGCAGGACCTCGTTGCCGCCGAAGCGCGCGGTGACGCGCACCGTGCCCCCGACCTGGGCCTTCTCACTCAGCCGGCGCGTGTTGAGGGTGAGCACCTTCGACCACGTGCAGTCCGGCTGCAGCTCGGTCCGGCCCTTGGCGACGGTCGGGTTGCTCTTGCGGATGCGCACCATGACGCGCCCCTGGCAGCCGACCGCCGGGTCGACCCCGTTGGTCTGCAGGAAGCCGCTCAGGGTGAAGTCGAAGGGCTTGAAGCGGTCGGACTTGGGCGCGACCTTGAGCGACAGGTCGGGCTTGATGTTGACCGTCGGGGAGTACGGGTCCTGCTGCGGCGGTCCGGGGACGAGCTGGGCCGCGACGGCCATGACGAGAAAGAGCTGCATCGCGGGACAGGCTAGAGGCCGTCGCGTACGGTGGCGCGCGTGCTGGTGGGCCTTGTCCTGACGTCGGCGGCGCTGACCGGTTCCCCTGCGGACGCCCACGACTTCGCGGTCTCGCTGGCGCGCCGGGGTCCGCGGCCGGCGGGGGGCGTCGCGGAGAAGCGCGCGCACGCGCGGGTCGCCGAGCGCTTCGACCGTGCGGGACTCGAGGTGGGCCGCGACCACTTCCGCGTCCCGGGCATCGGGCGCTCGCGCAACGTCTACGGGATCCGCGACGCGCCCGGCGCCGACTGCCTGCGGGTGGTGGTGGCGCACGTCGACACCGTCCCTCCCTCCCCCGGCGCCCACGACAACGCGTCGGGCGTCGGCGTCCTGGTCGAGCTCGCCCCCGCGCTGCGCGCCAGGCCGCCCTGCGACGTCTGGCTCGTGGCCAGCGGCGCCGAGGAGCGCGTCTACACCGGGCGGCCGGACCACCTGGGGGCACTGGCGCTCGCCCGCCGCATCCAGCGCCAGGGTCGTGCGGACGACCTGCGGTTCGGCCTCTCCCTCGACGAGGTCGGCCGCGGGCGGTCGTTCTGGCTGCGGTCGCCGGTGAGCGCTCCCCGCCCCGGCGTGGAGCGACGGCTGCTGCGCTTCGCGCGCCGCGCCGGCGTCGACACCCGCTGGGTCGCCGACGAGACCACCGGCAGCTCCGACCACCGTGAGCTCGAGCTCGCCGGGCTGCCCGCGATGAAGCTCGGCGTCCCCGACGAGCTCGTCCGCCACACCGCGGCAGACACCGCCGACCGCCTGCAGCGCGGCGCCTTCAAGCGGGCGCTGCGCATCGTCATCCCGTTCCTAAACTCATAGGCAGTGTCTGAGATCCGCGACATCACCGTGCTGGGCGCCGGCCCGGTCGGCCTGGCGACCGCGTTCTGGGCCGGCATGCGCGAGGCGAGCGTGCAGATCGTCGAGTCGTTGCCCGGGATCGGCGGGCAGCTGACGGCGCTGTATCCGGAGAAGTGGATCTTCGACGTCGTGGGCCACCGGCGCATCCTCGCCAAGGACCTCGTCGAGGAGCTGCGCGCGCAGGCGCTGGACCAGTTCGACGTCCCCGTGCACCTGTCGACGACGGCGCTGGCGATGACCTACGAGGACGACCACGTCGTGCTGCACACCACCGCCGGCGAGCTGCGGTCGCGGACGGTGATCGTGTCCGGCGGGCACGGCGCCTTCGAGCCGCGCCGCCTGCCGATCTCCGACGTCGACCTCGCCCCCTGGGAGGGCCGCGGCGCGCACTACCTCGTGGAGGACAAACAGGACTTCGCGGGCAAGCGGGTCGTGATCGTCGGGGGTGGCGACTCGGCCTTCGACTGGGTGGTCAACCTGCTCGACACCGCCGCGGAGATCACGCTGGTCCACCGCCGCGACGGCTTCCGCGCGCACGAGGCGACGGTCAGCGAGGTCCGGCGCGCGGCCGAGAGCGGGCGGGTCGCGATCAGGACGCCGTACGTGATCAAGGCGGTCTCGGGCAACGGCGGCATCGACGCGGTCCATCTCCACGGCCCGGACGAGGACGTGGAGACGGTCGCCTGCGACGCGGTCCTGCTCCAGCTCGGCTTCATCACCAAGCTCGGCCCGCTCAAGGAGTGGGGCTTCGAGCTCGACGGCAACGCGATCGTGGTCGACCCCCTGATGCGCACCTCGCTGGACCGCGTGTGGGCCTGCGGGGACATCACCACCTTCGACGGCAAGCTCAAGCTGATCGCGACCGGCTTCGCGGAGTCCGCGGTCGCCGTCTCCCAGGCCGTGCACTTCCTGCGGCCCGACACGAAGATCCAGCCCGTGTACTCGACCAACTCCGGCGTGCCCGGTGCGGTCGAGGGCCAGGTGTGACCGAGGCCGACGCCGACCGGCACCTGCGCGCGTGCGACCCGGTCATGGCGCGACTGATCGACGACTTCGGCGGGCCGCTGCCGGCCGGGCGCGACTCCCGCGGTCGGCCCGACGAGCTCTACGGCGCGCTGGTGCGCTCCATCGCCGGCCAGCAGCTGTCGGTCAAGGCCGCGGCGGCGATCTGGCGCAAGCTGCTCGACCGCTTCGACGGCGAGACGCCGACGCCGGAGCAGATCCTCGCCGACGATCCTGAGGCCCTGCGCGCGGCGGCCGGCTTCAGCCGCGCCAAGGTCTCCTACCTGCGCTCGCTGGCGGAGCATGTCCTCGCCGGCGACCTCGAGCTCGACCGCCTGCGCGAGCTCCCCGACGAGGAGATCGTCGCCGAGCTGACGGCGGTCAAGGGCATCGGCGAGTGGACCGCGCAGATGTTCCTCATGTTCACCCTGCACCGCCCCGACGTGCTCCCGACGGGCGACCTCGGCGTGCGCAACGGCGCGTGGCGGGCCTACGACCTCGCCGCGGCGCCCAGGCCCGCCGAGCTGACGGCGCTCGCAGAGCCCTGGCGCCCGCACCGCACGCGCGCGTGCCTGTACCTCTGGCGCTCGCTCGAGAACGTGCCTCTTGCTTAAGACTCGGCCCCTAGCCTGCGGCGTCATGCCGAGGATCGCTCCAGTCCTGCTGTTGGTCCTGCTCGTGGCCGGCTGTGGCTCCACCGACGAGACGGCGCCGGACCCGATCCAGAACGTCTCCGACGGGGCGCGCGACTCGGTTCAGGCAGCTCAGGAGGTTGACGTCGCCGACTTCCCGAAGCCGACGCCCGGCCAGACCATCGACGCCTTTGCGGCGCAGTTCGCGGCCGACGGCCCGGTGGCCGTCGCCGGCACCTCGGTCTACCGCACGCCGGGCGGCCGCGTGGCCTTCGGGCTGCTCGACGAAGAGCAGAAGTTCAACTACGGCCCGAGCGTCGTCTACGTCGCGCCCTACAAGGGCGGCGGCAAGGTGCAGGGGCCGTTCGCCGCGCCGGCCGACGTGCTCATCACCGACCCTGCGTTCCGCTCGGAGCAGGCCGCGCGCGAGGACGACTCCTTCGCGGCGATCTACGAGGCGGAGGTCCCCTTCAAGCAGCCCGGCAACTACAAGGTGCTGACGGTGTCGGACATCGACGGCACGCGGTACGCCGCCGGCATGGCGGCGGAGGTCGTCAGCGCGCAGGACGACGTCGTGCCCGACGTCGGCGAGAAGGCGCCCGTCGTGGAGACCGACACCCGGGGCACCGTCGGCGGGAACCTCGAGCTGCTCGACACGCGCGTGCCCCAAGCGCTCGAGCTCCACCAGGACTCCTTCGCCGACGTGGTCGGCGAGAAGCCCGTCGCGCTGCTGTTCTCGACGCCGGCGCTGTGCCGGTCGCGCGTCTGCGGACCGGTGACCGACGCGCTGCTGCAGGTCAAGTCCGAGGTCGGCGACAAGGCGACGTTCATCCATCAGGAGACCTACGTCGACAACGACCTGCAGAAGGGCTTCCGCAAGCCGCTGGTCGAATACGGGCTCCCGAGCGAGCCCTGGCTGTTCACGGTCGACGCGGACGGGAGGATCGCGGCGCGCCTGGAAGGGTCGTTCGGGATCCGCGCGTTCCGCGAAGCCGTCGAGGCCGCCCTGCAGCAGCAGTGACCGGGGTCCTCGCGCACGGCCTCGTCCAGCGCGCGGACCTCCCGATCCCACCTGTCGTCTTCGCCTGGGCCTGCGCCGCAGTCCTGGTCGTCAGCTTCGTCGCGCTCGCCGCGCTATGGCCGACGCCGCGCTACGAGAACCAGGACGCGTGGCGGCCGCTGTTCGGCCTGCCCGATCCGGTCGAGCGCGCGGGCCAGGCGCTCGGTCTCGCGCTCCTCGCGCTCGTCGTCTGGGCCGGCTTCGCGGGCGACCAGGGCGCGCAGTCGAACTTCGCCCCCACCTTCGTCTACGTCGTCTTCTGGGTCGGGCTCGTGTTCGCGTCGCTGTTGTTCGGCAACGTCTTCCGGCTCGTGAATCCGTGGCTCGTGGTGCGCTTCGCGGGACGCCGCGCGTATCCGGCGTGGCTGGGGCGCTGGCCGGCGGCGATCGGCCTGCTGGTCTTCACGTGGACCGAGCTCGTAGTCCGCTACGCCGACTTCCCCGATCGGATCGCGATCTGCGCGCTGCTGTACTCGGCGGTCACGTGGGCGGGGATGTTCGTCTTCGGGTCGCAGACGTGGGCCGCTCGCGCTGAGACGTTCAGCGTCTACTTCGGGCTCTTCGCCCGGCTCTCGATCTTCGAACGCCGTGACGGCGTGGTCGGGCGGCGGCCGCTGCTGAGCGGGCTGTCGCGGCTGGAGCCGACGGCGGGGACGGTCGCCGTCGTCGCGGTGATGATCGGCACGGTCACCTTCGATGGACTTTCCCAGGGGAACACCTGGCGGACGGGGATCGGGCAGGGACTCAACGACCTCTTCGCGGGACCGTTCTCCGCCGAGACGGCGACGTATCTGGCCGACACGGTCGGGCTGCTGGCCGGACCGCTGCTGATCGCGGGCTTCTACTGGCTCGGCGTCAAGGGCGCGGAGTCCGTGGGCGGGGGCCTGTCAGCGGAGCGGCTGCGCGGCGCCTTCGTGCACTCGCTGGTCCCGATCGCCCTGGTCTACGCGATGGCGCACTACCTGACCGCGCTCGTCTTCCAGGGACAGGCGATCTCCTACCTGGCCTCGGACCCGTTGAGCGAGGGCTGGAACCTGTTCGGCACCGCGACCTGGGCGATCAACTACGACGTGCTCAGCCAGACGCTCACCTGGTATCTGCAGGTGGGCTTCGTCGTCGTCGGCCACATCGGGGGGCTGGTGCTCGCCCACGACCGTGCGCTCGCGATCTACCCGGACGCGCGCGAGGCCGTCCGCTCGCAGTACTGGATGCTCGCGGTCATGGTCGGCTTCACGTCGCTGGCGCTGTGGCTGCTCTCGCAGGCCAACTAGCGGCGATACGCCCGGATCATCGACACGCGCTCGGCGGCGGGGAAGCGGACGGGTCCGTTCGCGCCCCCCATGCCTGCCATTCCGCCAGCGCCGGGAAGGCGGCGGCGAGATCGGTGGTGATCAGGCCGGTCGGGAAGACGTCGTCCTCGCGCAGCGTGTAGTGGAAGACGGCGTCGACGCGCGGGTCCTCGTACCAGCGCTCGAGGTTCGCGCGGTCGGTCTCACAAGCGGTCACCGGATCGACGAGGCTGTGCTTGGTGCCGGTCTCGGTGACCCAGATCGGCAGCTCGCAGCCGTGGCGGGCGATAGCGGCGCTGAGGGCGTCGATCGGGTCGTCCTGCGCGTACTTGTGGATGCCGAAGACGTCGGCGGCGCACACGAGGTTGGACGGGAGGCCGTCGACGAACTCGGTCATGCGCGTGGACTGCGGGCCGAACGTCGTGGTCGGCGCGAGCTCGCCGAGCACGAGTTGCTCACCGTCGACGAGCTCGGCCTGCATCGCGCGCGCGAGGCTGATGTAGGCGGGGACGGCGGCACTCGGGGCGGCGGCGTCGCAGCGCACGCGCTGAGGGGAGATGAAGTACGGATGGTTGGGCTCGTTCCAGGGACTCCACTGGGCGACCTCGACGCCGGCCCGGTCGGCCTCGGCGCGGACCGCGCGGATGACGGCGCGGTAGGCATCGAGATCCTGCGGCGGCCGCGAGCGAGGCTCGACGTCGCGGCGTTCGCACCCGGCCGCGGGGCTCGCGTACGCAGGCGGCGTGTACATGAGCACGACCATGAGCTCGTAGCGCCCCGGGCTGGCCTGCTGGGCCGCGGCGACGGCCTCCATCTGCGCGCGCACGCCGAACCAGCCGCCGCAGGGCGGGATCACCCGCAGGCAGCCGCCCTGCTCGGCGGTGACGTCGTAGGAGCCGTCGGGGGCGACGGCCTTGTCCCACTCGACGACGAGCCGGTAGTGCTCCGGCGCGAGCTTGGCCAGCTCCGGCCGCCAGCGCTCGAACTCCGTGTAGCCCGAGGGTGCGAGGAACGCCGGGTTGGGCTCGGTGATGCCGATCGCTAGCGCGCGCTCAGACGCCGGCGGCGGCGGCGCCGGTTCCGCGGAGCCGCACCCCGCCAGCAGTGCCGCCCCGAGGGCGGCTAGACCGGCGATTGCGCCGGTCAGACCGCGGAGACTTCTTCTTCGTCTGCGACGCGGAACGAGGAGCCGCAGCCGCACGCAGCGGTGACGTTGGGGTTCTCGACCTTGAAGCCTGCGCCCTGCAGTGATTCCACGTAGTCGACGACCGCGCCGCGCACGTAGGGCAGCGAGGGACGGTCGACCAGGATCTTCAGGCCGTGGTCCTCGAAGATCTCGTCGTCGTCGCGCTGGTTGTCGAACGCGAGGGCGTACTGAAAGCCCGAGCAGCCGCCGCCGCGAACGCCGACGCGCAGCCCGGCGGTGTCGATGTCGGTGCCCTGGGCCTCGAGGTACTCGCGGACCTTGACGGCACCCTGTTCGGTAAAGGAGATCATCGCTTCACAAAGGATAGCGCTCGCTATCCTCCGATCACGTGGTGAGCATCGACGAGATCCGTCAGCGCATCGAGGCCGGGCTGCCCGACGCCCAGGCGCAGGTGACGGGCGACGGCCAGCACTTCCGGGCCGAGATCGTTTCCCCCGCCTTCGCCGGCCTGTCGCGCATTCAGCAGCACCAGCTCGTCAACGAGATCTTCGCCGGCGAGCTCGGCGACCGCATCCACGCCCTCTCCCTCAAGACCAAGGACTCCGCATGAGCGAGATTCGCACCGCCCTCGAGCAGGCCATCGCCGACAACGAGGTCATCCTCTTCATGAAGGGCACGCCCGAGCAGCCCCGCTGCGGCTTCTCCGCGCGCACCGTCGCGGCGCTGGACGAGCTCGGCACGCCCTACGCGGCGGTCGACATCCTGCCCGACCCGCGCATCCGCCAGGAGCTCTCCGCGATCTCCAACTGGCCGACGATCCCCCAGCTCTTCCACAAGGGCGAGCTGCTCGGCGGCTGCGACATCGTCATGGAGATGTTCGAGACGGGCGAGCTGGCGACGGAGCTCGGCGTGACGCCGCACGCAGGTGACGCGCCCGAGGCGGTAACGCCAGAGGGCCCGCCGCTGACGATCGAGAATCGCATCAGCTAGCCACCGCCCCGCGTACCTGGCGTTCGCCGCGTCAGGTCTGCTCATCGTCGCCTGCTGGCTGTGGGGGACGTTGCTCAACGACGTCGACACGGCGGTGCGGCTGCCCGCGCCGCCGCTGTTCGCCGTCTGGGACGTCCGCCTGAACCCTGCGGTGATGGGGCCGGTGGTGATCGCCGCCGCGGTGGTGCTCGCGGGGCCGGGCCTCGCGCGGCGGATGTCGTGGGGGGCACTGCTCGTCGCGGTGGCGGGCGCGGCGCTCGCGTGGGACGTCTCTCTCGCTCTGGTCGACGGGCTCTTGGAGATCCACGACCCGCTGGCGCGCAAGACGCAGTACATCCACGTGGTCGGCGACGTCGGCAGCTCCCCGGGCGCGTTCCTGGCGAGCTTCACGGAGCGCATCGACGACTACCCGACGCACGTCCGCGCGCACCCGCCCGCGTTCGTGCTCGGGCTGTGGGGACTCGACCAGGTCGGGCTCGGCGGCACCTGGGCGGCGTCGGTGGTCGTCCTCGCGCTCGCGGTCACCGCCGGGCCGGCCGCCCTGATCGCCCTGCGCGAGCTGGCCGGCGAGGACGCTGCCCGCCGGGCGGCGCCGTACCTCGTCCTCACCGTCGCGGCGCTCTCGATCGCCACCACGGCCGATGCGGCCTTCATGGCCGTCGGCGCCTGGGCGATCGCCGCGCTGGTGCTGGCGATCGTGCGGCGCTCGGACGCGCTGGCCGTGGTCGGCGGGCTGCTGCTCGGCGTCGCGCTCTTCTGCTCCTACGGGCTCGTGCTGCTGGCCTGCATCCCGGTCGCGGTGGCGGCGGTACGCCGGCGGATACGGCCGCTGATGGTGGCGGCGGGGACGGTCGCCCTCGTCGTCGGCGCCGTCTGGCTGGCGGGCTTCTGGTGGTGGGACGGCTTCCAGACGACGCGGCGCGAGTACGCCGAGTCGCCGGCGCGCGTGCGCCCCTACGAGTTCTTCGTCTTCAACAACCTCGCCGCGACGCTGATCTGGCTCGGACCGGCGGTCGTCCTCGCGCTCACGCGGCTGCGCTGCAGAGAGACGTGGCTGCTGGTGGGCGGTGGGCTGGCGGCGATCCTGCTGGCCAACCTCAGCGGCCTCTCCAAGGCCGAGGTGGAGCGCATCTGGCTCCCATTCACCCTGTGGATCCTGCTGGCGACGGCAGCGCTGCCGCTGGCGTCGCGCTGGCCGCTCGTGGCGCAGGCGAGCGTGGCGATCGTGGTCGCGGTCGGCACGCGCAACCCGTGGTGACTACAGGTCCGCGCGCTTGAACGCTGCCAGCGACAGCGCGATCACGCCCGCCAGATAGACGAGCGACCACAGCCACAACCCGATCCCGGCGTCCTGCGCGCCCCCGAGGGGGCCGAGCTGCAGCACGAAGCGGTCCACACCCGTCGCTCCGGCGGTCAGCTCCGCGAGCGCGAGCTGGTAGAGCGCCTCGAAGGGCAGCAGGTAGCTGGAGACGTCAGCGACGGTCGAGAGCGTCTTCGCCCCCAGCGCGTCACCGATCTGCCCGAGCAGGCCCGCGGTCAGCCCGGCGCCGAAGGCCATGAAGACGGCAATCCCGTTGGCGGTGCTGGCCAGCACGACGCTGCCGCCGAGCGAGATCGCGGTGATGATCACGACGCCGAGCATCAGCGCCAGCGCGGGCAGCACCGGGTTCCCCGGCCACCAGCCGCCGATCACGCCCGTGATGATCATCGCGCCGAGGTAGACGGCGAGCACGTAGGCGGCGCTGACGCCACCTGCCGCCAGCAGGCGGGCAAGCAGCACGTCCTTGCGGCTCACCGGGCGGACCAGCAGCGGCTGCAGGAGGCCCCGTTCGGCGTCTCCGCGGATCGCGCCGAGCGTCAGGAAGACGGCGAGCACGACGCCGAGGAACAGGATCCCGAACATCGCCAGCCCGAACATCGTCGCGCCGATGATCGTCTCGCCGGTGAAGTCGTCGATGCGGAAGGCCTGCCAGACGGCGAGGCCGTAGAGCACCAGGAAGGACGCGGTGAGCCAGGCCACGACGGTGAAGACCTTCCGCCGCAGCGCCTCGCGCAGGGTGAAGCGCGCGATGACCTTCATCTGGTCTCGCTTCGCTCGCCACCGCTTGGGCCTTCGGCCCGGGTCTTCACGGCCTTCAGGTACGCGTCCTCGAGGCTCGACCGCAGCACCTTGACGCCGTAGACCTGCTCGCCGGCCGCGACGAGCTCCGCGACGATCCGCGGCGCGTCCTCGCGGCCGGCATCGGGCCAGTGGCGCGGCCCGGCGGAGGTCTCCACCTCGACGCCGCCGGCGTTCGAGAGCTCGGCCGGCGTGCCCGCGGCGACGAGCTCCCCGCGGGCGATGATGGCGACGCGGTCGCAGACCAGCTCGACCTCGGACAGCAGGTGGGAGTTGAGCAGGACGCCGACGCCGCTCGCGCGCAACTCCTCGAGCACCTCGCGGACCTGGTGGCGGCCGGCGGGATCCAGTGCGCTGGTGGGCTCGTCGAGCAGCAGGATGCTCGGGGTGCCGACCATGGCCTGGGCGAGCCCGAGCCGCTGCTGCATGCCCTTGGACATCGTCTGAACGGTCCGCCCCGCCTCGCCGGGCAGGCCGACGCGGTCGAGCAGCCGCGCGCGCTCGGCCGCTCCGCCGGGGCTGCGGGCGAGGTCCTGATGCAGCGTGAGCACCTCGTCGGCGGTCGCCCAGTCGGGGAAGCGGAACAGCTCGGCGAGGTAGCCGATGTCGCCGGTGATGTTGGCGGTCCCGCTCGTCGGGTTGACGAGCCCGCAGGCGATCTTGACCAGGGTCGACTTGCCGGCGCCGTTGGGCCCGAGCAGGCCGACCAGCTCCCCTGGCGCGACGTCGAGATCCACGCCCTTGAGCGCGTCCGTCCCCGTGTAGCGCTTGCGCAGCGCGCGGATGGTCAGCACGAGGCCCGCCACCGCAGGTGCTCGACGATGCGCTTGGAATCGGCGATCGCCTGCTCGTCGACGTCGAGGACCGGAATGTGCCCCTGGCCCGTGAGCTCCTGGACGGCGGACCTGTCGGTGCGGGTCAGGCGCACGGTCTCGACCGGCAGATCGTGACGCTTGAGGGCGCGCGCGACGCGCCCGCAGGGGCACAGCCAGTCGGTCGGGGTGCGGCAGCGGTAGAGGGTCGCGGACACCTATCCGAGATCGTAGGTAGGGTCGGCGCGCTCGATGGTTGATTCCAAATCATCCGTGGTCGTGATCGCCCGTCAGGTGGATGCCGGGCGGCGCAGCGATCCGACGGGAATACCGGGGTATTCACGAGGATCGGTGTGGCGATCCGGCGCCGCCTGGCGGGCGATCACGCGCCACCCGAATTTGGGATCGACCATCTAGTGATCCAGGTTGTCACCGATACCACCCACTACCTCCCCGCCGAGCTCGTCGCGCGCGAGGGCCTGCACCTGGTCTCGCTCTACGTCAACTGGAACGGCGGAACCGACCGGGAGTCGGCGATGGGCGACTTCGGCAGCTTCTACGAGCATCTCGGCACCGCGAAGGACCTCCCGACCACCTCACAGCCGTCGGTGGGCGACTTCCTGGCGGTCTACGAGCCGCTGCTGGAGGCCGGGGACGACATCGTCTCCATCCATCTGTCCGGCGGCATCTCGGGGACGGTCGGCGCGGCGGGGCAGGCCCGTCAGGCGCTCGTGGAGCGCGGGGTCGCGGAAGCGCGCATCCACATCTACGACTCCGAGACCACGTGCGGCGGGCTCGGCCTGGTTGCGCTGGCGGCGACGTCGGCGGCGCGGGCGGGGCGCAGCGCGCCCGAGGTCGTGGACGTGGCGCGTGCACTGCGGGCTGATCTGAAGACCTGGTTCGCGGTGGACACGCTCGAGTTCCTGCGCCGCGGTGGGCGCATCGGCAGCGCCCAGGCCTACCTGGGCTCGGCGCTGCGGATCAAGCCGATCCTCACCCTGGGCAGGGAGGTCGAACCGATCGAGCGGGTGCGGACCGCCGGCCGGGCGGTCGCCCGGCTCAAGGAAGCCCTGCGCGAGCGTCACGAGGACGGCGCCGACCGGTTCGCCGTCCAGCACATCCGCGATCCCGAGCGCGCCGCCGAGCTGGTCGAGGCCGGCCGCGAGATCTACGGCTGCGAGCCGCTGTTCGTCTCCGAGATCGGGCCGGTGATCGGCACGCACGTCGGCCCGGGTCTGCTCGGCGTCGCCGGCGTGCGGTCCGACCTGCTGGAGATCACCGCGTGAGCGGGGCCGCCCTGACCACCCGAAACATCCTGCGCGTGGTCGCGATCGTGGTCATCAGCGGCATCTCGCTTTACCTGGTCTACCGGCTGCGGACACCGATCACCTGGATCATCATCGGCGCCTTCATCGCGGTCGCGCTCTCCGGGCCGGTCGCGATGCTGCAGCGCCGGGTGCGCCGGCGCGGCATCGCGATCGCCATCGTGTTCTTCGGTCTGATCCTCGTGCCCGTCCTGTTCGGCGTGGTCCTCGTGCCCCCGGTCGTCGAGGAGACGCAGAACCTGATCGATCAGGTGCCCTCCTACGTCTCGGACATCCGCGAGACCGTCAACGAGAACCCGGCGCTGCGCGAGATCGAGGCCGACTACGACATCACCGGCAAGCTCCAGGACGAGGCCGAGAAGCTCCCGAGCAAGCTCGGCGGTGCGGCCGGGGTGCTGTCGGACATCGGCCTCGGGATCGTCAACTCGCTGTTCGCGCTGATCACCATCCTCATCCTCAGTGCGTTCATGATCGGCAGCGGCGGGCGGTGGGTGAAGGCGGCCATCCTGAGCCGTCCCGCCGGCGAGCACGAGATGCTCGAGCGCGCGACGCTGGACATCAGCCGCGCGGTGATCGGCTACGTGATCGGCGCCAGTGGTCAGGCGCTCGTGGCCGGCGTGACGTCGTTCATCGTGCTCTCGATCCTCGGCGTCCCCTACGCGGCCGCCCTCGCGCTGATCATCGCGCTGCTGGACCTCGTGCCGCTCGTGGGTGCATCCATCGGCGCGGTCATCGTCGGCGTGATCACCCTCTTCAACGACTTCCCGACGGCGACGATCATCTGGGTCATCTGGTCGGTCATCTACCAGCAGGTCGAGAACACGGTCATCCAGCCGCGGATCCAGGCCCGCACGGTCAACGTCCAGCCGATCGTCGTGCTCATCTCGGTGCTGTTCGGCTCGGCTTTGTTCGGCGTCCTCGGGGCGCTGCTCGCGATCCCCGCCGCCGCGACGATCCAGATCTCGATCCGCGAGTACCGCCACTTCCGCGCGCTCACGCGTGGAGAGACGGTGGGCGGCGTAGTCGTAGCGCAGCCCTGACCTCGGCGGCAACTGCTGCCGGCGTCTGTGTGACCTCCTCGTAGGTGAAGGGAAGGACGTCGTAGTCGAGGCGCTTGAGGAAGCGGACGCGGACCCGGTCGTCCTTGGAGGCGACGAACCCGCCATGGGAGGCCCGGCCGTCGGTCTCGACGATCACGCGCTCCGCGGGCCAGCAGAAGTCCACGCGGTAGGGCGGGATCTCGTATTGCGACTCCGGCCGCGGGATGTCGTGGCGGACGCAGAGCTCGAGGAAGTCGGCCTCGAACTCGTTGGCGACGCCGAGGACGCTCACGTAGCCGGCGAGGAAGGTTCGCAGCGCGGGCTTGGCTTGCACGGTCGACAGGTCGAGCCGGTGCTGGATCTCGGCCTGGCGAACGGCGGCTTTGAGGACGTGGGGTCGGAGGGTGGGTGCGATGTCGTTCAGCGTGCGAGGAAGGGTCGTGACCGGGATGCGCTCGTAGACCGTGGTCTCGAGTTGCCGCGCGTGATGAAGGTCGACACCTCTCGGGCCCTTTGCGCCCGAAGTGCCGCGGACCGTCAACTGCGGCAATGCGGGTGGGTATTTGAGGAGCCGCCAGTGAACCGCGGCGCTGAGGTGTGACAGCGCCGCTGTAGGTCCGCAGGCAAAGACCGCCGCCAGCGCTCGCTGCTGCGGAGAGTCGGCCCAGCCCTCGGCGGCGAAGACGCCGGGGTACAGCCGCCGGAGGCGTTGGAGTCCGCACTAGGTGGCGGACGGCTTCAGTCGAGAAACCGGCCGCTTTGAGCTGGGCCAGCTGGATAACGCCGAACTGGCGCCGCAAGACGTGATTGACGCAGGTGAGTGGGGCCATCACCCCACCTAGGTGCGGCAACCGCCAAACTCGCCCCCTTATTGCGCCGTTCTGGCGCGCTTGCGCTCTACCGACGGCGCCGGAAGAGGCCGACCACGCCGGCCAGGCCGCCGCCGATCACGAAGCCGACGACGGCTGCGCCGATGACGACCTCGCGTTGATGGGCGCGGATCTGGCCGCGCCAGTCGGTGATCTCGGCGACCTCGACGCGGAGCTTCTCCACGGCGACGCCGAGCTCCATGCGGTTTGCCTCGATGGACTTGCGGATCTGCTCCGGGCTGCGCTCGGGCATCTAGATGGTTGATTCCAAATTCGGGTGGCGCGTGCTTGCCCGCCATGCGGCGCCAGATCGCCACCCGAATCCTCGTGAATACGTCCGTATTCCCTTCGGATCCGGTCGGCGCCTGGCATCCACCTGACGGGAAAGCACGACCACGGAGGATTTGGAATCAACCATCTAGCTCTTGCTCCCGGCGGTGATGGTGGCCTTGACCTTCTGGGCCTCGTCGATCGCCATCTGGGGCGTCGGCGGGGCGCCGCCCTTGACGAACTTGAAGGCGAGGAAGCCGGCGACGCCGGCGAGGATGAAGAGGAACAGGGCGACGAGAGCGAAGCCGAGCCAGAAGGAGGTCTCCCCGCCGACGAACTGCCAGAGCAGCCACGCGAGGCTGTTGAGCACCATGATGAAGCCGAAGAGCACGAACACGCCTGCGGCGGCGCCGACCGCGGCGCCCTTGGCGAGCTTGGCGACCTTCATCGAGACCTCGGCCTTGGCGAGCTCGATCTCCTCGTGGATGATCTTCTGGGAGAGGTCGGTGACCTGCTGAAGCGCCCGGCCGAGCTCGGACGGGCTGGGCGTCGGCTCCGGCGCCATCAGGAGCCCCCGCCGATGCGGCGCAGGATCTTCGCGAAGAGGAAGGCGCCGGCGAAGGCGCCAGCGACCACGTACTCGGGATGCTCGTCGACGACCTCGGCAGCAGCAGCAGCAGGCGCAGGCGCCGCCGGACCGTCGACCCGGCTGGCGCCGGACGGCGCGGGCGCGTCCACGGGAATCTGGGAGGGCTCGTCGCTCACTCGGGCGGGTCCTCGTCGTAGATGCGGCGGAAGATCAGCGCGGCGAGCCGGGTCGTGGCGATCGACGCGGCGGCGCCCGTCGCGGCGAGAATGCCCGAGTAGACCAGGCGTTTGGTGACGTCGTTGCCCTTCATCGTCGCGCGGAGTCAAGCACACGCTGCGGCGGGGCCGCGTCGAGTCCGCCGCAGATGGTGTCCACTATCAGGCGCTTGGCGTTCTCGAAATCCTCCGGCTGTTGGGGCAGCACTCCGAAGATCCAGCCCGTGAGCACCTGCTCGATCGCGCCGTAGAAGGTCATGGCGGCGAAGTCGGCGTCCACGTCGTCGCGGAAGGCGCCGACGCGCTGGGCGTCGCGGACGATCCCGGCGATGCCGTCGAAGGCCTCCCGGATCTTGGCCAGGTGCTTCGCCCCGAACGAGTTGGCCGCCCGCGTGACCTCGACGATGATCACCTTCATCAGGTCCGGGTCCGCGCGGTAGGAGTCGATGATGAAGCCCGCGACCGCGTGCAGCTTGTCGCGCGGCTGGCCGCGGCGGTTGTCCACGGTCGCGATCGCCTCGAGCAGGAAGTCCCAGCGCTCGAGGAACAGCGTGTCCAGGACCTCGTCCTTGGAGGAGAAGTAGTGGTAGACGAGGCCGTAGGCGACACCCGCCTCGTCGGCGATGTCCGACACCCGGCACTGATGGAAGCCCTGGCGGGCGAAGACGACCACGGCGGCGTCGAGAATCTGGCGGCGACGGTCCTTCCTCAAGGCACCCACGATAATGAGGGGGTGCTCGAGCCCTGGCGAACCGGGATGCCCAGCCGCCCCGGAGTGCCGCTCCCGCCGGCGTCGATGCCCATGCTGCGCGGGCGCCGGCCGCTCAAGCGGTGGCGCTGGATCGGCGCGTTCGACGACGAGGTGATGCTGTGCGTCGCCGTCGCGCGCATCGGCCCGCTGCCCGTCAGCTGGTGGGCCGTGTGGGACCGCAAGAGCCGCACGCTGGCCGAGCACACGGTCCGCAGCGGTCGCACCGTCACCCTCGACGGACCGCGGATCGAGGTCGACGACGGCCCGGTCCAGATGTCGCTCACGCTTGAGGAGGAGGACGGCGTCGAGACCGTCTCACCCCACGGCGACGAGTACATCTGGACCCGCAAGCGCCCGGCGCGCGCCCGCGGGACGCTCACCGTCGCCCGCCGCAACCTCACCGTCGACGCGCCGGCCTTCGTCGACGAATCCGCCGGCTACCACGCCCGCGAGACCGCCTGGCGCTGGTCGGCCGGCGTCGGGACGACGACCGCGGGCGAGCCCGTGGCCTGGAACCTCGTCACCGGCCTGCACGATGCCGACGCCGCCTCCGAGCGCACCGTGTGGCTCAACGGAGCGCCTCATCACGTCGCCCCCCAGGCATTCGCCGATGACCTGTCGAGCGTCGGCGACCTGCGCTTCACCGCGGAGGCGACCCGCGTGCATCGCGAGAACCGCCTCATCGTCGCCACCGACTACGAGCAGCCCTTCGGCACGTTCACCGGCACGCTGCCGGTGGCCGGAGCCATCACCGGCCTTGGGGTCATGGAGCGTCACGCAGCCCGGTGGTGAGCTGGCGCAGCCGCACCCGGCCGCCGGTCTGCAGCACCGCGCTCCCGTACAGGCGCGCCGCGAAGGCGATCACGGCGTAGGTGGTGGCGACGACGATCGCCACGGAGATCAGGACCTGGAGCAGCGCGACATCGCCCGCGATCATCCGCACGGGCATCACCAGCGGCGCGGAGATGGGGATGTAGCTGAGCACCTGCGCGAGCGTCCCGCCGGGATCGTCGACGGCCTGGAAGCCGAGGAAGAACGACGCGATCAGCCCCATCAGCAGCGGCGTGGTCACGCTCTGGATGTCCTCCTGGCGGGAGACCAGCGAGCCCGCCAGCGCGAACGCACCGGCGTAGAGCGCGTAGCCGAGCACGAACCACGCGAGCACGATCGGCAGCGTCGAGAGCTCCTCGCCGCCGATGTCCACCTGACCGGACGCGGCGCCTATGGCCAGGCCCGCCAGGGCGATGAGCAGCAGCTGCCCGAGGCCGACCACCCCGATTCCGAGCACCTTGCCGAACAGCAGCTCGCGCGGGCGGATGGTGGCGAGCAGGATCTCCACGATCCGGGACGCCTTCTCCTCCACCACGCCCATCGCGACCCAGAAGCCGTAGCCGATCAGCTGGCCGTACAGAACGACGAGGGCGATCGCCGCGAACGCCTGGCGCTCCTCCGCGTCGGCGTCGACGGACTCCACGGCCAGCGGCGGCGGGTCGGGCGCCTGGGCGCGGACCGCCCGCGACGCCTCCTGCAGGAGCGGGACGGCGACATCGGGCGCCGACCCGGAGAGCACGAGGCCGCCGTCCACGACGGCGGCGTCGGCGCGCTCGTCGTTGACCGCGGCGCGGGCGGCCGTGTCGTCGCCTACTGGCACTGTCTGCACGTCGACGTCGAAGCGCTTCTCGAGCTGCTCGGCGGCGGCGAAGACCTCGTCGCCGTCGGCCGCCGCCACGGTCAGCGTGCTCGTCCCGCCGAACAGCGCCGGCAGCAGGATGATCGCCGCGAGGATGGCGACCGTCACCCCGGTCGAGATGAAGGTGGACCGGTCGCGGCTGCGCACCACGATCTCGCGGCGGGCGATCAGCCAGATCATGCTCCGCCCGCCCCGACCGCGTCGCGGAAGAGCTCGGCCAGGGGCGGCTCGTGCGGGCCGAAGCGCACCACGCGGCCGCGGGCGCGCGCGTCGTCGAGCAGCTGCTGCTCGTCCTGCGCCTCGACCACCTGCGCGTCCTCGCCCTCGACCTGCACCATCCAGCGCCGGCCGGCGCGCTCGGCGCGCAGCTCGCCGACGGTGCCGGTGGCGACCAGCCGCCCGGCCTCGATGATCGCGATCTTGTCGCACAGTCGCTCGACGAGCTCGAGCTGGTGAGAGGAGAAGAGCACCGCGACCCCCGCCGCGACTCGCTCCCGCAGCACCTCGGCGAGCACGTCCACGCCGAGCGGGTCCAGCCCGCTGAAGGGCTCGTCGAGCACCAGCAGCTCCGGCTCTGCGATCAGCGCGACGGCGAGCTGCGCGCGCTGCTGGTTGCCCAGCGACAGCGACTCCACCTTGTCGCCCGCGCGCGCCGTCAGCCCCAGGCGCTCCAGCAGCTCGTCGGCCCCGGCGCCGTCGGAGCCGTGCAGCCGCGCGAAGTGGACCAGCTGCTCCTTCACGCCCATCTTCGGGTACAGGCCGCGCTCCTCGGGCATGTAGCCGAAGCGCGTGCGTGCGTCGCGGTCGATCACCGAGCCGCGCCAGCGGACCTCGCCCGCGTCGGCGGCAAGCACCCCGAGCACGATGCGCATCGTGGTCGTCTTGCCGGCCCCGTTGCGGCCCACGAAGCCGAACAGCGCCCCCTCAGGAACCGCGAAGGACAGGTCGTCGAGCGCTTTCGTCGCTCCGAAGCTCCGCGTCAGGCCGTCGACCTCGAGCACTGCTGGTCGCTTACCCGCCCGTGACCCGTTCCAACTCCGCGCGCAGCAGCTTGGAGTGCAGCGCGCCGATCAGCTCGCGAAGCGGCTCCGCGCCGGCGGAGATGATCTCGGGAGCCCGGTCATGGCCGACGAGGCGCTCCATGAGCACCGCGACCTCCTCCTTGACGAGCGGCTCGAGCGCCCGCCGGTAGCGCACGGTGTCGTAGACCGTGAAGCCCAGCGACTCGTCGAAGCCGCCCGCGCGAAAGCGCACGATCGCCTCCAGGACGGCGACGTCGTCGGGGTCGTATCCCTCCTCGTTGGGGGAGACCGCGCCCACCTCGGCGAGCCGCTCGAGCACGACGGCGGGCAGGTCGATCTCCGCGGCCGGCGTGCGCGGCCGGCCCTCGCGCATCACGTCGCGGATGCGCTTGAGGGGCATGAAGCGCTCCTCCTGCAGGCGCTTGATGAGCCGGATGCGCTCGACGAAGTCTGGCGGGTAGTAGGCCATGTTGCGCGACGTGCGCATCGGCTCCGGCAACAGGCCCTCGCGCAGGTAGTGCTTGATCGTCCCCGCCGAGACGCCGGAGCGCTCGGCGAGCTCGGCCATCTTGAGCAGGCCGGCCTCGTTCACAGCGCGAGCAGCCGCCGGGCCTCGGCGACCGTCGCCGGCCGGCGCCCGACGTCCTCGGTCATCCGCCTCGCCTGGGCGATGAGCTCACCGTTGGAGCGCGCCATCGTGCCGTCCGGCAGATAGAAGTTGTCCTCGAGGCCGGCCCGGACCGAGCCGCCCTGCGTCAGCGCCGCGGCGATCATCATCCACTGCACCCGGCCGATGCCGATCACGCCCCAGTGGTGCTCGCCTGCCGGCAGATTGTCGGCCATCGCAGCGAGGTTGCGCGCCGTCGCCGCCACGCCGCCCACCACGCCCATGACGAAGTCGGCGTGGACCGGCGTCGCCAGCAGGCCCATGTCGATCAAGGGCCAGATCGACGCGACGTGCCCGGTGTCAAAGCACTCGTGCTCGGGCTTTATCCCCAGCTCGCGCATGGCGGCAAGCAGTTCCACGATCTCCTCGAACGGGTTCGCGAACACCATCGCGAAGACGAACTCCTTGCGCCGTTCGGAGTACTTCGCGTAGTTGAGCGAGCCCATGTTGAGCGCCGCGACGTCGGGACGCACGGCGCGCAGGTACTCGATGCGCTTCTCGACGCTGACGCCGACCGTGCCCGTCGAGAAGTTGATGATCGCGCCGTCGCCGACCTCGTCCTGGATGGCCGCCCTGATCGCGGCGAAGTCCTCGACCTCGTAGGACGGGGTGCCGTCCGGGCGGCGGGCGTGGATGTGGATGTGCACGCCGCCCTCGTCGACGATCCGCCGCGCCTCCGCCGCGTACTCCGCGGGCGTGTACGGGATCGCCGGGCACTGGTCGCGGTTGGCGATCGCGCCCGAGATGGCGCAGGTGAGGATGACGGGATCGTCGAGGGCCATGCCTCAGCGTCCCCGCCACTCGGGTTCGCGCTTCTCCATGAACGCGCGGACGCCCTCGCCGATGTCCTCGGTGGCGAAGGCGAGCGTGAGCTGCGCGCGCAGGTAGTCGAGCGCGTCGGCGAGCGCCATGTCCTGTTGGCGGAACATCGCGTCCTTGCCCATGCGCATCAGCAGCGGCGACTTGGCGGCGAGCCTGCTCGCCCAGTCGGCCACACCGGCGTCGAAGTCGTCAGCGGGCAGCACGCGGTTGACGATCCCGATCCGCTCCGCCTCGTGCGCGTCGATCTGCTCGCCCAGCAGCAGCAGCTCATTCGTCTTCTTGCGCCCGACGTTGCGATAGACGAGCGCCATGATCATGAAGGGGAAGACGCCGACGTTGATCTCGGGCGTCCCGAAGCGCACGCCCTCCTTGGCCACGATCAGGTCGCACGCGAGCGCGAGGCCGAGCGCCCCCGCGAGCACGTGGCCGTTGGCCGCGCAGATCGTCGGCTTGCCGAGTTCGCCGATCAGCCGGAAGAGGTCGGGAAAGCGGGCGATGCCGGCGTGCTTGTGCGCGAGCGGGACGTCGGCGGCGAAGCCCCTGAGGTCGCCACCGCTGGAGAACACCTTCTCGTGGGTGGAGGTGAGCACGACGCAGCGCACGTCGCCGTCTTCGCGCGCGTCGATGAGCGCCGCGTGCAGATCGTCGAGGAGCGCGTCGGAGAGCGCATTGCGCGTGTCGGGGTCGTCGAGCGCGATGGTGGCCACCCCCTCGACGACGTCGTAGCGCACGGGCATCGCGGCGAACCCTACATTTTCCGCCGGGTGAAAAGTGGTGGGTGCCACTGCTCACTTTCGGTACGCTCCGTACATGAGCACGCCCACCACCGAGCGCACCGCCCCCAAGCCCGACTTCGGCGCCGCCAAGCGCCACTTCATCTTCACCGACGAGCACGAGCAGCTGCGGGAGTCGATCGCCAGCTTCGTGGCCAAGGAGCTGCGCCCGCACGCCGAGGAGTGGGAGGAGACGACCTTCCCCGACTCGGTCTTCCACCGCATGGGCGAGCTCGGCTTCCTCGGCCTCGACAAGCCCGAGGCCTACGGCGGGCAGGGCGGCGACTACTTCTCGGCGATCGTGCTCGGCGAGGAGATGGCCGGCGCGGCCTGCGGCGGCCTGGCGATGGGCGTCGCGGTCCAGACCGACATGGCGCTGCCGCCCATCCTCGCCTTCGGGACCGAGGAGCAGAAGCGCGAGTGGGCCGAGCCGGCGATCAAGGGCGAGAAGATCCTGTGCCTGGGCATCACCGAGCCCGACGCGGGGTCTGACGTCTCGGCGGTCAAGACGCGCGCGGTCCGGTGCCGAGCGAAGCGAGGTTCGTGCGACGAGTGGGTCATCAACGGTTCAAAGACCTACATCACCAACGGGCACCGCTCCGACGTGATCGTGCTCGTGACCAAGACCGACATGGACGCGGGCTACGACGGCTTCACGCTGTTCCTGGTGCCGATGGACGCGCCTGGCGTTATCCGCGAGCAGCGCCTGAAGAAGCTCGGCATGCACGCGTCCGACACCGCGCTGCTCGCCTTCCAGGACGTGCGCGTGCCGGACTCCGCGCGCCTCGGCGAGCTCGGCAAGGGCTTCTACAACATCATGTGGGAGCTGCAGGGGGAGCGGCTGATCGGCGCGGCCGGCTGCACCGCGGGGGCCCAGCGGTGCTTCGACCAGACGCTGCAGTACGCCATGGAGCGCACCGCCTTCGGCAAGCCGATCGGCAAGTTCCAGGCCATCCGCCACAAGTTCGCCGACATGGCGACCAAGATCGAGGCCTCGCGCCAGCTCACCTACACGACCGCGTGGCGCTTCGCCAACGGCGAGTACCCCGTGCGCGAGATCTCGATGGCCAAGCTCTTCGCGGCGCGCATGGCGTGCGAGGTCACCGACGAGTGCCTGCAGATCCACGGCGGCGCCGGCTACATGGTCGAGTACGGCATCGAGCGCGCGTGGCGCGACATGCGCCTGAACCGCATCGGGGCGGGGACGGACGAGATCATGCTCGACGTGATCGGGCGGTCTTACGGGCTGTAGGAGCGTGCCCGCTCCCCCGCCCCCGTTCACGCCGGAGACCGAGGCGTTCCGCGCGGAGTACCGCGCCTTCATCGACGAGCGCATCCGCCCGCGCGTGGACGGGTGGGAGGCCGACGAGTGGTTTCCCTCGGAGGTCTACGGCTGGTTCGCCGAGCGCGGCTGGCTCGGCGTGACCATGCCCGAGGCGCACGGCGGCCTCGGCCGCGGCATCGAGTTCGGCGCCGTGGTCAGCGAGGAGCTGGCGCGCTGCGGTTCCGGGGGCTTCGCGGCGGGGATCGGCGCGCACATGGGGATCGCGTCCCCGCCGGTGGAGCGCTTCGGGACCGACGAGCAGAAGCGGCGCTGGCTCGAGCCCGCGCTGCGCGCGGAGAAGATCGGCGCGCTGGCCATCACCGAGCCCGGCGGCGGCTCCGACGTCGCCGCGGTGCGCACGCGCGCTGACCGCGTCGACGGCGGCTGGCTCGTCAACGGCGAGAAGACCTACATCACCAACGGCGTGCGGGCGGACTTCTACGTGACCGCGGTGCGCACGTCGTCGGGCGGCGGCCACGGAGGCATGTCCTTCCTCGTGGTCGAGAAGGGCGACGGCGTGTCGGCGGCTCCGCTGAAGAAGCTCGGCTGGCATGCCTCGGACACGGCGACGGTCGCCTTCGACGACGTCTTCGTCCCCGGGGAGCACCTGCTGGGCGAGCTCGACAAGGGCTTCTACCTGATCATGGCCAACTTCCAGGGCGAGCGGCTGGGCATGGCGCTGACCGCCCTCGGCGAGATGCGCGTGACCTTCGAGCGGCTGGTCGAATGGGTGCGCGCGCAGCGCGTCACGTCGGCGCGGCGCGCGGCCGTCGCCGAAATGGCACTGAAGGTGGAAGCCTCGGCCGCAGTGGCCTATGGCGCCGCGCGCCGTGCGTGTGCCGGCGAGGACATCGTCCGCGAGGTCTCCCAGGCCAAGCTGTGGACCCAGCGCGCGAACCTCGAAGTGCAGGAGGCCGCCGTGGGACTGATGGGGCTCGATGGCCCGCCGGCACTCGAGCGCGCGCTGCGCGACGCGCGCCTCGGCCCGATCGGCGGTGGCACGGACGAGATCATGCGGGAGATCATCGGGCGCAGCTACGGGCTGTAGGCGAGCGGGTTCCGCGCGCCGGCCCCTAGGAGGGGTGCGGTGCCCGACCTTTCGTCCGCATATGACCCACAACGTCGGGAGGCTCGCCTTTCCCGACTTGTCGGCCGTCAGCACGGGGTCGTCGCGTACGAACAGCTGGTCGCGCTCGGGTTCACCGCGTCGTGGGTGAAGCGGGCCGTTCGTGCCGGGCGGCTGATCCGCCTACATCGAGGCGTGTACGCGGCGGGAAGCCTCGCCATCGGTCTGGAGGGGCGGGCGATGGCGGGCCAGCTCGCCGGTGGCCCCGAGGCGACGATCGGCCGCGACACGGCCGCGGCCTTGCTCGGCGTCCTCAAGGATCGTGGCGGTCCCGTCCATGTCACGCTTGCCCATTACCGGCGAAACCGTCCCGGCCTCGCCTTCCATGAAGGTCTGCTGACCGCAGGCGACGTCCGCATCTGGCGCAACCTCACGATCACGAGCGTCGAGCGGACGCTCATCGACCTGGCCGACACGATGACGACGGACGAGCTGGAGAAGGCGCTCAGCGAGGCCCGGCGCCTGGGTCACGTCGACTTCGGCCGGCTGCGCCACTCGCCCGGGCGGCGGGGCATGACGACCGTCCTCGCCCGCGGCTTCCGCATGACCCGGTCAGACATCGAGCGGACCTTCCTTCGCGCGCTGAGGAACGCGCCCGGGATACCCCTTCCCCAGTGCAACGTCCACCTGCTCGGCTTCGAAGCGGACATGTACTGGCCCGAACACGACCTCGTCGTTGAGATCGACGACTACCTGACGCACGGTGACCGGCTCGCGTTCGAGCGCGACCGGCACAAGCAGAACACCTACCTGCTGGCCGGGGTCCACACGCTGCGGATCACCGAGGCAACGCTGGCGCGAGCGGTGGAGGCGGTGCGGGCGCTGACGACGGGCGGGTCGCCAGGTAGGAGCCGGTGAGGATGAGGACGAGGCCGACCAGCGCGCCCGGCCCGATCTCCTCATCGAGGACGACCACGCCGGCGATGACCGCGACGATCGGCGCGACGTAGGTGATGATCGAGGTCCGCGCGGCCCCGATCGTCGAGATCAGCGACGCGAAGAGCGCGAAGGCGGCAGCCGTGCACGCGGTGCCGAGCACGACGATGGCGATGCCGGCGTCGGTGTCGGCGCTTGCGACGACCGAAGGACGAAATAGGTTTCCCACATGGGACTCCTCGATGACAAGGTGGCGATCGTCACCGGTGCGGGGCAGGGCATCGGCCGCGCCACCGCAGAGCTGCTGGCCGAGCAGGGCGCGAGGGTCGTGGTCAACGACCTCGACGGCGACAAGGCCCAGGAGGCGCAGGACGCACTCGCGACCGAGGGTGCTGTACACGCCGGAGACTTGGTCAAGGAGGGCGCGCCGGACGAGCTCGTACAGACGGCGATCGACGCCTTCGGCAAGATCGACATCCTCGTCAACAACGCCGGCTACACGCTCGACGGTCCGATCCACAAGCTCTCCGACGACTGGTTCCAGCGGATGCTCGACATCCACCTGATCGTCCCCTTCCGCGTCATCCGCGCTGCCGCCCCGCATCTGCGCGAGCCGGCCAAGCAGGAGCGCGACGCGGGCCAGGAGGTCTTTCGCAAGATCGTCAACGTGTCCTCGACGTCGGGCACCTTCGGCAACGCCGGGCAGGCCAACTACTCCGCCGGCAAGTCGGGCATCGTCGGCCTCACCAAGACGCTCGCCAAGGAGTGGGGTCAGTTCAAGATCAACGTCAACGCGGTCGCGTTCGGCTTCGTGGACACGCGCCTCACGCAGGCCAAGGTCGACGACAACACGATGGAGATCGACGGCGAGAAGGTCCAGCTGGGCATCCCGGAGCAGATGCGCGGGATGGCGTCGATGCTGATCCCGCTCGGGCGCCCGGCATCACCGCTCGAGGCGGCGGCGCCCGTCATGTTCCTGTGCACGCCGTGGGCGGACTACGTCCACGGTCAGACGCTGCACGTCACCGGCGGTCTGTTCGGGGGGATGACAGGCTGAAGCGGTCCGCCGCCCCGTCGGCCGTGTAGGCGCTCACGAGCAGCTCGCGGCCGGCGAGGACCGGCGTCCGGAACGTCGCGGTCCGGCCGACCGCCCGGCTTCTGATGAGGACGCGCTCGAGGTCGCCACGGGCCTCGCGGGGCACCGACTCGATGACGCTGAGCCCGAACGTGCACTTGCGGCTGCACCGCGCCCGGACGGCGCGACGGCCGGTCTGGACGACGTCGAGCGTCAGCCTGCCGGGCTTGGCGGCGCCGCGCGGCACGGGCTTCGCGAGCGCCTTGCGCACGGCCTTCAGCGCCGGCTTCTTCTTGCCCTTGGTGGTGACGAGACCGGCGTGGTAGGGCCAGATGTCGATGTCCAGGACGCGCTCGGACGGATCGCGCCAGCGAAACAGGAACAGCCCGCCGAGCCCGAGGGGCCGGGAGAGCGCGCGCAGGCCGGTGACCGCCTGGCTCAGCAGCTGCGCCTGCTCCTTCGCGCTGACGGTGAACAGCGAGTCCTCGCCGCCGTCGGCCCAGCCGAACTCCGTCACCCACAGCGGTGTCTTGTCGCGGCGCGCGGTCATGGCTGACCGGAACTGCGAGACGAGCGCGATCACGCCTGCCGCGTCGGGCGCGTAGGCGTGGATCGCCAGTGCGTCCGCCGCGCCCTCGGCCTTCGCGCGGTACATCGCCTTGAGGTAGTCGAGCTGGGGGACGCCCTGGCGCGACTCGGGCAGGCCCGCGGCGACCACCGTCGCCTGGCGATCGGCCTTGTGGATCGCCTGCGCCGCGGGGCGCAGCAGCTTCACGTACGCGCGCGCGTCGGGCCGCGGCTGCCAGAACGCCGGGAGGTTGGGCTCGTTCCAGATCTGCCAGGCGCGGATCGGCTTGAACGGGATGTACGGGTTGGCGGGCCAGTAGCTGCCACGCGGTCCGTAGCGCTTGACCACCGCGGTGGCGAAGCGGGCGAAGTCCTTCGGGCGCCGCGGCGGGCGCATGCCACGCTCGGTGGGCTTGGTCACCGCCCACGGGGGCGGGTCGAGCAGGAAGGGGAACAACGTCAGCCCGCGCTGCGCGGCGGCGCCGACGATCCCGTCGTAGCTGGCCCAGTTGAACTTCCCGGGCCTGGGCTCGATCAGCTTCCACGTGAAGGGCCGGCGGACGAGGTCGAAACCAGTCTTGGCCAGCGCGCGCGACTGCTTCTCCTCGCTGTATACGCCGCTCACGGGCGGCGCGGCGGTGGCCGGGGCGCTGCCGGCGGCGAGCAGGGCGAGCAGGACCAGGCAGCTAGGAGCGAACGCGCGCATCCAGCTCACGGTAGAGCGCGCGGATGGCGCTGAAGATCTCGTTGGCGACGGCCTGCTGCTGGTCGATCGTGGGGTCGGTCACGACGTCCCAGCGCATCGGGTCGCCGTACTGGACGAAGACCCTGGGGAACTGGCCGCGCTTCCAGTTGCGCACGCGCGCGGAGCCGTGGATGGCGACGGGCACGACCACCGCACCCGACTCGAGCGCCAGCCGGCCGATGCCGCGCTTGGGCTTCTCCGCGAGGTCGGCCGTGCGCGAGCGCCCGCCCTCGCAGTACATGACGATCGGGTTGCTGCGGGCGAGGATCGCGTGCGCGGAGATGAAGGCGTCCTCGTCCGCCACGCCCCGGCGCACGGGGAACACGCCGCCGGGTGAGTAGACGTACTGCATGAGGCCGCTGAAGAGCTGTGACTTGGCCATGAACTGCACGCGCCGGCGCACCCCGGCGCCCGTGAAGAAGTGGTCCATGAAGGAGAAGTGGTTGGGCGCGAGGATCAGCGGCCCGTGCTCGGGGACCTTCCAGCTGTCGTAGGAGCGCAGCCGGAAGAAGACCCAGGCGTACAGGCACGTGGACATGCGGACCGCCTCGTACACCCAGCTGGGCTCGGCGCGCCGCACGCGCGCGTGGAAGTGATCGAAGTGCTCCTTCGGGCGCGGGTCCGTGTAGACCTGCGCGCGCATCGGGGCGAGCTTCTCCTCCGCCATGGGCGGGAAGCGTAGTCTGCGGCTGGTGGCCCCGTCCGCGAGCCCACTGATGCGGAGCTTCGCCCTGTCTGCCGTCGGCGCGGACCGCCCGGGGATCATCGCCGCCATCGCGGAGCGCCTCGTCGCGCACGGCCTCAACGTCACGGATTCCCAGATGGGCATCCTGCGCGGCTTCTTCGCGATGACGCTCGTCGTCGAGACCGAGTCCGTCGACGAGGACGCGCTGCGCGCCGACCTGTCCGCAGCCGCCGGGGAGCTCCACCTCGAGGCGCTGACGCTGCGCGAGGTGCACGACGCAAGCCAGACCGGCGACCTGGACGCCGCGACGCACGTGGTCAGCGTCTACGGCGCCGACCATCCCGGCATCCTCGCGTCCATCACGTCAGGGCTGGCGGCGGCGGGGGCGAACGTCTGCGACCTGCGCACGCGGCTTGTGGAGGCGGACGCGGTGTACGTGATGGTCGTCGACGTGGCCGTTCCCGACGCGCTCGACGAGGACGCGCTGCGGGCGGCGCTGGCGTCCGTCGCCGAGCGCCAAGGCGTCGACGTGACCCTGCGCGCCGCCGACGCCGACACCCTTTGATCCGGGACGTCCTGCGCTACCCCGACGCGCGGCTGAAGGCGCCGGCGGCGGAGGCGACCGGGGACCTCGACGGGCTCATCGCCGACCTCGTCGACACGATGCGCTCCTTCGGTCGCTGCGTCGGCATCGCGGCCCCGCAGATCGGCGTCGACGCACGCGTCTGCGTCGTCGACTGCACCGACCATCCGAAGGCGCCCGGCGCGTCCGGGCTGCTGGTGCTGGTCAACCCGGTGCTCACGCTCGGCCTCCAGACCGCGATCGGGCGCGAGGGCTGCCTCTCGATCCCCGACCTGACCGGGAACGTGCGCCGCGCACTAGACGTGACCGTCGCGGGCGGCGTGACGGCCACCGGGTTCGAGGCGCGCGCGATCCAGCACGAGGTCGACCACCTCGACGGCCTGCTCTTCCTGGACCGGGTGGTCTCCGCGAGCGACGTGTTCGCCCGCAAGGCACGCGCATGACCGGCCTCGAGCTCGTCGCGGGCGTCTTCGTCCTCGTCGGCGCGCTATTGCAGTCGACCGTCGGCTTCGGCTTCGGGCTGGTCTCCGCGCCGCTGCTGTTCGCCGCCTTCGGGCCGGCGCCGGCGGTCGGGCTGCTCAACGTCCTCGCGCTCGTCCTCAACGTCGTCATGCTGGCCGGCGAGGGGCGCCGCCCGCAGCCGCTCAGGCGGCTCGCCTTCTCCCTCGTGGCCTGGTCGATCCCGGGCCTGGTGCTCGGCGTCTACGTGCTGCGCAACGCCGACGACCGGGTCCTCCAGATCGCCCTGACCGTCGTCGTGTTCGCCTCGCTGCTCGTCCGCCGCCGCCGTGGAGCGCCGGCGCGACCCGCGCCCGTCTGGGGGGCGCCGGTGGCCGGCCTGACCTCGGGCGTCCTGGGCACGACCACCTCGACGGGCGGGCCGCCGCTCGTCCTGATGCTGCTCGGCCGCGGGCACGACCCGGCGCAGGTCCGCGACACGCTCGTGACCATCTTCATCGCCACGTCGGTGCTGGCGATCGCCGTGCTCGCGGTGACGCAGACCGAGGAGGCGGTGCCGCCGGCTGCGGCGGTCCTCGCCCTTGCCCCGGTCGCCGTCGCAGGCCAGCTCGCGGGCCGTCCGCTGTTCGCGCGCCTGTCGGTGAGCGGCGGCTACGAGCGAATGCTCACGGTCGTGCTCGTCGTCTCCTGCGCCGTCGGGTTGGCCGCGGCCGTAGCCTGAACGCCCAGTAAGAACATGCGTGAACTTGCTCCCTGGACCTTGATCGCTTCTGTGATGAGGTGCTTCTGGTGGTTGGTCATGGTCACTTGATGCTCGACAGGACTTAGCCACCACGAGGTCGTAGCGCTCGAGCGCCGGACGCGCCCGGCCCGATCGCCGAAGGGCTGCGGTCCGCCAGCAGCGGGTAGGTGAGCGAGAGAAGTCCTGCAGTCCCGCAGACCCGATGTGGAGGGAGACGAATCAGATGACTGGTGACTCGGCGATGGGAGGGTCCGGGGGCGGCCTCGGCACACTCCTCCTGCCGCTACGCATCCCGCTGCGCGCACTCTCGAGCCTGGCGGACATCGCCGGCACGAGCGACGAGCTCCTGCAGGCCGTGCTGGCGCTGCGGCCGCCGCTGGAGCGCATGGACGAGAAGGTGGGTGCTCTGGAGGAGTCGCTCGGCAAGCGTCTGGACGCGTTGGGTGTCGATCTCGGAGCGCGGATCAGCCGACTCGAGGAGCAACTCGTCGAGCTGCGTCCCCTGCTCGAGCGGATGGCCGGCGATCTGGAGGACACGGGCAAGTTGTTGCCGGACCCCAGCGACGGTCCGCTGGCCCGGCTGCGCCACACGCTCTCGTCGGACTGATGGGCCGGCGGATCCGTTAGATGCCAGCGTCCGGGTGCCGGCGAGAGCGCGTCGAAGAAACGGCCGGTGCGCGTCTCGCAACTCATGGGAGGCGCGGTGGACCGCCCTTCAGGCAGCGCAGGTGAACCAGCAGAGCGAGCGGGCCACCCTACGAATTGGCGTAGGGACCTGGCCAACCGCCGACTGCGCGAGCAGCTAGCCGGGCTGGGAGACCGCGCTCGGTACACCCCTGGCGGCGCTTACGTCGACTGACGGGCTTGAACGCACTGCTGGTTCTCTCGCGCTCGCTGGCCTGTCGCCGCGTTAGCGTTCGCGCCGTGCTCGTCCAGATCACCGACTGCCACGTCGTGCGGGGCCCGGGGGGCGAGGCTGCGGCCGCCGCACTCGAGCAGGTGGTCGCCGGCATCGTGGCGTTACCGATACCGCCGGCCGCGGTGCTGCTCAGCGGTGACATCGTGCACGAAGGCGACGCGGACGACTACGCCTTCGTGCGCGAGCTCCTCTCCCCCCTGACCTCGCCGGTGTACGCGATCCCGGGCAATCACGACGATCCCGCGCTCGTCCAAGGGGCGTTCGGAAACCCGGGCGAGGCGGAGGTCGCGGGGCTGCGGATGGTGCTGTGCGACACCCACGTACCGGGCACCGACGCGGGCCACCTCGACCTCGACGCGCTCGCCGCACGGCTCGCCGGCGATGAACGCCCGACGCTTGTGGCCATGCACCACCCGCCGCTGCGCACGGGCATCCCCGCGATCGACGCGCTCTCGCTGCCGATGGACGAGCGCACCGGGCTGGCAGAGCTGCTCGCCGCCTCGCCGCAGGTCGTGCGCGTGGTGTGCGGGCACGTGCACCGCATCACGTTCGAGACCCTCGGCGGCTGTGGTGTCTTCACCTGTCCGGCGACGTGGGAGCAGATCGAACCGGGGCCGGAGTTCGGCAGCCTCGCGTTCGTCGAGCGCGGTCGCGCGTTCGCGATCCACACCTGGATCGACGGTGTGCTGGTGACCCAGATCCAGCCCGTCTAGGATCCTAGGCTCGCGGCATGACAAAGGTCGAGGCGCACATCGCCGGCACGGTC
>JBBJOW010000041.1:0-37480 GCA_037724045.1 Solirubrobacteraceae bacterium
TTCAACCTCAACCGGACAGAACCACCACCCCAACCGCGGTGGATCCAGGCTAAGGACAACCTTAAATCCGCTGGAAGCGATCACGGTCGTGGTGAGCGTGGCCTTCGCCGCCGTGCGCGGGCGCATCCGGAAGCGCGTGAAGGCGTAGCGACGGCCCCGCGGCTAGCGCGCGGCGTCGGCAGCCCGCAGATCGGCCTGGGTGAGCAGGGCGTGGACGGTCACGCCCATCTCTGCCAGCGCCTCCGGGCCGCCCTCCTGACGGTCGACCGTCACCAGCGCGGTGTCCACCTCGCGACCCTCCTCGCGCAGGGTGCGCACGGTGTCCTGCAGCGTCGAGCCGACGGTGATCAGATCCTCGATGATCAGACAGCGGGGGCCGTCGGCGAACGTGCCCTCGAAGCGCCGGCCGCGCCCGTGGCCCTTGGCCTTGCCGCGGTCGATCACGAACGCGCGGTCGAGCTCGAGGGCCAGCGCGGTCACGATTGGGACCGCGCCGAGCGCGGGGCCGACCAGGGTCGCGTTGAGTCCCAACAGGTCGTGCTCGGCGATCAGCGCCGCGTGCATGCGCGCGATCAGCCGGAGGGCGGGCGGGTAGGTGGCGATCAGCCGGCCGTCGATGTAGAAATCGCTCGTGCCGCCGCCGGTGAGCTCGAAGGTGCCGGTGAGGAAGGCGCCTCGACGGATGTAGCATTCGGCCAGCTCGTCCCTCACGCCCGCAGCGTAGGCGTCGATGGGAAGCGGATATGGCTTCCGTCCGCCAGCGGAAGAGCAAGGCGAAGCGGTCTTGCGCCTCTCTTCGCCGTGAGGCTCGTCGCATCGAGAACCGCCAGAAGCGCAAGCGCGCGCTCAAGCGCGTGCCGACGCGCTGCGCTCCGCCGGCCAAGCCGACCAAGCCGGCGCTGCCGACCGCGCCCACCGGCACGCAGCCCTCCGTCGCCCCGATGCCGCCCGCTCCGGGCGGTCCCTCGGCCGGCCCGGCACCGTCCGCGCCGGCCAGCCCGATCCCGCCTTCCCCGATCGACGTCCACCCGACCGGCTTCGGCCCCCGCGAGGCCGAGCGCCTGCTCTGGCGCGCGGGCTTCGGGCCGCGGCCGGGCCAGGTCGCCGAGCTCGTCGCGCTCGGGCTCGACGGTGCCGTCGCCTCGCTGACCCGCCCGTCCGGCGCCGCGCCGATGGACGGCCCCGAGCCGACCGTCGACGGCGCGGCGCTCGACCCGTACGTCGCGTGGGGCCACGACCACCTGTGGTGGATGGACCGCATGGTCCGCTCGCGCCACCAGCTGGTGGAGCGCATGACGCTGATCTGGCACGACTGGTTCGCGACCTCCGACGATGGGGTGGGCTCGCGCGAGTTCATGCTCCAGCAGAACGACCTGTTCCGCACGACCGGGCTCGGAAGCTTCCCGGCCCTGGTCAAGGCGGTCACCGTCGACAAGGCGATGCTCGTCTGGCTCTCGGGCCTGGACAACCGCAAGGGCGCGATCAACGAGAACTACGGCCGCGAGCTGATGGAGCTCTTCACGCTCGGCGCCGACCGCGGTGCCTACACCGAGAACGACGTGCGCGAGCTGGCGCGCGCGCTCACCGGCTGGCGCGCCGACTGGGCCGACGGTGTCGGGCTCTACAACTTCCGCTTCGACGCCAGGCGCTTCGACGACCTGGACAAGACGGTGTTCGGGCAGACGGGGAACTTCGGCACCGAGGACGCCTGCCGCCTGGTCGTCGAGCACCCGATGCACGCCACGTTCTTCGTGCGCAAGCTGTGGTCGTACTTCATCCCGACACCGCCGACCGACGCGCAGGCCGACGCGCTCGCCAAGCTCTACGTGGACTCCGGACGCGAGGTGCGCCCCGTGCTCGAAGCGATCCTGCGCGCCCCCGAGCTCTACACGGGCGCGCGCATGGTCAAGCCGGCGATCGTGTTCAACGTGGGCCTCCTGCGCGCCACCAGCCGCACCATCACCGACGACAACTGGGTCTGGATGGGCGCCATGGCCGGCCAGCAGCTCTTCCACCCACCCGACGTCTCGGGCTGGGACGACACCCGCTGGCTGGACACGTCGACGATGGCCGGCCGCTGGATCGTGGTCAACCAGGCGCTGGTCGGCCTCACCGTCAAGCCGAGCGGCGCTTACGCCGCCGATACGCCGGAGGACGCACTCGCCGCGGCGCGGGCCCTATGGAACGACCCGCCTTTGACCGATGAGACCCTGAGCGGTCTGCGCGCGTTCGCGACGACCGCCGTCCCCGCCGACGCCAACGGCTGGTTGCGCGCGTACCGCGCCAACGCCCTGAGGATGCTCGTCGGAATGTGCCCCGACCACCACACGTCATGACCGCCACCGTCTGCTGCAACGAGTTCTCCCGGGCCGCGCTGCTGCGCGGGGCCGCCGCCCAGGCCGGCAACGGCCTGCCCGCGATCGAGCCCGGCCAGCCGATGCCCGCCGGCACCGGCCTGTCGCGCCGTTCGTTTCTCGCCCGTTCGACGGGCCTGGCGATGGCCGTCTACGGCGGGGCCGCCCTGGCGCCGCGCGCGTTCGAGGAGGGCATCGCCGCCGCGCAGGCCGCCGGCGGCGAGCGCGTGCTCGTCTCCGTCTTCCTCGCCGGCGGCATCGACGCGCTGTCGCTGATCGCGCCGACCGGCCACGCCGACTACGCCTCGCTGCGGCCCACGCTCAAGGTCGCGCCCGACGCCGCGTTCACGCTGCCGGCGGACCGGACCCTGCAGTGGCACCCGAGCGCCGCGCCGCTGCGCGACCTGCACGCCGCCGGCAAGTTGACGATGCTGCCCGCGGTGGGCTACACCGACCCCAACCAGTCGCACTTCACGTCGCGCCACTACTGGGAGGTCGGCGAGCTCAGCCCCTCCGGGCGCGTGGGTTGGATGGGCCGCTTCCTGGACCGCCACGGCGTCGCCGACAATCCGCTGCAGGGCCTGTCGCTCGACGACACGCTGGCCCCGTCGCTCGCGCCGACGTCCGTCCCCGTGGCCGCGGTCGGCGCCCCGGAGGACTACGACTTCTGGACGCGCGACGTGTGGGACGCGGGCGTCAACGACAAGCTCCTCAACAGCTTCAGCGCGCTCGGGGGCCTGTCCACCAGCGACCCGGAGCTCGCCGCCGCGCGCACGGCCGCCCGGCTCTCGTCCAGTCTGCGCACCAGCCTCGCGCCCGTGCGCGACACGGATCCGTTCGCGCTGGCGCAGGCGACCTACCCGACGTCGAGCAACCGCTTCCCGCGCCGCCTGGCCAGCCTGGCGGACATGCTCGGCCGCGGCATGCCCCTGCGCTGCGTGGCCATCGAGGCCAACGGCGGCTACGACACCCACGACAACCAGAACGGCTCGCTGCCGGGCAACATCGCGCTGATGAGCCAGTCGCTGGCCGCCTTCCAGGCCGACCTCGAGGCGCGCGGCGTCGCCGACCGGGTGATCGTGCACGTCTGGAGCGAGTTCGGCCGCCGCGCCCAGGAGAACGGCGGCGGGACCGACCACGGCGCGGCCGGCTCGGGGTTCGTGATGGGGACGCACGCCGCGGGCGGGATCGTGGGCGGCTTTCCCGGCATCGCCTCCACGCAGCTCGACAGCCGTGGCAACCTCAAGCACACCGCGGACTTCCGCGCCGTCTACAAGACGCTCGTCGAGGGGTGGATGGGCGTGGACGCGACGGGCATCGTGCCGGGCGCGTCGGGCTTCGCCTCACTGCCGCTGCTGAAGTGAAGACCCTGGTGGAGGAGCTGGGGATGCGCGCCGTGTTGACCGTCCGGTAGCCGGGTAAGGGCGCTCGAGAGAGAGCGAGTGTGAGGAGGACGGATGACGGCCGAGACCTCGACCGAGCGGGTGACCGACTGGGAAGCGATCGAGCGATCCGACGCGTTTCAGGAGCTGGTGCGCCAGAAGCGTCGCTATGTGATCCCCCGGGTGATCTTCTTCCTGGCCTGGTACCTGGCCTTCGTCCTGCTGGCGGGCTACGCCGAGGACTTCATGAACGAACGGGTCTACGAGGGCCTCACCCTGGGCTACGTGCTCGCGCTCTCGCAGTTCGTGATGGTGTGGGTGCTCGCGGTCACCTACGTGCGCAAGGCCGACCGGGACTTCGACCCGCTGCAGGAGAAGGCCATCGCGCACCTGCGTGACGAGGGTCCGTCGTGACCGTCCTCGCCGCCGTCAACGGCGAGGCCCTGGGGATCTTCGGCTTCGTCCTGCTCATCACGCTCGGCATCACCTACTGGGCCTCCAAGCGGACCAGCACCGCGACCGACTTCTGGGCCGCCGGGCGCGGCATCACCGGCGCGCAGAACGGCTTCGCGATCGCGGGCGACTACATGTCCGCCGCGTCGTTTCTCGGCATCGCCGGCCTGATCTACCTGTACGGCTTCGACGGGTTCCTGTACTCCGTCGGCTTCCTGGTCGCGTTCCTGACGGTGCTGTTCCTGCTCGCCGAGCGGATGCGCAACGCGGGCAAGTTCACGATCGCCGATGTGCTCGCCTTCCGGCTGCGCCAGGAGCCGGCTCGCGTCGCCGCGGCGACCGGCACGCTTGCGGTGGTCGCGTTCTACCTGATCGCGCAGATGGTCGGGGCCGGCCTGCTCATCGAGGCCCTCGCCGGCATCGACTACCGCCTCGCGGTGGTCGTCACGGGCACGTTCATGCTCGTCTACGTGATCTTCGGCGGCATGATCGCCACGACCTGGGTGCAGATCGTCAAGGCCGTGCTGCTGATGGCGGGCGCGACGGTCATGACCGTGCTGGTGCTCGGCAAGGTCGGCTTCAACCCGATCGAGCTGTTCAACCGCGCCGAGCGCGAGGGCATGGCGGAGGGGTCGGAGTTCTCGCTGGCCCCGGGCACGTTCCTGTCGAGCCCGCTGGACACCCTGTCGCTCGGTCTGGCGCTGGTGCTCGGCACCGCCGGGCTGCCGCACATCCTGATGCGCTTCTTCACCGTGCCCGACGCGAAGGCCGCGCGGAAGTCGGTGGTGTGGGCGGTCGGGTTGATCGGCGCCTTCTACATCATGACCACGGCGCTGGGCTTCGGCGCGCGCGCCTTCCTCGGACAGGGCGGCGTCGAGGCGGCGGGCGCGAGCGGCAACCTGGCCGCGCCGAACCTGGCCCAGTTCCTGGGCGGGGGCGAGGGCACGGTCGGCGGCGACATCTTCCTGGCCGTCATCGCGGCGATCGCCTTCGCGACGATCCTGGCGGTCGTCGCCGGTCTCGTGATCTCCGCATCCGGCGCGGTCGCGCACGACGTCTGGACCAACGTGATCCGCAAGAACAAGGCGGCCGATCCCGAGAAGGAGGAGGTCCGGGTGGCGCGCATCGCGGCGGTGGTCATCGGCGCGATCGCCATTCTCATCGCGGCCGTCGGCGGCGAGGAGCTCAACGTGTCGTTCATGGTCGGCCTCGCCTTCGCGGTCGCGGCGGCGGCGAACTTCCCGGCGCTGCTGCTGGCGCTGACCTGGCGGCGGTTCAACACCACGGGTGCGCTGGCCGGCGTCTTCACCGGCGTGGTGTCGTCCATCGGGCTGGTGATCATCTCGCCGCAGTTCTGGAGCGGCGCGGGGGAGACGGAGGGCGCCTTCTCCTTCTACAGCCTCAACAACCCGGGGATCATCTCGATCCCGCTCGGCTTCCTCGCCTGCTATCTCGGGACGGTGCTGTCGGACGAGCGCGGCAACGATCGCTCGTTCCACGAGCTCTACGTGCGCTCGGAGACCGGCCTGGGAGCGGAGAAGTGACCTACGAGGAGGTGGTCTCCGCCCACGAGTGGCTGGTTCCGGAGCGTTTGAACATCGCCACGGAGGTGTGCGACAAGCACCCGCCCGACAAGCTCGCGATGATCCACGAGCACTTCGACGGCACCGTGCGCGAGGTGAAGTGGGGCGAGCTGCAGTCACTGTCGGCCCAGGCGGCGCACGCACTGTCGGCGGCGGGCGTAGGGCGCGGAGACCGGGTGGCGGTCGTGCTGCCGCCGACGGCGGAGACCGCGGCGGTCTTCTTCGGGACCTGGAAGCTCGGCGCGCTCCTGCTGTCGATGTCGGTGCTCTACGGCGACGACGGCATCCGCCACCGGCTGTCGGATTCCGGCGCGACGGTGCTCGTCACCAACCGCGAGAACGCCGGCCGCTTCTCCGAGCATCCCAACGTGCTCGTGCTCGACGACGGGCTGCTCGACGGGCACCCGGAGGAGTTCGAGACCTGCGACACCGCGGCTGACGACCCGGCCCAGCTCTACTACACGTCGGGCACGACCGGGGCGGCGAAGGGCGTCGTGCACGCCCACCGCTACATCCTCGCCCACCAGGAGTTCGAGTACTGCCACGAGGTCCAGGACGGTGAGCGCTTCCACGGCATGGGGGAGTGGGCCTGGGCGGCGGGCATCTCGCCGCTGCTGGGCCCATGGCGGCTCGGCGCGGTCCAGTGCGTGCTGCAGCGCAAGGGCGGATTCGACGCGCGCGGGCAGCTCGAGTTCCTGTCGCGACACGAGGTCACGAACGTCTTCACGACGCCCACCGCGATGCGCTCCATGATGAGCATCGAGGCGGCCGGCGAGGAGTACCCGTGCTCGTTCCGGCGCGTCTGTTCCGCCGGCGAGCCGCTGAACCCGGAGGCGATCCGCTGGTTCCGCGAGCAGTACGGCGTCACCGTGCTCGACTTCTACGGGCTCACCGAGTCCTATCCGCTGGTGGCCAACTTCCCGTGGATGGACGTCCGCGAGGGGTCCATGGGCCGGGTCATGCCCGGCTGGGACGTGCAGATCCTCGACGAGGACGAGAAGCCGGTGGCGCAGGGCGAGCGCGGCGAGATCTGTCTGCGCGCGCGCTCGAACCCCCACTATCCGCTCGGGTACTGGGCAGGGGGGCTTCGCCCCCCTACGGACGACGGCTCCGCCAGTCGTCCCACCCCCCAGATAGACCCGGGGGATGATTTCAGCGGCGAGTGGTTTCACACCAAGGACGCCGCACATCAAGACGAGGACGGCTACTTCTGGTACGAGGGTCGCGCCGACGACGTGATCATCGCCGCCGGCTACCGGATCGGCCCCTTCGAGGTGGAGTCGGCGTGTCTCGAGCACCCCGCAGTGGCCGAGGCCGCCGCGGTCTCCTCACCGGACGAGCGCCGCGGGGCGGTGGTCAAGGCGTTCATCGTGCTCGCCGAGGGCTACGAGGGAAGCGCGGAGTGCGAGCAGTCCATCAAGGACCACGTCCGCGACCACCTGTCGGCGTACGCCTACCCGCGCAAGATCGAGTTCGTGGACGAGCTCCCGAAGACGCTGACGGGCAAGATCCGCCGCATCGAGCTGCGCCAGGCCGAGCTCGAGAACGCCCGCGGCGGGTAGCGCCACGCGCGTCGCGTTCGAAGGCCTCGCGCTGCTCGGGCGCGCCATCGACACCGCGTCTCGGCGCGGGGCGACGGCGATCTACGGGCCGCAGCTGTTGTTCTCGCCGAGCTGCGCGAGACAGGCAGCCTGCGCTCCGAAGCCGCCGCGCCCGACGACGCCCGCACGCGAGCGGACGCCGCCGCCACCCAGGGCCTGCAGATCGTCGGCGTCCAGTCGATCGACCTCGACCCAGGCCAGAACGGGTTCTCGGCGTTCGCGCTCGAGACCAGCGCGGCGGGGAGCGCGACTCAGGAGCACGGTCCCCGACCAAGATCTTCTCGGCCCAACGAAAGGTCACCTCCGTGGTGCGCGTGACGTACATCATCGAGCCCGCCGCCTGAGCCCGGGGGGCCTGAGGGTGGTCATAGCAACCTTCAGGCCCCGATCGACCGCTGCATCGGTCAGACGGTGGCGCGCATCGCGCGGCCGACGGCGGGGTGCGCGGCGCAGATCTGGCGGTGCGTCTCGTGGCGACGGCCCGCTAGCCGGGGTTGCCCTCGCGGCCTGAGCGCAGCTCGACGAGGTGCAGGCCCCGGTCGCGGTCTCGACGCTTAGGTTTAGGGTCTGTCATCGACGGACCCTTAGGCGCCGTAGCGCCTACCGCCTGGCGAGGATGACGAGGTAGGGCGCCTCGATCACGAACGGCTCGCCGGGCGGCAGCTGCGCGAGCATCTCCTCGCGCACCGCGGGCCAGCGATCGCCGAGAGTGTTCTGAGCGGCGACCATCGGACCTGGCCCGCGCTCCACGAAGTCCAGCCACGCCTGGCGGTCGGCGAACTCCCAGTGCGTGTGGCGCCGCTCGATCATCACGTCCGTGGCGCCGGCGGCCTCGAAGTGCGCGCGGGCGACGTCGGGCCGGCCCCACTCGTTCATCATCGGCGGGCGGTCGGGGAACTGGGCGGCCATGACCGCCATGGCGCCGGCCTGCGGGCCCTCGGGCACCCAGGCGGTCATCGCGACGACACCGCCGGGCCTGACGACGCGCAGCAGCTCGGCGGCGGCGCGCGGCTGATCGGGCGCGAACATGGCACCGAACACCGACAAGGCGGTGTCGAAGTCGCCGTCCTCGAACGGGAGGTCCTGCGCGTCGGCCTGCGACCAGCGCACGACGAGGCCTTCGGTGCGCGCCGCGCCCAGCTCCACCATGCGCGGCGACAGGTCCGTTGCGGTCACCGTCGCGCCGCGCCGAGCGGCCACGGCGGAGACGTTCCCGGTGCCGGCGGCCACGTCGAGGACGCGCTGCCCGGCGACCACGTCGACGGCGTCGACGACCACCTCGGCGACCTCGTACAGACGCTCCGCGACGCGCTCGTACTCGCCCAGCCCCCAGACGTCGTCGGTCACGAGACGGCGGCGCGCTGGCGCGCCTCGGTGCGCATCTCGGAGAGGATGCGCTCCAGGCGGGGCTCGCGCTCGGTGTCCACGTGGGTCATCGCGCAGCCCACGGCAGGGTGGGCGCCGCAGATCAGGCGGTGCATCTCGTGGGCGACGGCGCGGTAGCCGGGGTGCCCTTCCCGGCCGGAGCGCAGTTCGACCAGGTGCATGGCCTCGCGGGCGTTGAGGTCGAGCACGTAGCGGATGCGGTAGCCGAGGCAGAGCGCGTAGGGCGCGGCGTCGAGCAGCCCCGCGCCGGCAAGGCGGTGGTACTCCGCCTGCGAGCGATCCAGCGCGCGGGCGTACGCGTCCCCCACGCCGGCGGCCACGACCTCCTCGGGGATGCCGGCGCCGAGGTCGGGGGAGAGCGCCTGCCACTGCACGGTGAGCATGCGGTGGCGCTGCAGGTCGCGGAACGCGCCGTAGTCCGAGACGACCTCGAAGCGGTAGCGCAGCGCCTCGAAGCCGCGGCCGGGACGATGGCGGCGGTTGGCGCGATCGCCCACCAGGTCGGCGATCGCCCGTTCGCGCTCCTCGTCGCTCATGGCGGCGACGGCCTCCAGGGTCGCCGTCTCCGGCGCGCCGGCCGCCTCGAACAGCAGCGCCGCCAGCAGCTGCCCCTCGTCGCCGTCCACATGCAGCAGCGTCACCGACGGCCGCGCGTCGATGACTTCGGGACGATCCAGGCCCAGGCGCGCGGCCCAGTGTGCGCCGGCTGTGCGCCGCTGCTGCAGGTAGGCGACCCATTCGCCGCCGCGCTCCGGGCGCTCCACGCGGGCGACGAAGCTCGGCATGACCGCTTTGATGGCGTCGAGGATCAGCTCGCCGTAGCGGCGCGCCTCGGGCAGCGGGTGCCCGATCAGGTGCAGGATGAGCTGTTCGTAGGCCTGGCCGGTGGCGTAGATGCCCATGTGGCTGAGCGTGGCCGCGGGTAGCAGGTTGCGCAGGAGGTCGAACGCCTTTGCGTCCACCGCGCGCTTGCGCGCCGCCGGAGATTCGCCGTCGGCGCGCGGGAAGGTCTCCTCCACCCAGGCGCGCACGGGCGGCAGCGCGTCGGAGTAGGTGCGGAAGATGAAGTTCATCGCCGCCGCGTACTCCGGTCCGAGCTGCGGGTCGCGGTAGTAGCGGTAACCGCCCCCATCCATCTCGCCGTCGTAGGCCAGGTAGCGGGTCGACTGCTCGAGATAGGCGCCGAGCCGCGGTCGCTGCAGCACCTTGGTGAGCACGTTGGAGCACCACTCCGCGGCGACGTGCGCACCCCCGAGCTGCGCGACGCTGTCGTCGCCGTAGCCGACGAAGATGCGCTCGTAGAGCTCGGCCGCGCGGCGGCCCTCAGCGCCGTCGTAGCCGGAGTCGCCGACGGGCGGCAGCGAGTCCGCGAACTCGTCCAGGAACAGGCGCCGCAGCGTGCCGCCGTAGCGCGAGTAGCGGGCGAACAGCGCACCCTTCACCGTCTCCGGGAGGTTGATCAGCGCGAAGACCGGCTGGTCGAGGTTCGTGACGTGCGGCGCGATCCGCGCGCGCTCTGCGGGGGTCAGCTCGTCGACGGGATAGCGCACTCGGGCCGACCCTAGCGCGGGCCCCCGATGGCATCGGCGTAACGCCCGCAACGTGCGCGCGGAGCGCCCTGAGGGACGGCTGGAAGAAGCGACCAGTGGTGCGTCTCGTAATTCCGCGCCGGAAATGCCGGGATGTCGGCGCCGGCTGGCAAGGACGCAGGGAGGGTGCAATGGCGGAGCCCTTGCCCCGAGCGAGGACACAGCCAGGCGGTGAACGGCGCCCGGCATTTCGGGTGTGGGGTTACGAGATGGGCCACTAGGTTTCGGCCGATGAAGGTCTGGCTCCTCGCGTTGCCCGCCGTACCGCGACGATGATCTTCCCGACGGTCCAGTTCGCGATCTTCTTCCCGCTCGTGCTCGCGGTGAGCTGGGCCCTGATGCGCCACCAGCGTCTGTGGAAGCCTTTCATGCTCGCGGCAAGCTACGCGTTCTACGGCGCGGCCGGGTGGGAGTTCTGCGTGATCCTGGCCGGGCTGACGTTCGGCAACCAGGTTGCGGCGAAGTGGATCCACCGGACGGAGGGGGTCGTCGCGCGCAAGCGGATCATGGTCGCCGCCGTCGCGTTGGACCTCGGCGTGCTCGGCGTCTTCAAGTACTACGGCTTCTTCGCGCAGGAGATCAACAACGTCCTGGGCTCGGTCGGGCTCGGGCTGAGCGCCCCGCTCGTCGCGCTGGCGATCCCGCTCGGGGTCTCCTTCATCACGTTCCAGGCGATCTCGTACACGGTGGACGTGTACCGGCGGACGATCGAGCCGGCCTCCATCGTCGACGTCGGTCTCTATCTCGCGTTCTTCCCGCACGTGGTCGCGGGCCCGATCGTGCGCGCCAAGGAGTTCCTGCCCCAGCTGGCCGCCCCCCGCGACCCGCGCAACGTCCCGGTGGGCGCGGCGATCGGGCTGATCGCCCTCGGCCTGGTCAAGAAGGTGATGATCGCCGACTACCTCGCTCGCGAGGTCGTCGATCCCGTCTTCGCGGTTCCCGAGGCCTACGCCGCCCCCGACGTCGCCCTCGCCTCCTACGCCTACGCCGCGCAGATCTTCTGTGACTTCTCGGGCTACACGGACATCGCGATCGGCGTGGCGCTGCTGTGCGGCTTCGTTTTCCCGCAGAACTTCGACCGGCCGTACGCGGCGCTCGGCTTCCAGCGTTTCTGGCGCGGGTGGCATATGACCTTGAGCCGCTTCCTACGCGACTTCCTCTACATCCCGCTCGGCGGCAGCCGGGGCGGGAAGCTCCTGACGTACCGCAACCTCATGATCACGATGGTCCTCGGCGGCCTCTGGCACGGCGCCGCGTGGACGTTCGTGCTGTGGGGAGCGCTGCACGGCGCCGGACTGGCCGCCGAACGCGCGCTGAGCGGTCGCTTCACGACACCGGCAGTCGTGCGCTGGTTGGTGACGTTTCACCTCATCGTGCTCGGCTGGGTCCTGTTCCGCTCGCCCGACCTGGGCATCGCCGCCGACGTCATCGGCCAGCTCGGCGACTTCGGCGCTGCGACACTGTGGACCGTGCCCGCTGTGCTTGCCGTGATCGCCGTCGTCGGGCTCCAGCTCATGCCCCGGCGCCCGATCGATGCGGTCCGCCTGCGGCTCGAGGCGCTAAACCCTGCGGCCCTGGGCCTCGGCCTCGCCGCCGTCGTGATGCTTGTCGCCGCCACCGTGCCCAGCCAGGGCGTCCCGCCCTTCATCTACTTCCAGTTCTGATGCCCGACGAGCTCATTGCACCGATCTCCCCGAGGACGCGGCGGCGCGGCGCGCGGGAGGCGCTCATCGCGATCGCCGTCGCCGCGGTCGTGCTCGTGGTCGCCCAGGGGCCCTCGATCGAGCGCACCGGCGAACGGCTCGATCCCGGACCGATCAGGACGGGTGTGCTGGCGGTCGGCCGGCCGGCGGCCTGGCTGGGGGAGCGGCTGCCGGTCGCCGACGCCGTGCACGAGCTGACGGCGGGCCTTTCGCCGGACGCCGACCTCACGACCGCGCCCGGTGGCTTCGACGCGACCATCGCCGGTGCGGACCGGGTGCAGCCGGTCACCGCGGACGCCTTCACACCCGCAGACCTCGGCGGCCGTCCCGCCCCCGCGCGAGGGCTTCGCACACTCCTCGTCACCGGGGATTCGATGGCGCAGCCGCTCGACACCGTGCTCGCGCGCCGCCTCTCCGGTGCAGACGCGACGCAGGTCGTCCGCGACGTCCACGTCGGGACCGGCATCTCCAAATCGGAGCTCCTGGACTGGGGCAAGCTCTCGGTGCGCCAGACCGCGGAGCAGACCCCGGATGCGGTCGTCGTCTTCATCGGCGCCAACGAGGGGTTCGCGATCGACGGGGTCGACTGCTGCGGCGCCGACTGGGCGGCGGCCTACGCGACGCGCGCGCGGACGATGATGAACACCTACCGGCGTGACGGGGACGCCGTCGTCTACTGGCTCACGCTCCCGCTGCCGCGCGACAAGGACCGCCAGGAGATCGCGCGCTCGGTCAACGCCGCCGTGCGTGCGGCGGCGACCGCCTACCGCTCCCAGGTGCGCGTGCTCGACATGACGACGCTCTTCACGCCCGGCGGCGAGTACCGCGACGACATGTCCGTCGAGGGCAGCCTCCAGCTCGTGCGCGACGCGGATGGCATCCACCTCAACGAGACGGGCGCGGAGCTCGCCGCCGACACCGTCCTGGAGGCCGTTGCCCAGGACTTCCAGAGCGCGCCCTAGGTGTTCTGCGTGTAGGTGTGCTTGACGCGCTTGCCGCCCCTGGTGCACGTCACCCGCGCGTCGTACTGGAGCGGGCTCGTGGCCAGTTTCGTCTGTGTGCACCGGTAGCCGTCGACCTTGCGGCTGCAGGTGTCCCCGCCGAGCTCCCGGCGACACCGATGGAATCCGCGCACGACGCCCTCGCCGTTCCTGCACGACGTGTTCCTGGTGGACAGCGTGGTCACGTAGGTCGCTCCGAAGCTGCGCTCCTTCCCCGAGATGCCGCACGACTTGGCGGCCTGCGCAGTCGGGCCGCCGGCGTAGGCCGCGCCCGACGCGGTTGCGAACACGAGCAGCAGGCACGGGACGACGGCGAGTCGAAGCATGGAGGGAAGGTAGTACCTGACGGGTCTGTCGACCGACGAGCCGGTGAACCTCTTCGCCGAGATATGCGAAGAGCACGGTATGAAACGACTCAGCTACTCGAACGTCATGGCGTCCGTCGCCGTCTTCATCGCACTGGGCGGCAGCGCCTTCGCCGCCACGAAGATCGCCAAGAACTCGGTCACCTCAGCCAGCGTCAAGAACGGCTCGCTGACCGACAAGGACGTCAACCGCAGTTCTCAGACGCGTTACGTGCTCCTCGACGAGCAGGGCAAGATCGTCGAGCAGTCGGGCGGGTTCAAGACGATCTCCACTCCCGGCACCAACGATCAGCCCACCAGCAACCCGAACATCTACGTCAAGACGGGCACCAGCCTCAAGGGCCACGGCCTGGCTGCGAGCATCGCCATCCAGAACCAGGTCGACACCAACACCGACGGCACCCCGGACCCGAACTTCGCCGGTCAGGCGTCCGTCGGCCGCTGCAACACGGACACGATCACGTGCGTGCCGGCGGGCACGAACGAGAACGACGTCCTGGTCTACCGCGCCCAGGTCCCCGCGGCGAACCCGATCGAGGCCGGTACGCCTGCCCGGGCGTACATCGTCGTCACCCCGTAGCGACGGTGCCGAGGCAGTCCTCACGGGTCGCGGGAAGCGGCCCGTCGAGGACCTCGGCCTCGACGAGCTCGCGCCGCAGCGACGTCGTCGCCCGGTCGGCGCCGAGCTCGATCCCGAGACCCAGCGCGTAGGCCCAGCCGGATTCGTCGGTGGTGGTGCGGTAGCGGAAGCGCTCGATCGTGCCGCGCGCGCGGATGCGCGCCACAAGGTCGCGCACCGCAGCCGTCGGATCGCCGAGATCTGCAAAGGCGAGGAGACGGGCCGCGGCGGCGTCTGCGGCGCCGCGCAGCGGCAACCGCAGCACGGTCTCGATCTCGTCGCCCGCATGATCGCGATCGAGGGTGCGAAGCGTGATGACCGGCGGGTCGCTCGCGCGGTACTCGGCGATGACCCTGCCGCTGAGGTCGGTACCGGGGACGACGTCGCGGATCGGGCCGGAGGTGTCCGCGCCCAGGTCCAGGTAGTACGTCGTCCCGTCCGGGCCCTTCTGGCGGCCGACCGCCGCCCGCGCCTGTGCGCCCGCCCCGGGGACCTCCCGCACCGCCTCCGCGGCAAGCTCCGCGCCGGCCTCGCCGCCGCCTTCCAGAAACGACTCGCTCGGCCGGCCGAGCATGAAGGAGAGGACGGGCCGCACCCGGCTGGGGTCACCCTCCGTCCCCTTCAGCAGCACGCGCAGCTGCTGCTCGCTCACCGTCCACGTGTCCCCGGACTGAAAGCCCACGCTCGCGTTCGCCGACCCGCCGGCGGTCCCGCCGCCGAGCTCGACCCCTACGCTCGCGCCCGCCCCGAGGTCCTGCCCGTAGCCGGTGGTGAGCGTCAACTGCCCGTCCGAGCGCCGCTGCACCGACCAGAAGTCCGTGCCCCCGGCGCGCAGGACGAGGAAGCTGACCCCCGTCTGCGTGGCGTGCTCGTCGGCCGACACCACGCACGGCTCGAGTCCGCGCGCGGCGGCGTCCGACGCGCCACAGACGTCGCCGCCGACCACGCACAGGGCCAGGCGCAACTCGCGCACCACCGCCTCGGGGAGGCCGGGCGCCGCCACGGCCACCCCGGCGCCCGCGAGCACGAGCGCCAACAGCGTCACGGCGGCGACGTACTCCACGGAGGCCTGGCCACGCATACCCCTCCTAGGTCTCGAACGGCCAAAACTCTCCGCGGTTGTGTACGTTGCGCCCATGGGCCTCACCACGGTGACCGCCGCCGAGGCGGTGGCGCGCGTGCAGGTGACCGACACGATCGGGTTCGGCCTGGGCCCCGGCCAGCCCCCGGCGTTCCTGAAGGCGCTCGGCGGGCGCGATGACTGGCAGGACCTGCGCCTCTACGGCGCGCTGCTGACCGTCTGGAGCGAGGCCTACAAGCACCCCAACGTCCACTACCTGTCGGGCTTCTGGGGCCCGGTCGAGCGCGCCCTGCGCGACAGCGGCGAGAACCTCTCCTTCGCCCCGGCAGACTTCCGCCGCTTCACGCCGCTGATGGAGCACACCCGCCCGCGCGTGATGGCGACTCCCGCCGCCCCTCCCGACGCCGACGGCTGGTGCTCGCTCTCGGTCCATGCCGGCGCCACGGGCGCCGAGCTGCACCGCGCCGCCGCCGACCCCGAGCGCCTGCTCGTCGTGGAGTGCTCGCCCAACTTCCCGCGCACGGTGGGCCTCCCGCCCGAGCACCGTCACGCCGTCCACCGCGACGAGATCGACCTGCTCATCGAGTCCGAGGAGGCGCCGATCGGCGCTGCCCGACGCCGAGCCGACCGACGTCGACCGCGCCATCGCCGAGCACGCGCGCACCTTCATCGGAGACGGCGCGACGCTGCAGACCGGCATCGGCGCGGTCCCCTCGACCATCGCCGCGCTGCTGGCCGAGGGACCCGGCGGCGGCTACGGCCTGCACACGGAGATGTTCACGACCGGCTGCATGCGCTTGCACCAGGCCGGCAAGGTGACCAACGACAAGGCGCTCTATCCGGGGGTCTCGGTGACGACGTTCGCCGCCGGCACGGCCGAGCTCTACGAGTGGCTCGACGGCAACGAGGAGGTCGTCTTCCTGCCGGTCGAGCTCGTCAACACGCCCGAGCTGATCGCGCGCAACGAGGCCATGGTCACGATCAACGCGGCGCTCGCCGTCGACATCCACGGCCAGGTCGTCGCCGACACGATCGCCGGGGCGCAGTACTCCGGCGTCGGCGGCCACGAGGACTTCGTCTCCGGGCCCGGCCTGAGCCTCAACGGCCGTTCGCTGATCTGCCTGCCCTCCACCTACGGCAGCGGCGACCAGCGCCGCTCGCGCATCGTGCCCTGGTTCGAGGCCGGCACCGTCATCACCACCCCGCGCCACCAGGTCGACGTCATCGTCACCGAGCACGGCACGGCCGAGCTGATGGGCAAGACCATCCACCAGCGAGGCCTTGAGCTCGCCTCCGTCGCCCACCCCGACTACCGCGACGAGCTGCTGGTCGCCGCCGAACGCGCCTCCGGCGGTCGGTCCCCGCTCGCCTGACGGCGCTATCCGAGGATGCCGGCCCGGCTCAGGAAGCCGGTGATCGCGCTCGCGGCGATGCGAGCGCCGGCGACCGACAGGTGGACGCCGTCGGCTGCGCGGACGCGGACGACGCGCCCGTCGTAGCGCATCGAGGCCCGGAAGCGACCGTCCGGGGTGAAGATCTCGTCCGTGCGCAGGATGTGCGCCGTCGGCACGTCGGCCGCTGCCGTCTTGAGTGCGCGGTTCACGGCGCGCGTGGAGGGCCCGCGGCGCGGGTCGCTCATGGTGGGCAGCGCGAGCCACAGGACGGTGGCTTCACCGCCCTGGGCGTATGTGCGCATCACCGTGCGCGCCCTGCGCGCGTACTCCGCGACCCATTTCCGCCCGCAGCACTGCACCGCCCGGCCGGCCGCCTGCATGGCGTACACGTCGTTGGTCCCGAGGAACACGACGGTCGCGTCGGGGCGGTGTGAGGCGACCTGCCCGCGAGCCCAGTTCAACCAGGCGTCAGGGCGTGTGGTGAGGCCGGTCCCGGCATGGACGTCGCTCCTTGCGTTCGCGACGCCTGCGAGCCGATCGCCGAGGATGGCGTCGAGGCTCTGCATCATTGAGTCGCCGGTGGTCAGCACCGTCGGACCGGCCGACTCGGGCGCGGGCGGGCGCACCCCGACCGCGACGGGCGCCGACGTCTGCTGGCCGGGCGCGCGCAACACCACACGCGCGAGCCCCGCCGCACCCGCTCGGAAGGTCGTGGCCGCCTCGGCCTGGCCGTCGGCGAAGCCGAGCGTCCGGCAGGCCCGCCGCGCGAAGCAGACCGAGGCCGAGGTGAGCCCGGTCTGCCAGCTGTCGCGCACGGTGACGGCGACCGCCGCACCGGGCTTCACCCGGCGCGGCACGCTGAGCTCGAGCCGGTCGCGGCAGGACGGTGTGCGCACGTCGAAACGGCTGGTCTCGAAGCTGCCGTCCGCCCTGACGCCGACCGCGACGAAGCCCCGCTCCAGGAGGTCGCACCGCCAGCGCGTCGCGCGGGGCAGGGCGTGGCCCACGAGCGGCCCGTAGGTCGGGTCGTCGTAGGCGGGGGCGAGCGCGAAGTCGCCGATCGCCTGCGGGCCGTCCGGGGTCTCCTCGGCGAGGTACACGCGCTCGATGTCCGGCTCGGCAAGGGTGAGCAGCTCGATGTGGCCGCGATCGCGGGTCGTGTCCGCCGCGAGCCAGATCTGCGCGGCCGCCGGCTGCGCCCCCGCCGCGAAGAGCACGAGCGCGGTGATCAGGATGCGGGTCACAGCAGGCCGGTGAACGCGTCGCCGGCGTCCTTGGCGACGTCGAAGAGCGGCTGTGGGTAGATGCCGAACACCACGATGGCGACCATGCAGACGGCGGCGACGGCGACGGCGAGCGGGTGGCGGCCGCGTGCCTCGTCGCCTTCCGCGGGGCCGAGGGCGGTGGCGCCGCCGGCCATCACCGGCTGCCCGCCGGGCGTGAACCTGCGCACCGAGGTCTCCTCGGTGCCCGACCAGATGGCTGCGACCACGCGCAGATAGTAGGCCAGCGACAACGCGGAGCCGAGCACGATGACCACGCCGAGCCAGGCGTAGCCGTTGTCCACGCTCGCCTCGATCAGATAGACCTTGCCGAAGAAGCCGACGGTCGCCGGGATGCCGGCCAGCGCGAGCATCGCCGCGGTCATGGCCCAAGCGAGCAGCGGCGACTCGTCGGAGAGACCGTTGAGCGAGGAGATGTGGTCGCCGCGGCCGGTCACCCGCTCGCGGGCGGAGATGACGCCGAACGCGGCGAGGTTCATCAGCAGGTAGGCGCACAGGTAGAAGACGGTCGCGGAGACGCCGAGCTGCGTCGACACGACGACGCCGGCGAGCAGGTAGCCCGCCTGCGCGACGGAGGAGAAGGCGAGCATGCGCTTCAGCGACGACTGCCCCAGGGCGCCGACGTTGCCGACGACGATCGTGATCGTGGCCAGCACGGCGAGGATCGGCGCCCAGGTCGTGACGGTTCCGATCAGCGCGACGTCGAAGAAGCGCAGGATCACCCCGAACGCGGCGGCCTTGGTGGCGACGGCCATGAACGCGGTCACCGGGGTGGGCGCGCCCTCGTAGACGTCGGGCGTCCACTGGTGGAAGGGTGCGACGGAGGCCTTGAAGGCGAGTCCCGTGACGACGAGCGCGACACCGGTGAGCAGCAGCACATCTCCCTCGAAGCCGGTCACCTCGATGGCGTCGGCGATCGCGGCGAAGCCGGTCGCACCCGTGGCGCCGTAGACGAGGGCGAGGCCGTACACGAGCGTCGCCGACCCGACCGAGCCGACGATGAGGTACTTCAGGCCCGACTCCAATGAGGTCGCTCTGCGCAGCTCGCTCGCGCACAGCACGTAGAGCGGGATGGACAGCAGCTCGAAGCCGATGAACAGCGCCACCAGGTCCGACGCGCCCGCCAGCACGAACATCCCGAGCACACTGGCGAGCAGCAGCGCGTGGAACTCGCCGTGCCCGGCGTCCTCGACGGCGATCGAGCCGACCGCCATCGCGGTCGCGGCGATGCCGCCGGCGCAGAAGAGGATCGTCAGGGTCATCGCCAGCGCGTCGATCGTCAGCGATCCCTCGAGGACCTCCGCGTTGGTGTCGAACTGCCACACCGACAGGCCGATGGTCACGCCCAGGGTGATGACGGTGAGCAGCGGCACGCCCGTCGCGCGCACCGCGCGGCTGCGCATGAGGCCGGACATCAGCACGATGACTGCGCCGGCGGCGAGGGCGATCAGCGGCGAGATCGCCGCGAAGTCGATGTCGGGTGCCTTGACGGCCTCGGTCACTTGATCACCGCGACTTCAGGGTGGCGCTCGCCGGCCTGCTCGCCGGCCTCGAGCGCGCCCTGGGGATAGAGCCCGAAGGCGAGGATGGCCAGCACGAGCGGGATCAGCACGAGCCGGTCGCCCCAGCTGGCGTCGCTCGCACCGCCCTCTTCGGCGACGCCGGATCCGCGCCGGTTGTGAAACGTGCGGATGTAGGCGCGCAGCACGTAGACCGAGGCGAGGGCCACCCCGGTGAAGGCGATGACGGCGAGCACGAGCTCGGCCTTGAACGCGCCGAGCAGGATGAAGAACTCGCCGACGAAGTTCGCCGACCCGGGGATCGCCAGGGTCGCGAGCGCGACGATCAGCGCGAGCGTCGCGATCACGGGGCCGCGGAACGCGAGCCCGCCCAGCGCGTTGATGTCCTCCGAGCCGCCCGCGCGCTCGGCGGCCAGCAGCACGATGTAGAAGAACGGCACGGTGACGAGTCCGTGGTTGATCGACTGCAGGATCGCGCCCTGCTGGCCCTCGAGGTTCAGCGCGAACACGCCGAGCGTGATGAAGGAGAGCTGGGCGAGCGACGAGTAGCCGAGGATCAGCCGCAGGTTGGTCTGCGTGAAGGCCATCGCCGAGCCGTAGATGATCCCCACGACGGCCAGGATCATGATCGCGAGCTGGAAGTCCTCGGCGGCGTCCGGGTACAGCGGGAGCGCGACGCGCAGAAACCCGTAGGCGGCGACCTTCGAGAGCACTGCCGAGAAGACCGCCAGGGCCGGGAGCGGCATCTGGCGGTAGGTGTCGGGCATCCAGCCCTGGACCAGGAAGGCCGGCATCTTGATCAGGAACGCGAGCGCGAAGGCCGCGAACAGCAGCCGCTGCGTGCCGCCGTCCTCCGGCGCCCGCGCGAGCTCGGCGATGGCGAAGTTCGGCGTGCCGCCCTCGCCGCCGAGCACGCCCGTGGCCACCGCCGCCGCCAGCATCAGCAGTGAGCCGACCAGTGTGTAGATGACCATCTTCAGCGTCGCCGGGCGGCGCTCAGGGCCACCCCAGCCGAGCATCAGAAACGCGAACGGCACCAGCATGAGGTCGAAGAAGCCGACGAACAGCGCCAGATCCTGGGCCATGAAGGCGCCGAGGATCGCGCTCTGCGCGAGGGCCATGTGGAAGGCCCACAGCCCCGGCTTGGCCATCGGGCGCACCAGCGTCCAGATCGCCGTTGCCGTGAACAGCAGCGCGGTGAGCGCCACGAGCCACAGCGAGAGCCCGTCGACGCCGAGCGAGTAGCGGATGCCCAGCTCCGGGATCCACTCCGAGTCCGTCACGTACTGCAGCCCGGGCCGGCCCGATTCGAAGTCGAAGAGCATCAGGACCGCGTAGGCGAGGGTGACCAGCGTGCCGATCAGCGCGACGATCGGAGCGAGCCGCTTGGGCCCGAGCGCCCCCGCCAGTGCGAAGGCCAGCGGCGCGAACATCACGATGGAGAGGTGGACGGTCACGAGGCGGACCCCTTCGGTGTCTCTCGCTGATACTTCGTAATCATGAGGCCGCGATCAGGAAGTAGAGGGCCAGGGCGGCGAGCCCGCCGATCAGCAGCGCCGCGTAGGCGCGCACGAAACCCGACTGGACCGCACGCACCGCGGCGCTGCCCGCCCGCACGACGCCGCTCGTGCCGCCTACGAAGAGCCCGTTGACGACGAGCCGCTCGAAGGTGTTGCGGCCGAAGCGGCCGAACCACGCGAAGGGCCGCACGATGACGGTGTCGATCAACTCGTCGAAGTACCACTTGTGCGCGAAGAAGCCGTGCACGCCGGCCAGCCGCGCCTGGATGCGCGCCGGGGCCTCGCGGTCCTGGACCCAGAGCCGGTAGGCGAGCGCGATGCCCGCGATCGCGATGACCGAGCCGATGACGATGCCCAGCCAGGCCGTGCCCGTCGAGGCCTCGAGTTCCTCGTAGAACTCGGAGTCGGCGAAGGTCGGCTCGAGGAATTGATGGACCGCGTTGGTCACCCCGGGGATCTGCAGCGCGCCGAGGCCGATCGCCCCGACCGCGAGCGCGCCCATGGCGATCTTCATCGGCAGCTCGCGCTCGGCGATGTGGTGGTCGGCGCCGGGGAAGCCGACCCCGGTGTCCTCCACCTCACCGGTGGCCGGGTTCGTGTGCTCGTGCGCGTGGTGCAGATGGCCGCCCTCGAGCTCGACCGCCTCGGGCACCGGCTCGTTGTGGAAGGCGCGGAAGATCATCCGGAACGTGTAGACCGCGGTCAGGAAGGACCCGAGGTACGCGAGCACGCCGAGCACTCCGTGGAAGCCGCCGCGCTCGAACTGCAGGGCGATGATCTCGTCCTTGGAGAACAGGCCCGAGAAGGGCGGTACGCTGGACAGCGCGAGGCCGCCGATGACTATGCAGCCGTAGGTGAACGGCATCGCCTTGCGGAAGCCGCCCATCTTGTTGAGGTCCTGCGTGCCGGCCATCGCGGCGATCACCGAGCCGGCCGCCATGAACAGCAGCGCCTTGAAGAACGCGTGCGTCATCAGGTGGAAGAGGCCTGCGACGTAGGCCCCGGCGCTGACGGCCATGATCATGTAGCCGATCTGCGACATCGTCGAGTAGGCGATCACGCGCTTGAGATCGGTGACGACGAGCGCGATCGTCGCGGCGATCAGCAGCGTCGCGCAGCCGATGATCGCCCCCACGTCGGCGGCGATCGGCGCCTGCTCGAAGAGCGGGTGCATGCGCGCGATGAGATAGACGCCGGCGGTGACCATGGTCGCGGCGTGGATCAGCGCGGAAACCGGGGTCGGGCCCTCCATCGCGTCGGGCAGCCAGGTGTGGAAGGGCACCTGGGCGGACTTGGCGAACGCGCCGACCAGCAGCAGCAGGCAGCCGGCGACGAGGTCTGCGTCGTTGCGCGCGAACTCCTCCTCGACGCGCTCGAACGTCGTCAGGAAGTCGAGCGTCCCGACGTGCTTGAAGATGAAGTAGGTGCCGAGCACGAGCCCGACGTCGCCGACGACGTTGATGACGAACGCCTTGATGCCGGCCTTCGTGGCGGTCTGGCGGCGGTACCAGAAGGAGATCAGCAGGTACGACGCCGCGCCGACGAAGGCCCAGCCGACGATCAGCAGCAGGAAGTTGGCCGCCAGGACCAGCAGCAGCATGCTGAACACGAAGAAGTTCAGGTAGGCGAAGAAGCGCGTATAGCCCTGGTCGGAGGCCATGTAGGCGGTCGAGTAGAGGTGGATGAGCGTCGAGACGCCGGTGATCACCAGGCACATCAGGATCGACAGCGGGTCGAGCAGGATGCTCACCTCGGCGTCCACCCCGACCGTCTTGGCGTAGTCCCACGCCACCGCTACGATCTGACGCTCCTCCTCACCCCTCGCTTCGAGCTCGAGGAAGGCGAGCACCGCGCACACGAACGCGCCGCCGATGGCCGCCGTGCCGATCAGCCCGTGCACGAGCGACGGCAGCGCGCGCCAGGTCAGCCCGATGGTGACGGCGCCGGCGAGCGGCAGGAGCAGGATGAGCCAGCCGAGGGTCTCCACTAGATGGTCGATTCCAAATTCGGGTGGCGCGTGCTTGCCCGCCATGCGGCGCCAGATCGCCACCCGAATCCTCGTGAATACGTCCGTATTCCCTTCGGATCCGGTCGGCGCCTGGCATCCACCTGACGGGAAAGCACGACCACGGAGGATTTGGAATCAACCATCTAGCCGGAGAGCTCCCGCATCTCGTCGACGTCGACCGGGATGTTGCGCCGATAGATCGCCACGATCAGGCCGAGGCCGACGGCGACCTCGCAGGCCGCGACGACCATCACGATGACTGCGAAGACCTGGCCGTCCTGGTTGCCGTGCGCGCGCGAGAAGGCGACTAGCGCGAGGTTGGCCGCGTTGAGCATCAGCTCGAGGCAGAGCAGGATCACCAGCGGGCTGCGCCGGACGAGGATGCCGCCGGCGCCGATGCAGAACACGAGCGCGCTGACGACGAGGTACCAGGTGATGCTCATCGCTTCGGCGAGCCCCCGGACTCGAGCATCGAACCCGCCTCGTGATCCTCGATGGTGCCGGAGCGATTCGGGTCCATGAACAGGTCGCCGACGGAGATGGTGCCGGCGGGCTCGAGGCCCTCGCGCCGGCGGGCGAGGATGACTGCGCCGACGGCGGCGACCAGCAGCAGGAAGGACGCGATTTCGAAGGCGAGCAGGTACTTGGTCAGCAGCAGCTTGCCGATCTCGCCGGGGGAGCCGAAGGCGGGGAAGAAGCCGGCGCCCTCGTCGCCGAGCGCGTCCAGGCCGGTTCCGAGCGTGGCGATCATCAGCTCGACGAACAGCGCGCCCGCGAAGGCGAAGGACAGGCCCTTCAACCCGGGGCCGGCGTTGGCACCGGCGGCGTGGTCGACGCGGCCGATGTAGGCCGACACGAACACGTAGAGGACCATGATGGCGCCCGCATAGACGACGACCTGGGCGGCGGCCACGAACTCGGCCCGCAGCAGCAGGAACAGGGCAGCCAGGCACAGCAGGTGGCCGACGAGCGCCAGAACGGAATAGAACGGGTCCCGGAGGGCGACGGTGCCGACCGCCCCGGCGATGACACCGATTGCGGCGATGAAGAAGACGACCTCGGCCATGCGCGGGGGCAATCCTATGGGCCAGCCGCGTTTGAGCCTCTGCGATCGTCAGACTGGCTCATCGCATGCTCCGCGACCTCGCCATCCTCGCCGTTGTCTTCGCTGCCGTGACCGGCCTCGCGGAGCTGCTCGGCGCAGCCAATCTTGGCACCGCGGCGGGCTTCGGGCAGATCGCGTTCGTCGGCGTCCTGCTCCTGCTGCTCCTGCGCCGATGATCGACTTCAATCCAACCTCGCTCCGCTCGGAAGCGCCTTCCCGCGTCTACGCTCAGGTCGAGAAGCTCGACGAGGACGCCTTCGCGGAGCTGATGGAGGACCCGGCCGCGCGAGGGCCGGTCATCGACGCGCTCGTGGCCCACTTTGCCGGCACCTACCGCGGTGACGAGGACGTGGAGGCGGTTATCCACATCAAGCTGTGGGACAAGCCGGGCGGCGGCTACGACCACCGCGAGCTCGTGCTCTCCGGTGGGCGCTGTACCGCCACCGCCGAGCCCGAGCACGACGACGCGCGCCTCACCCTCAAGGTCCGGCCCACGGATCTGCGCAAGATCGTCTCCGGCGCCGCCGGCCCGCGCCGCCTGGCCCTCAAGGGCCGGCTGCGCGTCCTCGGGGACGTCCGCTTCGGCATGAAGCTCCAGGAGCTCTTCGACCTCGGCTGAAACGGAGCGCGTCGCGCTGGACTGCGAACGCATGCCCACCGCCCACCGCATCCTCGTCGTCGCCAACGAGACCTGCCCCTGCCGGGCGCTGCTCGAGTCCATCGCGGACCGGGCGCAGAGGCACGGCGCCCACGAGGTCCGCCTCGTCGCGCCTGCGCTCAACTCACGCCTGCGCCACTACGTCTCCGACACGGACGCGGCGGTCGCGACCGCCTCGTATCGGCCTACGGCATGCCGGTCGGCTGACCGCGCGGCCGCTACCCGTTCCGCTCGCACGCGCGCGACTGATGGAAGCGAGCTGACAACTGCGCTGGTGAGGGAGGAGGAAGTCCCGCGCTGCACGCCTGAGTGGGGTCCTAACCCCGCCAACGCGTGCAGCCTGCCGCGTGGCGGGGCGTCCAGGCCCCGGCCAAAGCTGCCGCTAGTTGCGCGTCGAGGAGGACCGGTAGCGCGCGACGGCGAGCGGGGCGAAGATCGCGAAGATGACAAGGCACCACACGAACGACGCCCAGACGTCGCTGTTGGCCGGTGCGTCCAGCCACAGCGACCGCATCGCGTCCACGAGCGTCGTGAACGGGTTGACGTCGGCGAACGTCTTCATCCAGTCGGGCATCGAGTCCGTCGGCACGAACGCCGACGAGATGAACGTCAGCGGGAACACCGCGATGAAGCCGACCGAGTTCGCCGCCTCCGGAGATGACACGAGCATCCCCAGCCACGCGAAGACCCACGAGAACGCGTAGCCGAACAGCAGCATGAGCAGGACGCCGAGCGCGATCTCGCCCACCGATGCCTGGAACGAGAAGCCGATGATCAGGCCGGTGATGACGATGATCGCCAGCGACAGCGCGTTGGTGACCACGTCGGCCAGGGTGCGACCGCCGAGCACCGCCGCACGCGCCATCGGCAGCGAGCGGAAGCGGTCGATGAGGCCCTTGTTGAGGTCTTCGTTGAGCCCGAGCGCGGTCACGAACCCGCCGAAGGCGATGTTCTGCACGACGATGCCGGGGAGCATGAAGTCCTTGTAGTCCTCGAAGCCCGGCGTCGCGATCGCGCCACCGAAGACGTACACGAAGAGCAGGAAGAACATGATCGGCTGGACCGTGAAGGCCAGCAGGAGATCGGGGGCGCGCGGCAGCCGGATCAGGTTGCGCTCCGCGATGATCAGGGTGTCCGAGACCAGGCGCCTACCCGCCGAAACCGCCCTCAAGGATGAGCTGTCGGTGTGGGACCGCCCGTGGGGCGTCACGACTGCTCCTGGAGCTCTGCCTCTTCGACGGCTCGGCCGGTGAGCGTCAGGAAGACGTCGTCCAGGGTGGGCCGGCGCATGACGAGGTCGTCCACGTCGATGCCCGCCTCGGCGAGCTTGCCGACGGCCTGGACGATGGTGCCGTTGCGCTGGCGCGCGGTGAGCGAGACCACCTGGCCATCCGCGGCCGGCGGCTGGTCGGACATGTCCGCCAGCGCCCGAACGGCGCGGTCGGCGTCCGCCGCGTCGGCAAGGGTCACCTCGAGCCGCTCGCCCCCCACGCGGTCCTTGAGCTGATCCGACGTGCCCTCGGCGATGACCTTGCCATGGTCGATGACCGCGATCTGGTCGGCCAGGCGATCCGCCTCGTCGAGGTACTGCGTGGTGAGCAGCACGGTGCGTCCCTCGCCCACAAGCTCCTCGATCGTGCCCCATAGGTCCAGCCGGCTGCGCGGGTCCAGACCGGTCGTCGGCTCGTCGAGGAAGAGCACGGGCGGCTTGGCGACCAGCGCGGCCCCCAGGTCCAGCCGGCGCCGCATGCCCCCGGAATACGTCTTCGCCGGGCGCTTGGCCGCCTCGGTGAGCCCGAACTGCTCGATCAGCTCGGAGGCGCGCTTCTTGGCCGCGGCGCGCTTCTCGCCGTACAGGCGCCCCACCATGGTGAGGTTCTCGAGGCCGGTGAGGTTCTCGTCGACCGCCGCGTACTGGCCGGCCAGGCCGATCTTCTGGCGCAGCGCAGCGGCGTCCTTGACGACGTCGAGGCCGGCCACCCGCACCGTCCCGGCGTCGGGCTTGAGCAGCGTGGTCATGACCCGCACCGCCGTCGTCTTGCCCGCGCCGTTGGGGCCGAGCAGGCCAAGGACAGTGCCTGCGCGTGTCTCGAGGTCGACCCCGTCGACGGCTCGTACGTCGCCGAAGGTCTTCACGAGCCCCTCCGCGCTGATCGCGATCTCGCTCATCTCTCGGGAGGCTATTCGTGGTCCGGTTTGGATTGCCATGCGCCAACCCTACGGAAGGTTTAGGTCAGTAACTGGCCGCAATTGACGGTAGGTTACGAATCTCGATGACGCCGACCTCAGGACGCCTGCTGGAGCTGTTGTCGCTGCTGCAGACGCGGCGGGAATGGCCCGGCCACGAGCTCGCCGGCCGGCTCGAGGTGTCTGGCCGCACGGTGCGCCGCGACATCGAGCGCCTACGCACCCTCGGGTACCCCGTGGACGCGATGACGGGCCCCGCCGGCGGCTACCGCCTGCACGCTGGGACGGCGATGCCGCCGCTGCTGCTCGACGACGACGAGGCGGTGGCCATCGCCGTCGGCCTGCGCACCGCGGCGGGCGCGTCGGTGACCGGCATCGAGGAGACCTCCGTGCGCGCGCTGGTCAAGCTCGAGCAGGTCCTGCCCGAGCACCTGCGCCGCCGCGTCAACGCGCTGCAGTCCGCGACGGTGACCCTGGCGGCGACCGGGCCGACGGTGGACCCCCAATGCCTGACCGTGCTCGCCGGAGCGTGCCGCGAGCAGGAGCGGGTGCGCTTCGACTACCGCGCGCAGGACGGCAAGCGCTCGCGCCGCGAGGTCGAGCCGCACAGCCTGGTCAACCTCGGCCGGCGCTGGTACCTCGTCGCCTTCGACTGCGGCCGCGAAGACTGGCGGACGTTCCGCGTGGACCGGATCGACCGACCGCGCGGCGCGCTGAAGCGCTTCACCCCGCGCGAGCTGCCGGCCGCCGACGCTGCCACCTACGTCACGTCCAACCTCGCCCGCGCGCCCCAGCCCTACCAGGCGCGGGTGATCCTGCACGCCTCGGCGGCCGCGGTGATCGAGCGCTTCCCGTGGGCGCGCGCATGCGTGGAGGAGGCCGGCGAGGACCGCTGCGAGTACCGCTCGGGTGATTCAACCTCGCTTCGCTCGGAAGCGCTGGACTGGCTCGCGGCGCGCATCGGGATGCTCGGCTACGACTTCGAGGTGCTCGAACCACCCGAGCTGGTCGAGCGCTTCAGTGCGCTCGCCGACCGCTTCCGTGCCGCTACGCGAACGGTTTGGCGGTCATGAAGAAGATCGCGACCAGCACGAGCACCCCGAGGAACTGCTCGGCGCGCAGGTAGCGCGCGAACTCCCGGTCGTACTCCTCGCTGAAGGTGAACGCGTCGCCGGGGGCGTCGCCGCGCGTGACGTCACGCTGAGCGAGCTCGTGGAGCTTGCGCGTGGCGGGGACGATGATCGCGCCGCCGACGCCGCCGATGATGAACAGGATGATCAGCGGGACGATCACCCAGACCTCGCTGAAGTAGTCGCGGTCGCCGGCCAGGTAGGCGCCGATCAGCAGGATCACGACGGTGCCGACCGCGGTGATGCGGTTGTTGAAGCGGTGTTGGAGGTCGTGCACCGCCGGCATCGCACGCGGATGGTGGCGGCGCGCGTACGGCACCATCAGGGGATAGGCCAGTGGCAGCCCGAAGGCTGCCACCACGGCCATGATGTGGACGGCGAGCGCGACGTCGTAGAACGCGACCGCCAGCAATGTCAGCTCAGATCTGACGGACGTTGGTCGCGTTGGGGCCCTTGGGACCCTCCGCCGCCTCGTACTCGACGCGGGCGCCCTCGTCGAGGGAGCGATATCCGTTCGACTCGATCGCCGTGTGATGGACGAACAGGTCCTTGCCCTGATCGTCGGGCGTGATGAAGCCGAAGCCCTTGTCGTTGTTGAACCACTTGACGGTTCCGGTTGCCATCTGGCGAATCCTCCGGGTGTGTTGATCCTGCGAGCCGCGGAGGTGCTTGTGGCACGAACTGCGAACCGCTTGTACTGCCGAAAGCTTACGGCAGATTGCCGTCGACGGTGATCCTGACCTCGTCGGCCACCTTCAGCGCTCCGAGGAAGCCCGTGTACGGCTTGACGCCGAAGTCGGTCTGCTTGACCGTCGCCTCGCCGGCAAGCTTGCCGCCGGTGACGTCGAGAACGAAGGCGACCGGTTTGGTGACCCCGTTGAGCTGCAGCTCCCCCTTGCCCGGCGCGGTGGTCTTGAAGTGGATCGTCCCGCCGCCGAAAATGTCGTTGTCGATGTTCTTGCTGATCTTCTTGCGGTCGCCGTCCGACAGCGGCTTGGCGCCGCCGTGGCCGTCAACAATCCGCAGAGAGCCGGCGTCGGCGGTCAGCTCGAAGCCGTCCTCGCCGTAGGTGGCCGACCAGTCGGCCACCTCGATCTCGAGGTCGTGGCCGATCTTGGCCGCAACCCCCTCGCGCGCCGTGTGCACCTTCAGCGACGCCTGACCCGGACCGAGTTCGACCATGGCGGCATCATACGCTTCGAACCGTGCCCCCGCTACCAGTCCGCATCATCAGCCACGTCCCCGGCCTCAAGCGCCTCCCGATCTTCAAGGTGCTCGCCATCGCCGAGGTCGCGCTGCTCGCGCGCGACCATGTGTCGCTGCTCGAGCCCGAGGAGCGCCGCCGGCTGCTCACGCTCGTGCGCAAGGGGAAGGGCCGCACGACACAGAATCTGTCCGAGCAGGAGCGCACGGAGCTCACCACGCTCGTCGCCAAGGCCGAGCCCCGCCGCTTCGCAGGTCTCGTGGCCGACAAGCTCTCCCCGGTTCCGCTGCCCAGAAGAGTCACACAGGGCTCTTCCCGCAAGCGCTGAGCTACTCGCCTTCGGAGCGCAGCGGAGTCCGGTCCAGCGGCTCGGCGAGCAACATCTCCTTGGTGAAGATGAGGTCGGAGCGGTTGTAGTCGGACATCTCGAAGTCGTGGCCCATGGTGATGGCGTCGAACGGGCACGCCGTCTCGCAGTAGCCGCAGAAGATGCAGCGCGACATGTTGATCTCGTAGACCGCCGCGTAGCGCTCGCCGGCGGACACGCGGTTGTCGGGCGTGTTCTCGGCGGCGACAACGCGGATGCAGTCGGCCGGGCAGGCGGCGGCGCACAGTGAGCAGCCGACGCACTTCTCGAGTTCTGAGTCCTCGAAGCGGTGCAGCCGGTGGCGACCCCGGAAGCGCGGATAGACCGGGACCTTCTCCTCGGGGTACTGGATGGTCTTCGGTCCCTCGACGTAGCGGGCCATCGTAGTCTTCAGGCCGCGCAGCGTCTCGCCGAAGGTGCGGTAGGTGCCGCTCGCCGCGCCGGTCTTGGGGCGCGGCATGACGGAGATGTCATCGGCGGTGGGTTCGTATGGAGGGGTCAATCTGTGATCACCAGGATAATCGCGGTAACGAGCGCGTTGAGGGTGGCGAGCGGCAGCAGGATCTTCCAGCCGAAGCTCATGAGCTGGTCGTAGCGCAGCCGGGGCAGCGTCGCGCGGACCCAGAAGAAGAAGAACATCAGCAGCGAGATCTTGCCGAGCACGACGATAGGGTCGACCCAGGTCGGCGGGTTGATCCCGAACGGCAGCATCCAGCCGCCGAGGAAGATGGTGACGACCAACGCGCTGACGATCAGCAGGTTCAGGTACTCGGCGAACAGGAACGCGACCATGCGCGTCCCGCCGTACTCGGTCATGTAGCCCTGCACGAGCTCTGCGTCGGCTTCGGGCAGGTCGAAGGGCGCGCGGTTGGTCTCCGCGAACCCGGCGATCAGGAAGATGAGGAAGCCGACGAACTGCGGGACGATGTACCACATGCCCTCCTGGGCGGTGACGATCTCCGTCAGCGACAGCGTCTGCGCGGTCATGATCACGCCGACCAGCGCAAGGCCCTGGGCGACCTCGTAGGAGATCAGCTGCGCGGCGGCGCGCATGGCCCCGAGGAACGAGTACTTCGAGCCCGAAGCCCAGCCGCCGAGCATCAGCCCGTAGAAGGCGATGGCGCCGAAGGCGAATGCGTAGAGGATCCCGATGTCGGAGTCGATGCCGTAGAGGCCGACCTGCGTGCCGAAGATGTCGACGGTGTTGGAGAACGGCACCACCGCGATCGCCGCGACGGCCGTGACGATCGAGATCACCGGCGCGGCCGCGAACAGGAAGCCGACCGCGGTCTTGGGCTGCATGGGCTCCTTGGTGGCGAACTTGAGGATCTCGGCGAGCGGCTGCAGGAAGCCGAACGGGCCGACGCGGTTGGGGCCGTAGCGGTGCTGGAAGCGCCCGAGCAGCTTGCGCTCGGCAACGATCACGATCGGCAGGATGCCGAGGAAGACCGCGAAGATGACGATCGCCTTGAGGATCTGGATCCACCAGTCCTCGTAGTAGCCGACGACGGCGATCAGTGGTTCGAGGCCGGCCACTAGAGATCGCCCGCGTCCTCGGCGGGCAGGGTGCCGTCGGAGCCGACGCCGCCGGCATCGGGAAGCTGCTGCTCGGTGGGCTTCTCGCTCGAGACATTCTCGGCGAAGCTGCTCGAGGCGCCGACGGCGGCGGGCGCGCCGACGAGCTCGCGCGTGCCGCGGACCTCCACGGTGGCGGCCGTGATCAGGTTGGCGGGCGCACCCTCCACGCCCTCGGGGAGGAAGACGCTGCCGGTGGGCAGCGCAGCGCGCAGGACCGCGGGACCTCGCACCACGTGCCCGTTGCTCGTGACCTCGACCTCTTCGCCGTGCTGCACGCCGAGGCGCTGCGCGTCGACGGGGGACATCTCGACCGCCGCCTCGGGCCGGGCGAAACGCAGGACCGGGGAGAGGCCGACCTCCTTGGCCGCCCACACGGTGCGGAAGCTCCCATAGCGCAGGCCGGGGGGCGTGGCGTCGGGCACCGACAGCGACGCGAGCTCCCACGCGGGCGCGGTGGCGCGCTCCGGGTAGGCGCCACGGCCGCTGATCGCGTCCAGGGTCAGGCCGGGGTAGACCTCCTCGAACAGGGCCTTGGAGGCGAGGGCGCCGGCGGCGAGCGGAGCGCCGGCCAGCTCGGAGAGCACGCGCCAGGTCGCGCGCACCTCGCCGGCGCGGCCGATGGCGGGCCGCAGCCGCTGCACGCGCCCGTCGGGGTGTGTGAGCGTGCCGTCCTTCTCGGGATAGGCCTCGGCGGGGAAGACGACGTCGGCGTACTCGCGGATCGTCTCCGTCATCACCGACTCGTGGGCGATGACCGTCTGCGCGCCGCTGAGCACCGCCTCCCACGCGTCACGGTCGGGGTACTGCGCGAGGGGGTCGGCGTGGAGCAGGTAGAGGACCGCGGGCGGCTCGTCGCGGATGGCGGCGGCGTCGCCGGCGAAGCCCACCTCGCGCAGCCCGCGCCCGTTCGCGGAGAAGGGGGCGATGAGCAGTCCCGCGCCGTCGCGGCCTTCGAGGCCGAGCCGGGTGGAGATGTTCAGCAGCGCGGTCGCGACGCCGGGGGTCAGGCAGCGCTCGCCGGCGACGATGACCACGTCCTCCCCGCCGTCCGCGAGCTGCTCAGCGAGGCCGCGCACGGCCGCGGCCGTCGAGCCCGCGGCGGCGGCGCCGCCGCCCAAGTTGCCGTCGTCGCCCGCCAGTGCGGCGTCGAGGCCGACCAGCAGCGCCTCGAGCGCCCCGGGCGCGTGGCGGACCACCATCGCGGCGTTGGCGTCCAGCGAGGTCGGCCGCGCGGACGCGATGGCCAGGTGCACGCCGCGCCGGCGCACGCCCTTGCGGATGCGCAGGTCCCAGATCGTCGCGGCGTCCACGGGGTCGGTGTCGAGCAGGAGCACGGTGTGCGCGAATTCGAGGTCGGGCACCTTCGCCTGCAGCCCGGGGGAGTAGAGCGCCGCCGGAAGCTCCGGAGCGGGTGACGAAGCCATGCGGTCGAACAGCTTCGCCGCGAGGAACGCCTCCTCGTTGGTGGTCTCCCCACCGGCCAGCGCGGCGACGTTGCCCTTCTTCAGCGCGGCGCGGGCGGCGTCCATGGCCGTCTCCCACGTCACCGGCATCAGTTGGATGCCCTCGCGCACGAGCGGCGTGACGATGCGCTCGTCGGAGTGCGTGTACTGGAAGGCGTAGCGGCCCTTGTCGCACAGCCAGCCGTCGTCGACCTCGGGATGCTCCCGCGACAGGACGCGCATCACCTTGTCGTCGCGGACCGTCAGCTCGACGTTGCACTGCGACGGGCACAGCGCGCAGACCGAGCCAGCGCCCTCGATTTCCCACGGGCGCGCGCGGAAGCGGTACGTCGACGACGTCAGCGCGCCCACCGGGCACAGCTCGGTGATGTTGCCGCTGAAGGGCGCCACGTAGGGCGTGCCGTCAAAGGTCGAGACGTAGGAGTGCGCGCCGCGCTCCTGCAGGACCAGCTGGTAGTCCTCGGAGACCTCCTGGCTGAAGCGCACGCAGCGGTAGCAGAGGATGCAGCGCTCGCGGTCGATCGCGATCAGCGGCGAGAGCTCGAGCGGCTTGCGGAAGTGGCGCTTGGGTTCGATGAAGCGCGTCGTGCCCGGGCCCCAGCCGTAGGTGATGTCCTGCAGCGGGCACTCGCCGCCCTTGTCGCAGACGGGGCAGTCGAGCGGGTGGTTGATGAGCAGGAACTCGACCACGGAGCGCTGCGCGATCTGCACGCGCTCGCTCTGCGTGACGACGACCATGCCGTCCTTGACGGGCGTCGAGCACGCGGTCTGCAGCTTCGGGATGCCCTCGATCTCCACCAGGCACATGCGGCACGCGCCGACGGGCTGGCCGAGCTTGCGCTCGTAGCAGAACACCGGGATGTCGACGTCGCCGTAGAGGGCCCCGTCGACGAGCATGATGTTCTCCGGCGCGGTCACCTCGCGACCGTCGATCGAGAAGGTCACCATCTTGACCTCCGGGCGCGGCATCAGACGAGCGCCGCGCCCAGCTGGACCCGCTCCATGTGCTCCTCGAACTCCGAGCGGAAGTGTTTGATCATCGAGGCGATCGGCATCGCCATCGCGTCGCCGAGCACGCACAGGCAGTTGCCCATGATCTGGTCGCAGATCGAGGTCATGATGTCGAGGTCCATCGGCGTCGCCTCGCCACGCTCGATGCGCTCGAGCATGTTCACCGTCCAGTTGGTGCCCTCGCGGCACGGCGTGCACTTGCCGCACGACTCGTGGCGATAGAACATCGCGGTCTTCAGCGCGACGTCGAGGATCGGGACGCTGTCGTCGACGACGATGATCGCGCCCGAGCCGAGCATGGTGCCGGCCTTCTGCAGCGTGTCGAAGTCGTAGGGCAGGTCCAGCGACGCGTCGTCGCCCGGCAGCACAGGGGAGGACGAGCCGCCGGGGAAGAAGCACTTGATCGTGCGGCCCTCGGGCGGCCCGCCGGCGAGGTCGAAGATGATCTCGCGGGTCGGCGTGCCGAGCACGATCTCGTAGTTGCCCGGGCGCTGCACGCAGCCGCTCACAGACACGACCTTGGTGCCCGTCGAGGTCTCCGTCCCGATCTTCGCGAACTCCGCGCCCCCCATCCGCATGATGATCGGGGCGTTCATCAGCGTCTCGACGTTGTTGATCAGCGTCGGCCCCTGGTAGAGGCCCTGGACCGCGGGAAACGGCGGCTTGAGGCGCGGGTTGCCGCGCTTGCCCTCCAACGAGTCCAGCAGCGCCGTCTCCTCACCGCAGATGTAGGCGCCCGCGCCGCGGTGCAACCACAGGTTCAGGCCGGCGGGGACCCGGCCGGCGGCCTTGGCCTCCGCGAGCGCGGCGTCGAGGATGTCGGCGACGTAGTCGTACTCGCCGCGGATGTAGATGAAGGCGTTGTTGGCGCCGACCGCGTGGGCGGAGACGATCACGCCCTCGATCAGCAGATGCGGGTTCTTCTGCATCAGCTCGCGGTCCTTGAACGTGCCCGGCTCGGACTCGTCGGCGTTGCAGACGAGGTACTTGTCCATGTCGCCCTTGGGCAGGAACGACGCCTTCTTGCCCATGGCGAAGCCGGCACCGCCGCGTCCGCGCACGCCGGAGGCCAGCAGCTCGTCGAGTACCCCGGCCGGGTCCATGTCGAGCGCCCGGGCGGCCATCTCGTAGCCGCCGCGCGCCTCGTACACGGCCAGCGTGTTCAGGCCCGGCTCGTCGATGTCCTTGAACAGGAGTTCCATCTACCGCTCCCTGGGTCCCGTGGGTTCGCCCTCAGGGTGGTCGCCGGTCGCCCACCACGTCCTCGCGATCGGCGCGCGCGCGAGCTGCTTGGCGGGCAGCGGCTCCTCGCCCGCGCGCAGCTGCGCGACCACCGTGTCGCAGTCGTCGAGCTTGAGCGGGCCGACGTAGACGCTGTTGACCGAGGCCATCGGCGCGATGTCGCACGCGCCCAGGCACTCGAAGGAGCGGATGTTGAAGGAGGGGTCGTCGCCGGCAGCCGTGAGCATCGCCTCGTACACACGGTCGCCGCCGCGCATCGAGCAGGAGATGTTCGTGCAGACGTAGATCGTGTGCTTACCGGTCGGCGCGTGCTCGAACATGTCGTAGAAGGTCGCGACGGCGACGAGATACCCAGGGGTGAGGCGCATGATCGCGGCGACCTGCTCGACCGCGCTCGGCGACAGCCACCCGTGGTGGCGCTGGGCGGCGCGCAGCGCGGGGATCGACGCGCTGCGCCGGTCCGGGTAGCGCGACATGTACTCGTCGATCAGCGTGTGCAGATCCTGCGGAACCGGCGTCGTCGCGAGATCGGGGACGACGGCGGGATCGCGCTCCAGGTCGGCCGCCTCGTCCCAGCCCGGCACGCGCGAACCGTGCTCGAAGCGGCGGACCATGTCCCCCAGCTCGGAGCTCATCGGTCGATGCCCCCGAGCACCGGATCGAGCATCGCCAGCGTCGCGATGAAGTCCGCGATGTACGCGTCCTTGCACATCACGCGCGTGGCCTGCAGGTTGACGAAGCTCGGGTCGCGCATGTGGACGCGCGCGGGTTTGGAGGACCCGTCGGAGCGCACGAAGCAGCCCAGCTCGCCGCGCGGGGACTCGATCGGGAAGTAGACCTCGCCCGGCGGCACGCGGAAGCCCTCCGTCACCAGCTTGAAGTGGTGGATCAGCGCTTCCATCGAGGTGGCGAGCTCGTGGCGCGGCGGCAGCGCGTACTTGCGGTCTTCTGTTATGAACGGGCCCTCGGGCAGGCCGTCGAGCGCCTGGGCGACGATCCTCACAGATTCGCGCATCTCCTCGATACGGCAGCGGTAGCGGTCGTAGTTGTCGCCGACGGTGCCGACCGGGACCTTGAAGTCGAAGTGGTCGTAGGAGCAGTACGGCGCCGCCTTGCGCAGGTCCCACGGGTTGCCGGTCGCGCGCAGCAGCGGGCCGGTGACGCCGATGCCCAGCAGCGTCTGCTCGTCGACGGTGGCGACGTCGCGCAGGCGCTGGACGAGGATCTCGTTGTTGTCGAGCAGCGCGCCGAACTGATCCACGCGCGACGGCATGTCGTCGCAGAACGCGCGCACCTTCGCGGCGAACCCGGTCGGGATGTCCTCGAAGACGCCGCCGACCTGGAAGTAGCGCGTGTGCATGCGCTGGCCCGTGGACATCTCGAACAGGTCGAGGATGGTCTCGCGATCGCGGAAGCAGTACCAGAACATCGAGATCGCGCCGAGGTCCAGCGCGCTCGTCCCGAGCCACACGAGGTGGCTCATGATCCGGTTGAGCTCCATGTGGATCACGCGCAGGTACTGCGCGCGCGGCGGCACGTCGAGGCCCACCAGCGTCTCCACCGCGCCGCAGAAGGCGTAAGCGTTGAAGAAGTAGGCGAGGTAGTCCATCCGCTCGATGACGGGGATGGCCTTCCAGTAGGCCTTGTCCTCGGCGGTCTTCTCGATGCCGGTGTGCACGTAGCCGATGATCGGCTTGAGGTCGCGGACGACCTCCCCCTCGAGCGTGGTGATCAGGCGCAGGACACCGTGCGTGGCCGGATGGTGCGGGCCGAAGTTGAGGGTCAGCAGCTCCTCGGAGGTGTCGCTCGCGTCGAGCGACAGGCGGTCGACGACGCCGGTCCTGAGAGGCGTTTCGGCCTCCGATCCTCTCAAGTTCGGATCTCCGGACGACGTCACGGCGTCGGTCACTTGAACCACCCCGGGCTGCGCTGCTCGTTGTGGGTGAAGAGGACCGGCTCGCCGCCGATGGGGAAGTCGCGGCGCTGCGGGTGGCCCTCGTAGTCGTCGGGCATGAGGATGCGGCGCAGGTCGGGATGGCCGTCGAAGACGACGCCGAACATGTCGTACACCTCTCGCTCCTGATGGTCGGCGGTCGGCCACTCGTTGGTGACCGACGGGACGTGCGGGTGCTCGGTGTGCACGCGCGTCTTGACCGTGATGCGGTCCACGGTGTGCATGTCGAGCATCTCGTAGTGCACGCCCAGCCGCGGCTCCTCGGGGAAGTAGTCCACGCCGTGGACGCTGCTCAGAAAGCCATATCCGCGCCCGCGCAGGTCCTCGAGCGCGGTGGGGACGAACTCCGCGGCGACGAGCAGCACGGCCTTGTCGCGGAAGAACACCGTCCCGAGCACCGCGTCGGCGTCCTGGTCGCGGAGGTCGCCGGCGATCAGCTCGAGGCCGGTGGCGTCAGGCACCCTGGCCCCCTTCGCCGCCCGGCACGGCGATGGACGGCGCCTTCACGTTCGTGTCCGGCAGCAGCTCCTCGGTCCCGTAGGCGCCGTAGCGCTCGCGCCAGCCCGTGTCGGGCTGGGACTGGATCTGGTTGCGCAGCTTGAGGATGCCGTGCATCAGCGCTTCCGGCCGCGGCGGGCAGCCGGGGACGTGGATGTCGACGGGCATGAACTTGTCCGCCGGCACGATCGCGTAGTTGTTGAAGACGCCCATGGAGCTCGAGCACGCGCCCATGGCGATC
>JBBJOW010000042.1:0-37281 GCA_037724045.1 Solirubrobacteraceae bacterium
GCCGGCCCTCGCCGACGGCCCCCACTCACCCGACCCGTTTATCCGGGGGAAGTAGCTAGGCGTCGGCCTCGACGAGGCGGTTCCATTCCGCCTTGTCGGCGCGCCACCCCTCGTCGGTGCGGTCGCGCTTCCAGTAGCCCGAGACCGACAGGGCCTCCCTCGGAAGGCCCCGTTCGGAGAGCAGGTGGCGGCGCAGCGCGCGCACGGAGCTCGCCTCGCCGTGGACGAAGGCGTGGCCGCGACCACCGGGAAGCTCGAGGGCGCGCACCGCGTCGGTGAGCAGCTCGGGCTCCGCGCCGGGCGGGCCGCTGCGGTGCACCCAGCGCAGGTGCAGGTCGCCGGGCGTCTCGAGCGGCTGCTCCTCCTGCGGGCCGTCGACCTCCGCCACCACGTACACGCGGACGCCGACGCCGATGCGGGCGAGCGAGGCGGCGATGGCCGGGAGGACGGCCGCGTCGCCGGCGAGCAGGTGCCAGTCGGCGCTGGGGTCGGGGGCGTAGCCGCCGCCCGGGCTGAGCATCCGCAGGGTGTCCCCCGGCTGCGCCGCGGCGGCCCAGGGACCCGCGAAGCCCTCGTCGCCGTGGACGACGAAGTCCAGGGTGAGCCGCCGGGTCGCCGCGTCGAACTCGCGCACGGTGATCGAGCGGACCTTGGGACGCTCGTCTCCGCCGGCTGGGAACTGCAGCTTGACGTAGTGGTCGGTATGAGTGCCGACGCCGAAGTCGGCGAGGTCGTCGCCGGCCACCTGAACGCGGACCATGCCGGGCGTGAGCTGCGTCACAGAGGTGACCGTCGTAGTGAGAATGCGGCGCTCGGCCATCGTGCTCGGGCGCACGCTAGGGGTAGCGTGGAGACGTGGCTACCGCGCTGCTGCACCGTCCGCTCACCTCCGCCCAGCGCGACGTGCTGGCGCGGCGGCTGCGACAGACGCGCGGCCTGGCGGCGATCTCCGTGCCGCTCGCGCCGGGCGTCGACCCCGCTGCGGTGGCGGTCGCGTCGCGACAGGGTGACGAGCCGCTGTTCTGCTTCGAGTCCGAGGGCTCGGCGCTGGCGGGGCTCGGCTGCGTGCACGCCGTCGAGGAAACGGGTCGCGATCGCTTCACGCGGGCCGCGGTGCGGTGGCGCAAGCTTGCCTCGGATGCCGTCTGCGATGCGCCGGAAGGGCCGCGCGGGGCGGGGCTGATCGCCGTCGGCGGCTTCGCGTTCGCCGACGCCGGAGGCCAGGCGGCGCACTGGGACGGCTTCGCGCCCGCGTCGCTGCACGTGCCGGAGGTGTCGATCGCCGCCGCCGGCACCGACGTCCGGCTGACGATCGCAGCTTGGGGCGGGGGAGACGTGGACGCGACGCTCGCGCGCCTGGAGGCGCGGCTCGCCTCGCTCGTCGAGCGGCCCATGCCGATGCTCGACCCCGAGCCCGCCGGCCGCACCCGGGTCGCATCCGTGATGCCCCCCGAGCACTTCGAGGACGTGATCGTGCGCGCCACCGATCGTATCGCCCGCGGGGACTTCGAGAAGATCGTGCTGGCCCGTGAGGTCGCCGTGCGCACCGCCCGCGACCACGACGCCGCGGCGGTCTACGACGTGCTGCGCGGCGCGTTTGGCTCGTGCTACGTCTTCCTGGTCGCCCGGGGGGACGCCGCCTTCGTCGCCGCCTCGCCGGAGCTGCTGGTCCGGCGCGAGGGGCTGCGCGCCCAGACGGTCGCGCTGGCCGGCTCCATCCGCCGCTCCGCCGACCCTGCGGTCGACGACCACCTCGGCGAGCAGCTGCTGCGCTCGGCCAAGGACCGCTCCGAGCACGCCATCGTCGCCCGGCGCATCTCGCGCACGATGCGCCGGCGCGCGCTCTGGGTCGCTGCGCCCGACGAGCCCGTCATCGTCAAGGTTGCCAACATCCAGCACCTCGCCACGCCGATCCGCGCCCAGCTGCGCGAGCCGACCGGCACGCTGGACCTCGCCGCCTCGCTGCACCCGACCCCCGCAGTCGGTGCCGAGCCGGCGTCCGCGGCCGCCGTCATCCCGGCGCTCGAGGGCCTCGACCGCGGCTGGTACGCCGGCGCGGTGGGGTGGACGGACTCCTCCGAGGACGGTGAGCTCTGCGTCGCCTTGCGCTGCGCGCTGCTGCGCGGCCGGGAGGCGCGTTGCTACGCGGGCGTCGGGGTCGTGCGCGAGTCGCAGCCGGCGGAGGAGCTGGCGGAGACCGAGGTCAAGCTCGGCGCGCTGCTTCCCGTGCTCGCGCTCTAGATCTAGATCTCCCTCGCTTCTGCACTCCGTCTGCACGGCGACACTGCAAAGTCGCCTTGCATGATCCGGATCTGCATCGCCGGCGGGACCGCGCTCGGACTGCTCAGCCGCCTGGAAGAGGCGACGCCCGGCTTCTATCTCGCCATCAGCACCTCGTCGGTCTGGCTGGCCGCAGCGTTCGCAGCGGGGTGGGGAGGCCGGCGTCCGTGGCCCGCCGCCGGCCTGGGGGCGCTGACGCTCTCGTGCGCGAACGCGGGCTACTACCTGCGCGGCGTCTACGGGCCGTTGGAACGGTGGGTGCTGCTCGGCCTGCTCGCCGGAGCGGTGTTCGGCGGCCTCGGATACGCGTGCCGCTCCTGCGCCGCGCCGTGGCGCCAGCTCGCCGTCGCCGCCCTCCTCGCGGTGGGGCTGTTCGAGCTGACCGGCGCGCAGCTACCCGTCTTCGGCCTGTCGCTGCCCTAAGGGTCCGTCTCTAATTCAGACGGACCCTAACGGCCGAGGAGGCGCTTGAACCACGACACCGGCTGCGCGGCTCCGGCCGCGACCGGGCCGGCCGAACCGCTCCACGCCTCGAACTCCGTTCCGGAGTCGACGTTGAGGATCACGCGCCGCTCGAAGATGCGCTCCACCTCGGGAGCGTCGACGAAGACCGAGCCGCCGCCGGTCTGCACGACGATGCCGTCGAAGATGTGCTCGCGGACGTTGTCACGCACCTCGGCGACGGTGCCCAGTTCGGCACCGTCGGCGTACATCACCGGAGTGCCGCTCGCCAGCAGCTTGTAACCGATCGGATCGCCATCGTCGTCCACGGTCATCAGCCTACGCGGGCGACCGCGAGGGCAAAGCGTGCGTCCGCGTCCTCATACCAGGCGTCCAGCACGAGGCCCGCGGAAGCGAAGTCCGCCTCGAGGCGCTCGCGGGTGAACTTGGTCGAGATCTCCGTGCGCAGCTCCTCTCCGCGCTCGAAGGCCACGTCGAGGTCGAGCGCCGCGATACGGACGGTGTGCGCCCGGCGGACGCGCAGGCGCATCTCGATCCATTCGTTGACCGGGTCGAAGAAGGCGACGTGCTCAAAGAGGGAGAGGTCGAAGTCGGCACCGAGCTCCGCGTTGACGACCGAGAGGACGTTGAGGTTGAAGGCGGCGGTGACGCCTGCAGCGTCGTCGTAGGCGGGTTCCATGACGTCGACGTCGGTGATCAGGCCGGCGCCGAGCAGCAGTCTGCCGTCCGGCCCCAGCGTGCCGGCGAGGCCGCGCAGGAAGCCGCGGCGCGCGCCCGGCAGGAAGTTGCCGATCGTCCCGCCCAGGAACGCCACCAATCGCGGGAATCCGGCCCGGCCGCCCGGGATGCGGTCGAGGTCGGCCTCGAAGTCGCCGGTCACCGGCAGCACCTCGAGCTGCGGGTACTCGGCCGCGAGTGTCTCGTCCAGGGCGGTGGGGGAGACGTCGAAGGGCACGAAGCGGCGAACCCTGCCGGTGTCCAGCAGGACGCGCGTCTTGGCCGCCGAGCCTGCGCCGAGCTCGACCAGCTCGGCCGCGTCGCCGACGATGGTGTCGGCGTGCTCCACCAGCAGCGCGCGCTCGGTGCGCGTCGGGTAGTACTCCGGCAGCGAGCAGATCGCCTCGAACAGCTCCGAGCCGCGCGCGTCGTACAGGTGCTTGGGCGGCAGCTCCTTGAAGGGGCGCGTCAGCCCGTCGAGCACGTCGTCGGCTAGTCCCATGCGAGCCTCATCCCGGAGAAGATCTGTCGCCGCTGGGGGAGGTCCCAGTTGCGAAACGTCGGTGTCGCGTACGCCGCGCTGGCCCACGAGCCCCCGCGCAACACGCGGTATCCGCGGTCGAAGAAGACCTCGGAGTACTCCCGGTACGGGTGGGCGACGAAGCCGTCGTAGCCCGCGAACTCCGAGGCAGTCCATTCCCAGACCGCGCCGGTGCCCTCCAGCCGGACCTGGTCCCACGTCGCCGCCTTCTCCCACTCCGTCTCCGTCGGAAGGCGCGCCCCATGGGCGCGTGCGAAGGCGGCGGCCTCGAACCAGGACACATGGACCACGGGAGCATCCGGGTCCAGCGCGTCCGTCCAGCCCTCTGGATGCGATATGTCGTACTCCTCCTTCCAGTGCCAGGCCTCGGCGGTCCACCACTCGCGGCGCTCGTAGCCGCCGCCCTCGACGAAGTGCAGGTAGGTCGCGTTGGTGATCGGGACGTGGCCGATGAGAAACCCGCGCACGTCGGTCTCGTGGCGCGGGCGCTCGTTGTCGTAGGCGAAGCCGCGGCCATTCGCACCGATCGGGTACGGACCGCCGGGCACGGCGACGCGCTCGAGCCCGGTGAGGCGGCTGTGGCCGCCCGACGAAGGCGGTCGGGCCAGCCCGGCGGTGACCATCGCCTGAAGCATCGTCTCGTTGTGCTGGGCCTCGTGACGGATCACGAGCTCGAGCAGGTCGCCCGCGTCGGCTGCGACGGCGACCGCCCGTCGGCGGACCTCGGCCATGTAGGCGACCGCCTCGGCCCGGTCGAGCAGCGGCAGGTCCCCGCGACGGTCGCGGGGGGACTCGAAGGCGTCGTACATCCGGGCGAGCTCGGGCCGCAGCAGCGGGATGCCTCCGTGCCGGTGGCACAGCCACAGGTCCTCGTAGGCGGCGATGTGCGCGAGGTCCCACACCAGTGGGCTCAGCAGCGGATCCGTGACCCGCTCGAGGTCGTGATCGCTGAGCGGCGCGACCAGGCGCAGGGTGCGCGCACGCGCGTCCTCGAGGGGGCGGAGACTCATTCGGTCTCGCTTCGCTCGCTACCGCTGAAGGCTGCGCCTTCGCTGCCCTCGGCCACGGCCTTCGCGACGGCCGCCCAGATGCCACGGTGAAGCTGCACGTTGGCGGTCCTGTCCGTCCGCACCTCGACAACGTTACTCCGGGCCGCGGAGCGCAACGCGTCGTCGAACGCCTCGGGTGTGTCGACGAGCACGTGGGTGAAGCCGAAGGTCGCCGCGACGAGCGCGAGATCGATGCCGTGCGGCGTGGCGACATGCTCGTCGTAGCCGTCCTCGCCGGCCACCGGAAGGAAGCCGAAGATCCCGCCGCCGTCGTTGTTGATGACCACGATCGTCAACTGCGCCCCAGTGCGCCGCGCCGCCAGCAGTCCGCCGACGTCGTGCAGCAGCGCGACGTCGCCGGTGAGCAGGACGGTCCGGCCGGCGCTCGCGGCAGCCACGCCGAGTGCCGTGGAGGCCGTGCCGTCGATGCCGTTGGCGCCGCGATTGGACAGCACGCGCGCCTGCGTGACCGCGAAGGTCTCGAGGTCGCGGACGGGCATCGACGCGGCGACGAAGAGGGTGTCCTGCGGCCCGAGCGCCGCGGCGACGCGGACCGCGACCGCCGGCTCGGAGAGCCCGCCGCCCAGGACACGGCCCATGGCCGTGCGCGCGACGGTGTCGGCACGCCGCCAGCCGTCCAGCCAGCCGTCGTCGAGCGGCTCGGCCCGTAATGCCTCGGGACCGGCGGGGTGGATCTCGCCCACCGCGGCGTCGGGGTCCTGCCAGGCGCCCGCCGGATCCAGGGCCACCTGGCGCGGGGCGGGCGGGCTGAATCCCGCGAGCCACTGCCGCAACGGCTTGGAGGTCGGGAGGTCGCCGACGCGCACCACCAGGTCCGGCGCGAAACCCTCGCCCCAGTTGGGCACGCGCAGCAGCGCGTCGTAGTGGGCGATCGCGGCGTTTCCGCGGCGGGCGCCGGAGAGCGGGTCGGCCAGCAGCGGCCAGCGATGGCGCGCCGCGAAGCCGGCCACCGCGTCCCCGTCGCCCGGGCGTTCCATGCGCCCGGCGACCAGGACCGGGCGCTTGCCCTCCAGGTGCAGGTCGGGCACGGCGCGCGCGGGGGCGTAGGACTCCGTCCACGCGCGCCCGTCGGCGCGGCCGCCACCGCCGGGCTCGCGCGGCAGGCGCTCGTCGGGGATCAGCGGCTCGCGCAGCGCGAAGTTGAGGTGGACGGGGCCGGGCCGGCCGCGCACCGCGGTCCACACGGCGCGGCACGCCAAGCGGCGCAGGAAGCCCATGCGCTCGGCCGTCGCGGGCGCCTCGTCGATCTCCACGAACCACTTCGCGGCACGGCCGAAGAGCTTGACCTGATCGATGGTCTGGCCGGCGCCGACGTCGCGCAGCTCCCACGGCCGGTCGGCGGTAAGCACGAGCAGCGGGACGCGGGCCTCGTAGGCCTCGATGACCGCCGGTGCGTAGTTGGCGGCGGCGGTCCCGCTCGTGCAGGCCAGCACTGCGGGGCGGCCGGTGGCCTTGGCAACACCGAGACCGAAGAACGCGCCGCTGCGCTCGTCGATGTGCGACGTGGCCGTAAGGCCCGGCTCGCGGTGCAGGGTCAGTACGAGGGGTGCCGAGCGCGAACCCGGCGAGGTGCAGGCGTGCTGCACGCCGCAGCGCACGAGCTCGTCCGCGAAGGCCCGCAGCCCCAGGTACGTGTCGGTAGGTGTCATTTTGTTAGACCATGCGCTCCCACCTCGTGCTCCTGCACGGCTTCACCCAGACGGGCCGCTCATGGGCGCCGCTGGTCGCGGAGCTGGGCGAACGCTACCGCTGCTTCGCCCCCGACCTGCCCGGCCACGGCGACGCGGCCGAGCGCCGGCCGGCCAGCTTCGACGCCGTCGCGGCCTACGTCGCCGCCGTCAAGGCGGAGCGCTTCACGCTCTGCGGGTACTCGATGGGCGGCCGGCTCGCCCTCGCCACCGCGTTGCGGATCCCGGCCCGCATCGAGCGGCTGGTGCTGATCGGGGCGTCCCCGGGGATCGCCGACGCCACCGAGCGCGCACGCCGGCGTGTCGCCGACGAGCGGCTCGCGGAGCGCATCGAGACGATCGGCATCGAGGCGTTCGTAGACGAGTGGGCCGCGCAGCCACTGTTCGCGTCCCAGCCGCGCGGGGTGGCGGCAGCCGCGCGCGCGGATCGGCTGCGCAACACGCCCGCCGGCCTCGCCGCGGCGCTGCGCGGGATGGGCACGGGCGTCATGGATCCGCTCTCAGACCGGCTTCCGGACGTCCCGACGACGTGGATCGCGGGTGAGCACGACGCCAAGTACCGCGCGATCGCGGAGCGCATCGGACCGTCGCACGTGGTCGCCGGCGCCGGCCACGCGGCCCACCTGGAGCAGCCTGAGGCCGTGGCTACGCTCGTCGGGTGACCACGCCGCTGGAGATCCCGGCCGACCTCAAGCCCGCCGACGGGCGCTTCGGCGCCGGCCCCTCCAAGGTCCGCCCGGAGCAGCTCGCCGCACTCGCCGAGCGCGTCGACCTGATGGGCACCTCGCACCGGCAGAAGCCCGTCAGGAACCTCGTCGCGCAGGTTCAGGACGGCCTTTCGCAGCTGTTCTCTGCGCCCGACGGCTACGAGGTCGCGCTGGGCAACGGCGGCACCACCTGCTTCTGGGACGCCGCCGCCTTCGGCCTCGTGCGCGAGCGCGCGCTGCACCTGTCCTTCGGGGAGTTCTCGGGCAAGTTCGCGTCCGTGACCAAGGGCGCGCCGTTCCTCGCAGATCCGGTCGTGGTGAGTGCCGAACCGGGCACCGCGCCGGAGCCGCAGGGCGACGCGTCGGTCGACGTCGTCGCCTGGGCGCACAACGAGACCTCGACGGGCGTCATGGTGCCCGTCGAGCGACCCGAGGGTGACGCGCTGGTGCTCATCGACGCGACCTCTGGCGCAGGCGGCCTGCCGGTCGACCTCGCCGATGCCGACGCCTACTACTTCGCGCCCCAGAAGTGCTTCGCCGCCGACGGCGGCCTGTGGCTGGCCATGCTCAGCCCCGCCGCGCAGGAGCGCATCGGCGAGCTGGCGGCGTCCGACCGCTGGATCCCGCCCTTCCTGTCGCTGGACACCGCGCTCGAGAACTCACGCAAGCACCAGACCTACAACACGCCCGCACTCGCGACGCTGCTCCTGCTCGCCGACCAGGTCGAGTGGATGAACGCTGGCGGCGGCCTGGACTTCTGCGTCGGCCGGACCACCGAGTCCTCCAGCCACCTCTACGACTGGGCGCAGGCCTCGTCGTTCGCGTCGCCGTTCGTGGCCGAGCCCGCGGCGCGCTCGCTGGTGATCGGCACGATCGACTTCACCGACGACGTCGACGCCGCCAACATCGCCGCGACACTGCGGGCCAACGGCATCGTCGACACCGAGCCGTACCGCAAGCTCGGCCGCAACCAGCTGCGCATCGCCATGTTCCCGGCCGTCGATCCCGACGACGTCCGCGCGCTCACCGCCTGCGTGGACTGGATCGTCGAGAACGGCTAGTCAGCCGAGCAGGCCGGGTCCCGTCGGGACCGGCAGCGCGCCGTCGGTGAGCATGCCCGGTAGCTCGTGGTCGACGAAGGCCTCGAGGGTGGCCAGCCCGCACGCCGGCAGCGGGCCGTCGGCGGCGAGCGCCGCGGCGGCGTGCAGCGCGGCCGCGATCCCGAGCGGGCCGTCGAAGGTGGACGCGACGTAGACCGCGCTGCCGGCCGCGCGAGCCGCGGCGGCGTCGGCGAGCAGGCCGGTGATCCCGCCGCAGCGCGACACCTTCAGGCAGACCGCGTCGACCGCTCCGGCACCGACCGCGCCCGGCAGCGCCGCCGTCTCGTCCATCGCCACGGGCACGGTCGTACCGGAGCGCACGGCGCGCAGCGCCTCGACGCCGCGGACCGGCTCCTCGGCGAGCTCGATGCCCGCGGGCGCCAGCGCGCGCAGGTGCGCGAGCGCCTCCTGGGGTGTCGCCCACGCGCCGTTGGCGTCGATGCGGATGGTCGCGTCGGGCGCCGCGGCGCGGACGGCGGCGACCCGGCCCGCGTCGTCGCCCGTCCCGACCTTGACCTTCAGCGCCCGGTAGCCGCGGGCGACCGCAGCGGCGGCCTCGGCGGCGGCGCCCGCCCGGTCCGAGGCGCCCAGGGTGGCGTTGACGGCGATCGCCGCCGCCGCGCGCGGGTGCAGCAGCTCGGCGACCGGCACGCCGGCGCGCCGGCCCTCGAGGTCCCAGAGGGCGAGGTCGACGCCTGCCAGCGCCTGCGGCAGGTCGCGTTCGGCGCGGCACGCGGCGATGAGCTCGTCGGGCCCTGCGCCGGGCGGCATCGCCGCGAGCACGGAGGCGTAGGCGTCGAGGGCCGCCCACAGCGCGGCGGCCGGCACGCCGTCGTAGGGCTCGAGCGCCGACGCCTCGCCCTGCCCGCTGACCCCGTCGGAGTCCGTCAGCGTGACCAGCAGCAGCTCGCGCTCGGCCAGCTCGCCCCAGGCCGCGCGCAGCGGCGTGCGCAACCGCAGCCGCACCGGCTCGACGGCGAGCCTCATCCGCCGATGAGGATGCCGGCGCTCAGCAACACGCAGAAGAGCAACTGCGTCATCGCGGTCTGCACGAGGGCGCGGTTGAGCGTCGGACCGTCCGCGTGCGTGCGGACCGTCTGCACCAGCCGCAGCGCCAGCGGCGCCGTCAGCCAGCACAGCAGCGCCCACGGATCGAGGTCGCCGGCGATCACCGGCACCGCCACGAAGGCGTAGGCCAACGTGAGCATGAACTGGTAGAGGTCGCGCGTACGGTCGCGGCCGAGGCGGACCGCGAGGGTGCGCTTCCCGGCCCGCCGGTCGGTCTCCATGTCGCGCACGTTGTTGACGACCAGCAGCGCCGACGCCAGCAGGCCGACCGGGACCGACAACGCGAACGCCACCGCGGACCATTCCTCGACCTGCGCGAAGTACGAGCCCGCGACGGCGGCGACGCCGAAGAACAGGAAGACGAAGATCTCGCCGAGGCCCTCGTAGCCGTAGGGCCGCGGCCCGCCCGTGTACAGGACGCCGGCGAGGATCGAGAGCACGCCGACGAGCAGGATCTCGAAGCCGGCGACGGCGATCAGGTACGAGCCGGCCAGCACGGCGACCGCGAAGGCGACGTAGGTGGCGACCAGCACCTGGCGCGGCGGCACGAGCCCGCCCGCCGTCACGCGCACCGGCCCGAGCCGGTCCTCGGTGTCGGCGCCGCGGCGCGCGTCGGAGTAGTCGTTGGACAGATTCGCGCCGACCTGGATGAACACGGCGCCCACGAGTGCCGCCAGGAAGCGCAGGAGGTGGAAGTCGTCCTGGGCGAGGGCGGTGCCGACGAGCACCGGCGCGACCCCGGTCGGCAGCGTCCGCGGCCGGGCCGCCAGCCACCAGATGCGCAGCGCGCTCACGGCCGCCGCGGGAACCGGCTGAAGTCCGGCGGGCGCTTCTCTTTGTAGGCGTCGCGGCCCTCGGCCGCCTCGTCGGAGCCGTAGAAGAGGAGGTTCGCGTCATGGGCGAGCTGCTGGATGCCCGTGTAGCCGTCCTCGTGCGCGTTGAAGCTCGCCTTGACCAGCCGCAGGGCGAAGGGGGAGAGGGCGAGCATCTCGCGGCACCACTTCACCGTCTCCGCCTCGAGCTCGGCCAGCGGCACGACCGCGTTGACCAGGCCCATGTCGAGCGCCTGCTGCGCGTCGTACTGGCGGCAGAGCATCCACATCTCCTTGGCGCGCTTGGGCCCGACCAGGTCGCGCATGAGCGACGCGCCGAAGCCGCCGTCCCAGGAGCCGACGCGCGGTCCGGTCTGCCCGAAGCGCGCGTTGTCGGCGGCGATGGTGAGGTCGCAGCAGAGGTGCAGGACGTGGCCGCCGCCGATCGCGTACCCGGCGACCATCGCCACGACGGGCTTGGGCAGCCGCCGGATCTGCACCTGCAGGTCGGTGACGTGGAAGCGGCCCACCTGCGCGGGGTGGGTGGGGTCATCCACGTAGCCCGTGTCTCCGCGCACGCGCTGGTCCCCGCCCGAGCAGAACGCGAGCTCCCCCTCGCCGGTGAGGACGACCACCCCGACCGCGGAGTCCTCGCGGGCGGCCTCGAAGGCGCGCGAGAGCTCGACGACGGTCTGCGGGCGGAAGGCGTTGCGGACCTCGGGGCGGGCGATGGTGATCTTGGCGATCCCGTCCGCGCTGGTCGCGTAGCGGATGTCCTCGTAGTCGCCGGTCTCGGTCCAGTCCATCGCCGGCGGGAGGGTACTGTCGGGCGCATGGTGGACTGGCTCGAGCGCGCGGCGTGGCGCCGGCCCGATCACCCGGCGGTGGTGGCCGACGGCGCCCAGCTCACCTACGCCCAGCTGCTCGAGCGCGCGCGTGGGGCGGACGCCCCGCCGACGATCGCACACCCGCCGGGCCTGGACTTCGCCGTTGCGCTGCACGCCTGCCTGCTGCGCGGGGTGCCGGCGGTGGTGGGTGGGGCCGGATCGCCGACCGACCTGCAAGGCATCGTGGTCGTCCACACGTCGGGAACGACCGGCGAGCCCAAGCCCATCGCGCTCAGCGCGCAGAACGTCCTCGCCTCCGCACTCGGCACCGCCGCGCTCCTGGGCGTCCACGAGGACGACCGCTGGCTGATCCCGCTGCCGCTGCACCACGTCGGCGGCCTGATGGTCCTGCTGCGCTCGGTCCTCTACGCCACCACGGCGGTGATCGGGCAGCACGACCCCGGAGCGACGCTCGCCTCGCTGGTTCCGACCCAGCTCGTCCGCGGCCTGGACGCCGGCATGCCCCGGCTGCGGGCGATCCTGCTCGGCGGCGGGCCGGTCGCGCCCGAGCTGCGGCAGGCGGGGGTGCTCGAGACCTACGGGATGACGGAGACTACGTCCATGGCCACGCTCGACGGGTTTCCCCTGCCGGGAGTCGACGTCACCATCGCCGACGACGGCGAGATCCTCGTCGCGGGCCCGATCGTCGCCGGCGGCGGAGTGCACCGCACGGGCGACCTCGGACGCATCGTCTCCGGGCGCCTGCAGGTCGTCGGGCGCAAGGCGGACACCATCGTTACCGGCGGGGAGAACGTCGCCCCCGCGGAGGTGGAGGCGGTCCTCGCCGCCCATCCCGACGTGCTCGACGCCGCGGCGATCGGCCGGCCCGATCCCGAGTGGGGCGAGGCGCTGACCGTGCTCGTGGTCCTGCGCCCGGGGCGCACGCTCGACGCCGACGGCGTGCGGGCGTTCTGCCGCGAGCGGCTCAGCGCCTTCAAGGTCCCGAAGCGCGTCGAGGCGGTGGAAGCGCTTCCGCGAACCGCTTCGGGCAAGCTCGTTCGCGGACACCTGCGCTGAAGCACCCGCCCGGATTGCCGATACGTTGCGATATGAAGAGCTCTCTGCTGGCCGCCCTCGCCCTTCTGCTCGCCGCGCCGGCGGCCGCCCTGGCGGACACGACCACCGTCGACCCCGGCGCGACGGGCACCTGTGCCCGCGGCGCCATGTGCAAGACCGTCAACGCGGCGATCGACGTGTCCATGGCCTCCGACACGGTCAAGGTCAAGGCCGGCACCTACCCGGAGAACGTCAACGCCGACGTGGCCCAGGTCACGCTCGCCGGTGACGCCGGCGCCTTCATCACCGGCGCCGGCGCCGGCACGCCGCTGACCGTCTCCGCCGCCGGTGTGACCGTCGACGGCCTCGCGGTCGTCAAGACCGCCGGGACCGAGGTCGCGCTCAGCGCCACCGGCGGCGGCCTCGAGCTCACTGACGCGACGGTGGCGTCCTTCTCCGGCCCGGCCATGACCGTCACCGCCGGCAGCGACAACCTCATCCAGCGCAGCACGCTCTTCTCGGTCGGGGACGCGTTGCACCTCAACGTCGGTGGCGCCGGCGAGCGCCGCGTGACCGTCGACTCGTCGGTCGTGGCCAGCACCAGCGCCAAAGCGGTGCGCGTGACCACGGCCGCCAACTCCGGCGACGCGTTCCTCACCCTCAATCACGTCACCTCGAGCACGGGCGGCATCACGCTCGACGGCGTCGACGGCGTGCTGACGCCGGGCGACATCACCGCGGTGATCAACTCCTCCATCATCCACGGCACGTCGACGGCGGACGCCTTCGCGGGCATGCCGCCATTGCCGGTGCCTGCGCCGAACACGGTCACCGCCACCTACGACAAGTCCGACGCGACCGCCATGACCGTCACGGGCGGCGCGACCACCGCCGGGAGCGGCATGGTCACGCCCGACGCCGAGCTGTTCGCCGAGAACCAGCGCCTGAAGTCCACCGCCCCTGTCATCGACAAGGGTGGCGCCCTGGCGACGGGCGAGTCGACAACCGACATCGACGGCGACCAGCGCATCATCGGCAGCGCCTCCGACATCGGCGCCGACGAGTACGTCAACCACGCCCCGACGCTCACGTCCGAGCTGTCTGCGACGAACGTCAAGACCGGCGAGACGGTGACGGCGACGGGCAAGGCGACCGACGCGGACGGCAAGTCCGACATCGCCGCCTACGGCGTCGACTGGGGCGACGGGACGAAGGACAGCTCGAGCTCCGCGCAGATCGCCCACGCCTACGCGAAGCCGGGCACCTACGAGGTCACGATGGCGGTCGCCGACAAGCAGGGCGCGATCACCGCGGCACCGAAGCAGACCGTGACGGTCACCGACGGGACACCGCCCCAGGTGCAGATCACGAGCCCGAAGGACAAGGCGCGCGTGAAGCTCTCGGGCAGGCAGGCCAAGGCGCTCGCGGTCAAGGGCGTCGCTTCCGACAACGTGGCGCTCAACGGCGTCGAGGTGGCGCTCACGCGCCGTACCGGCGGCTGCGCGCACTACGACGGCAAGACGTTCGTGAAGGGCGCCTGCAAGAAGCCGACGTTCGTGCCCGCCACGCTGACCGGCTTCCGCTTCCGCCTCGACACCGCCAGGCTGAAGTTCAAGCGGGGCGCCTACGAGATTCGCGTGCGGGCCACCGACAGCGCCGGCAACGTGTCGGCGGCGGCGGCCAAGGCCGCCAAGTCGCTCGTCGCCTTCAAGGTCATCTAGTGGCCCGTCTCGTAACCCCACACCCGAAATGCCGGGCGCCGTTCACCGCCTGGCTGTGTCCTCGCTCGGGGCAAGGGCTCCGCCATTGCACCCTCCCTGCGTCCTTGCCAGCCGGCGCCGGCATCCCGGCATTTCCGGCGCGGAGTTACGAGACGCACCACTAGATGGAGGACGTCGCGCGCTACCGAACCGAGTCCCGCCGCGGCTGGGGCTCCGTCGCGGGCGGCTGGGAGGCGCACTGCGCCGACGTGCGGGCGGCGTTCACCCCGGTCGCGGTGTGGATGCTCGACGCGGCGCGGCTGCAGCCGGGCGCACGCGTGCTCGAGCTGGCGGCAGGCACGGGCGAGGTCGGCCTGATGGCGCACGAGCTCATCCAGCCGGGCGGCGAGCTGATCCTGTCGGACTTCGCGCCGGAGATGCTCAACGTCGCCCAGCGGGCGGCGGAAGGGCTCGACGGCGTGCGCTTCAAGCAGATCGACATCGAGTCGATCGACGTGGCGGCCGCGTCGCAGGACGCGGTGTTGTGCCGCTGGGGTCTGATGTTCCTGCCCGATCCGGAGACCGGCGTGCGCGAGGTCCGGCGCGTGCTCAAGCCCGGCGGGCGCTTCGCCACCGCGGCCTGGACGGGTCCGGAGGAGAACCAGTGGTCGGCGGTGATCGGCCGCGTGCTGGTGGACCGCGGGCACGCCGAGCCGTCCGATCCGGACGCGCCGGGCCAGTTCGCGCTCGCCCGTGAAGGGCTCCTGCAGGAGCTGCTCGAGAGCGTCGGCTTCGTGGACGACATCGTCGTCGAGCCCTTCGACGTCGTGCTCGAGGAGCCGTCCTTCGATGTCTGGTGGTCGCGGTCCATGGCGATGTCGCGCTCCGGGGAGCTCGTCCGCAGGCTGTCGGCACCCGAGCGGGAAGCCGTCGAGGCCGAGCTGCGGGAGCGGGTGGCCGAGTACGCCGACGGCGAGGGCGTCCTGCGCCTGCCCGGCCGCACCTGGGTGGCAGCGGCCACCGCCTAGGGGTGGCGAGGCCGCCGCGCCGGACCCTCGTGGCCGAGGCGGGCCCCCGAGCGCATACTCTCCCGGGCCGCCATGGCCGACAAAGACATCTTCTACGACGACGACGCCGACCTCGCCCTCCTGGGGGGCAAGACGGTCGCGATCATCGGGTACGGCTCGCAGGGCCACGCCCACTCGCTCAACCTCAAGGACTCCGGCGTCGACGTCGTCGTCGGCCTGCGCGAGGACTCGGCTTCCGTGGCCGCCGCGCGCGACAACGGGCTCGAGGTCGTGGGCGTCGCCGAGGCGGCCGCCCGCGGCGACCTGGTGATGATGCTCGTCCCCGACGAGCTGCACCGCCGCGTGTGGGAGGACGAGGTCGCCGACGGCATCGAGGCGGGCAACCTGCTCCTGTTCGGCCACGGCTTCTCCGTCCATTACGACGAGGTCACCCCCCCGCCGGACGTGGACGTCGCGCTGGCCGCTCCCAAGGGCCCGGGCCACATCGTCCGCCGCCAGTACCTGGAGGGCTCGGGCGTCCCCGGGCTCGTCGCCATCGACCAGGACGCCAGCGGCAACGCGTTCGGCCTCGCCCTCGCCTACGCGCGCGGCATCGGCTGCACCCGCGGCGGCGTCATCCGTACCTCCTTCCGCGAGGAGACCGAGACGGACCTGTTCGGCGAGCAGGCGGTTCTGTGCGGCGGCGCGTCCGAGCTGGTCCGCGCGGGGTTCGAGACGCTGGTCGAGGCCGGCTACGACCCGCGCATGGCCTACTTCGAGTGCCTGCACGAGCTCAAGCTGATCGTCGACCTCATGTACGAGAAGGGCATCTCCGGGATGCGCCACTCGATCTCGAACACGGCGGAGTACGGCGATCTCACCCGGGGAAAGCGCATCATCACCGACGCGACGCGGGACTCGATGCGCACGATCCTCGCCGAGATCCAGTCCGGCGACTTCGCCCGCGAGTGGATCGCCGAGAACAACGCGGGCCAGGAGAACTTCAACCGCATGCGCGAAGAGGGCCAGAAGGCGCAGGTCGAGACGACCGGCAAGGAGCTGCGCTCGATGATGGACTGGATCGAGACCGAATTCTGATGGCCCGCTGGCTCCCGCCCGTCTACCGCGTGCCGCAGTCGCCCCGCCGCGTGCAGGCCCTGTCAACCTCGTTCCTCGGAAGCTCTGCTCGGCCCGGCCTGCGGCTGCTCACCATCGCTCTGCTGACGATCCTCTCGTCGCTGCTGGCGATCGGCATCGGGTGGGCGATCGCGCTCTGATCGCGAAGCATCAGGTTCGCACCCCGCAAGGGGTCGCAACGTGAAGGTCCTCGTCGCCGAGAAGCTCGCCGACGCGGGCGTCGACGCGCTGCGCGCGCACTTCGACGTCGACGTCGCCGACGGCTGGTCCGCCGAGGAGCTCGCCGAGCGCATCGGCGAGTACGACGGCCTGCTCATCCGCTCGGCCACGCAGGTCACCGCCGAGCTGATCGCCCGGGCGGACAACCTCAAGGTGGTCGGCCGCGCCGGCATCGGCGTCGACAACGTCGACATCGAGGCGGCCACCAAGCGCGGCATCATCGTCGCCAACGCTCCGCAGTCCAACATCGTCGCCGCCGCCGAGCACACCATGGCGCTGATGCTCGCCGTCGCCCGCAACGTTCCGCGCGCGCACGCGTCGCTGACCAGCGGCAAGTGGGAGCGCTCCAAGCTCTCGGGCGCCGAGCTCTACGAGAAGACGCTCGGCATCCTCGGCTTCGGGCGCATCGGCCAGCTGGTCGCCGCGCGGGCGCGGGGCTTCTCCATGCGCGTCGTCGCCTACGACCCGTTCGTCAGCGAGGAGCGCTACCGCGAGCTGGGCGTGGACCGCGCCGAGACCCTCGACGACGTGCTGGGCGCCTCGGACTTCCTGACCCTGCACCTGCCGCGCACCGCGGAGACGCGCGGGTTCCTCAACGCCGAGGCGTTGGGCAAGTGCAAGGACGGCGTGATCGTCCTCAACGTCGCCCGCGGCGAGCTGGTCGTGGACGAGGACCTGCAGGCCGCCCTGGACTCGGGCAAGGTCCGCGGCGCCGGCCTGGACGTCTTTCATCAGGAGCCGATCACCGAGCATCCGCTGTTTCACTACGACAACGTCGTCGTCACCCCGCACCTGGGCGCGTCGACCACCGAGGCCCAGGACCGCGCCGGCGTGCAGACCGCCGAGCAGGTCGTCGCCGCCCTGACCGGCGGCACGGTCTCCACCGCGGTCAACATCCCGGCGATCGCGCCGGAGGACCAAGAGATCCTCGGCCCGTTCGTGCCCCTGTGCCGCAAGCTCTCGACCCTGGCCGTCGAGCTGTCCAGCCAGTCCTCGATCGACGCCATCGAGGTCGAGTACCTCGGCCGGATCGCCGACCGCGACACGCGGCTGCTCACCCTCGGCGTGCTGATGGGCGCCCTGTACGGCCGCGTGGACGACGAGGTCAACCTCGTCAACGCGCCGACCCTCGCGGCTGAGCGCGGCATCGAGGTGCGCGAGACCCGGCAGCCGAGCGCGCGCGACTTCTCCGACCTGGTGCGCGTCACCGTGCGCGGCGGGGACGAGGCCGTGCGCGTGGTGGGCACGCTGGTCGGGCACCGCAACCGCCCGCACCTCCTCGAGGCCTGGGGACAGCGCTTCAACCTCCAGCTCGAGGCGCACATCGCGCTGATCCGCAACTCCGATGTGCCCGGCATGATCGGCCGCGTCGGGACGCTGCTCGGCGAGCGCGGCATCAACATCGCCCAGATGGTCGTCGGGCGTCCGGAGGGCAGCTCGGACGCCTCCGCGGTCATGGTGCTGACGACGGACGCGGCGATCCCGCCCGAGACCCTCGACGACATCGTCGCCCTCGAGGGCTTCGTCGAGGGTCGTTCCGTCACCCTGGGCTGAGCCTTCCCGCAGATTGCGGGCCCACCCACCCGCTGTTCACGGTTCCGTCCGGAACGGGCAATAGGTTCGGACCCTGATGATCGCCGACCATCACCCCATGGGAGCTTCGACGGGCGCGCTCGGTCGCGGGTCGGACTGGCCGCGCCTCGTCGACGCGGCGTGCGGCGTGTCCGCCCACGCCGTCGAGCTGGCCGCCCACGACGCGGATGAGCTCGCCGGGCTGGTCGCGTATCTCGGCGAACGGCCGCGCATGCCGTTCCGTCATCTCAGCGTTCACGCGCCCGTCAAGGGAGCGCTGGGCACGGACGCCGAGCGGGTCGCCGCACTGCAGACGCTGCCGTCGTCGGTCCGCACGCTGATCGCCCACCCCGACCTGATCGAGGACCCGGCGCCCTGGCGCGCGCTGGGCCGCCGCCTGGTGCTGGAGAACATGGACGTCCGCAAGGCCGGCGGACGCACCGCCGCCGAGCTGGCACCGCTGTTCGCCGCGCTGCCCGAGGCCGGCTTCTGCCTGGACGTCGCACACGCTCACACCGTCGACCCGACGATGGCCGTCGGCGCCGGGCTGCTCGACGCCTACTGCGGCCGGCTGCGCGAGGTCCATCTGTCGTCGATCCGCGGCGGCGCCCACGTGGAGCTGGCCGCCGAAGACGAGCGGCTCTTCGTGCCGCTGCTCGCCCGCTGCCGCGACGTGCCGTGGATCCTCGAGGCCCGCCCGCCCGCCCGCTGGTCCGGTTCGGTCCGGCTCGCGCTGGCCGCGTAGGGCTCGTCGGCCGGCACTCACGTCGGGCCCGGGGAGGGATGACGCAGGTGAGCGGGGTCATAGCCCCACCGAGCTGCGGCGGTCATGCCACGAGGGGCCTGATGGTGGCTATCGCAACCCTCAAGCCCCGACTCGCCTCGCGGGGTGCGCAACGCGTACGCTCGCGCCCATGTCGGTCGAGGCCCTCGCCGCAGCCACGGGCGAAAGCTTTCCGGCCATCACAAACGCCCGCGAGCGGACGGCGCAAGGTCTGGCCGAGCGGCGCGCGCGTCTGGACGGCGTCGTCCTGGACCCTGACGCCAGCGTGGTCCTGCTCGGCTCGTGGGGCCGCCACGAGGTCACGAGCGCGTCCGACGACGACGCCATCGTGCTGTTCTGCGGCACGCGCCGCGACCACGTCCGTCCTGAACCGGGCCAGGTCGCGAACCTGCTCGGCGGTCCTGCGCCCGGGCCCGAGGGGCTGTTCGGCGCCACGGCGTGGCTGGCCGATCTCGCCGACAACGTCGGCCTCGACGGCGACACGAACACGATCCTCACCCGGCGGATGCTCTTCCTGCTCGAGTCGGTCCCGGTCGCGGGCGAGGCGGCGTACGCCGCGGCGCGCGACGGGCTGCTTGCGACCTACCTGGCCGCCCACGAGCGCGACTACCGCCCGCCGCGCTTCCTGCTCAACGACCTCGTCCGCTACTGGCGCACGATCGCCGTCGACTTCGAGGGCAAGCACCGCGCGCGGGCGGGGGAGGGGTGGGGGCTGCGCCACGCCAAGCTGCGCTTCAGCCGCAAGGTCCTCTTCGCGGGCGGGCTGCTGCCGGTGCTGGCCTGTCACGCGCTGACCGCAGCCGAGATGCCGGCGTTCCTGGCGCAGCGCCTGGCCGAGCCGCCGCTCGACCGCGTGGCCCGCGCCTTCCTCGACCACGGCATGGCCGACGCCGGCGCCCGTGCGCTGCGCGCCTATTGCGCCTTCCTCGACCTGCTCGACGATGCGCAGGCCCGCACGCATCTCGCCGGCCTCTCCGAGGCCGAGGCGGAGGCGTCGGAGACCTTCCTGCGCGTCCGCGAGCACGGAGACGAGCTGCAGGCCGCGCTGCTTGCGTTGCTGTTCGAGGACCCTGAGCTCGAGCGCCTGGTGCGCGACTACCTCATCTTCTGAGCCTGGATCCACCGATACTCGCGGCGAATCAACGCCGTATGCAGGGCCTTCCGCCGATCGGCCGGTCACCCAGGTGGTCCACCACGTCGATGCCCGGCCGATCGCTCAACCTCGCTTCGCTCGGAAGCTTGACCCGGCCTACGGCGCCGATTCATCCACGATGATCGGCGGATCCAGGCTAAGCTCCGCTGCGCAGTGACGCGCCTGTCCCTTCTCTCCCTCCTCCTCCTCCCCTAGCGGGGAGCGATCTGCGCGTGGCGGCCGCCTGAAGCCGCGAACCAGAGGGAAAGGGAAAAGCCACGAAAGGACAGGGAGCGTTATGGACCCCCACGACCGGGTCATCATCTTCGACACCACACTGCGCGACGGCGAGCAGTCGCCCGGCATCTCGCTCAACGCGGGTGAGAAGCTCGAGATCGCGCTCCAGCTCGCGCGGCTCGGCGTCGACGTCATCGAGGCCGGCTTCCCGATCGCCTCGCCGGGCGACTTCGAGGCGGTCCGCGAGATCGCGCGCAACGTACATGGACCGGTGATCGCCGGGCTTGCACGGGTGCACGCGAACGACATCGAGCGCGCGGCCGAGGCCGTCCGCGACGCCGAGCGCCCGCGCATCCACACCTTCGTCTCGACCTCGGACATCCACATCGTCCACCAGCTGCAGTCCACGCGCGAGGACGTCAAGGCCCAGGCCCGCGCCGCCGTCGCGCACGCGAAGTCGTTCGTCGACGACGTCGAGTTCTCCCCGATGGACGCCACCCGCGCCGAGGTCGAGTACACCGCCGAGGTCATCCAGATCGCCATCGACGAGGGCGCGACCACGATCAACATCCCCGATACGGTCGGCTACGCGATGCCGCAGGAGTACGCGGCGTTCCTCACCCGCCTCTACGAGCTCGTCCCGCGGCTGCGCGACGTCGTGCTCTCCGTGCACTGCCACGATGATCTGGGGCTCGCAGTGGCCAACTCCTTCGCCGGCGTGCAGGCCGGCGCCCGCCAGGTCGAGGTCGCCGTCAACGGGATCGGCGAGCGCGCGGGCAACGCGTCGCTGGAAGAGCTCGTGATGCTGCTCCAGACGCGGAAGGCCGACATCGGGCTCTCCACCGGCATCACCACCCGGGAGATCGCCCGCACCAGCCGCCTGGTGAGCCGCCTCACCGGCTACGCCGTCCCGCCCAACAAGGCGATCGTGGGCCGCAACGCCTTCGCGCACGAGTCCGGCATCCACCAGGACGGCGTCCTCAAGGAGCGCTCGACCTACGAGATCATGGATGCGACCACCGTCGGCCTGACGGCGAACTCGCTGGTGCTGGGCAAGCACTCCGGCCGCCACGCCCTCAAGCAGGCGCTCGAAGAGCTCGGATACACGGTCGACGGCGCCGCCCTCAATCAGGCCTTCAAGCGCTTCAAGGAGGTCGCGGACCGCAAGAAGCAGGTCACCGCCATGGACCTCGAGGCACTGGTGACCGACGAGCTGCGGGTGGGCGCGGACGCCTGGACGCTCGAGTGGTTCGACGTCGAGGCCTCCAACCGCCGCCCTCCGCACGCGCGCGTCGGGCTGCTCGACGCCGAAGGGGGGCAGATCACCGGCGACTTCACCGGCGACGGCCCGGTCGACGCCATCTTCCGCGCCATCAACTCCGCCACGGTCCGCGACGCAAAGCTGCGCGACTTCCGCATCGGCGCCGTGGGGGAGGGCCAGGACGCGCTCGGCGAGGCGAACGTGGTGCTCGAGCTCGGCGGCCAGTCGGCCTCCGGCCAGGGCGTCTCCACCGACATCATCGAGGCAGCCGCTCTCGCCTACGTGCGAGCGCTCTCCAACTGCGAGCGCTCTGTCGCACGGGAGGCGGCCCTCACCCCATAGAGGGGGCGTGACGGCCCAGGGCGAGGCCCTGCGCGCGGGCGGCGGCGGCGACCGGGGTGCGGCGGCCCGCGTCCATCAGGTTGCCGCCCATCGCCTCCACGACGCTCATGTCCGGGGCGACGATGCGGGTGCGCACGCCTCGGGCGCGCAGGATCTGCAGCTCGGCGAGGCCGGCCGCCTGGCCGGCCGCACGCAGCAGCGCGGCGGCGCCACGTCCGGTCCGGCGGCCGAAGGTCGGCAGCAGCGCGAGCACCTCGGCCTGGCGGGTCGCGGGGGCGGCGTCGAGGTTGGACATGCTCCAGACGCCGCCGTCGACGTACTCCCGGCCGTCGATCTCGACGGGGGCGAACATCCACGGCACCGAGCAGGAGGCCAGCACCGCTTGGGCGACGGTGGCCCGCGGGGCGCCGGGCGCGCCGAAGACGACGCGGTGGCCGGTGCCGCGGTCGACCGTGGTCACCCGCAGGCGGCCGTCGAACTGCCCCAGCTCGCGGGTGTAGCGGCCGAGGTCGACCCCCCGCCGTTCGCCGCGGGCGGTCCTGAGCAGGACCGCGCGGGTCGCTGCCCCAGGTGCGCGCGTGGCCCGCAGCGCCAGGGGCATCAGCGGCGCGGTGGCCGCCGCCGCGAAGCGCGCGCCACCGGCGGCGGCGCGGCGCAGCGGACCGGGCTCCTCCGGGTCCGGGGCCGCCTCGGCGGAGGCGTCGTGCAGCGTGCCGGGGTCCACGACGCTGCGCCCGGCGGCCAGGTAGGCGGCGACGTACGCGCCCGCGGAGGTCCCGACGAAGTACTCGCAGCCGCGGAGGTCCAGGCCGGTGGACTCCTCGATCCCCCCGATGACGCCGTTGAGCCAGGCGATGCCGAGCGTCCCACCGGCCCCGAGCACCAGCACATCCGGCAGCGACGTGAGCGGACGGGGCACCGAGGGCAAGGCTACGGCGTATGCGATAACGTACGCTTGACTGATGGCTGTCGCGACGCTTCCCACTCCCGCGCTCGGGCCCCGCATCCGCGCATTGCGGGAGGCGGGCGCGCTGTCCCTGCGCGACCTCGCCGAGCGCTCCGGGGTCTCGGCGCCGATGCTCAGCCAGGTCGAGCGCGGGGAGACGAGCCCGACGCTGCAGGTGGCCACGCGCATCGCCGCCGGCCTGGACCTGCGGCTCTCTCAGCTGCTGCGCCTCGACGAGGAAGGCGCGGTCTCGATCGTGCGCGCCGGCGAGCGGCGTGGGGCTTCAAGCGGCGGCCACGCCTACGAGATCCTCACCCCGGCGCTGCCCGGCCAGCGCGCCGAGGTCACCGAGCACACGCTCGCCTCCGGCGCGCGCACGGGTGACGCGCCGATGCACGAGCCCGGCAGTCGGGAGACGGTGATCGTGCTCGACGGCGCCGTCGCCTTCGTCTGCGACTCCGATCACCACGACCTGCGCACGGGCGACAGCGTCACCTTCGACGCCGACCTGCCCCACCACTTCGAGAACCCCGGAAAGGAGGATGCGGTCCTGCTCGGCGTCTTGTCGGCCGGACTGCGCCGCTCATGATGCCTAGGACCCTGCTGGACAAGATCTGGGAAGCCCACGAGGTGGCGCCCGGCCTCCTCTTCATCGACCTGCACCTCGTGCACGAGGTCACGAGCCCGCAGGCCTTCGACGGCCTGCGCCTCGCCGGCCGCACCGTCCGGCGCCCTGACCGCACGCTCGCGACCGCCGACCACAACGTCCCCACCGACGGCACGCCCGTCGCTGCCCAGATCCGCGAGCAGCTCAGCCGCGTCCAGGTCGAGACGCTCGAGGCCAACTGTGAAGAATTTGGCGTGCCGGTCTACTCGCTCGGCTCCGAGCGTCAGGGCATCGTCCACATCATCGGCCCCGAACTCGGCGTCACCCAGCCGGGCATGACCATCGTCTGCGGCGACAGCCACACCGCCACGCACGGCGCCTTCGGGGCGCTCGCGTTCGGGATCGGCACGAGCGAGGTCGAGCACGTGCTCGCGACGCAGACCCTCGCGCAGCCCAAGCCGAAGTCGATGCGCATCGTCTACACGGGCACCCCCGGCCCGGGCGTGACCGCCAAGGACCTGATCCTCGGGACGATCGGCCAGATGGGGACGGGCGGCGCCGCCGGCCACGCCGTCGAGTACGCCGGCCCGGCGATCGAGGCGCTCTCCATGGAGGGCCGCATGACGATCTGCAACATGACCATCGAGGGCGGCGGGCGCGCCGGCATGATCGCGCCCGACGAGAAGACCTTCGAGTGGATCCGCGGCCGGGTCGGCGCGCCCGACGAGGCAGCCTTCGCCCAGTGGCGGGAGCTGTACTCCGACGACGGCGCGACGTTCGATAAGGAGATGGTCCTCGACGCCGCGTCGCTCTCACCGCTGGTGAGCTGGGGCACGACGCCGGCGCAGGTGGTGGGCGTGAAGGGCGCCGTGCCGCATGCGCGGACGGAATCCGAGGAGCGCGCACTGACCTACATGGCGCTCGAGCCCGGGACGCCGATGGAGGAGATCGCGCTCGATCGCGTCTTCATCGGCTCGTGCACGAACGGGCGCATCGGGGACCTGCGGGCCGCCGCGTCGATGATCGGCACCCGGTCCGTGCACCCCAAGGTCCGCGCCATGGTCGTGCCGGGGTCTGACTCCGTGCGCCGCGAAGCCGAGGCCGAGGGCCTGCACGAGGTCTTCCGCGCCGCCGGCTTCGAGTGGCGCACCGCCGGCTGCTCGATGTGCCTGGGCATGAACGAGGACACCCTCGAACCGGGCGAGCGCTGCGCCTCGACCTCCAACCGCAACTTCGAGGGCCGCCAGGGACGCGGCGGCCGCACCCACCTCGTGTCCCCGCAGATGGCCGCCGCCGCGGCGATCGAGGGACGCTTCGTCGACATCCGAGATTGGTCGGCCGGAGGCCGCCATTCCGATCTCGCGGGGCCGGATGCCCCGCGGAGGTGACCTTATGGAACCGATCCAGCTGATCAGCGGCGACGTGACGGTGCTCGACCGCGCGGACGTCGACACGGACCAGATCATCCCCGCCAAGTTCCTCAAGCGCGTCGAGCGCTCGGGCTTCGGCGAGTTCCTGTTCCAGGAGTGGCGCAAGGACCCCGACTTCCACCTGCCCGCGAACCCGATCCTCGCCGCCGGGCCCAACTTCGGCTGCGGCTCGAGCCGCGAGCACGCGCCCTGGGCTCTGGAGGACTACGGCTTCAAGGCCGTCGTGTCATCGAGCTTCGCGGACATCTTCTTCTCCAACTGCCTGAAGATCGGGCTGCTCCCGGTCCGGCTGGAAGAACAGGACGTGCGCGCGCTCATGGCGGCCGGCTCGGCGGAGGTCGATCTCGAGGCGCTCGAGGTCCGCTTCGCGGGCCGCACGGTGCCTTTCGAGATCGAGGCCGATCGGCGCCACCGGCTGCTCAACGGCCTCGACGACATCGCGCTCACCATGCAGCAGGACGCCGCCATCACCGCGTTCGAGCGTGAGCGCGAACGCCGCGGTCCCGTGACCACCGCGCTATGAACGGCTTGAGCGCATACCGACCTCAGGCCTTCCGGCTACCTGAAAGTGGTCGGTATGCGTAGGATCGCGCTCCTGCCCGGCGACGGCATCGGGCCGGAGATCCTGCCGTGCGCGACCGCGGTGCTCGACGCCGTGGCGCCCGGCCGGTTCACCTACACGGAGCACCCGTTCGGCGGGGCCGCCATCGACGCGACCGGCGAGCCGCTGCCCGCCGCGACGCTCGACGCGTGCCGCGCGGCCGACGCCGTCCTGCTCGCTGCGGTCGGCGGCCCGAAGTGGGATCAAGGCGGTCCTCGTCCTGAGGCCGGCCTGCTCGGCATCCGCAAGGCGCTCGGCCTGTTCGCCAACCTGCGCCCGGTCAAGACGATCCCGGCACTTGCAAGCGCCTCGCCGCTCAAGGACGTCGAGGGCGTGGACCTGCTCGTCGTCCGCGAGCTGACGGGCGGCATCTACTTCGGCGAGAAGGAAGAAGGGACCGAGCGCGCTTCGGATCTGTGCGCCTACTCGCGCGAGGAGGTCGAGCGGATCGCCCGCGTCGCCTTCGGCGCGGCGCGCGGGCGGGCGGGGAAGGTCACCAGCGTCGACAAGGCCAACGTGCTCGCGACCTCGCGCCTGTGGCGCACCGTCGTCAGCGAGCTGCACTCGGCCGAGTTCGGAAACATCGAGCTCAACCACCTGCTCGTCGACAACGCGGCCATGCAGCTCGTGACCAACCCCCGCCACTTCGAGGTGATCCTCACCGAGAACATGTTCGGCGACATCCTCAGCGATGAGGCGTCGATCCTCACGGGGTCGATCGGCCTGCTCCCGAGTGCCTCGCTAGGCGGCGACGGCCCCGGGCTGTTCGAGCCCGTCCACGGCTCCGCACCCGACATCGCCGGCCGGGGGGTGGCCAACCCGCTCGCGATGATCCTGTCGGCGGCCATGATGCTCCGCCACGGCTTCGGCCTGGAGTCCGAGGCGATGCGGGTCGAGCGCGCGGTCGACACGGCGCTGCAGGACGGCCTGCGCACCGCCGACCTCGGCGGCGACGCGAACACCGAACAGGCTCTGGACGCAGTCCTGGCGCGGCTGTAGTCGCGGTAAGCTCGCCTTACCTTCAAACCAAGGGAGCGGTTGTCGTGGTCACAGCGGATTACGTGTGGATGAACGGGGAGTTCGTGGCCTTCGAGGACGCGAAGGTATCCGTGCTCTCGCACGCGCTGCACTACGGCACCTCGGTCTTCGAGGGCGTCCGCTGCTACGACACCGACAAGGGTCCGGCGGTCTTTCGCCACAAGGCGCACCTCGAGCGGCTCTACCAGTCTGCGCGGCTGTACCACATGGACATTCCGTTCTCGCCCGAGGAGATCAAGCGCGCGACGGACGAGCTGATCACCCGCAACGGCTTCCGTGGCTGTTACGTGCGCCCGCTCGTCTTCCGCGGCGCCGGCCCCATGGGCCTGTACCCGCTGAACTCGCCGGTCGAGGTCATGGTGGCGACGTGGGAGTGGGGGAGCTACCTCGGCGACGAGGGCAAGCTCAACGGCGTGCGGGCGGCCGTGTCCAGCTGGCGGCGCATCGACTCCGGCTCGGTCATCCCGGCGGCCAAGGCCGGCGGTCAGTACCTCAACTCGATCCTCGCGAAGATCGAGTCCGAGAAGGCCGGGTACGAGGAGGGCATCCTGCTCGACTCCCGCGGCATGGTCTGCGAGGGCACTGGCGAGAACCTGTTCATCGTCAAGGACTCGAAGATCGCGACGCCGCACTTCTCGTCGGACATCCTCGGCGGCATCAACCGCGCCTCCGTGATCGAGATCGTGCGTGACCTTGGCTACGTGCTCGAGGAGCGCGACGTCGCTCGCGGCGAGCTCTACATGGCCGATGAGGTCTTCATGACGGGGACCGCCGCCGAGCTCACGCCGATTCGCGAGATCGACAACTACGCGGTCGGGACCGGCCGCCCGGGGCCCATCACGGAGCAGGTCCGCGACGTCTTCGAGGATGCGCTCCACGGCCGCAGCGAGCGCTACGCGAAGTGGAACGACCTCGTGGAAGCGCCAGCCAGAGCGACGTGATCGTCTACGACTGCACCCTGAGGGACGGGATGCAGGGGGAGGGCATGTCCCTCTCCGCGGAGGAGAAGCTCCGCGTCGCCCACGTGCTCGACGGGCTCGGCGTCGACCTGATCGAAGCCGGCTTCCCGTCGTCCAATCCCAAGGAGGAGGCGTTCTTCGCGCTGCTGGCGCAGGAGACGTTCGCCCGCGCGCAGATCGCGGCGTTCGGGATGACCCGGCGCCGCGACACACGCGCCGAGGACGACCCCGGATTGCGGCTGCTCGCGGACTCGTTCGCGCCCGTGACGACGATCGTGGGCAAGTCCTGGGGCCTGCACCTGGAGAAGGTCGTCAAGGTCGACCGCGAGGAGAACCTGCGGATGATCGCCGACTCCGTCGCCTTCCTGGTCGTCACGGGCAAGCGGGTCGTCTACGACGCCGAGCACTTCTTCGACGGGTACGCCGACGACCCGGCGTACGCGCTGCAGTGCGCGCGCGCGGCGGCTGAGGCGGGAGCGGAGTGGGTCACGCTGTGCGACACCAACGGCGGGCGCATGCCGCGCGAGATCGCGGCGGCGACGCGGGCCGTGCTCGACGGTGTCGGTCGCGGCGTCGGCATCGGCATCCACTGCCACGACGATGCCGGCTGCGGCGTCGCCAACTCCCTGGCGGCCGTGCTCGAGGGCGCAGGCATGGTGCAGGGGACGATGAACGGCTACGGCGAGCGCTGCGGCAACGCGAACCTCGTCTCCATCATCCCCAATCTTCAGCTCAAGCTCGGCCACGACTGCGTGCCGTCGCTGACCGGCCTGACCGAGGCGAGCCACCTGCTCGACGAGCTGCTGAACTTCACTCCCGAGCCCAACCGGCCCTACGTCGGCGCCAACGCCTTCGCGCACAAGGGCGGGATGCACGTGGCGGGGGTCAATGCGGATCCGGCCACGTTCGAGCACATCGACCCGGCCGCGGTCGGCAACACCCGCGAGATCCTCATCTCCGAGCTCAGCGGCAAGGGGACGGTGCTGGCGCGCGCCCAACAGGCCGGCGCCGACCTCGACGACGCCGGCGCCGCCCGCCTCGCCGACCGCGTCAAGGCGCTCGAGCACGCGGGCTATCACTTCGAGGCCGCCGACGGGTCCTTCGATCTCCTCATCCGCCGCGAGACCGGCGAGTACGAGCCGCTCTTCCGCCTCGAGTCCTGGCGCGTGATCGCCGAGAAGCACGAGGGCGGCCAGGTCACCACCGAGGCGACGATCAAGATCTGGATCGACGGCGAGCGCTACCTGCGCACCGCCGAGGGCAACGGCCCCGTCCACGCCCTCGACCGGGCCCTGCGGGGCGCGATCGGCGAGCGCTACCCGCACCTGCGCGACATCCGCCTGGTCAACTACAAGGTCCGGATCCTGGAGGAGTGGAAGGCGACGGGAGCGACCACGCGCGTCCTGCTCGACGCCACCGACGGCCACGACACCTGGGGCACCATCGGTGTGCACGAGAACGTCATCGAGGCGTCATGGGACGCGCTGGTGGACTCGCTGGAGGCGGGCATGCTGCCGAGAAGGACCCCGCCCGCACCGCCCGCCGCGGCGACCTCGCAGTGAGCGTCCCCATGGCCCAGCCGGTCCTCGGACCGGAGGAGCTCGCCGCGGTCAAGGAGGTCCTGGACTCCGGCCAGCTCTCGCTGGGCCCGCGCGTGCCCGCCTTCGAGGCGGCCTTCGCCGCCCGCGTCGGCGCCAGGCATGCCTGCGCGGTTTCGAGCGGGACCGCCGGCCTGCACCTCGGCCTGCGCGCCGCCGGCGTCACCGACGGCGACGAGGTCCTCACCTCGCCCTTCTCCTTCGTCGCGTCCGCCAACGTCATCCTCTACGAGCGCGCCACGCCGGTCTTCGTCGACGTCGACCCGGACACGCTGTGCGTCCCGGCCGACGCCTACGCGGCGGCAGTCACGGAGCGCACCCGCGCGATCCTGCCGGTGAGCATCTTCGGCAAGCGCTGCGAGATCCCCGACGTCGGCCTGCCCGTCGTCGAGGACGCCTGCGAGGCGCTCGGCAGCGTGCCTTCCCGCGGCCACACCGCCGTCTACGCCTTCTACCCGAACAAGCAGATGACCACGGGGGAGGGGGGCGTCGTCGTCACCGACGACGACGCCGTCAAGGCGCGCATCGACTCCGAGCGCAACCAGGGCCGCGCGCCCGACATGGGCTGGCTCGACCATGACCGGCTCGGCTTCAACTACCGGCTGACAGATATCGCCTGCGCGATCGGCCTCGTGCAGCTCGAGCGCCTGGACGGCATGCTCGCCGACCGCGCGAAGGTCGCCGCCCTCTATCACGAGGCGCTGGCCGGCCTTCCGGTCGAACGCCTCGACGACGACCGGTCATGGTTCGTCTACGTCGTCCGGCTGCCCGGCGGCATGGACCGCGACGACACCATCCTTGCGCTGCGCGAGCGGGGCATCGCCAGCAAGCCGTACCTGCCCGCCATCCACCTCTACTCCTTCTACCGCGAGCGCTTCGGCTACCGCCCAGGGATGTTCCCCGTGGCCGAGGAAGCTGCCGCGCGCTCCGTCGCCCTGCCGTTCTTCCCGCAGATGACCGAGAGCCAGGTCGCCGAGGTGGCCGAGGGGCTTGCCGCGGTCATAGGGATTTGAAGTAGGACACGAAGCCGGGGCCGCCGATGGCCCGCTCGATGCGCTCACTGGGTGCGCGGCGCTCGCCCTGGGGAACGAACCCGTACCCCTCGTAGAGCGCCTGGGCCTTGACGTTGCGCAGTCCGGTGTCGAGCGAGACCCCGCGCAGCCCCCGCCATTCGGCGCTGCGTTCGGCGTGTTCGAGCAGCGCCGTGGCCACGCCGCGGCGCCGGTGCTCCGCGCCGACCGCGAGCGCGTCGATGTAGAGCGACCGCTCCGGGGGGATCGGCATCACCTCCGCCGCCGCTCGCAGATGACGCATCACCGCCGGCCAGCGAAACACGCCCAGGCGCGGGAAGGAGACCGTCAGAAAGCGCCGCGCCAGCGCGTCGCCGTCCTCGGCGGCGAAGGCGGCGACCGCGCCCACGACCGCGCCGTCGCGCTCGGCGATCGTGCATTGCTCGTAGGCGGCGGTGTGGCCGGGCTTCGCCCAGACTGCCTCCAGGACCGCCAGCGCGCGCTCCCGCGACCCTGCGTAGGCGTCGTAGTACGGCTGCGCGGACACGTACAGCAGCCCGGGGACGGCAGCGTCGGAGATCTCCGCTGGACGGAGCGAGAGCGTCACGCCTGGGATGATGGCGCACGCATGTCTCGTTTCGCTGAGCCCCAACATCCCGTCTTCCGGCGCATGAACACCTCCGCCGGCTTCGACTGGCGCCTCGCGCCGTACGACATCGCCCAGTCGCGCGCGCACGCGGCCATGCTCGCGGCGAGCGGGATCATCTCCGACGCCGACCGCGATGCGCTGCAATCCGCGCTCGCAGAGGTCGGGGGCGAGCTCGCGGCCGGAACCTTCGTCTTCCTCGAGAACGACGAGGACGTCCACATGGCGATCGAACGCCGGGTCACGGAGATCGCCGGGCCCGTCGGGGGCAAGCTGCACACCGCCCGCAGCCGCAACGATCAGGTCGCCACGGACATGGCGCTCTTCGTCCGCGCCTCGGCAGTGCAGGCCGTCGATGCGCTGCAGCGCCTGCAGGCCGTGCTGATCGAGGTTGCCGAGGCGCACATCGACTGGGCGATGCCCGGCTACACGCACCTCCAGCGCGCGCAGCCCGTGTACCTGTCGCACCATCTCCTCGCCTACTTCTGGATGTTCCGGCGCGACGCGCAGCGCTTCGCCTTCGCCATCGGCGCGACCGACCAGCTGCCGCTGGGCGCCGGCGCGCTGGCCGGGGTCAACTTCGCCACGGACCGCGGCATGGTGGCGGCGGAGCTCGGTTTCACCGGTGTCGCGCCCAACTCGATCGACGCGGTCTCCAACCGCGATTTCGTGCTCGACTTCCTGGGAGCGGCGTCGACCTGCGCCACGCACCTCTCCCGGCTCGGAGCCGAGATCGTGCTGTGGTCCAGCGAGGAGTTCGGCTTCGCCGAGGTGTCCGACGCCTGGGCGTCGGGCTCGTCGATCATGCCCCAGAAGAAGAATCCCGACGCGGCCGAGCTGCTGCGCGGCAAGGCCCCGCGCGTGGTCTCCCGGCTCGCGGCGCTGCACGGCGTGCTGCACGGCCTGCCGCTGACCTACAACAAGGACCTCCAGGAGGACAAGGAAGGGCTCTTCGACGTCGTCGACACGCTCGGCGTCTGCCTGGCGGCCGCGACCGGCATGCTCGAAGGAATGACGTTCCGGCGCGAGCGCCTCGCCGCCGCCGCGTCCGACGAGCTGATCGCCGCGACCGACATCGCCGACCTGCTCGTGCGCCGCGGTGTGCCGTTCCGCGAGTCCCACGGCGTCGTCGCAGGGCTCGTGCGCGAGGCCGTCGAGTCCGGCCGACGCCTGTCCGAGCTGCCGCTCGACGAGGTCCGCCGATTCTCGCCGGTGCTCGACGAGGAGTACTACGACGTCCTCGCCGAGCGCTCATGGCTCGAGTCCAAGGTGTCGGAGGGCGGCACCGCTCTGCCCCGCGTGCGGGAGCAGCTCGCGCACGCCCGGGCCGCGCTCGCGTGAACGCGGGCTTCTTCGCGCGGCCGGTGGTCGAGGTGGCGCGGGATCTGGTCGGGTGCGTCGTCGCCCACGGCCCGACCGCGGGCGTGATCGTCGAGACCGAGGCCTATCACGAGTCCGAGCCGGCCTGCCACGCCTACGTCGGGCGCACCGCGCGCACCACCGTGCTCTTCGGCACGCCGGGCACCGCCTACGTGTACCGGTCCTACGGCATCCACGCGCTGCTCAACGCCGTCTGCGAGCCGGAGGGCGTCGGCGCGGCGGTGCTCATCCGCGCGCTCGAGCCGGTCAGCGGCCTCGAGGAGATGCGCGCGCGGCGCGGGCGCGACGACCTCTGCAACGGCCCGGGCAAGCTGACGCAGGCGCTGGGCGTCGAGCTGGCCGAGAACGCCACCAGCCTCGTCCATGGCCCCGTTCAGATACACGAGGGCGATTCCCGCATGCCGGTCGTGGCCGGCGTCCGCATCGGCATCACCAAGGCAGCGGAGCTGCCCTGGCGCTTCTGCGCGCGCGGCAACCCGCACGTATCTCGCCCTTGGCCTCGCTAGAAGAGCGGATCCGCGCCGATCCCGAGTGGCAGCGCGGCGCGGCGTTCCACGGGCACCCCGGGGAAACGGTCGGCGACCACGTCGAGGAGGTGCTCGCCAACGTCGAGCGGTGTGCCGACCCGGCGCTGCGCTCGCGCCTGCGGGTCATCGCGATCGTCCACGACGCGATGAAGCACCAGGTCCGCTGGTGGCGCCCCGACCACGCGCGGCTCGCCGAGCGCTTCGCGCGGGCCTACGTCGATGAGCCGAGTGTCCTGAAGGTGATCGCGCGCCACGACGACGCGTACCGCGCGTGGCGCCTCGGGCGGCGGACGGGACTCTGGCCGCTCGCCGACTGGCGGGCGCGGCGGCTGGTCGCCGACCTCGGGGACGACCTCGAGCTGTTCTGCGCGTTCTACCGCTGTGACAACGAGACGGGCGCCAAGGCGCCCGACGACCGCGCGTGGTTCGACGCGATCGTCACGGGCGGCCTGAGGCGCTAACCCTGGATCCACCGATCCTCGCGGCGAATCAACGCCGCATGCACGGCCCAGTGCCGATCGGCCTCACTCCGAGTGGCCCACCACGAGGAGGTTCGGCCGATCGCCCCTGGACCGGGCCTGCGCCGCCGATTCATCCACGATGACCGGTGGATCCAGGCTAACCGGGCGGCGCCGCGACCGCGCCGCCGTCGTCGGTCGCGGGCGGAGGTTCCGCCGGCACCTCGGGCTCGGCCGGCACCACGGGCGCGACCTCCTCCTGGACCGGCGCCTCCTCGACGGGCGGCGCCACCGGGGCCTCCTCCTCCACCTCGGGGGCCTCCTCCTCGCGGACGGGCGCCTCGGGCTCGGTGGTCGGGGGCGTGGTCGCCTCGGTCGCGTCGTCGGTGACCGTCGGCACGCCGTCCACGGCGTCCACGTCGGTATCGGCGCCGTCCTCCTCGCCCTCAGGCGGGCGGATGGTCAGCGCCGCATTGATGAACGACGAGAAGATCGAGGCCGGATAGGTCCCGCCCGCGACCGGCTCGCCGTTGAAGGTGAAGTTGGTCTCGTCCATGGGCTTGATCGAGTTGGGATAGCCGACCCAGACCGCGACGGTGTACTCCTCCGTCCAGCCGACGAACCAGGCGTCGCCGTAGTTCTCCGTCGTGCCCGTCTTGCCGGCGACCACGGCGCCCGAGACCGCCGCGCGCGTGCCCGTCCCGCCGCTCACCACACCGCCGAGCAGCGTCTGCATCTGGGCCGCGACCTCCTCGTCGAGCACCCGTTCGCGCTCGGTCTTGTTGTCGGCCTTGCCGCCGCTGCGCAGCTTGACGGGCTTCAAGTCGTCGCCGTCGGGCTCCAGGATGCTCTGGATGCCCACCGGCCCCGGGACGGCCCCCTCGCCGTCGGAGTCCTCGTAGGCGGTCGCGCCCGGGCTCAGCGAGCCGTACACGAGCTCGCCCCCCGTGGCGAAGGACTCGTAGGCGTGGGCCATGTCGAGCACGGTCACGCCCTGCTCGAGGCCGCCGAGGGTCATGGCCGGGTTGGTCGAGATCTCCGTCCGGATACCGAGGCGGTTGGCCATCCGCGCGATCCTCTTGGTGCCGAGGTCCAACCCGAGCTCGGCGTAGACGGAGTTGTCGGAGTTCGCGGTCGCGCCGGCGAGGTCGGTGACGCCGCTGTAAGAGTCCTCGTAGTTGTTGACCTCGAAGTACTCGATGCACTCGCCGGCCTTGTTGTAGGCGACGCAGAGGTCCTTCTGCTGTGAGGCGTAGGTCTTGTACGGGCTGACGCCCTGCTCGAGCGCCTCGGCGAGGATGAACGGCTTGAAGGACGAGCCCGGCTGGCGCTGGCCCTGCGTGGCCAGGTTGAACGGGCGGCGGTTGAAGGACTCGTCGTTGCCACCCACGAGCGCGAGCACCTCGCTCGTGTCGTTGTCGAGCACGACCATCGACGCCGCGGGGACGCCGCCGAAGCCGGGCGTCTCCCCGAGCCAGTCGGTGATGGCCTGCTGGGCGGCCACCTGCAGCTCGCCGTCGATCGTGGTCTTCACCTGCAGCCCGCCCTCGAACGCGCGCCCGGCCCCGACCTGGTCGACGACCTGCTGACGGACCCAGGTGGTGAAGTACGGGAAGTCGGCGGTCTCGTCGGGCGGGTGGACCTCACCGCGCAGCGGCGGGGTCTCCGCCAGCGAGTCCTGGTACTGCAGCTCCGTGAGGTAGTCCTGCTCGCGCATGCGCAGCAGCACGAGATCGCGGCGCTCCTCTGCGCCGACCGGATTGGTGACCGGGTCATAGCCCGCCGGGTTGGCGACCACGCCGGCGAGCAGTGCCGCCTGCGCGGGCTCCAGCAGCGACGCGCAGCGCTTCTGGGTGGCGCCGCTGCCGCACTGGGGCGCTGCGCCGCCGAGGCCGAACTGGTCGCCGAAGTAGGTGCGCGCGGCCGCCTCGATCCCGTAGGCGCCGTTGCCGAAGTAGATCGTGTTGAGGTAGTTGCGCAGGATGCGCTCCTTGTCCCACTCGCGCGTCATGTGGAAGGCCATCGCCGCCTCGCGCATCTTCTGGAAGATGGTGCGGTCGTTCTGGGCCTCGAGGCGGTTCTTGACCAGCTGCTGGGCGATCGTGGAACCGCCCTGCGCAGCGCTGCGGGCGATCACGTCCTGGTACGTCGCGCGCGCGATGGCGCGCAGATCGACTCCGGAGTTCGTGTAGAAGCGCCGGTCCTCGATGGCGACGATCGCGTGCTTCATGGTCGGCGCGATCTCGGCCGACTTCACCAGGAGCCGGTTCTCGTTGCCGGTCAGGATCCCCATCTCGTTGCCGTCGCGGTCCAGGATGTAGGACGGACGGGTGGAGACGTCGAGCACGTCGATCTCGGGGAGATCGGACGCGACCGCCATCATCATCCCGAACAGCGCCGAGATCGTGGCGAGGACACCCAGGCCGCTCATCAGCAGCAGCAGGCGGAGCTTGCGGTATCTCGTCCTGGGCTCGGGCATAAAAAAGGCGGCCCGTTGTCCGGCCGCGAACGCTCGACTCTAGCATTTGCAACGAATGTCCCAGGCCGAATTCCTGACCCGCAACGCGGTCGACTGCCTCCCGCGCGGGGAGCTCGAGCGGCGCCTTGCGCTCGAGCGTCCACTGCGGGTCAAGCTCGGGGTCGACCCGACCAGCGCCGACCTGCACCTCGGCCACACCGTGGTCTTCTCCAAGCTGCGCGAGTTCCAGGACGCCGGCCACGTCGCCGTGCTCATCGTCGGGGACTACACGGCGCGGGTCGGCGATCCGAGCGGGCGGTCGGCCACCCGGCCGGTGCTTTCCGGTGACGAGATCGACGCGCACGCGCGCACGTATCTCGAGCAGGCGACCAAGGTGCTGCGCGACGACCACACGCTGGAGGTCCGCCGCAACTCCGAGTGGCTCGACATGCCGATGGAGGACCTCTTCCGCCTGGTCCGCCATCCGACCGTCGCCCGCCTGCTCGAGCGCGACGACTTCGCCAAGCGCTACGCCGGCGGTCAGCCCATCTCGCTGCTCGAGCTCCTGTATCCGGTGCTCCAGGGCTATGACTCGGTGGCGGTGCGCGCCGACGTCGAGCTGGGCGGAACCGACCAGACCTTCAACCTGCTGATGGGTCGCGATCTGCAGACCGCCTACGGCCAGCCGTCGCAGGTCGTGCTCACCACGCCGCTGATCAACGGCGTGGACGGCGAGCGCAAGATGTCGAAGTCCTACGACAACCACGTCGCCATCACGGACGCGCCCGCGGAGATGTTCGGGCGCACCATGCGGATCCCGGACGTGCTGCTGCGCGAGTGGTACGACGTGCTGCTCGGATCGCCGGTGCCGGCGGGGCTCGGTCCGCGCGACGCCAAGCGGGCGCTGGCGCGGGCGCTCGTGGACCGCTTCCACGGACCGGGGACCGGGGAACGCGCGGAAGCGCACTTCGAGCGCGTCTTCGTGGCGCACGAGGCCCCGGACGACGTCGCCGACTTCGTCTTCGCCCCCCCCGTCGGCCCGGTCCATCTGCCGGCCGTCATCGCCGAGGCGTTCGGGGGGTCGCGCTCGGACGCCCGGCGGACGGTCACCCAGGGCGGCGTGCGCCTCGACGGCGAGCCGGTTTCGGCGCTGGACGTGGACGCAGAGCAGCTCGACGGCGCGCTGCTGCAGGTCGGCAAGCGACGTTTCGTGCGGCTGCGCCGCCCGCCGGCCTGACTCCGGTCACCGACCCGCTACATTCATCCGCCGCAGGGCTGGTGGGCGCCTCTACAGAGCGCTATCATCCACTGCCCGCTCGTGATGCCCCAATCGGGCTCTCGAGAGAGCGGTTCCAGCGAGGGATTCCCTCTCGCCCAAGAACGGCGTCGGTCTTTGAAAACTCAACAGCATGCACACACGACCGCCAGTCGGGCGGTCGATATGTGCGTCCAGATTCGACCTGACCGTCCAACTCCGTCGGACGGCAGGCTCAAGCACTAAATCGTCGCTGGTGTTGGTGGGGGTCCGTGTATAGACCCCGCCGCAGTACATCGGCGACGCTCTTCAAGAAGTTCACTTCATGGAGAGTTTGATCCTGGCTCAGGACGAACGCTGGCGGCGTGCTTAACACATGCAAGTGGAGCGACGAACCGGGGCTTGCCCCGGGGCAGAGCCGCGAACGGGTGAGTAACACGTGGGTAACCCACCTCGATGACCGGGACAACCCGAGGAAACTCGGGCTAATACCGGATGTGATCCTCTTTCGTAAGGAAGATGATGAAAGATAGCTTTGGCCTTCGCATCGAGACGGGCCCGCGGCCCATTAGCTTGTTGGTGGGGTAATGGCCTACCAAGGCTTCGATGGGTAGCTGGTCTGAGAGGACGATCAGCCACACTGGGACTG
>JBBJOW010000043.1:0-36634 GCA_037724045.1 Solirubrobacteraceae bacterium
GTGGCGGTGTCATCTGCCGTCTTGAAGTCGACCCGCACAAACTCGCTGCTCGCAGTCGACAGCGAGACCGTGAACGTCGCGTCCTTCTCGCCTGCGTTGCCCTCGCTGACCGTGACATCATCAACCGCCAGAGTCGGCAGCGGCGGCACGTCGTCGTCGGTGATCGTGCCGATCCCCTGGGCATCAGCGAGCGTCGCCTGCTGCGGATTGGTGAGATTCACAAAAAAGCGCTCGTCGGGCTCGTCGACCGTGTCGCCCTTGACCTTCACCGTGACCGTCTCGCTCACGTCGCCCGCCGCGAAGTTGACCGTGCCGCTCACCGCGGTGAAGTCAGCGGGAGCGGTGGCAGTGTCGTCCGCGGTCGCGTAGCCGACCGACACCGCCTGGGTGCTCGCGCCGGAAAGCGAGACCGTGAACGTGGCATCGGCTTCACCGGAGTCGCCTTCCGTCACGGTCGTGTCGCCGATCGAGACCGCCGGAGTCGAAGGGGTCGCGGGCGTGTCGTCGTTTCTGATCGTGCCGAGCCCCTTGTCATCCGCAATCGTCGCGTTCTCGGGCCTGGAGACCTCGACCTCGTAGGTCTCGTCGGGCTCGACGGTCGTGTCGCCGTTCACCTTAATCGTGAGCGTCTTCTCCGTCTCACCAGGAGCGAAGGTCACCGTGCCGCCCCCGACGTCGAAGTCGTCGTTGGCCGTGGCGGTGCCCTCGCGGGAATAGAGGTCGACCCTGACCGTCTTGCCGCTGCGCTCTGAGAGCGAGATCTTGAAGTTCGCGTCGGTCTTGCCCGCGTTGCCCTCGAGCACGCTCACGTCGTCGATCGAGACCGCCGACGGGGCGTCGTCGTCGGTGATCGTCGCGCTGCCCCGCGTGCGGGCGGCCGGGTCGCCCGTGGGGTTTGCCAGGTCGACGAAGAAGCGCTCGTCGGGCTCATCGACGGTGTCGCCCTTGACCGGCACGGTCAGCGTCTTTGTCGTCTCGTTCGCCGCGAAGGTGAGCGTGCCTGCGCCCTGTGGCTCGTAGTCCTCGGGGGCCTTGGCGCTGTCGTCGGCGGTCGCGTAGTCGACCGTGACCGGACTACCGCTGGCAAACGCGAGCGTGACCGTGAAGCTCGCATTGACGGTGCCGCTGTTGCCCTCGGTGACAGTCACGTCGTCGATCGACGCGCTCGGCGGCGTCGCGGCCGCCGCGAAGCTCGCCCCCACAAAGCGCGCCCTGTCCATCGTCACCGTGCACGTCCCCGTGCCGGTGCAGTCGCCCGTCCAGCCCGAAAACTGGCCGCCCCCCGACGGGGTCGGCGTGAGCGTCACCTGCCTGTCGAGCGTGTAGGTCTCCGTGCAGTCAGAGCCGCAGTTGATCCCCGCCGGTGAGCTCGTCACCGTCCCCTGGCCAGAGCCCGAGCGGGACACGGTCAGCTCGTAGCTGGGTGCGGGGGCGGTCGCGGCCTTGGGGCCCCAGTCGGGGTTGGCGCCGGTGAGGAACGAGCGGTTCATTGCGTCCTGGCCCGTGCCGTTGGCTCCCACGGTGTAGATGTCGTAACTAGACGCGGCGCTCAGCCGCTCGAAGGCGATCTGCAAGCCGTCGGGCGAGAAGACGGGGCGTTGGTCCGAGGCCACGTTGTTGGTGCGATTAGTGGACTGCCCGCTGCCGTCGGCATTCATCGTGTGGATCTCTCCGTCGCGGGTGAACGCGATCTTCGAGCCGTCGGGCGAGAAGCTTGGCTGGCCGGCGTTGGCGGCAAGCAGCGCTTCGCCGCTGCCGTCCGGTTTCATCGTGTAGAGCGCGGGCTGGCTGATGCCGCGCTGAAAGGCGATCTTCGTCCCGTCGGGGGAGAAGGCGGGCGAGAGCTCACTGGCCGTGGTGGTGGTGAGGCGGGTCTGGTTTGTCCCGTTGGCGTCCATGATGTAGATCTCGAAGGGTGGAAACTCAGCTCTGGAGTCCCGGCTGCTCGCGAAGACGATCCTCCGCCCGTTGCGATCAAACGCGGCGTTGATGTTCTTGTTCGCCACCCCATAGGTGGTGGTGAGCCGGGTCGCTCCCGAGCCGTCGGCGTTCATGGTGTAGACGTTGGCGCTGCTGCCGCTTGGGACGCGTTCAGTGCTTGAGAAGACGATCTTCGAGCCGTTCGCGGAAAAGGCCGGATCCGAATCCCCCGTGGGCTGAGAGCCGAGCGGCACCTGAAGGGTACCGTCGGGGTTCATCGTGTATATCTGACCGGCCCTACCAAATGTGATCGACCCGTTCTCGCCCGGGAAGGCACCCTGCGCCGCCGGGGCCGCAAGGCAAAGACCCGCCAACATCAGGATGGCGGCAAGCGAGCGCCGGAAGCGCAAGTGATAGCCGGCCGGACGATCACTGCCGTTAGCGCTCGTGCGCATCGCCAATCTCCTCCCGCTCGTCATCGTGGAGCGTCCATGCATATGATCCCCTGATTCGTTGCCGAAGCGTTGCTTTGTGGGCAACGGATGATGCGAGTCGTAGGACGAAGCTAACACACGTTTGGGCTGCTCGCCATCAGTCCGCGCTAGGGCGTCCTCACGCTGACCACGCGTGACCGTGCGCCGAGCCGTTGCGAGCGGCTGTCGCGCGCGGCGACCCCGTAGTAGTAGGTCGTGCGCGAACGCAGACCGGTGATCGTGAGCGTGATCCGCGCGCCGACGCGCGTCACCGCAAAGCGACATTTCCCCCCGCACAGTGACGGCGACCGCCTGAAGGCCGGCGCGCCGCTGATCGGCCGCAACGACTGCTTGACCAGATACACGCGCGCAGCGGGCCCGCCGCGCCCATCGCTGCCCGCCGCCAAAAAGCTCAGCTTGACCTTGGTCTCAGACACCGCACGCGCACGGAGGTCTCTCACCCCGCCCGGGACCCGACCGAAGCGCGCACGGCAACGCGCGCGTGCCCGGCGACGCGACCGCGTAGCAGGCGTGGCGACGCCGAGGGCTGCTCGAGCGCGCCCAGCACCAGCGCTGCGGATACCTGAACGCAGTTCAGGTGCAGATTCAGGTGCAGACGACACGCGCGCTTCCACCCGCACCGCGCGCAGGGGTCGGCGTCGCTCGTTGCGCCGCGTTGTGGTGGCTGGTCACGTCAGGGTGCCGGCGGCGCGGTGAAGGTCGCCGCGGTGCACGATCCGGGCGATCCGGCGGCCATGCGCGGCGCCCGCCGGCAGCTCGTCGACCGTGAGCTCGCGGTACTGGACGCGCAGCTCGCCGACGCGCAGCCTGCGCCACGGCGCTCGGGCGCTGAGGGCGCGATCGTCGGCGTTGGCAGGCATCGGGTCTATGCCCAGCGTCTGCTCGATAGCGCGCACTAGACGCATGCGGTCCGCGGCGCTGAAGTCGCGCAGGTCGCGCTGCGCGCGTCGGCTGAGCTCGACGTGAGCGGCCGCCACGCCGGTCTACGCGCCGTCGGCGCCGTCGAGCTCGGCGACGACGTCGGCCAGCGAACGAGTCCGGCCGTTGCGGGCGTCGTCGTCGGCTTCGGCCATGCTGGCGACGTACTCGGGTGCGTTGGCGAGGATGAAATCCTCGAGTGCGTCCTCGTCGATCGGGCTGAGCACCGCGACGGGTTTGCCGTGGCGGGTCACCAGCGCGGGGCGCCGTGAGCGCTCGAGCTCGTCGACGATCTCGCTGGAGCGACGCTGGAGCTCTCTGATCCCGTAGGTCTGCACCGCGACTCCCTTCCATATCTACGTACAAGTGACGCACATCGTAGCGAGACTCGCATCAGCCGCAGGCCAAACGTGGCCACTACTGCTTCGGCGTAGCGCGGCACCGAATGCGGCTCTCAGGCGGCCCTGCTGGGACGTCTTTCGAGCCTTCCCGAGTGACGTTACGTCGCGACCTGTCGACCCAGCCCTTCAACCAGGACCTGGAACGATCGGGACGTGTTCCCCTGAGGATCCATGTAGGCGGAGATCCGTCGCGCTACCTCGACCTTCGGCATCCCGGTGGTGTAGTAGCCGGCACGAGCCAGCACACGCTCCAATGCTTCCCACGTGCCGCCTGTGATCGCATCTGGATCGCGGAACTCGGCCTGGCTCGCGAGAGTCCTGGGCACCTTTGGGTAGGCCTCACGCATCGCGTGAACGTCCCCGAAGAACCAAGCCATGCGCGCGTACGCCCGTAGTCGCTGCTCCACCTTGCGAAGCAGGTCGGACTTCCCTTGATGCACGTGCACCTTGAACGAGTGACCAGGGACGATGCGCGGCAGCAACTCGTCAAGTGCGGCCTCCATCGAAGGTTCCTCCACAAGCAGCTCGAGGTGCATCTACGATCGGACGGTCTGTTCGACGCGAGCGTTCCGGATGGGGTCCCCGGCGGAGAGTTGCCCTTCCATCCACAGGCTCCCGAGCAGAGCACCTTCGTCCATGAACTCCTTGACACCGGGCATGTCGGACGAACGCACAGCCTTGGTGTATCCGTCGCCCGCTCGTTCCAATGCCCAGAGCTCGCGTGGCCGGATCGCATCGACGAAGAACGGCGAGTGGGTCGACACGAAGACCTGGGATCCGGCGGAGACCTTCCGGCATTCCTCGGCAAGGCCGTAAAGCAAGCGCGGGTGCAGATGGTTCTCCGGTTCCTCCATCCCGAGCAGCGCAAGTGGGTCCGGGTCGTACAGCAGGACGAGATAGGCGAGCATCTTCAACGTGCCGTCCGAAGCGAATCGCGCCAGGAACGGGTCGGTGAACGGCGCGTCCTTGACCCTCAACAGCAAACGCCCATCCGCCATCGGCTCGGCCGTGACCTTCTCGAGGCGCGGGACTCGCTCCGATAGCGTGGCAAGGATCTGATGTAGGCGATCTGGGTGGCTCTCGCCGAGGTATTGGATGCCGTTGGGCTTGTTGTTGGTCGTCGCCCTCGCCTGGCCTATTCCCCTCGTGCCCCCGTTGGCCCGCACTCAGAAGGCCTGCACGCGGTGCGGCGAGGTCAAGCTGCTCGATGCCTTCAATCGTGCGAAGTGGCACCGCGACGGCCGGGCCTCCGAGTGCCGGGACTGCGCTCAGGTTCGCAATCGCCTCTACGTCGCACGCAGCGAGGGGTTGCGCGAAACCCGCAGATAGCGGGGAGAAGCCCCGTTCCGTCCGGCGATCACGCCACCATCGAGAGGCGACAGATGGGCCAGAACAGGCCGCCGTTGTAAGAGCGGGAGTCCTGGCCCACCAGCCTTAGACCTGTCTCGTACCCAGGCCCCTCGGGTGTCGCGTGTTGATTGAGAGCCCTGTCAGGCCTAGGCCTGGCGGGGCTCTCGCCGTTCTATCCGGGTCCTCCGTCCGGCAACGCTCACCTAGGTTCGCAACTGCCACGGACGGAAGAGTCCCGAAGAGCGCAGAACGCGACGAACATCGTTGGTCCAGAAGTCACTTCCGTGACCAGCACCGCTCGCCTAGGCCGGAAGCTGCCCCACGCGTTCGGCGCGAGGGTGCCCACGGGCCTGCTGCTTGAGAACGTCCCGCTGCCCACTCGTTAGGTGCGCCCAGCACCGCACGAGCCCGGCCTGCAGAACGAACTCGGCCTCTTCGTCGCCAGGAACTCGTCAAGGAACTCTTGGGCGCTGGCGTAGTAGTCGGGCTCCATGGAACAGGGTGCTGGGACGTGGCCCGCCTCGGCACGGTCGAGGCGGGCCATGCCGACCGCCAGCTTCGGGCGGCTGCCTTCGCAGCCACGCCCGGGTCTGCGGCATCGCGCTCGTGCCCTCACCGTGGGTTGAGCAGTGCGGGTGGCTGTCGCGCGCAGCGCGACTCGCTAGCGGGTTTTGGCTGTGACGGTTTTGGAGCGGGGCCCGAGACGGCCGGTGAGGTTGTCGCGGGCGGCGAGCGCGTAGCGGTAGGTGGTATTGGGGAGCAGGTCGGTGATGGTGAGGGTTACCTTGGCGCCGATCCGGTTGACGTCGAAGCGGCAGCGGCCGTCGCACAGCGATCTGGCCCGCGCGAAGCTGCGGGCGCCGGCGATCGGGCGCAGCGACTGCTTGACCAGGTAGCTGCGTGCGGCAGGGCCGCGGCGGCCGTCGGTTCCCGGCGCGTTGAAGGTCAGCTTGATCGACGTCGCGGACGCGGCGCGCGCGGTGAGCGCGGTGACCCGGCCGGGGCGGCGCCCGAAGCGCTTCAGGCACACGCGGCGGCGGCTCCTGGCATGACGTTTCATGTGGCGTAGGGCCGCCGCGCGCTTGCCCGCCGGGCCGCGCTTGGCGAGCCGCCGCTCACGCTTTCGATGACGGGCCGTCCTGGCCAGGCAGCGTCGCAGGCTCTCCGCCCGCGTGTCGGTGGCGCCGCCCTGCGGGGCGGCCGGAGCCCCGGGCCCGCTCGGCAGCCCGCCGATGAGCGGCGCAGCCGTGGCCGTCGGCACAGCGCTGGCGGTGGGGGCGGCGGAGGCGGTGGGGGCGGCGGAGGCGGCTGCCGTGGCCGTCGGTGACGGGGTCGGCGTCGGCGTCGCCGTCGCCGTGGCGGTCGCCGTGGCGGTCGCCGTCGCGGTCGGCGTCGCCGTCGCCGTGGCGGTCGCCGTCGCCGTGGCGGTCGCCGTGGGCGTTGCCGTGGCGGTCGTCGTCGCAGTCGGCGTCGGCAGCCCCTGAGCGCGCACTAGAGCTCTGCCGGTGTAGGAGGAGTCGGTCACCGCATAACCGACGGCCACCACGAAGTAGTCCCCCGAGGCGCTGGGGATCGAGACTGTCTCCGGCACTCCGGCTCCCTGGGTCGAGTCCCCCACGAAGTCGCCCCTCGTGCCTGCCTGGTTGCGCTTGTAGACCTTGAGCTCGAAGTCCTCGGTGGCGGCGCTGGTCATGAGAAAGCCGCTGAGGCTGACGTCCACCGCGCCGGGAGACGCCACCCAGAACGAGGGGTCGATGTTCACGCTGAGCGTGAAGACATCGCACGCCCCCGCCCCGCTGGTCGCCGGCTGGGGTAAGGGCCTGCCGGTCGGATCGAAGCACAGCGCGTCGTCGTCTTGTTCGGAAGTCGTATAGGAGGCTCCGACGAAGCGGGCGCCCTGCCAGGTCAGGCTGGTGGTTGTGGCCGAGACCGCCCCCGATGAAGGCGAGGCCGCGTAGCCCACGGACCACTGGACGGCGAGCACGCCGACTGCGGCCACCGCAATAAGTGCGACGCGCCTGCGTATCATCATCCCCTCGCGATCGACTCGATGCTTGCTACTTTAGGCGCTTACGCGGTTGGTTTGCAATCGGTAGGCTTACCGCGCATCCACGGCCCGGCGCTGTGGTCCACGCTCGCCGAAGGAACCGTCCTCACAGTCGGCACCAACGACGTCCCGAGAGGTGGCGGCGGGCTCTACTGGGCCGGAGACCGAGAGGACGCGCGGGACGCAGCAAAGAGTCCACCGATCGACTCAAACACGCAGTGGCAGCGGCGTATCACCCGTGAGCTCTTGGTGCGCATGGTGGAGAAGGGGTGGCTGCGGCCGAGTCGCATGGACGAGATCTCCAAGGGCGCCTGGGACGTAGACGACGATCGCCTCGACGAGTTCCTACGTGATGTGAAGTCCACGCGCTTCAGCAGCCTGACTGAGTTCGGGCGGGCCGTCCACGCTGAGATGGATGCAATCACAACTGCCGCTCGAAAAGGCATTCCGCTCGCCGGCGCGCAGTTGGTTTGCACGACGTATCCGTGTCACAACTGCACGCGTCACATCGTCGCGTGCGGCATCTCGAGAGTGGTCTACGTGTACCCGTACTCCAAGAGCCTCGCCACAGAACTGCACTCCGACGCGCTGGTAGTTGAGCCAGCCAAACGCGGTCTGGTCAAGGATCGCGTCGTGTTCGAACAGTACATAGGCGTCGCGCCGCGCCTCTATCCACAGGCCTTCCACTTCGATCCGGACGATCGAAAGGATCTCCGCGGGGCAGGGATGCGGATCGTCGACCCCAACCATGCGATTCCGCGAATGCTGCACCCGCACAGCACGTTCACGTTCGGAGGTCCCGCGTTCCCGAACGAGAGAACGGTCTCGCTAGAGGCAGAAGCGGTGGCCGCTTTCACAGGGGCAGTGCGAACGAAGAAGTTGCAGTTGCCAGCACCGATGAGCAAGGAGATCACGTCGTGAAGAAAAGCAAGATGCCGGCCCGGAGAGAGCCGCCCGTATCGAAGGTCCGTCCTGCAACGGAGGAGGATCTCGCTCGCTTGAAGGCCGAGCCAGACCCCGAATTCATGGCCCGCGTCAAGGCAGCTGAGATTCGGGCGACGCTGACGCCGCGGATCCGGCCGCTCGGATACGGCCCGATCGATATCGATCCCGGACTGCTTCGGTAGCGGCCATCGCGCCGTTGGTCACGGGCCGGCGAGACGGAGAGGGGGGACGGTGAGCCCTTTGAGGTCTACGGCCTCCTGATCGACACGGCCAAGGCCCTCCAGGCCCCACCGGCCAAGAAGGCTCCGAACATCGTTGTCCAAGCCCACGAGGCCGTCATCAACGGCCCTGGACGGGCCAGACCCTCAAAGAACGAACCCCGCCCCTGTCTTTCAGGGCCGGGGTTCGCACGTCAACAAGATGGCGGAGAGAGAGGGATTCGAACCCTCGGACGAGCTTTCACCCGTCACACGATTTCCAGTCGTGCCCGTTCAGCCGCTCCGGCACCTCTCCGAGCGCCGAGAGGGTACCCGCCCGGCGGCTAAAGCTTCCAGTGACCGCCCATGAGCACCGGTACGCGCTCGCCGTCGGCGGTGATGCCGGTCACGTTCAGCTCCGGCGAGCCGATCATGAAGTCGATGTGGATCTCGGACTCGTTGACGCGCGCGGAGGCCTCACCCTCGACGACCATCGGGAAGCCGACGCCGATGGCCAGGTGCGAGGCCGCGTTCTCGTCGAGCAGCGTGTCGTAGAAGACCGTGTCGAGCGGGCCGATGCGCCCGGAGGCGTCCACCAGCGCGGCTTCGCCGAGGCGTGCGGCGCCCTCGTCGCGGGCGATGATCGTGCGCATCGTCTCCGCGGCACTCGACGCGTCGAGCTGCGTGATGCGGCCGCCCTCGAAGCGGACCACGAGGTCGTTGACGACGGTGCCGTCGAGCAGCACGAGCGGCATGGTGGAGGCGACCACTCCCTCGGTGCGCTCGGGATCGGGCGAGGTGAAGACCTCCTCCGTCGGGAGGTTGGCCATGTGGTCGAGACCGTCGACGGTGCGCATGCCGCCCGACAGCCATTTGTGGCCGGGCAGCAGCCCGATGGTCAGGTCGGTGCCGGGGCCCTCGTAATGCAGCGCGTCGAAGTGGCGCTCGGTGAGGCGGGCGCCCGCGGTCTCGAGCTCGACGCGACGGGCCTCCCAAACGGCAGCGGGGTCGTCCTCGTCGAGCCGGCAGACGTGGACGATCTGCTCCCACAGCTTCGCCAGGCCCTCCGCGGGCTCGAGGCCCGGGTGGACCAGACCGGCCCACGACGGCGACGGGCAAGGCACGATGTTCCAGTTGGTCGTGCGCGCGGACATGACCTGGCTGCTCTCCTTGATCGAAGGCAGCCGGTCGCGCCCGGCGCGCACCGGGTCGAGGCCGTCGAGCACACCCGGCGCAGCGGGGCCGGAGAACGCGATCCGGGCCGCGCGCTGCTCGCCGAGCGCGAGCATCCGCTCGCCGTACCAGGACGGCACGAACTCGAGCGTGTCGTCGCCGGCGTGCTCGATGCGCGCGCGCTTGACCCACGGGTCGTACCACTGCACGTCGACGAAGCGCGCGCCGGCCTTGTAGGCCTCCGCGGCGACCGCGCGGGTGAGGAACTCCTTGCCCGGCTCACAGCCGACCGAGACGATCTGGCCGGGCTGCACGTTGGCGCCGACGCGGACGGCGAGCTCGGCGAGGCGTTGCACCTGATCCATGGGCGTCAGCCTACGTGGCGCGCCCAACCGCTAGGAGGGACCGTGTTCGCGCGCCTCGTCGACCGCCGCCTGCGCGCCGCGCGTCCAAGCGGGGCCATGCCCGACCAGCACCGTGTCGGCCGCCGTGTCGGCGATGCGCTGCAGCGACGCAAGCGCCTCGGCGGAGTCCGCGTTGGCGGCGCCGGACACCAGGTAGGCGCCGTGGCGGCCGCTGTAGGGCTCGATCGTCGCCAGCGCGTCCCCCACGATCACGGCGCCGCGGTCGGGGAAGTGGAAGGCGGTGTGGCCGTGCGTGTGGCCGGGGGTGAAGACCGGTCGGGGCCGGCCGGGGAGGTCGAGCTCGGCCTCCTCGGCGAACGCGCGCATCTCCTCCACCCCCTGGGTGCGCAGCGCGCCGGCACGGCCCATCGCTGCCGCGAGGCGCAGCGTGTGCGGGTTGAGGTGGCGCAGCGGCGAGTGCTCCTTCTCGTAGCTGAGCGGGTGGCGGATGAGGGAGCGCTCACGCTCGTGCGCCCACACGCCGACGCCCAGTTCCCGCCGTGCGCGCTCCGCGAAGCCGACGTGGTCGGCGTGGGCGTGCGTCAGCACGATCGCTTCGACGTCCGCGGTGGTGCGGCCCAGCTCGGCGAGGGCGGACTGCAGTGTGCGCCAGGAGCGCGGCAGCCCCGCGTCGACGATGGTGATCGCCCGCGCCCCGTCGTCTTCGACGAGGTACCAGTTGACGTAGGCGTCCTCGACGCGGTGGATGCCGGGGGCGGCGTCGCGCTGCAACACGGCGGAGGACCGTAACGCTTGACGCCGGTCAGCGGGAGCTGGAGCGGCTCATGCTCGGCATCCGCACCCGCGAGGGCGGGACCCTCGAGGACGCAGCGGCGGCGGAGCGGCTGCGCGGCCTCGTCGATCCAACCTCGCTGCGCTCGGAGGACGACCCCCGCGCGATCCTCACGCTGCGCGGCCGGCAGGTGGCCGACTGGGTGACGCGGGCGCTCGCCTGAGCGCGCGGTAGTGCGACGGCCGCAGCCGGCGGGTGCGCAGCCGGTACTCGCTCATCAGGCCCGGCCAGTTGTTGGTGATGCGCCCCGATGCCGTCCGGTACCAGTTGTCGCAGGTCGTCCACACGGAGCCGTCGAGGCGCCGGTCCATCTCGGCCACGAACGCTGCGTGGGGGCCCTCACGGACGTCGATCCAGGCGAGGTCGTTGTCGCGCAGCCTGCGGAGCGCGTCGGCCACGAAGCGCATCTGGGACTCGAGCATGTAGATGATCGAGCCGGAGCCGAGGTTCGTGTTGGGCCCGTAGAGCAGGAACAGGTTCGGGAAGCGCGGGACGCTGATGCCCAGGTAGGCCTCGGCGCCGCGCGCCCACGCGTCCGCCGACAGCGAGCGGCCGCCGGCTCCGGTGATCTCCATCGGCGCGATGGGGTCGCTGGTGGCGAAGCCGGTCGCGCACGCGATGGCGTCGTAGGCACGCTCGGCGCCGTCCGCGGTGCGGATGCCCAGCGGCGTGATCGTGTCGATCGGCGTGGTGATCAGGTCGACGTCGTCGCGCGCGAGGGCCGGGTAGTAGTCGCTGGATACGAGCAGCCGCTTGCACCCGATCGGATAGTCCGGCGTCAACTTCGCGCGCAGCGCGCGGTCGCGCACCTGCAGGCGGCGCTGCGCGGTGGCGAGCGCGCGGATCGGGGCCATGGCCCACCGTGGACCGGTGAAGCCGGGGATCAGCGCCTCGAAGAACAGCCAGTTGACGAGCCGGCCGCCGTACTCGGCCAGCACGGAGCGCCCCTCGATGCCCTCCGCGTCCCACTTGGGGATCAGCCACGGCGCAGAGCGCTGGTAGACGTCAACCTGAGCGGCGACGCCCGCGAGCGCCGGCACGATCTGGATCGCGGTCGCGCCCGTGCCGACCACGGCCACGCGCTTGCCGGTCAGCTCGAGGTCCGCGGGCCAGTGCGCGGAGTGGAAGGCGGGCCCGTCGAAGGCACCCCAGCCCGGAACGCTCGGGGCCGACGGCTGGCTGAGCTGCCCGCACGCTCCGATGAGCACGTCCGAGGTGAAGGTCTCCCCGCCAGCGAGGTCCAGGCGCCACCTCCCGTCGTCGCCGAAGCGCGCCGCGTGCACCTCCGTGTGCAGCCGCAGGTGCGCCGTCACACCGAACTTGTCCGCGCAGTGGCGCACGTACTCGAGCAACTGGGACTGCTCGCCGAAGCGCCTGGCGAACGGATAGCGGCGCTCCCAGGAGTAGGAGTAGAGGTCCGACGGAACGTCCACCGCCGCGCCCGGATAGCGGTTCTCACGCCACACGCCGCCGACGTCGCCGCCGCGCTCGAAGACGGTGAAGTCGTCGAAGCCGGCCTGCTTGAGCACCGTCGCCATGCCGACGCCGGCGAAGCCCGCGCCGACGATGGCGATCGAGGGAGACCGAAAGCCCACGTCGCGGGACACTGTTGCGCCCCGCGACGCTTCTCCGTGCGCTCAGCCTCGGACGAAGGGCTTGACGGCCTTGAGGACCTCGGACATCCCGAGTTCCGGGTCGAACTGGTCGGGCGCCGGCGTCTCGCCGTTGGCGAGCCGGATGAGCGCCGCGTGGCGCGCCTCGACCTGCACGATCGAGCCCGCGGCGGCCAGCACCTCCGGCGACGAGATCGCCGGGCCTGCGCCGTTGTAGGCGCTGACGCCGGTGTCCTCGAACGTCTGCGCGAGCTTGAGGAACGCCGCCTCGTCGGCGAACGCTCCGCCGAAGTCGACGCCCGGCGCCTGCACCGGCTTGCCGCCGGCGCCCTTGATGGCCTCCGTGAGCGCGTCGACGTGCGCGCTCTCGTTGTCGCGGATCTCCGTGGCGAGCGCCTTGATCTCGCTCGAGAGGCTCAAGCTCTTCAGGCCCATGTCGTAGTAGGCCTCCTCGAGGTACTCGAGGGTGAGCGCGAAGTTGAGGATGTCGACGTCGCCGCCCTGGGCCAGCGCCCGGGACACGAACGGCGTGACCGTCGCGGTGCCGTAGACGGCGCCCGCGGCCAGCGCGCTGCGCACGAGAAACGAGGAGCGGGTCATGCCCGTGATCTCGATCTGTGCCAGTTCCGGGTTGGTGAGCTTGTCGTTCATGTCGCTCCTCATCACGCGAGAAAGGGCTTGACGGCTTTAAGGACGGCGTCCATGTCCATCGGTGCTGCGAACGGACCGTCGGGGACGGAGCCCTCGAGCGGGCTGCCGGCGGCGAAGCCGCGCCCGACGAGCTGGTTGAGCGCCGCAGCGTGGCGGGCCTCGACCGTATGGATCGAGAGCGCGGCTGCGAGGATCTCCTTGTCCTCGATCCGCCCGGCCTGGCCGAGGTAGGCGGCCGCGCCGAGGTTCTCCACCGTCGCTGCGGTCTCCAGCACGGTCTTGAGGCCCTTGTCAAGCACTGGGCCGAACTTGGTCTTCGGCGCCTCTACGGCCGTGCCGCCGAGTGACTCGATGGTCATCTTGAGCGCGTCCACGTGCGCCTGCTCGGTCTCGCCGAACGCCTTCGCCAGCTCGACGAGCATCTTGTCCTTGACCAGGCCGGAGTCGATCACCTGCGCGTAGAAGTCCGCCTCGAGGTACTCGAGCGTCAGCGCGTAGTTGAGGATCTCGAGGTCGCCGGCTGCGCTCTCGCCGGCTGCGCCCTCGCCGGAGGGCGACGCCTCGGGCGTGGACTCGGGCGTGGACTCGGGCGTGGACTCGGACCCACCGGTCGTGCCGCTGGTGGTCGAGTCGTCGGAGCCGCACGCCGCGATCAGCAGCGCCAGGCTGCCGGCAGCGCCGGTGCCGGCCAGGCGCAGGAACGACTTGCGCGAGGCGGCGTCATCTCGCAGTTCTGCGACGGGTGACTGGGCCCCGTCGGGGAGGTTGTCGGTCATGTCTCGGCATGCTCGCGGCGCAGCCGATTGGATGCTTGGACTGTCAGATGGCGGACACAGTCCGCGCACCTGCTCCAACGGCGGCGACGATCGGAGTCCTCGACGTGAGCGCGCGCACCCATTAAACGGATGTTCCGGCCGGCCGGGACGACGTCACAGGCTCAGGCTCCGCGTGCTGAGCGGTGGTCAGACCGGCCGACTCTCGGTCGGCCTCAGAGGCCGTAGGTCTTCGCGATGATCTCCCGCTGGATCTCGGAGGTGCCGCCGTAGATGGTGGACACGAGCGCGCGGCGCACGTGGCCCTCCATGTCGTACTCGGTCGCGTAGCCGTAGCCGCCCATCATCTGCATGCCCTCGAGCGAGACCTTCTTGGCGATCTCGGTGCACTTGAGCTTGGCCATCGACGCCTCGCGCGGGAACATCTTCGTCGGGTCCTTGTCGACGGACGCGGCGACGTCGTAGCAGAGCAGCTTGCAGCACTCGATCTCCGTCGCGAGGTCGGCGACGCGGTGCTTGAGCGCCTGGAAGGTGCCGATCGGCCGGCCGAACTGGCTGCGCTCCTTGAGGTAGCCGAGCAGGTCGTCGAACGTGCGCTCGGCGGCGCCGAGCATGATCGCGGCAAGGATCAGCCGCTCCACGTTGAGGCCCGCCATGAGCTGCACCCAGCCCTGGTTCTCCTGGCCGAGCAGCTTGTCGGCGTCCACGTGGCAATCGGTCAAGAAGACGTCGTTGACGATCTCGCCGCCCATCGTCTCGATCGGCCGGATGTCGACGCCCTCGGCGTCGCGCGGCACGCTGATCATCGACATGCCCTCGTGCTTTGACCCGCTCGAGTCCGTGCGGCAGACCACGAGGATCTCTTCGGCGAGGTGCGCTTCGGAGATCCAGGTCTTCTGGCCGTTGAGCACGTAGGACCCGTTCTCGCGGACCGCCTTGCACTTGAGGTTCCCGACGTCTGACCCGGCCTCGGGCTCGGACATGGCGATGGCCTGGACGTTGCCGGAGACGATGCCGGTGAGCATCGCCTCCTTCTGCGCGTCGGTGCCGAAGCGCTCGTACGCGCCGCCGACGATCTCGGTGACGCCGAAGCCGCCGATCGGGGCGAGGCCGCGCGTCGTCTCCTCCAGGAACAGGCACAGGTCGACGAGGCCGCCGCCGGCGCCGCCGTACTGCTCGGGCGTCGCCACGCCGAGCCAGCCCAGGTCGGCCATCTGCTTGTAGAGGTCCTGGTTGTGGGGGTGGCGGCCGTGGTCGGTGAGCTTGTCGCGCTGCTCGCGCGTGCCGCACTCACGCTGGCAGAAGTCACGCACCGCGGAGACGAAGTCCTGCTGCTCATGGCTCAGCTCGATCATGCCTGGGATATAGCATCGCGCCATGCGCCGCGCTCTCGTACCGCTCACCCTGCTCGCCCTCGTGTTCGCCGGCTGCGGTGAGACCGAGATCGACGCCGACAAAGCGGAGTCCTTCATCGCCAAGACGGTGGAGGAGCAGGTCGGCGCGCGGGTGGAGTCCGTCGACTGCCCGTCGGGCCTGAAGGCCAAGGAGGGCGAGACGTTCGAGTGCACCGTGACCGGTGACGACGACTCGTCGGGCGACACCGCGGTCACCGAGAAGGACGACGAGGGCAACGTCTCGGTCAGCGCGCCCTTCATCCACGTGCGCGACCTCGAGGACCAGATCGCGGGCAGCGTCCAGGAGCAGGTCGGCCGGGCGGTCGACATCGAGTGCCCGGAGATCATCGTCGGCGAGAAGGGCGGCACGTTCGAGTGCGAGGCGACGGCCGGCAAGAACAAGCGTGTCGTCGAGGTCACGCAGAAGGACGATCAGGGCAACGTGCGCTTCGAGATCGTCGAGGCATGAGCGCGTCGCCGATGACGTGATCGCGCAGACCGCGCTGGCAATGGAGAGGCGGCCGCAATGATCCAGACCGTCACCGGGGCCATCGAGCCCGACGCCCTCGGGCGCACGCTCATCCACGAGCACGTCCGCTTCCACGACGAGACGGTCGCCGAGCAGTTCCCGGCGTTCTACGACTTCGACCAGGAGCTCGTCGACGCCGTCGAGCAGGTGCAGAAGGCGCAAGGACACGGCGCGGCCACGATCGCCGACCCGACCGCGATGTACGGCGGGCGCAGCGTGCGCTTCATGCAGACGGTGGCCGAGCGCACGGGCATCCAGATCGTCGCGTGCACCGGCATCTACACCTACGACCACCTGCCGCACTACTACGGCGCACGCGACGCCGACGCGATCGCGGCGATGTTCGCGCGCGACATCGATGAGGGCATCCAGGGCACCGACGCGCGTGCGGGCTTTTTGAAGTGCGCGGCCGACGAGCCGGGGATCACGGAGAACGTGGAGAAGCTCCACCGCGCGTGTGCGCGGGCGAGCGTGCGGACCGGCGCGCCGATCATGGCCCACTCCCGGCCCGCGTCGAACACCGGGCCGCGCCAGGTCGAGATCCTGCTCGAGGAGGGCGTCGCCCCCGAGAAGATCCAGATCGCCCACACCGGCGACACCGACGACCTCGACTACATCGAGCGGCTGCTCGAGATGGGCGTGTGGATCGGCCTGGACCGCTTCGGCCTGGCGCTGTACCTACCCGACGCCCAGCGCGTCCCGACGACGGTGGAGCTGCTGCGGCGCGGCTACTCGGATCGGCTCTTCATCGGCTCGGACTACGCCACCTCGCTCGACTGGTTCCCGCCCGAAGTCGAGGAGCAGCTCTACGCCGCCGGCGCCGTCGATGCGGACTGGGGCTTCGCCTACCCCTTCGAGAAGGTGCTGCCGGCGCTGCGCGAGGCGGGCGTATGGGACGACGACGTCGAGCGGCAGGTCTTCGAGGTGAATCCCCGGGCGTGGCTGACCGACTGAACGACCCAGCGCGACACGAGCTCTACGCCCGCAAGCGCGAGCGCTGAGCGAAGCCTTCGATCAGTCGCCGGCAACCTTCAGCGCGGACTTCGAGACGTCGCGGGCGACGACGGGGTTGTCGATCTCCGACAGGCGGTCGACAAGGTCGACCCACTGCTTGGGCTCGAGGATCGCGTTGATGCGCTTGGCTTCCTTGGAGTTGGTGTTGTAGAGCGGCTGGAAGCCGACGTGGATGTGGTCGGCGTGGTCGCCCATGGCGAGCGTGTTGTCGGTGCCCGGCAGTTGGAGCAGGCTGATGATCTGCGCGGGCTTCATCAGACCCTGAAGGGTCGCGAGGCGTCTGACGGCGACGTCGGTGACCGACCCCGCGCTCTGGTTGCCCAGGACCGGCACGCCGTTGATTCTGGCGATGTCGACCGCGTTACCGGAGGAGTGGTGGCTGACGTTGCCAGAGCTGGTGTAGAAGCCGTGCCCACAGGTCAGAGACGTGACCGTCGGGCGCAGCCCGGAGAGGCTGAGGAACTCGAGGGTGGCGAGCACGCGCCGGTCGATCTGGCCGAGCTGGACGTCTTCGCGCCCGCACTCATAGATCTCGACGCGCGGATCGGCGAGCACCATCCGCTGCAGCGCCTGCTTGTCCATCAACAGCACCTGCCCGATCGACGGCGCGTCCCCGGTGAACGGGTTCTTGCCCGCCGCCCGGTAGATCGCGGTCGACTCAAGCAGCTTCCACCCGTCAAGAATCGGCTTCGGATCGATCCTCGGCGCGCCGCGACCCGCGGGCTTGATCGAGAACTCCAGCGCACCGGCGTCACCGACGCGGCCCAGGACCGTGCCCGCGATGACCTTCGCGCCCGGCCGCAACGGCTTCAGCGTGACGTCCTTCGCGCCGGTGCCTCGCCCAAAGACGCGTGACAGGCCGGCCCGGAAGACCTCAAACGAGCCGCTCGGCGCCTTGCCCTCAAGCACCTGCGTCCCACCGCCGGCCTCGATCGCCGAACGACGCAACGGATTCGCGAACAGCCGCTCCTTAGCCGCCTCCGGAGTGGCGGCCGCGGCCGCGGGCGTCGCTGCCGCGCGCTTGATCATCGCGCCCGCCGACGCCGGCGCAGACGGCGCCCTGTCAGCGGTCGGCAGGTCAAGGTCCTTGGTGACCTCACCGGGCGTGACCGTCCGCTCGCGCGCCGCCGGATACAGACGCGGAACCGAACCCAACCGCGCGTAGGAATACGTGTTGCCGTACACGTCACGCAACGTCACCGACGTCTTTGAGACGCGCAGCACGCGGCCGTCGTTGACTGCGATCGCCCTGGACCCGTCCTTGGCGAAGATCGCGATCGAGCGGCGGCCCTCCACCGGCTCGATCAACCGCTGGCGGGCGGAGCGCTCCATCTCTCCGAGGTCGTCGGCGTACGTCGCGCGCGCCGCGACCGGGAACCGGCCCTGCGTCAGACCCGTCAAAGACCCGACGAAGTTCGACGGCAGCCCGCCGATGACGCGCGCGCGCAGCAACACGCTGTCGACATACCAATCGGCGTGGTTGTAAGCGAACACCGCGCGACGGATATCCGTCTCCGCGCCCGCCGCCTTCAAATACCGGGCCGCGGCGAAGATCGCGTCGACCGGGTTGTACGGATCCTTGAACCCGTCTCCATTCGCGTCGGTCCCGTACGCGCGCCACGTCGACGGAATGAACTGCATCCACCCCATCGCCCCCGCGCTCGACACGTTCAGGTTGCGCCCGTAATCGGTCTCGATCTCGTTGATGGCCGCGAGGATCTCCCAACGCACGCCGTACTCGATCCCCGCCGCCTGATAGATCGGCAGCAAAAACGGCGGAATGCGGAACCGGTCGATGAAGAAGTTCGGGACGCCGATCGGCGCCGCCCCCGGCACCGCCAACGAAAACGACGGATTCTGCGGCACCGGCGAACCATCCGGATTACGACCCGGCACCAACGACTCACCAAGCCCGGGAACCCCGGCGCCGCCGCCCGTGCCGCCCGTGCCGCCCGTCGTCGGAACACCAGGCGTGAACACCGACGTCCCATCAGTGGTCGGGGCGGGGCCAGGCGGGCGCGAAGTCGGCTGGCGCGTGTTCTCGCCCGTGGCCTCGGGCGGCTGACCCGACAACGAACCCGGAGCCGGCGTCGGAGACGCCCCAGGACCCGCCGGCGACTGCGTCGGCGTCGGCGAGAGCTGGACATCGACGCCAGGCGTCGCCGTCGCGGCCGGCGTCACCTCGGTGACCGACAACACGGCCGCGTCAAGGCCGGGGAACGCGATCGCATCCGCGGGCGTCTCCGCCGGCACGTCGACCGTCACCGTCACCGTCGAACCCGTCGCCAGCGTCACGACGAAAGTCCGCGGCACCGCGAACGCCGCCGGCGCCGCCGACAGGCCGACGACGGTCGCTGCCGCGACCACGCCAATAGTTCCCCTCAGCCTCTTCTCCGCCCGCATGCTCCCCCTCCGCCTTCCCTGGTCTCCCCCACGGTTGCCAGGAAGCTTACGTGATAATCGCAAAAGTAGCGACACATGGGCACTCGGGCACCTCACGGTCAGCGCCCAAGGGCTCGGCTGCATGGGCATGAGCGCCTCCTATGGGGAGACCGACGAAGCGGAATCGCTGCGCGCGATCGACCGTCTGACCCGGCGTAGGATGCGGTCCGGATGTCGACCACTGCCGAAGCCGAGCTGCTCTCCGAGACCACTGACGGCGTTCTCACCCTCACGCTGAACCGGACGCGCACGCTCAACAGCCTCACTCCGGGCTTGCTGGACGCGCTCCGTGCCGGCGTGGAAGGCGCCGCGGAGGACCCCGACGTTCGCTGCGTCGTCCTCACGGGGGCCGGGCGCGCGTTCAGCTCGGGCGCCGCCCTCGACGCGTTCGGCGGCGACGGCGGTGAGGTGGACTTCGAGCGGATGCTCGTGGAGCACTACAACCCGGCGATCCTGGCCATGCAGAAGCTCGAGAAGCCGATCCTCGCGTCCATCCGCGGGATCGCGGCCGGCGCGGGCGCTTCGGTGGCGCTCGCCGCCGACTTCCGCATCTTCGCCGACGACGCGCGCATGGCCCTGCTCTTCACCCGCATCGGCCTGGTGCCCGATGCCGGCGCGTCCTACCTGCTGCCGCGCATCGTGGGCCTCGCGCGCGCCACGGAGATGCTCATGCTCGGCGACAACGTCTCCGCGGAGCAGGCGCTCGACTGGGGCATCGCGCACCGCGTCGTGGGAGCCGACGACCTCGACGCCGAGACGCGCGCGTTCGCCGAGCGCCTGGCTGGCCTGCCACGGTCGGCCGGGATGGTCAAGCGCCTGCTGCGCAAGACGATGACGCTCAACCTGCCCGAGCAGCTGTCCTTCGAGGCCAAGCTGCAGGCCGAGGCCGGCCGCTCGCAGGACTTCTCCGAGGGCGCCACCGCCTTCTTCGAGAAGCGCCCGGCGCGCTTCACCGGCCACTAGATCGGCCGCCCATCTCTGACCCGCCTAGCGCTGCCGTCGATCGCCGAGCGGCATGTCGTTGGGAATCAGTTCAACGGAACCGTTGCGACGGACGGCAAGCCACCAACCGTGGGGGCTGAACACCTCCCAGAGGTCTACATCGTCTTGAGTCCGATGTGGCTTGCTGGGCATCACGACGAAGTGGTGGCCAGAGTCAAAGACGAGTGCCAGTGCTCGATCCGGGCGCGTGGCGTCCACCGCAGCGACAGTCGCCCCCTCGAGCTCGATAAATGGGCCTGAACCTTCAGGACCGTCGGTGTCTCGGGACAGAACCCGCGCGCTTCCGAGGAGCAGCCACTTGGCAGCCCGCGTCCCCAGCTCCCAGCGACCCGCTCTCTCGGGCGCTGCACCAAAGCTCACGCGCAGCTCGTTGCCGTAGCTGATGCGCGCGCCTGCGAACGGTTGCCCGACCAGCCCGGCCACTTGCTGCTGGAGCTCGGCGTCGCTCAGTGTGTCGAGATGGTTGATCGTGGTCACGCGATACCCCGATCCAGTTTGAACTCTGTGGCGATCTTGTTCAAGTCGGCCCAACTGACCGTACCCGAGGTGACGGGATAGTCGCCGGCCTCCTTCGCCGCCTCGACAGCATCTCCGAACTCCGCGCGCAGCGGACCGGTGAGACCATGGGCCGCAGCGGCCTGGTCCACCTGCCTGATGTCCGCCTTCTTCGCCACCCCGAGGAAGTATCGCCGGAGCGGCGCGGCGCCGACCCAGCGGGTCGTGTTCGATGACCTGTCGCCTCAGATCACGGCGATGGCTGGCGCGCTTCGGCCAGCGGGTGTCCGTCGGCGTCGGCCGACGCCGACGGGGGCCACCGGCCGCTCCAGTTGTCGCGCGCGCCGTCGACGGTGAGCACGGCGCCCGACACGAAGTCGCCGGCCGGCGAGGCCAGGTAGGCGACCAGCCAGGCGATCTCCTCGACGGTGCCCAGCCGCTGGGCCGGGACGGTCGAGGCCATCGCGTCGACGATCGGCTTGGGGTACTTGGTCAACAGCGTCGGCGTGCCGATCTGCCCGGCCGCGATCGCGTTGAGGGAAAGGCCGTGGCGCGCCCACTCGACCGAGAGGACGCGCATGAGGTTCTCGACCGCGGCCCGCGCCGCGGAGGAGTGCGCCATACCCGGCATGCCGTTGTGCGGCGACAGGGTGATGGACACCACCTTGCCGGCGCCGGCCGGGATCATCGCCTTCGTCGCGACCGCGTGGGTCATCAGCCAGGTCCCCTCGACGTTCAGGCGCATGACGGTGCGAAAGCCCTTCGGCGTGATGTCCTCGGCGCCGGCCATGTACTGGCCGCCGGCGTTGTTGACGAGCAGGTCGATGCGGCCGTGGCGGGCGACGACGCCGTCCACGAGCGCGGCGACCTCGTCTTCCTCGCGGATGTCGCAGGTGACCGGCTCGATCCCGGCGGCGAGCGACGCGGTCTCCTCGAGTGGTTCCAGGCGCCGCCCGCAGATGACCACGTGCGCGCCGAGGCCCGCCAGCTCGACGGCGATCGCGCGCCCGATACCCGACCCGCCGCCGGACACGAGCGCCACCTGCCCGTCGAGCAGCCCCTGCCGGAAGACCGCCGATGACATTGCGCGCACTCTGCCAGACGCGCGCGGACCTCACCGGTCCCGGGCTCCGGGACGTCGCGCTCGATCAGCCGAGCAGCTCGCCGCCCGGGTAGGGTCCGAACGCGATGAGCGCGCCGCGGAGAATCGGCGTCATCGGCGCGGGGACGATGGGTGCGGGCATCGCGCAGCTTGCGGCGCAGACCGGCGCGCACACCGTCCTGCATGACTCCGTGGACGGGGCGCTCGACACGGCGCTCGCCGGCATCGAGGAGAGGTGGGCCCGGATGGTCGAGAAGGGCCGCCTCGACGCGCAGGAGCGCGACACCGCGCGGGCGCGGCTGACCCTGGCCCCCGAGCTGGACGGGTTGGCGGATTGCGGGCTGGTGATCGAGGCCGCACCCGAGCGGTTGGCGCTCAAGCTCGAGCTGTTCGGCGCGCTCACCCGCGTCGTCGCCGACGACGCGGTGCTGGCCACGAACACCTCGTCGCTCTCGGTCACCGAGATCGCCGCGGGCGTCGCCGGGTCCGAGCGCGTCGTCGGCCTGCACTTCTTCAACCCGGCTCCCGTCATGGGGCTGGTTGAGGTCGTCGCGGGCGCGCGGTCCTCCGCGCATGCCCTGGCCGTCGCCCGGGCGGCCGGCGAGGCGATGGGCAAGCGGGTCATCGACGCCGCCGACGTTGCCGGCTTCCTGGTCAACCGCGTCAACCGCCCGTTCTCGCTCGAGTCGCTCAAGCTGCTCGAGGAGCGGGTCGCGGGCGTCGCCACGATCGACCGCGTCCTGCGTATGGCCGGCGGCTTTGTGATGGGCCCGTTCGAGCTGATGGACATGATCGGGATCGACATCAACCACGCGGTCGCCGAGAGCTTGACCCGCGCGAGTTTCGGAGAGCCGCGCTACCGCCCCTCCCCGCTGGCCGCGCGGATGGTCGCTGCAGGAACGCTCGGCCGCAAGACCGGCATCGGCTGGTACGCCCATCCGGAGGGCCGGCCGCAAGATCCCGAGCCGCTCATGCCCGGCGGCGGTGACGGTCGCCCGCTCGCGGTGCTCGGCGACGACGCCCTCGCCTCGCGCGCCGCCGCGGCGGGCTGGGACGTCGGGGGCGCCGGACCGTGGATGACGGTCGACTGCCTCCCGCGCACGCACGCGCGGGATGCGCGGTCCGGTCCGGTCGCGCGGCTGCTGCGCGACGGCTCCCTGCACGCCCTCGAGCCGACCGCCGCCGGCTTCCACTACCTCGCGCCGCTGAACCGGCTGATCGAGGTGACGCGCACCGGGGACACTGACCCGGAGGCCACCTCCAGGCTCAACGAGCTCGCGACGACGCTCGGGTGTGTCGCGGAGCCGGTCGGGGACTCGCCGGGTCTCATCACCGGCCGGGTCGTCTGCCAGCTGATCAACGAGGCGGCGTTCCTGCTCGGCGAGGGCAACGGGTCAGCCGACGACGTCGACGCCGGGATGGAGCTCGGCGTCGGGCATCCGCGCGGGCCGATCGCCTGGTCGCGGCTCATCGGGCTCGACCGCGTGGTCGCCACGCTCGACGCGCTCCACGCCGAGCTGGGCGATCCGCGCTACCGCGTCGCTCCCCTGCTGCGACAGCGCGCCGCCGTCGGCGCCACCCTGACAGGCTAATACCGTGCCCGGACTCATGACCACTCCCCGTGACGACGACGACGCGCTTGCGGCCGAGCTGGCGGCTGCCGCCGGGCGCATCCTGCTCGCCACCCGCGAGACGGGCCTGTTCACCGGCAAGGCCCTCGGCCGGGCGGGCGACGCGATCGCCCAGCAGCTGCTCGCCAACGCCCTGCTCACCCACCGGCCCGACGACGCCGTGCTCTCCGAGGAGGCGGGCGACGACGCCGCGCGGCTGAGCGCGCTGCGCGTCTGGATCATCGACCCGCTCGACGGCACGCGCGAGTACGGCGAAGGCCGCCACGACTGGGCGGTGCACGTCGCGCTGGCCGTCGACGGCGTACCCGGCCCCTCGGCCGTCGCGCTGCCCGGACTCGACAAGGTCCTGTCGACCGCAGCGGTCGCCCCGCTGCCCGACGTCGGCGACCGGGCGCCACGTATCGCGGTCAGCCGCAGCCGCGCCCCCGAGGTCGCCGATCGCGTCGCTGAGGCGCTCGGCGCCGAGCTCGTGCCGATGGGCTCAGCCGGCTACAAGACGATGGCGGTGGCCACCGGCGAGGTCGACGCCTACCTGCACGCCGGCGGCCAGTACGAGTGGGACTCCGCCGCTCCCGTCGGAGTCGCCTGGGCCCACGGCCTGCACGCGTCGCGCATCGACGGCTCGGCCCTGATCTACAACCAGGCCGATCCGCTGCTGCCCGACCTGCTCGTCTGCCGGCCCGAGCTGGCCGAGCCGATCCTGGCCGCCCTGGCGGCAGAGGGCGCGAAGGCGTGAGCGCAGTCCCGACTCAGGAGCGCACGCGTCTCACGCATCTCCAGCTGCTCGAGGCGGAGAGCATCCACATCATGCGCGAGACGGTCGCCGAGGCCGACAACCCGGTGATGATGTACTCGATCGGCAAGGACAGCTCGGTGATGCTGCACCTCGCCAAGAAGGCGTTCTACCCGGCACCGCCACCGTTCCCGCTGCTGCACGTCGACACTACGTGGAAGTTCCAGGCCATGTATAGGTTCCGCGAAGAGGTCGTCGAGTCGCTGGACATGGAGCTGCTCGTCCATCAGAACCCGCAGGCCGTCGAGCAGCAGATCAACCCCTTCACCCACGGCTCGGCCACGCATACCGACGTCTGGAAGACCGAGGGCCTCAAGCAGGCGCTCGACGAGCACCGCTTCGACGCCGCCTTCGGCGGGGCCCGCCGCGACGAGGAGAAATCGCGCGCGAAGGAGCGGGTGTTCTCCATGCGCTCGGCGTCGCACCGCTGGGACCCGAAGCTCCAGCGTCCCGAGCTCTGGCGCCTCTACAACGGCCGCAAGCGCCAGGGCGAGAGCGTGCGCGTGTTCCCGCTCTCCAACTGGACCGAGCTCGACGTGTGGCAGTACATCCACCTCGAGCAGATCCCGATCGTGCCGCTGTACTACTCCGCGAAGCGCCCGGTCGTCGAGCGCGACGGCACGCTGATCATGGTCGACGACGACCGCATGCCGCTGCGCGACGGCGAGCAGCCCGAGCTGCGCAGCGTGCGCTTCCGGACGCTGGGCTGCTACCCGCTGACCGGCGCGGTCGAGAGCGAGGCGGACACGCTGCCGGAGATCATCCAGGAGATGCTGCTCGCCACCACCTCCGAGCGCCAGGGCCGCGTGATCGACCACGACTCCTCCGGGTCGATGGAGAAGAAGAAGCAGGAGGGGTACTTCTAATGGCCCACACCAGCACGCTTGTCGCCGAGGACATCGAGGCGTACCTGGAGAAGCACGAGCACAAGACGCTGCTGCGCTTCATCACGTGCGGGAGCGTGGACGACGGCAAGAGCACGCTGATCGGCCGGCTGCTCTACGAGTCCCAACTGGTCTTCGAGGACCACCTCGCCGCGCTGGAGGCCGACTCGGCGAAGTCCGGCACCCAGGGCACCGACCTCGACTTCGCGCTGCTCGTCGACGGCCTGTCCGCCGAGCGCGAGCAGGGCATCACCATCGACGTCGCATACCGCTTCTTCTCGACCGAGGACCGCAAGTTCATCGTCGCCGACACCCCCGGCCACGAGCAGTACACGCGCAACATGGTCACGGGCGCTTCCACGGCCGAGGTCGCGGTGATCCTGATCGACGCGCGCCAGGGCGTGCTCACCCAGACCCGCCGCCACAGCTTCCTCGTCTCCCTGCTCGGCATCCGCAAGGTCGTGCTCGCCGTCAACAAGCTCGACCTCGAGGACTACTCCCAGCAGACCTTCGACACCATCGTGGCGGACTACCGCGCGTTCGCCGAGGAGATCGGCCTCGAGGACATCACCGCGATCCCGATGTCCGCCCTCAAGGGCGACAACATCACGGAGAAGAGCGCGAACACCCCGTGGTACTCCGGCCCCTCCCTGATCCAGTACCTGGAGACGGTGGAGGTGGCCGACGTCCAGCGCGACGCCCCGTTCCGCATGCCGGTCCAGTGGGTCAGCCGGCCGAACCTGGACTTCCGCGGCTTCGCCGGGCTCATCGTCGGCGGCACCATCAGGCCCGGCGACCCGATCCGCGTCCTGCCCAGCGGGCAGACCAGCACCGTCGAGAAGCTCGTCACGATGGACGGCGATCTCGACGAGGCGATGTCGGGGCAGTCGATCACGATCACCCTGGCCGACGAGATCGACGTCAGCCGCGGCGACGTCCTCGCCGCCGCCAAGGCGCCGCCCGAGGTCGCCGATCAGTTCGAGGCCGACGTCGTGTGGATGGCCGAGGAGCCGATGACGCCCAACCGGCACTATCTCCTCAAGCTCGGCACCCGCACCCTCGGCGCCAAGCTCGCCAAGCCCAAGTACGGCATCAACGTCAACACGCTCGAGCACACCGCGCTCAAGACGCTCGAGCTCAACGAGATCGGCGTCTGCACGGTCACGCTCGACCGCGCGATCCCGTTCGACGCGTACGACTCCAACCGCGACATGGGCGGCTTCATCCTCGTCGACCGCATCTCCAACACGACGGTCGCTGCCGGCATGCTGCGCTTCGCGCTGCGCCGATCGCAGAACGTCCACTGGCAGGAGGTCGTGGTCCACAAGCAGTCCCGCGCGGCGCTGGGGTCCCACCAGCCGGGTGTGGTGTGGTTCACGGGCATCTCCGGCGCCGGCAAGTCGCACATCGCCAACCTCGTCGAGAAGTCCCTGCACGCCGACGGCGTGCGGACCTACCTGCTCGACGGCGACAACGTCCGCCACGGCCTCAGCAAGGACCTCGGCTTCACCGACTCCGACCGCATCGAGAACAACCGCCGGGTCGGCGAGGTCACCAAGCTGATGGTCGACGCGGGGCTGATCGTGCTCGTCTCGTTCATCTCGCCGTTCCGCGAGGAGCGCCAGATCGCACGCGACATGGTCGAGGACGGCGAGTTCTGCGAGGTGTTCGTGGACACGCCGCTCGAGATCGCCGAGCAGCGCGACGTCAAGGGCCTCTACAAGAAGGCCCGTGAGGGCGAGCTCGAGCACTTCACCGGGATCGACTCGCCCTACGAGGTGCCCGAGCACCCGGAGGTGCACATCCAGACTGCGGACGTGGGGCCCGAAGAGGCGGTGAAGCTGGTCCTCGACCAGCTCACCGCCATGGGCATCCTGTCCTGAGTCGGCGCGCCGCTCACCATCTCAGGCCGGCGCAAGCTCCTTGCTTGCGTCGAGGTAGGTCTCGCCGCGCTCGGCCTTCTCGACCAGGGAGGCCGGGGGCTCGAAGCGGTCGCCGTACTTCTCGGCCAGCTCACGTGACCGGGCGACGAAGCCGCTGAGGCCGCCTTCGTAGCCGTTGGCGTACTGCAGCACCCCGCCGGTCCAGCCCGGGAAGCCGATGCCCATGATCGAGCCGATGTTGGCGTCGGAGACGGTCTCGATCACGCCCTCGTCGAGGCACTTCACGGTCTCGAGCGTCTCGATGAACAGCATCCGCTCCTGGAGGTCCTCGATCGAGATGTCCCAGGGCTCGGCGACCGGCGGGAACGCGTCGCGCAGGCCCTTCCACAGGCCCGTGCGCTTGCCGTCGGAGCCGTACTCGTAGAAGCCCTTGCCCTCGAGCTTGCCGGGCCGGTCGTACTCGTCGAGCATCCGGTCGATGACGCCAGTGGACGGGTGCTCGCCCCAGCCCGACCCCTCAGCGTCGGCGGCCTCATGGGCCGCGGCGCGGATCTTGCGCATCAGCTTGAGGTTGAGCTCGTCGGAGAGCTGAAGCACCGGCGCCGGGTAGCCCGCCTGCGACGAGGCCTGCTCGATCGTCGCGGCCGGCACGCCCTCCGTGAGCATCGCGATGCCCTCGTTGATGAAGGTGCCGATCACGCGCGAGGTGAAGAACCCGCGCGAGTCGTTGACCACGATCGGGGTCTTGGCGATCTGCTTGGCGACGTCGAGCGCGCGGTACAGCGTCTTGTCGGCCGTCTTTGCGCCCTTGATGATCTCCAGCAGCGGCATCTTGTCCACGGGGCTGAAGAAGTGCAGCCCGATGAAGTCGTCGGGTCGCGACACGTATTCGGCGAGGCCGGTGATCGGCAGCGTCGAGGTGTTGGAGCCCAGCAGCGCGCCTTCGGCCAGGTAGGGCTCGATCTCCGCGAAGACCTTCTGCTTGACCTCGGGGTCCTCGAAGACCGCCTCGATCACGAGGTCGGCCCCCTCGGCCTTGGACGCGTCGTCGGTGGCCGTGATGCGCGCGAGCAGGGCGTCGCCCTTCTCCTGGGTGACCTTGCCCCGCTCGACGCCCTTGGCGACGAGTTTCTCGGAGTACGAGCGGCCGCGATCGGCCGCCTGGAGGGAGACGTCCTTGAGCACGACCTCGATGCCCGCCTTCGCGCACACGTAGGCGATGGCGGCACCCATCATGCCGGCACCGAGCACCACGACCTTCTTGGCCTGGAACGCCTCGATCTCCGGGGGACGGCCGCGGTCGCCGTTGACCGCCTGCAGGTCGAAGAAGAACGCCTGGATCATGTTCCTGGCGACGGGTCCGGTGACGAGGTCGACGAAGTAGCGGCCCTCGATCTCCAGCGCCGTGTCGAAGTCCACCTGCGCGCCCTCGACCGCCGCGGCCATGATGTGGTGGGGCGCCGGGTAGTTGGCACCCTTGATCTGCTTGCGCAGGTTGGCCGGGAAGGCCGGCAGGTTCTGCGCCAGCGCCGGCGTCGACGGCGTGCCGCCCGGGATCTTGTAGCCCTTGACGTCCCAGGGCTGGGTCGCTTCCGGGTTGGCCTCGATCCACTTCTTGGCGGCGGGCACCAGCTCGTCGACGGAGCCGACGATCTCGTCGACGATGCCGAGCTCGAGCGCCTTGGCGGGCTTGTGGCGCGTGCCCTGCAGCAGCAGCTGCATGAGCGCGTTGACGATGCCGACCATGCGCACCGAGCGGACGACGCCGCCCGCGCCCGGCAGCAGGCCGAGCTGTACCTCCGGGAAGCCGAGCACGGCCTTGGAGTCGTCGACGATGACGCGGTGATGGCAGGCGAGGCAGATCTCCAGGCCGCCGCCGAGCGCCGCGCCGTTGATGGCGGCGACGACGGGCTTGCCCAGCGTCTCCAGGCGGCGCAGGACGGCCTTGCCCTCGCGCACGAAGTTCGCGACGTTCTCGGAGTCGTCGGGACCAGCCTTGCGGAGGTCGTTGAGGTCGCCGCCGGCGAAGAAGGTCTTCTTGGCGGAGGTGAGGACGACGCCCTTGATGTCGTCCTGCTCGGCCTCCAGGCGCTCGACCGTGGCGAGGATCGACTCCGCGTAGGCGGCGTTCATCGTGTTCGCGGACTGGTTGGGATCGTCGAGGGTGAGGACGACGATGCCGTCGTCGCCCTTGTCCCACTTGATGGTCGTGGATTCAGCCATGACTAGATGACCTCGATGACGGTGGCGATGCCCATGCCGCCGCCGACGCACAGCGTGGCGAGGCCGTAGCGCCCGCCGGTGCGGTGCAGCTCGTCGATCAGCGTGCCGAGGATCATGCCGCCGGTCGCGCCGAGCGGGTGGCCCATGGCGATCGCGCCGCCGTTGACGTTGACCTTCTCCATGTCGAGGTCCATGTCGCGCACGAAGCGCAGCACGACGGCCGCGAAGGCCTCGTTGATCTCGACCAGATCGAGGTCGTCCTTGGTGATGCCGGCCTTGGCGAGCGCCTTGCGCGACGCGGGCGCGGGGCCCGTGAGCATGATCGTGGGGTCGGCGCCCGAAACGGCGGTGGCGAGGATCCTCGCGCGCGGGGTCAGGCCGAGCTCGCTGGCCATCGCCTCGTTGCCGATGGTCAGCAGCGACGCGCCGTCCACGATCCCGCTGGAGTTGCCGGGCGTGTGGACGTGGTCGATCTTCTCGATCCAGTGGTACTTCTGCAGCGCGACGGCGTCGAAGCCGCCCATCTCGCCCATGGCGGCGAAGGAGGGCTTGAGCTTGCCCAGCGTCTCCACCGTGGTGCCTGGGCGGATGAACTCGTCGTGGTCGAGCACGACATGATCGTTGATGTCCTGCACCGCGATGACCGAGCCGTCGAAGCGGCCCGCTTCACGCGCGGCCGCGGCGCGCTCCTGCGAGCGGGTCGCGTAGGCGTCGACGTCCTCGCGGCTGAACTCCTCGACCGTGGCGATCAGGTCGGCACCGATGCCCTGGGGGACGAACGACGTGTCGTAGTTGGTCTCGGGGTCCATCGCCCACGCGCCGCCGTCGGAGCCCATCGGGACGCGGCTCATCGACTCGACGCCGCCGGCGAAGACGAGGTCCTCCCAGCCGGAGGCGACCTTCTGGGCGGCGATGTTGACCGCCTCGAGGCCCGAGGCGCAGAAGCGGTTGAGCTGGACGCCGGCGACGGTGTCCGGAAGACCGGCCTTGATGGCGGCGGTCTTGGCGATGTCGGCGCCCTGGTCGCCTACGGGCGACACGCAGCCGAGGACGACGTCGTCGATGCGGTTGGGATCGAGCGACGCGTTGCGGCTCAGGGTCTCGTGCATGAGGCCGACCACGAGGTCGACGGGCTTGGTGGAATGCAGCGACCCGTTGCTCTTGCCCTTGCCGCGGGGCGTGCGAATCGCGTCGAAGACCAGCGCTTCAGCTTGTGCCATTGTGAGAGAGTGCTCCTAGGGGGAGGGGGTGATCGAGATCATAGGTTGCAAACCGCGACGAGGCCTCACCGGTGCACTGGCGGCGGTCCTCTTGTTGTGGGCGTCCCCGCCCGCGGGCGCAGCGGAGCCGATTCTCGGTTCTGACCTCGCCCCGCAGACGCAGCTGCGCAGCGGACTGGACCAGGGGTTCGTCACGCGCGGCACGCCTCGCACGGGCCCGACGCCGCGGGCGCGCTGCAACAACAGCTCACGCCAGGAGGGCGGGCTGCAGGGGCGAGTCCCGCCGGCCGCAGACGACGGTTTCACCTGCAACCTGAAGGTCCTCGGCCGCGAGGGCGAGACCGGCGGCTTCAAGGTCGAGCGCTACATCGACGACGCCGGCCACGAGTGCGCGTTCTACGACACCGCGCTCGTCTTTCCGACCAACGCCCCGTACGCGGCGACCTCCGCGCCCGGCACCGCCGTTCTGGACATGACCGATCCGGCCATGCCGGTGCGCACGGCGACGCTTTCGACCCCGGCGATGCTGAGCCCGCACGAGTCGCTGCTCGTCAACCGCAAGCGCGGCCTGCTGGCCGCAGTGGCGGGCAACCCGACGACTTTACCGGGCATCGTCGATCTCTACGACATCAAGGCGGACTGCCGGACGCCACAGCTGCTGTCGAGCCTGCCCGTCGGCTTTCTCGGCCACGAAAGCGGCTTCTCACCCGACGGGAACACCTTCTGGGCGACGTCGCAGTTCTCAGGCACCATCGCGGCCATCGACGTCACCGATCCGCGTGTCCCCTCGACGCTGTGGATCGGTCGCTTCAGCTCCCACGGCCTGTCGCTGTCGGCCGACGGCAACCGCGCCTATCTCTCGGCTCTGCTGGGCGGCCTGACCATCCTCGACGTCTCCGAGATCCAGGCCCGCAAGGCCAATCCGCAGGTCCGCGTGGTCTCCAAGCTCACGTGGCCCGAGCTGTCGATCCCGCAGAACAGCGAGCCGGTGATCATCAAGGGCAAGCCACACCTGATCGAGACCGACGAGTTCTCGACGGGCAACCAGGGTGGCCCGATTCCGGCTTCCAACGGCGACTTCGTCGGCGCGGCACGGATCATCGACATCTCGAACGAAATGGCGCCGAAGGTGGTCTCGAACCTGCGGCTCGCGGTCCACCAACCCGAGAACCGCGCCACGGTGGCGGGCGATCCGGGCGCGTTCAGCCCCGGGCAGGGCTATGCGGCCCACTACTGCGGCGTCCCCCGGATGCGCGACCCCAAGATCGTCGCCTGCTCGATGATCGCGTCCGGCCTGCGCGTCTTCGACGTGCGCGACCCGGCCAACCCACGCGAGATCGCGTACTTCGTCGCGCCCGCGCGGGTGTCGACCGTCACCCCGGACGGCGCCAACTACGCGATGTCGCGGCCGGCCTTCGACATCCGCTCGCGGGAGATCTGGTACGCCGACGGCGGCAGCGGCTTCTACTCGCTGAAGGTGGCCAAGCGCGCATGGCCGTTCGGGCGCCCGCCGCCCTGCCGGGCCCGGCAGGCCTTCACCATCCGCCTCCCCGAGCGGTTGCGCTCGGCTCGGGTCAAGCTCGACGGTCGGCGGGTGGCGGTCCGCCGCTCGCGCGGGCGCCTCCGCGTGCGGGTGGACCTGCGCAAGGCGGCGGGCTCACGCCACGCGCTGCGGATCGCCGGACGCGCGCGCAACGGTCAGCGGGTCTTCCTGGTGCGCAAGTACCGGACCTGCAAGCGCGCCTAGGACTTAGGCCTATGAGGGGTGCGGTGCCCGACCTTTCGTCCGCATATGACCCACAACGTCGGGAGGTTCGCCTCGCGCCGCGGGGAAAGATCAACCGGCTCCTAGGCTCGCCGCCATGGCCTACGTGATCGCCGGGAGCTGCGTGAAGGACGACGTCTGCGTCGAGGTCTGCCCGGCCGACTGCATCCACCCCACGCGCGGGGCGCCGGACTTCGAGACGGCCGAGCAGCTCTACATCGATCCGGAGACGTGCATCGACTGCGACGCGTGCGTCGAGGCCTGTCCTGTGGACGCCATCTTCGCGCCCAACGAGGTCCCGGCGAAGTGGCAGCACTTCGCGGAGGTCAACGCCGACTTCTTCGCGGAGCGAGGGTGAGCCGGCGGACGCGCGTCGCCGTCGTCGGCGCTGGTCCCGCGGGTGCCTACGCGGCTGCCCAGCTGCGCGCCAGCCGGGCGCGGCCCGACGTGGACGTCTTCGAGCGCCTGCCAACTCCGTGGGGCCTGTTGCGCGGCGGGGTCGCCCCGGACCACCAGGAGATCAAGGCGCTCGCGGACACCTTCGAGGCCGAGGTCTTCGGGCGCGGTTGCCGCTTCTTCGGCGGCGTCGAAGTCGGCACCGACGTCCACCACGCCGACCTCATGCGCCACTACCACGCGGTCGTCTACGCGGTCGGCGCGCGCTCGGACAAGACGCTGGGGATCGAGAACGAGCACCTGCCCGGTTCCCTGCCCGCGACGGACTTCGTCGGCTGGTTCAACGGACACCCCGACCGCCGCGACCTCGACCCTTTGCTGGACGTCAAGCGCGCGGTGATCATCGGCAACGGCAACGTCGCCGCCGACGTCGCCCGCATCCTCACCCGCTCGGTCGACGAGCTGGCCCGCACCGACATCGCCGATCACGCGCTCGCGGCGCTGCGCGAGAGCCGGATCGAGGAGGTCGTCGTGCTCGGCCGCCGCGGGCCCGCCCAGGCCGCCTTCACCTCCGCGGAGCTGCGCGAGCTCGGGCACATGGACGGCGTGGAGCTGCGCGTCGCGCCCGAGGAAGCCGAGCTGGACCTTGTCTCCACCGAGTGGCTGGACGAGGAGGGCACGTTCACCGCGCGGCGCAACGTCAAGCTCCTGCGGGAGTTCGCCGCCGCTGCACCGCAGGCCGGTGCTCGCGCGCGCATCGTGCTGCGCTTCCTGCGTTCGCCGGTCGCGCTGCACGGCGCCAGCCGCGTCGAATCCATCGAGATCGCCCGCAACGTGCTCTCCCGCGACGAGGCCGGCACGATCCGCGCCCGGACCCTCGACGGCGAGACCGAGACAATCGAGTGCGGTTTGGTCCTGCGTTCCGTCGGCTACCGCGCCGTCCCGCTTCCCGACGTCCCCTTCGACGAGCGCAACTACGTGCTGCCCAACGACCGCGGCCGCGTCGTCGACGGCGACACCCGCGCGGTCGTCCCCGGCGTCTACGCGGTGGGCTGGATCAAGCGCGGGCCGACCGGGATCCTCGGCACCAACAAGCGCGACGCCGAGGAGACCGTGGCGCGGCTGCTCGAGGACATCGACACGTTGCCCGACCCGCCCGAAGCCGGTGACCTGCCGCTGCCCGACCACGTCTCCGCCGACGGCTGGCGCGCCATCGACGCCGCCGAAACGTCCGCAGGCGCCGCGCTCCAGCGGCCCCGGGTCAAGCTCACCACTGTCGACGAGCTCGTCGACGCCGCGCGTCAGCCCGCCTGAAGCTCGGCGCGCGCCTTCAGCACGCGCTCGTCGAAGCTCGCAAGCTCCACGTCTGTCCAGCCCAGCTTCTCGCCGTGGATCGTGGTCGCGAGCGCGTACGCGTCGGGAAGCTTGAGCCCCGTCCGCGCTCGAACGGCGGCGGCGCGCTCCGCGAGGGCTTTGTCGACGCGCATGGTCTCTATCGAGAACTTCACGAGCATCATGTCGACGCGTGCGTGCGTCCCTGCGCGTAAGGGGCCGATGAGGATCTCCGACAAGTTCACTGCGCACAACCACCGTCGCATTCCTGGTCGCCAGGCTCGGCGCATCCATTCGACAGCCTCACCGTGGTGAGCGTCGTCCGGTGACATGAAGCCGATCAACACGTCGGAGTCGAAGACGACTACCCCCAACCGCGGCGCTCCTGCTCGAGGTATCCGGGCGGGTAGACGTCCGCGCCGAAGGTCCCGGCGAACTCGTCGATCAGATCGTCGATCCTCACCAGCTCGAGGCGGCCTGGTCCAGCAGTCACGATGTGGACGTCATCCCCGGCTTCCAGCCCGGCCTCGCGCAGGACCTCCACCGGGATCGTCACCTGGTTCTTGCCCGAGATGATGCTCATGCCTTTACTCTACGACAGAGACGTAAAGGCACTACCCGAGGGCGCCGGACGTGCGCAGGGGCGCGGCGTCGGCGACGCCCCATTCGGCGAGGGCCCCGTCGGTATCCGTGCGGCGGGGACGGGCCTCCCCCGGGGTGCGGTCGAAGCGGGGAGCGGCGGCCGGCTGCGTCATGCCGTCGAGCTCGACGAAGGTCTTGCGAGCGACGTTGTGGGGGTGGTTCGGGACCTCGGCGAGGGAGTAGACGGCGGTCGCGCACGCCTCCTCGCCCTCGAGCAGCGCGGTCCACTCGTCGCGAGTGCGGGTGGCGAACACCGCCGCGAAGCGCTCCTTGAGCTCGGGCCAGCGGTCCATCGCGAACTGCGGGTACTCGTCCGGGGAGAGCTCGAGGAGCGCGAGCAGGCGGGCGTAGAACTGCGGCTCGATCGCCCCGACGGCGACGTGGCCCCCATCGGAGGTCGCGTACACCTCGTAGAAGTGCGCGCCGGAGTCGAGCAGGTTGGTGCCCGGCTCGTCGCGCCAACCGCCGGCGGCGCGCAGGCCGTGAAACAGCGAGGTCAGCAGCGCGGTGCCCTCGACCATTGCCGCGTCGACGACCTGGCCCCGTCCGGACGTCCGCGCTTCGAGCACCCCGCAGACGACGCCGAAGGCGAGCAGCATGCCGCCGCCGCCGTAGTCGCCGACGAGGTTGAGCGGGAACAGCGGGCGCTCGCCCTCGCGCGCCATGGCGCCGAGCGCCCCGCCGAGCGAGATGTAGTTGATGTCGTGGCCGGCGACGAGGGCCATCGGCCCATCCTGCCCGTAGCCGGTCATCCGCCCGTAGACCACCCGCGGGTTGCGGGCATGGACGTCCTCGGGGCCCAGGCCGAGGCGCTCGAGCACCCCAGGCCGGTAGCCCTCGATCAGCGCGTCGGCGCGGTCGGCCAGGGAGAGCACGAGCTCCTTCCCCTCCGGGTGTTTGAGGTCGACGGCGATCGCCGCCCGGCCCCGCCGCGTCGGGTCGAACTGCGCCGGGAACAGGTCAGCCCCGCCCTTGCGGTCGACGCGCAGGACGTCAGCGCCCATGTCGGCCAGCATCATCGCGGCGAACGGGTTGGGGCCGATGCCGGCAAGCTCGAGCACGCGCACGCCGTCGAGGGGTCCGGGAGGCATCGCGGGACCGTATCGTCCGCCGCATGCGCGCGACTGCCGCCGTTTCTGCGCGAACCCGGCGGGCGGGTGTCGATCGAGGAGGTCGAGCTCGACGACCCGCGCGACGGCGGCGCTGGCGGCGGCGCGCTCGGGCGCCGCCGTCAAGCCGGTGCTCGTCTTCTAGCGGGCGGCCTTGGCCGCGCGCGTGCGCGCGCCCTTGCGAGCGGAGGCGCTGCGCTTGGCGGCGTTGCGCTTGCGCGTCGCGACGGCCTTCTTCGTTGCGGCCTTGCGCTTCGCGGGGCCGCCGGAAGCGCGGTCCTCGAGCTGGTTGGCGAGCGTGCGCAGCTCGTCGACCGCGCTCTGCACGCGCTTGGGCGGCTTACGGCCGCGGGTGCCCTTCTCGACGGCCTCGCCCAGACCTTGGGCCACCTTCTTGCGCATCCCACTCGCGCGCATGCGCTCGATCAAATCATCGGCCTTCGCCATCGTGGCGTGCTCCTCTCGATTGTGAACCCTCTCCTTACAGAGTGCCCAGGCGGCGCACGATCTAGGCCCGGCGGCGGAGGAGGAACAGCAGCGGCGCATCCTCGCCTTTTCGGTCCATCGCGCCCATCACCGTGTCTGCGTCGACCGCGCGGAACGAGTCGAAGATCGGATGCTTGTCGTAGACCATGGTCGCGGTGACGACACCGCGGTACTCGACCATGCGGATCGTCGCCTCGCCCATGACGGCGTTGACCTGCCACTCACCCGCGTCGTCGAGGCAGATGAGCGGGTAGACCTCGTCGCGCGAGACGAGACGCTTGCCCGCCCAGCGCAGGCCGTCGAGCAGCTTCTCGCCCGGATGGCCGGTGGGCACCAGCTCCCCGTCCCAGTCGCCGAGCAGGTCGGCCTCGCCGAGCGCCGGGAGGGCGTCGAAGTCCTCGAGCGCGCTCACTCCATCACCTGCGCGGTCACGTAGGCACCCGAGAGCCCGCCGTCGACCATGAAGGTGGTCGCGTTGACGTAGGAGGACTCGTCGGAGGCGAGGAAGAGCGCGCCCTGCGCGATCTCGCGCGCCTCGGCGAAACGGCCCGGTGGCAGGTGCACGAGCCGCCGGGCGGCCTTGGCCGGATCCGAGAGGAACAGCTCCTGCAGC
>JBBJOW010000044.1:0-36491 GCA_037724045.1 Solirubrobacteraceae bacterium
GTGGCAGCCGGGGCCTGCGATCAGGAGGTCACCTTCATGGTTGACGATGACACGCGGGTCGGACTGGATGGCGTCGAGGTCTGTTTTGATGATGAGCGGCTGGTCACCGATGCGGGTGTCGCGCTGGCTGCGACGCTCGCGGGGCGGCTCGGGATCGAGGCGCTGATCGGTGAGACGGTGCGGCTCGGGGTGGCGGGGGCGGCGTCGCGGGCGGGGCGCAAGGTGATGGCGCTCGTGTACGCGATGTTGCTCGGGGCGGACAGCATCGATGACTGCGACGTGCTCCGGGCCGGCCGGGTCGGGCGGTTGTTGGGGGGCTGGATGCCGGCCCCGTCGACGCTGGGGACGTTCTTGCGGGCGTTCACGTTCGGGCATGTCCGCCAGCTCGACAGGGTGCTCGCGGAATGCCTCACCCGCGCGTGGGCACTGGGCGCCGGGCCCGGTGATCAGCGGCTCACGATCGACGTCGATTCGTTCGTGGGTGAGACGCACGGCTACCAGAAACAGGGCGCGTCGTTCGGCTACACCCGCAAGCGCGGCTATCACCCGCTGCTGGCTTCCCGGGCCGAGAGCGCCGAGGTGCTGCATGTCCGCTTCCGCAAGGGGGCGGCGAACACGCAACGCGGGATCGAGCGGTTCATCGACGAGCTGATCGCCCGCGTGACCCGCGCCGGCGCCACCGGCGTCAAGCTGCTCAGGGCCGACTCGGGGTTCTGGAACGCCAAGGTCTTCGAGCGTCTCGAGCTGGCCGGCTGGCAGTACTCGATCTCGATCCGCATGATCAACGCCGTTGCCACCGCGGTCGCGGGGATCGAGGAGTCAGCGTGGCAGCCGATCGAGAACTATCCCGACGGCGGCGAAGCGCAGATCGCTGAGACCATCTACGGCGGCCGCCGGCTGCTCGTCCGCCGCACCCGGCTCACCGGCGCCCAGGCCGAGCTCTGGCCCGACTGGCGCCACCATCCGTTCCTGACCAACCGCACCGAGCCGATCGCGATCGTCGAGGCCGAGCACCGCCAGCACGCCCGCGTGGAGCTCGTGATCCGCGACCTCAAAGACCAGGCGCTCGCGCACTTCCCCTCGGGCAAGTTCGACGCCAACGCCGCCTGGACGGTGATCGGCTGCCTCGCGCACAACCTGACCCGCTGGACCGAACTGCTCGGCAACACCGGCAGCGTGATCCGGACCGCCCGCACCATCCGGCGCCGGCTCCTGCAGATCCCCGGACGACTGACCCGCCATGCCGGCCGCTGGACGCTGCACCTCCCCGCCCGCTGGCCCTGGCAGACCGACTTCACCCAAGCGCTCACACGAATACGGGCGCTCCCCGCCAGCGCCTGACCGCGCCGGCAGCCCAACCCATCGCCCAGCCGACCACGCAGCCCGCCGGGCGCGATCACCGCTGCCCCAAACCAGCCCGAACCGGGCCGCGCGCCCGCGAACAGCCCCCGCAGACCGCCCGCCACAACGCCACCAGCCGTCGACGCCGCCAACCGGACGCCAGAACCGCGAAAACGACACTCAGGACCGCCTCACCGATCGCCTGACGGTGGATTCAGGCTTAGAGCTTCGAGGGAACCCGGGGCAGGTGGAGGAGTCTCCACCTCCGGCAGCCCACGGCGCTCGAGCTCGATCCGCGCACCGTCGACCCACTCGAGAACGTCCTCCTTGCGTAGCCGGACGCGCCCGTGACAGCTTGTGCGCCACCACCTCGCCGCGGTGGATCGCGCGCAGCACAGCGTGGTAGCTCAGGCCGGTCGAAGCTGCGACGTCCCGCGGCGTGAGATTCGGGAGCCCGTCCAGGCGATCCGGATTTGCCTCCATACATCTATGACGGACCGGACTGGCGAGCTGGGGTTCGCGCTGCACAAAGCACGCGACCTGGGCGGGCGAGGCATCGCCACTGCTAGGACCCGGGCCACGCAAATCCATCACCCCGGCGTCGACTGGCACATCCGACTCTCAGTCGAGTGCCCCCAGGCCGAGGCCGATCAGGCATCCGTCACTCAAGCGGCGACAAAGCGAGCCGTCCGCCTTCAGCCAGCGGCACTGCCCCAAAACTCCACCTGACGTCAGCCGCGCTGAACGTCAACAACTACCCCTTCAGACTAGACGGACAGAAGTCATCAGCGTGCCGCCTGGCGGTCTTCCGTCCGACGTGGCTGTTATGGCGGCAGTGTCTTCCTTTCTGCGAGGTGTGAAACGATCGCGAAAGCTCTGGAAATAGCGGTCTTTTGCCGCATCGGCCTTCAAGAGCAATCTGCAGTTATGCGATGCTTGTGTCCGCAGAAAAGGCTCGCGCACAACTTTGCCATATCCGCCATTTCATCCCGCGTCCGCAGATTCCCCCGACCGCATCACAGGGGCTGACTTCGCGAGCCGCATCGCAGGCGAGACCGACTATGTCGAGTTCAAGGCCGGCACTGGCAACCAGCCGCTTCAAGACGCCATCGTCGCATTCTCGAATGCCGATGGCGGGGCCATCTTCGTAGGGGTTGCGAACGACGGATCCATAGCCGGCCGCGAGCTCAACCACGGCACGCTCGACGCGATCGTGAACGCATTCCGTGATGTCCGTGAACCCCGGGCGGTAACTCCATCAAACAGGTCCACGTCGAAGGTAGGCCCGTTGTCGCGATCAGCGTTGCGAAGAGGGTTCACGGATTTGCCCAGACGTCGAACGGACGGGTCTTAGCGAGGCGAGGAACGTACAAAGTTGCCCTCTTCGGTGATGAGCTGCGGCGGCTGATCCTCGAGCGTTCCCTCGAACGATTCGAGGACCAAGATGCCGATGTCGAGCTCGATGCCGTTCCGGAAGCGAATGTCGCGCGCCTGGCCGTCCTCTATCAGTGGGGCGATCGCTCAGACATCGAGCCACGACTCCGGGAGCGGGGCCTTCTGCTTCCGGATGCGCCTCGCCTGACCGTTGCGGGTGCGGCCTACCTGCTAGACGACCCGGCGGAGGTGCTCGGGAAGGCCTATGTAGAAGTTTTGCGGTTGCCGGGAGCGGACGCGGAATACGATCGGCGGGTCGAGGTCCGAGGGCCGCTGGACAAGCAAGTAGCCGAGGCAACTGCCTTTGTGGCAGAGCAGCTCGGGTACGACCTAGTCGTGCTCGGGGTACAGCGGCACGAAATACCACGGCTCCCCGTGGTGGTGCTCCGAGAAGCGCTCGCGAATGCCGTGGCTCACCGGGCCTATGAAATGTCTGGGACCGCCGTTCGTGTGGAATCCGGCCAGACGAGGTGCGGGTGGTTTCCCCAGGAGGCCTTCCCGAACCGGTCACCGAAGCCAACATCCGTGAGGCGCAAGCCGCCCGCAACCTCAACATCATCCGTGTTCTGAGGCAAGCGGGCTTGGCGGAGGACGCCGGTCGCGGCATCGATGTGATGGTGGATTCGATGCGAAGCGAGCTCTTGGATGCGCCCGAGTTTCGAGATCTCGGTCACGCTGTCTCAGTTTCGTTGCCAGTTGGCAGCGGAGTTACGGCTGCGGAGCGAGCTTGGGTGAGAGAGATCGAATCGCGGGGTCTGATCCAAGCTGCTGACCGTTTGATTCTCGTCCATGCGGCGCGCGGGGAACGACTGACGAACTCCAGCGTGCGTGAGCTGCTCGGCATCGATAGCGCAGACGCGCGGCAAGCACTGCGACGGCTACGAGAGGCCAAACTGCTTGTCCAACATGGCGAGCGAGGCGGCGCCTCATACGTCCTCGCGGACTCGATCGGCGCGCCGGCAGGACTACGTCTTAGCCGTGATGAGCTGAAAGGCGTGCTGTTGGATATGGCTCGCCAGGAGCCGTTGACCAACGCAAAGGTCCGGCTCCGCACGGGCGTAGAACGCGCGGAGGCGTTGCGTCTACTCGACGAGCTCGTTGACGTCGGTCGCCTTCGGCGGGAGGGCGAACGCCGCGGCACTCGCTACGTGCTCGCGGGTAGTCCGCCGCCGCCGGAAGCCGCGTGAGGCTGCCCTGGTCGCTCGATAACGCTCATGACGTAGACCTTGCGGGAAAGAGCTGACCTACGGCGATCGTTTACCAGCGGTCGCGGGTGTAGTCCTCGATCTCGATTTCGGGCAGTGCTCGCGTGCTGTTGTTCATCCGCACCCAGAACTTCTCGCTGCGGTCGCTCATCCGTGCCGTCACCGGCCGTGAGGACGGGGCGACGTCGACGCGGCAGATCTCCACGTCATCGACGGCGTCGATCCGCGTCCGGGTGCGCATTACCGCCGTGTGCGTGAGCGCGGCGGCGAGATGGCCCGTCAGCCAGTTGACGAGGCCGTCGACGTCTGGTGGCTTGACGAGCGCCGTGTCGTGCCGGAGCCCGATCGGGCGGCGTCCGTCGTCGACGCCAATCAGCAACGTCCCGCCGTCGGTATTCAGAAAGCCCGCGATGGTCTTGACGACGGCGTCCTCCATGCGCTTGTCCTTGACGCGCTCGCGCACGTTCCAGCGCGCGGTCGACTTGAACTCGACCGCGAAGGTCTCGTCACCGGAGATGAGCTCCGGTGTGGGCATGGCGAAGAACGCGTCCTTGCCGCGCAGGCGCTCGGCGATCGTCTCGGCGAGGCCGGGGTCGGTGCGTATCCGGTCGAGGATGGCGTGCGTGATCTCGTCGACATCGACGTGCTCGAGCGTCACCACGGGCGCGGTCACGACGGCGCCGGCGTTTTCAGCCGGCTCGTCGTACACGCTGTGCCCGTCGTCGTAGTAGCTGGCGAAGATGTGGTTGAAGACGGCGTCGGTCTTGCGCTGCCAGGTGTCAGTGTCGTAGGCGTCGGGGAGCTCGTCGAGGACATCACGGACGAGCACGCGCGCCGCCTCGCGTGTCTCGGCCTTGCGGCGCCAGTCGAGGACGAGCCGGTCGGTGATGCGCGCGAGCAGTGTGCGGGCGACCTCCTTGACCCTCGCGCGCTCCTGATCGCTGAGGACCGGGTCGGGCTTGGTGAGCAGGTCGAAGATCGCGAGCTCCGGCTCGCTGAGCCCCTCACGGACCGTGCGCGCCTCATCTTCGGAGAGATCGCGCGAGAGCGCCTGAAGGCGCTTGAGCATCTCGTCGACGTTCAGGCTGCCGGCGTTGTAGGTCTCGATGAGATCGCGCAGCTTGGCGACCAGATCGAGCCGGCCTGGGTTGCGCCGGGCGCTCGCCTCGAGCTGCTCGCCGAGCTGTCGCGTGAGCCGTTGTGTCGCCGATCGCTTGCGCCCGGCGAGTTTGGTGGCGAGCGCCTCGAAGTCGATGGTGTTGAGGTCGATCCGCCGGTCGTCCTGCGCGCCTTCGGCGGCTGCGCGAATGACGTACTCCTCGGCGCCGACCGAGCGGTCGAGTAGCTCGCTTACCGCGCCGGCGACGTGGCTGACGTCGGGCGGCTCGTCGAACGAGCGGATCCGTTCGGCGACGTTGCGCGCGACGCCGACCAGACGCGCGTGCGGCGCGGCCGCGGGGTCCGGGAGAATGGCGGCGAACAGCCGCCGCACCCCGTCGGAGCGCTCCAGGTAGGCCCGTCGGGTCACGGCATCCACGAGCAGCGCCTCCACCGACGAGTCGCGGAGCGCGATGAACGCGAAGCCCTCGGCTCGCGACAAGTCCTCGAGGTCGACGTCCCAGCGCTCAGCGAAGGCGACCAGGTCGTCGATCTCCTGCTCCAGCTCAGCGACGAGTGCGGCCTTGTCGCGGATGACGTCCCGCGCGTCCTCGCCGCGCGAGCCGGCCGCCCAGATCGCCAGGGCCGCCTCGAGGTGGCGGAACACGCCGACGTAGTCGACGATCAGCCCGGCCTCCTTCTCCGGGAAGACCCGGTTGGCGCGCGCGATCGTCTGCATCAACGTGTGATTGCGCATCGGGCGGTCGAGGTAGATCGTCGAGCACGAGGGCACGTCGAAGCCCGTCATCCACATCGCGCAGACGAAGACCAGCCGGAACGGGTCGCCCGGGTCCTTGAAGCGCTCGTCGAGGTCCTCGTCGAGCATCCGCTTGCGATGCGACGTGATGTCGAGGCCAAGGGCCTGCATGTCGGCGATCTCGTTCTGCGACTGGGAGACCACCACCGCCATGTCGGTCTCGCGCATGAACGCGATCTGCGCGTCAACGCCCGCGCGCTCCAGGAGCGGCAGGCGCTCGGCGAGCTCTTCCAGCTCGGCGAGGTGCGCCACCCACTCCTCGCGGACGAGGTCGTACATGCGCACCGCGGTCGCCTTGTCGATCGCCACGAACATCGCCTTGCCGAGGAACCCACGGCCGACGAAGTGGCGAACCAGGTCAGCAGCGATCCGCCGCAGCCGCTCCGGGCGCGTGATGAGCTGGTACTCGGCGCCGAAGCGCCGCGAGAGCGCACGCTCCTGCTGCTCGTCGAGCTCGGCCTCTTCGAGGATCGTGGTGAGCTCTTCGTCGAAGCGCTCGTTGACGATCTGCAGCTCGGGGATCCGGTTCTCGTAGTACAGCGGGACGGTGGCGCCGTCCTCGATCGACTCACGGAAGTTGTAGGTCGAGACGTAGTCGCCGAAGACCTCGCGCGTGCGCTCGAGCTCGCCGGCGATCAGCGGGGTGCCCGTGAAGCCGAGGAAGCTCGCGTTTGGCAGGGCCTGGCGCATGTTGAGCGCCATAGCCGAGTACTGGGTGCGGTGCGCCTCGTCGGTGATGACGATCACGTCGTTTCGCTGTGAGCAGACCGGCATCGGCGCGTTGCGCTCGGTGCGGAACTTGTGGATCAAGGTGAAGACGTAGCGGTGGTCCTCGCCCAGCAGCTGACGCAGATGGACCGACGAGTCGGCCTGCACGTGACCTTCGACGACGCCGGCGTCCTTGAACTCGCCGTAGAGCTGATCGTCGAGCTCAGTGCGGTCGGTGACCATCACGAAGGTCCAGTTGCCCGGCTCACGACGCAGCACCTTCTGCGTGAAGAACAGCATCGACAGGCTCTTGCCCGAGCCCTGTGTGTGCCAGAAGACGCCGAGCTTGCCCTCCCGTGTGCGCTCGTCGCGCAGCGCGCGAATCGCGGCGTTGACGCCGAGCACCTGATGGTTCTGCGCGAGCACCTTGATCAGCCCGCCGGGCCGCTCCAGGTAGGCGACGAAGTTCTCGACGGTGTCGAGCAGCCGCGCCGGCTCGCACAGGCCGCCGATGGCGGTCTCCAGCGACACGACACCGGGCTCCTGTTCGTCGGCGACGCGCTTCCAGTCGCCGAAGCGCTCCCACGGCGCGAACGTCGAGCCAACCTTCGTCTCCGAGCCCGTGGAGAGGATCACGAGCCCGTTGGGCGTGAACAGCTGCGGGATCGTGTCGCGGTAGTCGGTGAGGTTCTTGTCGTAGGCCTCCTTCGCGGACTTGTGCGACGCCTTGAGCTCGAGCAGCACAAGAGGGATCCCGTTGACGAAGCAGACGATGTCCGTGCGCCGGGTGTGCAGCGGACCGGTGATCCACAGCTGCGAAATCGCGACGAAGTCGTTGGCGAGCGGATCGCGCCAGTCGACGAACCGCACCGTCTCGGTCTCCCGGCCGCCGTCGTCGCCGGTGAACGTCACCTTCGCACCGTCGCGCACGAGCTTCCAAACGGCCTGGCTCGCCCGCGCGCGATCCATCGCCGAGCGGTCGAGGATCAGCTGCTCGACCGCCTGGTCGAGCGCCTGCGCGGGAAGGTCCGGGTTCAGCTGCGCGAGCTTCGGGCGCAGCCGGTAACGGAGGATGACCTGCGAGCGATCGTCGCGCCCAGGGTTACCGGTCGTCGGCGAGTCGGGGCCGAACAGCTCGGTGTACGCGTCGACGGTCTCGTAGCCAAGCGTCTCCAGCAGCTCGAGCGTCGGCTTCTCGACCAGGCCCATCTCCGAGAAGCCGGCCGGCATCAAGCAGCCTCACTGGCAAGCAGATCACCGAGATCGATCTCGGAGATGTCGAGGCGGCCGGATACGAGGCGGAAGAGGAGGAGGTCGCGAGTCCGGGCGTGCGCACGGCTTGCGCACTCAAGCGTCGCGATCTGGCGTTCGATCGGCGAAACCACATCGGTGAAGACCGCCATGACATCAACGCTTGGCATGACAAAGGGGAAGCGTTTGAATGCTCCCTTCGTAATTTCCTTGAAGGTGGCGCCGGTGGCGATCGAGCGGAGACGCGACTCCTGATCGCTGAGCCACTCGTACACGAACGTAGGTGGAATGCCATCCGAGGGAGAGATCACGATGAACCCCTGATTGCACGTGGCAGTCGACGTAGCAATCGCAAGGACGCCGAGCGTTGCCCGACTCGTCATGAGAACGGATCCGGGCGGGAAGAGGCGGGCCGCGCTCTTCTGGACGCCAAGGTCGGTGATTCGATCTGATGACTCGTGTGCGAAACGGTTGCTAGACCGAGTCAGATCTGAAGGGGTGTACCAGTCCACGCTCCCGCCATTCCAGTACGCGGGCTCGCGCTTGGACGGAGTTCCACCACCCACGACGTTGAGGAAGTCCTCCACGTTGCCGGTTGGCCATCCATTCGGCGGCTCTCCCGCCGCCGAACCATCATCCCGGTGGAGTTCGTGGCCTGGGAACCTGTAGCGCACGAACCACTCGCGGTATAGCGAGCGGGCGAGGCCTTCGAGCACGTCGATGCGCCGCTCGTTGATCGCAATGAGCTCGTCGAAAGAGGTCAGCACCGCGGCGATGCGTCGCTGAGTTACGACATCGGGCACCCGAACCCTAAGCGCGTGGAGATGGTTCCGGTTGACCCCAGGTACCGCCGCAGCCGCCGAGCCGTCGTGGCTGATAGTGCGCAGCAAGTAGCTCGTGAAACGTGGGTCGTTGCCCTTGAACTCCTTGATCCACAGCGCGGTGTTGTGTGGCCAATAGGGCTCCGTCAGCCAGTGAACCGACCCCAGCGATCCGTACCGCCCGATGACCACGCCCGGCGGGTCGACTTTCGCGACCGAGTGATAGCCCGTCACGCCAGATGACGACACGATCGGGTATGGGCCATCCAGCCGGTCGCGCGCTGGAAGGTCGAACCCGCGCTGGAGCGTGAGCACATCGCCAAGCGTCGTCTCGCGCCACTCGCTCACGCCGCGCCGCCAGGCTCGTCTTCCGTCACCACGTCCATCAGCTCCCGCGCAACGTATCGGCGTTGCCCCCGGGCACCTTGCGCGCCCTCCTCGAGCAGGCCGGTTCCCTCCAGCTGGCGGAGCAGCCGCAGCGCGGTCGGGCGGGCGACGCCGAGGCGGGCCTCGACGAGGCGGGTGGTCACGATCGGGTTCTCGCATACGACGTCGACGAGTTGCAGCGCGTTGACGCTGCCGAGCTCGCTCGCCTGCCGCCGGTATCGCTCGCGTAGCTCGATGATCCTCGCGGCCCGGTCGACGGCGTCGATCGATTGGGATCGGACGGCTTCGAGGAAGAGCTCGATCCAGGGCAGCGCGTCACCGCGTTCGCGCGTGGCCCGGAGCGCGTCGTAGTAGCGGTCACGGTGGCGCTCGATGCCGGCACTGAGGTAGAGCAACGGCGCCGTGAGCCGCCCGCGGACGATGAGAAACAGGACGAGCAGCAGCCGCCCGAGGCGGCCGTTGCCGTCCAGGAATGGGTGGATCGTCTCGAACTGCGCGTGCAGCAACGCGTCCTGAACGAGCAGCGGCATGTCCGGCTCCTCGTTGGCGAAGCGTTCCCAATCGGCCAGCGCGTCGGCGAGCGCACCGGGTGGCGGAGGAACGAAGCTCGCCGTATTGAGGTTCGAACCGGGGCGGCCGATCCAGTTCTGGGTCGTCCGGTATTCGCCGGGGCGCCGTTGGGCTCCGCGCACGCCGCTCAGCAGCCGCCGGTGCATCTCCAGCAGCAGGCGGTTGCTCAGCGGGAGCGCCGCGCCCTCGGTCAAGGCCCACTCCATCGCGTCGACATAGGCGAGGACCTCCTCGACGTCGGCGTTCGGCGTGTCGCCGGCGGCGCCGAGCTCGAAGATCTCCGCCAGCGACGCCTGCGTTCCCTCGATCATGGTCGACGCCACGGCCTCGCGCAGCAGATACGGCCGGATGAGCAGGTGCGGGTTAGGAAGCAGCTGTCCGATGCCGGCCAGCCGGCCGAGCGAGGCCTCGGCGTCGGCGAGCATTGGCACGAGTCGTGCCGGAAGCTCGAACGAGCGTGGCAGGGGCGCAGGGAAGTATGCGACGTAGGGGTGCGGCCCGATGGTTTGCCGTGCTTCGCCGAACGCCGTGGGGGGGAAGTTGGCGGCGTCCACCCATGACAAGCTACGCGTCCGTAACGAAATACGCAAGTATCGTTAGGGACGTTCCGGAACCGGAACGTGCTCGTCCAGGTCAGCGTTCGAGCAACTGCGAGAGCACGCTGTCGACGCTGGTCTCCAGTTCGCCGGCGCGTGCGGCGAGCTCACGCAGCTCCGCGTGCGCGGCGGCGAGCTTCTCCTCGAAGACTTCGTCGTCGAGGTCCTCCACCTCGGTGCCGACGTAGCGGCCTGGGTTCAGGCTCCATCCCTGCGCCTCGATCTCGGCGATCGAGGCGACCCGGCAGAGGCCGGTGACGTCGGCGTACGTTCCCTCGGAGAAGCGCGCGCTGAACAACTCGTTGGCGCCCGACGCGAACTCGGGCTCCTCGCCGCGGTAGAGCCGGACGATGTTTGCCAGGAACTCGATCTGCTCGTCGGTGAACTCGCGGTGGGCGCGGTCGACCTGGCGGAACACGTTGCGCGCGTCGATGAACAGAACCTTGTCGGCACGATCCGTCCCCGCCTTGCCGCGGTCGAGGAACCAGAGCGTCACCGGCAGGGTCACCGTGTAGAAGAAGTTCGGACCCACCGCGATCATGACGTCGACGGCGCCCGACTGGATGAGCTTGCGACGGATCTCCGCCTCGCTGTGGCGCGCGTCCGAGGCCGAGTTGGCCATCACGAACCCACCGCGCCCGTGTTCGTTGAGCGCCGTGGCGAACAGCTGGATCCAGAGGTAATTCCCGTTGTCTGCCCTGGGCAGGTCGGGGAAGCGGGCGTCGTCCTCGAGCTTGGCCTTATCGATGCGGTCGACGTTGAACGGCGGGTTGGCCATCACGAAGTCGAAGTGGCCGACGCTCTGGTGCAGGTCGTCGTAGTAGCTGTTGCCCTCGCGCACCTCCCCGGACAATCCGTGGATGGCGAGGTTCATGCGCGCGAGGCGGACGGTCTCGCTCGTCTTCTCCTGGCCGTAGATCGACAGCTCTTCGCCCGGCGACCCCTGGTGGCGCTCGACGAAGCGCGCCGAGTGGACGAACATGCCGCCCGACCCGCAGGCCGGGTCGAAGATCCGGCCGTGGAACGGTTCGATGACCTCGACGATCAGCCGCACGATCGCCGACGGGGTGAAGAACTCGCCCGCGCCCTGGCCCTCGCTGAGTGCGAACTTCGCCAGGAAGTACTCGTAGACGAGGCCGAACGCGTCGCCCTCGAGATCCTTCGTATAGCTGTTGATGTGCCGCAGCAGCGAGCCGATCGTGTTGCTGTCAAGAGCCGTGTAGGTCTTGGGCAGGACCCCGGAGAGGTCGGGGTTGTGCTCCTCGATGGCGCGCATCGCCGTGTTGACCGCCTGGCCCAGGTCCGCTTCCTCGGGGAGCTGCAGGAGCGTCCCGAACCGTGCTTCGTCGGTGAGGTAGATGACGCGGCGGGCCTGATAGTCCGACGGGCCGATGGTGCGCCGCGCGGACGCCTTGGCCTCGATCTCCTCCCGCGCCACCGTGAACTTCGCGTCGGCGAACCGCAGGAAGATCAGTCCGAGGACCGGAGTCCCATACTCAGACGCCTTGAGGCCGGAGTTCGCGCGCAGTTCGTCGGCTGCGTCCCACAGGCGGCGTTCGAGCTCGGTCAGGTCGACGGGCATGGGGCGTCGAGCGTACCGGCGGGGTCTCTGCACCTAAGGGACGAGCCGACTCAGCTCAGGCTCGCCCCCCATCGATCCGAATGGGCAACCTTCACCGCGGTCGTGCGAGAAGAGCAGAAGTACCTCATTAGCCGGTCCTAGCCGCGGCCTCGCTCCGGGCGTGGAGCGGAGCGGCGGATCGTCGTGAGACGGGCGCGCTGGCCAGGCGGCCCGAGATGGTTGTCTTCCCTCTCCGAGCGCGGCCTCGATCGAAGCCTGCACCTTCCCGGCGCGGCCATCGCGGCTCCGGTGGCCGGTCGATCGGGCGACGCCCACGAGGAACAGGTCCCGCCTGGAGCGACCCCTTGTCGCCATCCGTTGCCCCCTCTCCTCGAGCGACCCCGGCCACGTGGACATACAGGCAGACCACATACGGCAGGGAAGCAACCTTGATTATAGGACGGACCCATAGTCAAGGTTATTCGATAAGCTTGATTACATGGCGGACATGGTCAAGCTTCGGTGGGACCCGCAGCCAAGCTCTGGCCTAGCGCGCGCGGATCGGCGCGGTTGCGACTTCGAAGCGTACGTGCCTGACAAGCTGGAAGGACAAAACTTCGCGCTGGCTGGCGAGACTACGGCGGACCTGGCCGATGCGGAACGGGCTGTCGAGCGGCTCAACCGAGAGGCAGTGGGGCTCGTCGGTTCGGAAGCGCTCGCAAGGCTGCTGCTACGGGCCGAGGCTGTGGCATCGTCGAAAATCGAAGGACTAGACGTCGGAGACCGGCGTCTGCTCAAGGCGGACGTGGCCCGCGGCATCGGCGCCGACCCCGGCGACGTCACAGCGACGGATGTGCTCAACAACATCGACGCCATGCGGTGGGCAGTGGATGAGCTCTCGGCTCGCGACGTGATCACCGTCGACGGGCTTCTTGGCGTGCACGAGCGGTTACTCGCTGGTACGACGCTCGACCGCCATGCGGGAAAGCTGCGCGAACAGCAGAACTGGATCGGCGGCAGCTCGTTCAATCCCTGCTCTGCGGCCTTCGTCCCGCCGCCACATGAACACGTCGCGGAGCTGCTTGACGATCTCTGCGCATTCAGCAACGGCTACTCGCTGCCAGCGGTAGCCCAGGCTGCCATTGCGCACGCGCAGTTCGAGACGATCCATCCGTTCATCGACGGCAACGGCCGGACCGGACGCGCGCTCATCCACGTCATCCTCCGACGGCGGGGGCTCGCTCCGCGTGTCGTCCCGCCGGTGTCCCTGGTCCTGGCAACATGGTCGCAGGACTACGTTTCGGGACTCACCGCCACGCGGTACCGCGGCGACCCGGAATCCGAGCAAGCTCGTGAGGGCATCAATCGCTGGATCGCGTTCTTTGCGGGGGCGATGGTCCGGGCTGTTGCAGATGCCGAGGCTTATGAGCGACGGATTGTGGAGCTGCGGAAGCAGTGGCGGCAGCGCCTCGGCCGGGTCCGCGCCAACTCGGCCGCGGACCTCCTGCTCAAAACCCTTCCCGGTGCACCCATCGTGACGGTCCAGACCGCAGCGTCATTGATCGGCCGGAGCGAGCAAGCGGTGAACGAGGCGGTCCCGCGACTCGTGGAAGGAGGCGTTCTCAAACAGACAACGGTCGGCCGGCGAAACCGGGCGTTCGAAGCTCCCGAGCTGATCGATGCCATAACCGATCTCGAGCGACAACTAGCTAGCCCCGACGGAGATACCCGCTCCTCGGAGCCCGCCCGAAACGTGCCTTCCCGGCGACCCCCGTGAGGGTCCACCGAGGGTCCACGAGATCCGAAACGAGCGCACTGGCTCGTAACGCCCGCTATCACGGTTTGGCTCCAGAATGGCAAACGAGCCCGCGCGTAATCGCCCGTTACGCCACCCGCGCCGCCTCGTAATGAAGGGGTCTCCGGTTCGAATCCGGGCGTCGGCTTGCTACTCGGTCGCCGGTACGCTGGCTCGATGCCGACCCCATCGGGGATCAGGTTGGGGCGCAGCGCGAGCGGCATGCCGCGACCGGCTCATGATCAACATTGACGTCAGTCGAGGAACTCCGCCATGACCTCGTCGAACGTGGGCAGGGACGGCCGCCACCCGACCCGACCACGGGCCGCGAGCAGCGCATCGTGATCGAGCAGGCCCTGGTCGCGCGCTCTGCCGAACGCGTAGCGGAGGTCGTCCTTGGAGAGGAACTCGGCACAGTCGATCAGGGTGCGTGAGGGGCTGGTCGTCGGGATGCCCTTGTGCACCGTCACGTCGTCGGGGTGCAGCGGCGGGCCGCGGTGGACCGTCACGCCCGGCAGGTCGGTGACGTCCCGCGGATCTTCGGACGAACCCGGGACATACACGTCGATGGGGGTCAGGGCGGGCTGTATGGAGTCGCTCATATCCTTCCTAGGTCTCAGCGCACGAAAACCGCTCACCTTGACCACGGCCTTTCTCTATGACCCGCAGCTCGACGGCGACGCCGATCCCGGTGAGGTGGTGTGGACGTGGATCCCCTACGAGGACGACCCGTCGCAGGGAAAGGACCGACCGGCGGTGGTCATCGGCCGCGATGGCGGCGACGTGCTCATCGTCCCGCTCTCGAGCAAGAGCCACGATGAGCGGCCCGACGGCGACGAATGGATCGAGCTCGGCAGCGGCCAGTGGGATGCCGGCGGCCGGGTCAGCTACGCGAACGTCGACCGCGTGCTGCGAATCGCAGCGGACGGCATCCGCCGCGAGGGCGCGGTGCTCGAGCAGTCGCGCTTCGACGCGGTGCTCGCCGCGGCTCGCAACGCGATGTGATCGTCAGATCGCACTCGTACCTCCGTGGCCTCCGGCGGCGCCGCCGCGTCACGGGCAATTCGGCTCCGTTCAATCAGTCGCCCAGCACGATTGCGCATCTCCGGAGCGGGTATCAGAAGTCACATGAGCGAGAGCGAGACGGATCCCAACGAAGAGCGCGAGCACCACACGGGCGGCCTCGAACATGCGCCGGTCACGCCCAACGACGAGAAGACGGAGCCAGAGGCCGGAACTGGCAGCGCCGACAAGCGGTCGCCCGAGAGCATCGCCGAGCGGGACGAGGACCGGAGCGAGACCGAGGACCCGCCGGGAAGCGCAGGCGGCAACCAGACGCATTAGCTTGGGCGCGGTGCGCCGCGCCACCATGATCCTGACCACCGCGGGTGTCCGCCGCGCTCGCCGCGGCGGATGAGCGCGGACATCGAGACCCGCGCCGACGTCGAGGTGCTGGTGCGCGGGTTCTACGAGCGAGCCATGGCCGACGACATCATCGGCTGGCTGTTCGTGGACGTTGCCGAGCTCGACCTCGACGCCCACCTCCCGGTGATCGTGTCGTTCTGGGACACGGTGCTGCTCGGTGGCTCGGGCTACCGCGGCGGTGTCTTCGGCCGCCACGCCGCCCTGCACGCCAAGGCGGGCCTGCGCTCCGGGCACTTCCAACGCTGGCTCTCGCTGTGGCGCGACGGCGTCGACGCACGGTTCGCCGGCCCGCGCGCGGAGCTGGCGAAGGCGCACGCGGAGCGAACCGCCGCAGCCTTCGAGCGCCGGCTGGCCGGCTACGACGCGCCGGCGTCCGCCGGCGGACTCATCGTCACTCAGCATCAGGCCGGCCGATGAATAGCCCCGGCGCGCGTGGGTACAACTCACGTGAGCGCGCTGGTCTTCTTTCGGTTCTTCGCGCGCTCATCTCCCCGCAACTCCCGGATCGTCCGCTGCAGCCCTACAGGGTGCTCGCGCGTGCCGTCAACTTCGTCCGAACGGAGCAGCTATGAACGCCGATCAGCAGAAGGTCGTCCAGTACCTCAGCGAAGCGCACGCCAGCGAGCATGCCCTCGTCAGCGTCCTGCAGTCCCAGATCGCCATGACCCCGCGCGGTGCCTACCGCACCGGCCTCGAGAAGCACCTCGTCGAGACGCGCGACCATGCCAAGCGCGTCGGTGAGCGCGCCGAGGCACTCGGCCAGGGCGGTAACCCGCTGATGGTCATCGTCGGTGCAGCGGAGACGGTGCTCGGTCAGGTGCTCGCATTCTCCAAGACGCCCCTCGACCTCCTTCGCGGCTCCGGCGGCGAGGAGAAGGTGCTCAAGAACGCCAAGGACGCTTGCGCGACCGAGGCGCTCGAGATCGCCACGTACACCGCGATCGAGCGCCTGGCGACTGCGGTCGGCGACCGCGAGACCGCCACGCTGGCCGCGTCGATCCGCAAGGACGAGGAGAAGATGCTCCAGCGGATCCTCAAGGAGATCCCGAAGCTGACCGACGCCGTCGTGCAAGCCGACGTCAAGGGCAACCCGTCCTACGACGTGGCCACCACGGGCGCCGGCGAAGCCGTCAAGGAAACGGCGAAGGCGACCAAGAAGGCCGCGCGCAGGGCATCGGCGAGCACCAAGAAGACGGCGCGCAACGCGCGCAAGGTGCCGGGCGTCGCCCAGGCCGAGGGTCAGGTCAAGGGCGCCGTCGCGTCCGCCGACGATCTGGCCATCGCCAAGTACGACAAGCTCACAGCCGACGAGGTCACCGCCAAGCTGACCGACCTGTCGCAGATCGACCTGGCCAAGGTCGACTCCTACGAGCGCAAGAACCAGAACCGCACCACGGTCCTGAGCCGCATCACGTCGCTGCGCGGCAACGAGCCGTGGGCCGGCTACGACGAGCTCAAGGCCTCGGAGATCCAGGCCGTCATCGCCGAGGGCGACGACAAGCGCATCGCGCAGGTCCGCACGTACGAGCGCGCGCACAAGAACCGCGCCGGCGTGCTGGCGGCCGCGGAGCGCGAGACCAGCAACGCCTAGCTCGCGGAAGTGAAGGACTGCGTCCGAATCACCGGCTCGCCGGCGAGATCGGACGCAGTGAGGTCGACCGTGGCGGTGATCGCCCAGTCGTGATGGCCCTCCGGGTCGTCGGCGATCTGGCGCACCGTCCACGTTCGCTCCGCCCCGCTCGCCGCCGATCGCTCGACCATGAGCAGTTCCGGCGAGCGCGCGGCGGGGCCGTCGCCCAGCGTCTCGTGCTCATCCCAGTAGGCCCCGAGCGCGGTCTCCCACGCGGCGGCGTTCATCGTCACCCGTGCCGGCGGGTCGCTGAGCGCGGCCGCCGCCGTGTCGAGCTGGCCGAGGTCCGCGAAGCGGTCGCGCGCGGCGAGCTGCACCTTCTGGAACATCGCGTTGCGGACCATGATGCCGAACGCGCGCTCGTTGGCGGTGATCGGCCGCGGCGGGGCAAGCGGCTCGCCCGCCGCCATCGCGGCCGCCGCCTTCGCCACGGACTCCGGGTCGGTGAGGGCGGACCACTCGTCGAGCAGGCTCGAATCGATCTGGCGCACCGTCTCGCCGAGCCACTCGATGATGTCGTCGAGCTCGCCGGTCTTGACGCGCTCGGGCACCGTCTGGCGCAGAGCCCGGTAGGCATTGCTCAGGTAGCGGAGCACCAGACCCTCGGAGCGCGCGACGCCGTAGAAGGCCACGAACTCGCTGAACGTGCGTCCCGTCTCGAACATGTCGCGCACGACGGACTTGGGGGACAGGTCTGACTCGAGGACCCAGGGGTGCACCTCGCGGTACTGCCACAGCGCACGTAGCAGCGGCTCCGCAAGCGGCCGCGGATAGGTGACCTCCTCCAGCAGCACCATCCGCTCCTCGTACTCGATGCCGTCGGCCTTCATCTCCGCGACGGCTTCGCCCCGCGCCTTGTTGGCCTGGGCCATGAGCACCGGAAACGGGTCGTCCAGGATCGACTCGAGGACCGACAGCACGTCGAGCGCGTAGCTCTCGGACTCCGGATCGATGAGATCGAATGCTTCCAGCGCGAATGAAGCGAGCGGCTGGTTGAGTGCGAAGTCGTCCTGGAGCGCAGGCGCCAGCCGCAGGGTCCGGCCGTACTCGTCGGGCTCGGGGAGCTGCTCGAGCACCCCCGACGCGAGCAGCTCGTCGCTCAGCGAGGCGGCCTGCTCGGCGAGGCGCTGCCGCCCGCGCTCGTCCTCGTGGTTGTCCTCGATCAGCGCCCGGAGGGTCTCGGCAGGGTCCGCGCGCTGGTGGATGACGTTGAGGATCGTCGCGTGGTTGACGCGCATGCGCGACACCAGCGCCTCGGGCGTCGCGTCGCGGAGGCGCTCGAACGTCTCCTGCGTCCACGCGACGGCGCCGTCCTCGGGCTTCTTGCGCTGGAGCTTGCGCAGCTTCTTCGGATCGTCGCCGGCCTTCGCCACGGCGCGGGCGTTGTCGATCGCGTGCTCGGGCGCCTGCACCACGACGTATCCGGTGGTGTCGAAGCCGGGGCGTCCGGCGCGGCCGGCGATCTGGTGGAACTCGCGCGCCTTCAACAGCCGGTTGCGCGAGCCGTCGTACTTCGCGAGGCCGGTGAAGACCACGGTGCGGATCGGGACGTTGATCCCCACGCCGAGCGTGTCGGTCCCGCAGATGACCTTCAGCAGCCCGCTCTGCGCGAGCTGCTCCACAAGGCGCCGGTAGCGCGGCAGCATCCCGGCGTGGTGGACGCCGATGCCGCTGCGCACCAGCTTGGAGAGCGTGCGGCCGAAGCCGGCGGTGAAGCGGAATCCGCCAATCGCTTCGGCGATCGCCGCGCGCTCCTCCTTGGTGCAGAACTTCGCCGACAGCAGGGCCTGGGCACGCTCGAGCGCGGACGCCTGCGTGAAGTGCACGACGTAGACCGGCGCCTGTCCGGTTCTCACCAGCTCCTCGAGCAGCTCGTGCAGCGGCTCCAGCGACCACGAGAACACGAGCGGGACCGGGCGCTCGGCGTTGTCGATCAGCGCGGTGTCGCGGCCGGTGCGGCGGGTCAGGTCGGCCCGCAGCTCCGTGACGTCCCCGAGGGTGGCCGACATCAGCAGGAACTGGGCCTGGGGCAGGCTGAGCAGCGGCACCTGCCACGCCCAGCCGCGCTGCGGATCGGCGTAGTAGTGAAACTCGTCCATCACGACCTGCCCGACATCGGCGTCCGCACCCTCGCGCAAGGCGATGTTGGCCAGCACCTCCGCGGTGCAGCAGATGATCGGCGCGCTCGAGTTCACCGACGCGTCGCCGGTGAGCATGCCGACGTTCTCGGCCCCGAACGTCGCGCACAGCGCAAAGAACTTCTCCGACACGAGCGCCTTGATCGGCGCGGTGTAGAAGGTGACGCGGCCATCGGCGAGCGCGGCGAAGTGCGCCGCGATCGCCGCGATCGACTTGCCCGAGCCCGTCGGCGTGGCGAGGATCACGTTGTTCGCGCTGAAGAGCTCGATCGCCGCTTCCTCCTGGTGCGGATAGAGCGTCAGCCCCTGCTGGAGCGCCCACTCGCTGAACGCGTCGTACACCGCGTCCGCGGTCGGCTGGCTCGGGACGACGTCGATCAGGCTCATGCGTCGCAGGCAGCGTACGTCCGCGACCCCGGCACCACGTCCGTCAGGCCAGAATTTCGCGCATCCTGATCAGCCCAAGGCGCATGCGGCCCTTCACGGTGCCGACGGGCAGCGTGAGATGGCGGGCGATCTCGGTGTGGCTGAGCTCCCCGTAGTAGGCAAGCACGATGACCTCCCGCTGCTCCTCGGGCAGCTGGGCGAGCAACGGCCGCAGCGCCCCAGAGTCGGTCGCGCCGATCACGCTCGCCTCGAGGTCGCCGGGCGCCGCGAGGAACTCGAGGCTGTGCTCGGAGTTTGAGCGGTGCTCGTCGTGACGTCCGTTGCGACGGAGAGTGTCGATCGCGCGGTTGCGCACGATCCCGAACGCCCAGGCCTGCACGGGCCCGCGCCCCGGGCGGTAGTAGGCGCGGCTGCGCCAGAGCGACAGGAAGCCCTCCTGCGTCGCGTCGTGCGCACGCTCGCGGTCGCCGTTGAGCACTCTGAGGGCGATGCCGAACGCTCGCGGGGCGAGCCGGTCGTAAAGCCGGCCGAACGCCACCGTGTCGTCGGCCTGGGCGCGCTTCATGAGCTCTTGGTCGCTGACGTGCGACATCGTGGGCATGGTGCTGGTGTGGATGCTGATCCGATCGGTCGCGGAGGGGTGCGATCCGAAAGTCAGCCGGCCGTTGCTCCGACGCAAGTCAGAGCCCCGTCGTTTGCCCTTCGAGGGGCTCAGTATACCGGAGGGCCCCGGCGGTCTACGGCGTACTGACGCCAGCGCCGGCGATGGCACCGCCGAGGGCGCCGAGGAGCAGCCGCTTGAGCTGATCGCGATCGATGGCGCCGTGCTCGATCCAGTCCAGGCAGGCGCCGTCGATGCACCACAGCCAGCCGGCGACGGCGGTGCGCAGGCCCGGGGGCGACTCGGCGGGACCCAAGCCGGCGACGATCCGGTCCGTGGTCTCGCTGCGGACGCGGTCGACGACCGCGCGGACCTCCGCGGCGGCCTGGGCGGAGCGCAGCAGCTTGCCGTAGGCCACCGCGTTGGCCTCGATCCAGCGCAGGTAGGCGTCGAGGGTCGCGTCGAGCTGGGCCGCAGGCGGCAGCGACGGGTCAGGGTCGATGGCCGCCTGGACGTCGGTGATGGCGGCCTGGACGGTGGCGACGAAGAACGCCTGCTTGCTGGGGAAGTAGTGGTAGAGCAGCGCCTTGGAGATGCCGCCGGCGCGGGCGATCCGGGCCATCGACAACTCGTCGTAGCTGTGCTGCGTGAACAGATCGGTGCCGAGCTCGAGCAGGCGCCGTCGCCGCTCGTCGACCTGGAGGCGCTCGTAGGCACGCGGGGTGACCATCGCTCGCGAACACTAGTCAACCTTCGGTCGACAAGCTCTTGACCGATGGTCGAGAGGGTGCTAAAACGTTGTCAACCAATGGTCGACAACGACACGAAGGAACCCATGACCGAAACGCGCTTCGCGGGCTTGGAGGCCCAGCTGGCCGACGTGCACCTGCGGCTCGCCCAGTTGGAGGGGCGCCGGGCACCTGCACCCGTCCTGACGCGGCCGGCACCGCCGCCGCCACCGCTGCCCATCGTCCCGGCGCCGGAGGCGGAGCCGGCCCGTCCCCGCGTCGACTGGGAGGACCTCTTCGCCGGCCGGGCGCTCGCCTGGATCGGCGGCGGCGCGACGCTGCTCGGGATCGTCCTGCTCCTCGTGATGGCCGCCGCCCGCGGCTGGATCGACGAGGAGACGCGCGTGCTCATGGCCACAGCGGGGTCACTCGGCCTGTTCCTCGCCGGCGGCCGCCTCTACGAACGCCGCGGGCGGACCGACGCGGCGGCGGCTATGACCGCGGTCGGCGTGCTCGGGCTCGACGCCGCGCTCGTGACCGCCGCTTCGGCCTACGAGCTGATCGCGCCCATCCCGGCGCTCGCGCTGGCGCTCGGCATGGCGGCGGTCGCCACCGCGCTGTGCCTGCGCTGGCAGGCGCAAGCTGTCGCGCGCGCCACGATGCTCGGCGCGCTCGCGGCACCGCTGGCCGTCGGCGCCGCCGGCGATCCGCGCACCTTGGTGTTCCTGGGCGTCGCCTATGCGGCCGTCGCCGCAGTCTGCGTGCGGCGCGATTGGGGCGGGCTCGGCCTGGCGGCGTTCGGCATCGTCACGCCGCAGTGGGCCGGGGTCCTCGCGCTCGACGAGGGCAGTGTCTCCACCTCGGCGACGCTCGCCGCGCTGATCGTGTTCTCGCTGCTGGGCATCGCCGTCGCTGCCGGATTGGAGTTGCGCGACGGCCGCGCCCGGCTGCGCCACTCGGCGGCCTTCCTGCTCGCGCTCAACGCGATCGCCGGCGCGGGCGCCGGCTACGTGATCCTCGGCGGGGACGGGCTCGCGAACGCCTGGCTCGTCGCGGTTGCGCTCGTCCACCTCGCCGCGGGCCTGGCGTCGCGGTCGGGGCGGGTGGGGCGGATTGGGGCCGAGCTGCGCCTGACCTCCCTGACCCTCGGCGTCCTGATCGCCGACATCGCGGCGGCGGCCGTCCTCGACGGGGCCTGGCTCGTCGGCGCCTGGGTGGCGTCGACGGTGCTCTTCGCGGTGCTCAACCGCCGCAGCGGCGAGCGGCAGTCGTTGGTCGGCCACGGGCTGTCGCTGCACACGAGCCTGGCCGTCGGCCACGTGCTGATGCTCGACGCCCGCGAGTCAGACGCCGGCGGGATTCTGCTGCTCGCCCTCGTGGCCGCGGCGTGCCTGGTCTCCGGGCACATCAACCGCGCGCAGTGGCGCTTCGCGCTCCAGGGCCTCGGCCTCGGCCTGTTCGCCTACGCCACAGCGCTCACGCTCGACGGGACCGCGCTGGCCGTCGCCTTCGCGGTCGAGGCGGTCGTGCTCGCCGGCCTGGCCCGCAGCGATGACGCGCCCGCCGCCGCGACCGCGGCGCTCGGCTTCCTCGGGCTCGCGCTCGCGCAGGCACTCATCATCACGGACGCGCCGCTGGCGCTGCTCGACGGGCTCGACCACGCGCTCGCGGGTGCCGCGGCGCTCGGCGCGGTCGCCCTGGCCGCCGGCGTGCTGGCGCACCGGCTGCCGCGGCGCCTCGACGGCGTGCCGCTGCAGGGGTTCCTCTTCGCCGTCGCTGCGCTGACCGCCCTCTACCTCGCCTCGGTCGAGCTCGTCTCGCCGTTCCAGGGCGACGGTTCCGACGGGGTCCTGAGCGTGCGCCAGCAGGGTCAGGTGTTGCTGAGCGGCTTCTGGGCGCTCGCCGGCGTGGCAGCCCTGGTGGCCGGGCTGCGCCGCGACGCGCGGCCCTGGCGGATCGCGGCGCTCGCGCTGCTCGGCCTGGCGGCCGGGAAGGTCGTCCTCTACGACCTGTCGGCGCTGACGGACATCTACCGCGTGATCTCCTGCATCGCCCTCGGCCTGTTGCTGCTGGCCGGCGCGTTCGCCTGGCAGCGCCTGCGCCCGCGCGACCTCGACGACCTGCGCACGATGCCCGCGGCGCTGCGCTAGCGCCCCGGGCGCAACCGAAGTGAACTGGCGTCCACCGAAGTTGCGTATGCAGCAAGCGACGCAAACCAATCAGGGAGAAGTCCATGCTCGTCCGCCGTCTCGCTGTCCTCTCGTCCTCGTGTGTCATTGCCTCCGCCGCGTTCGCCGCGGCGGCCCTGGGGGCCCACGAGAGCAACAACCGCTTCGACTTCAAGCCGACAGCGGCCGCGTCGGGTGCCGACGGAAGCGGCGTGAGCAACTACATCGCGGGAGCGTCAACCCCTGACAACGAGCTGTGGAACAGCAGTGTCCGGACGAGCGGCCTCGCGCCCAACACGCTCTACACCTTCTGGGCCGAGAACAACAACGACACGTTCGAGCCCACGATCGACAAGGCCGTGTGCTCGTTCACGACCGACGCCGGCGGGCGCGGCGGCTGTCAGCGCCAGCAGCACAACGAGCCGGCGCTCGCCATCGCGCGCATCCGGCTCGGCGGCATGGAGACGTTCGGCGCCGCGGTGCTCGAGGCGCGGCGCATGCCGGCCGACGCCGACAACAAGGTCGACGACGGCGATATCGAGAGCAGCGGCGGCCAGCGCGACAAGTAGCCCTGACGGACCTGGGGCCGGGGAGGCTCACCTCCCCGGCCTCCCCCGCCTGGCGTGAGCGCTACTTGCCGCCCGTGAAGCGGATCAGCGAGGCGCGGCCCCCGGCGCCGTCGGTGTGCACGCTCAGCAGGGGCCCGACGCCGGGGGCGTAGAACTTCAGCTCCTGGACCTTCGGCTCGGTCGGGACCGTGTCGCGGGTCATGAGCACGCCCTTGTCGAAGAAGCCGAAGGGCACCTGGACCTGTTCCTCGCCGACGGTGATGACGGCGCCCTCGTCCTCGGCCCTGCCCTTGTGGTACTCTTGGCGGTAGGATAGGCCGGGCTTCGGATTCGCCGGCATCGCGATCCCGGCCTGAGCGCCGTCGACGCCGGCCTCGAACGACCCTTCGTGGTCCACGACCTTCCGGGCCGCATGGGCCAGTACTCGTTGTCGATCTTCGTGGTGAAGTCGGCCGGCCGCAGGTCGACCTTCTCGCGGCCCTGAGGCAGATTCTGACCACCGTTGGCCCAGCCGGTGGACGCTGCGCCGAAGCCGGCGGCGAGGACGGCGAGGCCGCCCGCGATTACTCTCGTGTTGTGCATGCGACCGAGGTCTACGGCTCCTGGCTGAGAATGAAATGAGCGTCTCATCGCCATCTCAGCGGGCATTCTTACGGTGCCGTCAGCATCCACTCGAGAGAAGTCGAAAGGAGCACCATGAAGGACAAGCTGAAGGGCATGACGGCGGCGATCGTGGCCATCCTCGCTCAGGCGAGCCGACCGTGGTCGGCAGTCGGGAGCGGCTGGTGAGCGCGGCCAGGGGACTACGACGAACCAGTCCGGGAGCCGCGCGCCCGATCCGCCGTAAGCGCCTCTAGTCAGGCGTGAGCTCGCGCGTGTCCCACCACTGCTCGCCGTAGTTGATCGTCAGCTCCTCGCCGGCTGCCACGGCACGGGTGGCGACGTAGGCGATGGCGCCGTCGTCAGCCTCGACGTACTCGATGTTCGCGTCGGCGGAGTGGTTGTAGAGCATCCCGTAGCCGAGCGGCATGACCACCGTCTTGGCGTGGTCGGGCGAGTCGAAGACGTAGTCGAGCAGCTGTCCGGAGACGTCGGCCTCGGGCAGCTCGAGGGTCGGGCAGACCTCGACGGTCTCGCCGCTCGCGATCGCGCGAGCGGCGAAGACCCCGCGGCCGTGGCGCGAATGCCCGACCCGGACCGCCGGCTGCTTGGTCAGCTCGGCTGAGGGACGATGCGGATGTACGGGCGAGGCTCTTCCCACTCGCCGAAGATCTCCTTGGCCTCATCGTTGGAGACCGAACCGGCGATGATCACGTCGTCGCCCTGGTTCCACTGCGCGGGCGTGGCGACGCGATGCTTGGCGGTGAGCTGCAGCGAGTCGATGACCCGGAGGACCTCGTCGAAGTTGCGCCCGGTCGTCATCGGATAGACGAGGATGAGCTTGATCTTCTTGTCGGGTCCGACCACGAAGACGTTGCGGACGGTCTGGTTGTCGGCCGGCGTGCGGGCGGTGGGGTCGCCCTCGACGTCGGCGGGCAGCATTCCGTAGGCCTTCGCGACGGCGAAATCCGAGTCCGCGATGATCGGGTAATTGGGCGCCGTGCCCTGGGTCTCGGCGATGTCCTCCGCCCACTTCGCGTGGTTCTCCACCGGGTCGACGGAGAGGCCGATGACCTTGACCCCGCGCTTGGCGAACTCCGGCTCGATCGAGGCCATGTAGCCGAGTTCGGTCGTGCACACCGGCGTGAAGTTGCGCGGGTGCGAGAAGAGGACCGCCCAGGAGTCGCCCATCCACTCGTGGAAGCTGATGCGCCCCTCGGAGGTCTCCGCCTCGAAGTCGGGAGCGTCGGTACCGATTGTCAAAGTCATGCGCAGCTCTCCTCACTGAAAGGTCTGAATCCCGACTGGAATTGTAGGCGCAGTCATCGGCCGGCCCGAGATCAGCCCGGGACGGGCAGCCACACGCGGACGCCGCCGCTGCGGGCCTCGTCCCCGCGCGCGAAGCGCTCGAAGGGCTCGAGGCCGTCGGGGAACCCCGCGCCCTCGTCGATGACGGCGAGCACGACCCCGCCGTCCCGTGCCGTCGCCGACAACGTGACGGCGCCCGCGCCGTGACGAAGCGCGTTGTCGACCAGGTTGGCCAACAGCTGCCGCACGCGCAGGGGATCGGCGCGCAGCATCAGGTCGCCGGGCGCCGCAAGCCGCCGCCGGACTTAGGGGCTAGCTCCGGTTGAACCGCAGGTCGGAGACGGGCCCCTCAGGAGAGGTGAATCCGGCGGCCTTGAAGCTGCGAACCGCTCTCTTGCCGGCCGGAATGACGCCCTCGAAGGTGCGGCTGGCGCGGCGGAACAATCTGTCTGAGCGGCCGGTCCTGCCAGCGAGCGCCGCCCGCAGGCTGCCGATCTGGAGGCGATTGGCGGCGATCCAGACGCGCATCTCCGTGAGCGCGGCGTTGCGTGCGCGCTCGCCGGCTCGCGACGACGCCTCCTCCCCACGGACAGCCGGGACGATCTTGGCGAGCGCGCGGTTCAAGCGCCGGTCGGCCCGGATGATCGCGCGCAGGTCCCGTGCGCTCTCCGACCGTCGATAACGGCGGAATGCGTTCCGGTACGCCGTGCCGGCCTTGTCGACCGGCGGCTGTCCCGCGACGTAGGCATCGAAGACGCCCGCGTCGTCCGCGCGAGCGGCCGGCGCGAGCGCGAGCAGCGCGAGCAGTGCCACGAGCGCGGTTCTCACAGCCCGATCGCGTCCTTGCCCTTGGCGATCAGGTCGTAGTGACCGACGGCCCAGAACGCGAAGCCGGCGGCGACGAGGCCGCCGATGGTGATGATGGCCGACGAGACCGGCTTGCGCTTGGCGTGCGCCCAGGCCTCACGACCCTGCTCCTTGAACTTGTCGAACACCGCGTCGGCGAACTCGAACTCGGTCGACCAGATGTACAGGCCCAGAATGACCGGCGGGATCGTCAGAGGACCTGGCAGGACGACGAGCGCCACCCCCAGCGCGATGAAGAGCAGGCCGACGATGAACACGCCCGCGCGGTAGGCCTGGCCGATGCCGGGCTTGCGGCGTATCCGGTCGCGGAACCCGTCCTTCGGGACGTCGGACGCCTCGGGCAGCGCGTCGTCGTACTCGGGCTCCGACATGCCCTTACGGTACCCCGGCGCGTCGCTGCGCTCTGCGCTTCTTAGCCTGGATCCACCGATGACCGGTGGTTCCATGGCCCCGCAGGGCGAGTCAGGGGTCGCCGGCCGGGCACCGACAGGGTGGCGCCCTTTGGGTGACCGGCCGGCGGCGCCTGGCGAAGCCATGCGGGGTCGTGGGGCCTCCGGGATCGGTGGATCCAGGCTTATCCTCGGTCCATGGAGGAGATGCACGAGATCCGCCCCGCGAAGCGCCCCGGCGTGCTCGCGGAGGGGACGCTCGCCTGCCCGCAGTGCGACGCGCCGGTCGCGCCCCCGTACGGCCGCGCGGCGATCAGTGCGCCCGTCGCCTGCCCGTTCTGCGGTCGGGCGGGCCGGCTGCGCGACTTCCTCTCCTTGGCGAAGCCGACGCGCCCCGCGCGTGTCGTGGTGACGGTCCGGCAGCCTCAGCCGGTGCCGAGGCGCCGCGCCCCGACGTAGTGCTCGCCCCAGTAGGGGCCGAAGATCTCGTGCTCGCGAACGCCGTGGGTGGTAGCCGAGATCGCGCCGGTGGCGCTGACCGCGATGCCGACGTCTGAAGCGCCGGGGCCGTTGGTGTCGAAGAAGACGAGGTCGCCCGCGGCGATGGCACCGCGGGCCACCTGGGCCCCGGTGTCGTACTGCGCGAAGCTCGAGCGCGGGAGCTCGATGCCGACCGCGTCGGCCGCCCAGACCACGAGCCCCGAGCAGTCGAATGCCCTGGGCCCGCTCGCGCCCGCCTCGTAGGGCCGGCCGAGCGCCTGCCGTGCCGCGGCCACGATCCCGCCATTGCCGTCGGGGACGGCGGCGCCTCCGCCGGCCGGCGCGTCGAGCAGCGCGGCGCGCGTTGCGGCGTCCACGCGCCCGGTGACGGTCAGGCCCTCGGCGCGCTGGAAGCGGCGCACGGCCCGGGCGGTGCCGGGGCCGAAGATGCCGTCGGCGGGCACGCCCAGGGCGCGCTGGACCAGCTTGACCACACGCCCGCGGTCGCCGGGGCCGACCGGCTTCGCGGCCGCGACGGCGACCGGCGTCGCCAGCGACGCACAGATGATGAGCAGGGGCAGAAGACGCCTCACGATCGCGTCGTTCGCGCCCGTCGCCGCGAATCCTGCGCTGCACAGGCCGGCGACCGCGGACAATGGCGACCGCGCACATACGTTGCACCGGCTTAACGTGGGAAGCAGTGTTACTCCGCCCTCCGGTGTGCTGAAATCACCGACGGACAAAAGGTCCCGAGGAACATGGGAGAGAGCACAGACGAGCAAGGGCGCAGCCGCGCCCCGCGTATCGCCGCCGCCGCGGTGCTGCTGGCTGCCGTCGCGATCGTCGCCTACGTGCTGCTCGCCGCCGAGACCCCATACACGGTCAAGGCGCGCTTCATCAACGCGGGCCAGCTGGTCAAGGGCAACCTCGTGCAGGCCGGCGGGCGCAAGGTCGGCCTCGTCGAGTCGATCGAGCTCGGCCCCGACGGATCGGCTGAGGTCACGCTCTCCATCGACAGCCTGCTCGGCCCGTTGCGCCAGGGCACGCGCGCAACGATCCGGATCGCCTCGCTGTCGGGCGTCGCCAACCGCTACGTGGACCTGGAGATGCCGCCGGGCGAGGCGCAGGTCCCGATCGAGGACGGCGGGATCATCCCGCTCGCGGACACGACGACGGTCGTCGATCTCGACCAGCTCTTCTCGCTGTTCGACGGCAAGACCAAGCAGGGCCTGCGCAACGTGGTGCGCGGCTTCGCGGACTCCTACGCGGGTGAGGCGGAGCTCGCCAACGAGGGCTGGAAGTACCTCAACCCGTCGCTGGTCGGTGCACAGCGGCTCTTCGAGGAGCTCAGCTACGACCGCGCCGCACTGCAGTCCTTCGTCGTCTCCAACGCCAAGCTCGTCAACGACGTCTCCGCGCGCGAGGGCGATGTCTCCAAGCTCGTGGACCGCCTGGCCATCACGCTCGACGCCATCGGGCAGGAGTCCGACTCGCTGCGCAGCGCGATCAGCCAGCTGCCGCCGTTCATGCAGCGCGCCAACACGACCTTCGTCAACCTGCGGGCGACCCTCGACGACCTCGATCCGCTCATCGACGAGTCGCGGCCCGTCACGCCCAAGCTGCGCGCCGTGCTGGCCGAGCTCAAGCCGTTCGCGCGCTCGGCGCGCCCCACGGTGCGCGACCTGTCTGACCTCGTGCGCAGCAAGGGCGAGCACAACGACCTCATCGACCTCTCGGAGGCGGTGCTGCCCTTCCGCGACGTCACCACCACACGCCAGACCTACAACGGCGAGCTGCGCGACGGCTCGTTCATGGCCGGCATCAAGTCGCTGCGCAGCCAGACGCCGCAGTTCGCCTTCCAGCGCCCATACGCGGTCGACCTGACGGGCTGGTTCGACGACTTCAGCCACTCGGGCATCTACGACGCGTTCGGCTCGGCCTCGCGCGTGACCACGAACGTCTCCGCGTTCACCCTCCTCGACGGCCAGCTGCAGCTGGTGCCCGAGGCGCTGCGCGCGGACGTCTTCGAGGACGTCGCCACGCTCGACCAGCGCAACCGCTGCCCCGGCTCGACCGAGCGCCCCGGAGCGGACGGCTCCAACCCGTTCGTGCCCTCCGAGGGCTACAACTGCGACCCGACCCAGATCCCCCCGGGCTAGTGGCCCACTGATGAAACGCGTCCTCGTCATCGCCGTCGCCACCGCCGCCATCCTGGTCGGCGCGATCGTCACGCTCGGCGCGGGCCCGACCGACGACGGCGCCGGGCGCTTCACGGTCGAGATGGACAACGCCTTCGGGCTGATCGAGGGCGGCGACGTCAAAGTCGCCGGCGTGCGCGCGGGCAAGATCACCTCGCTCGAGATCGATCGCGAGACCTACCGCGCCCTGATCGGCATCGAGATCACCGCCCAGGGCTACGGCGACCTGCGCACGGACGTGTTCTGCGAGAGCCGGCCGCAGTCGCTGATCGGCGAGTACTTCCTGGACTGCCTGCCGGGCACGGCGGAGGGACGGCTGGAAGATGGCGCGCGGATCCCGGTCGAGCGCACCGGCTCGACCGTCCCCGCCGACCTGCTCAACAACATCTGGCGCCGGCCCACCCGGGAGCGCTTCTCGATCCTCATCGGCGAGCTGGGCGCCGCCCTCGCCGGCCGCGGGACCGACCTCAACGAGACCATCCGCCGCGCCAACCCGGCCCTGCGCGAGACCGACAAGGTGCTGGCCGTCCTCGCCCAGGAGCGCGAGACGATCCGCGACCTCACCGACACGGCGGAGACCGTCGTGACGCGGCTGGCCGGCAACCGCCAGGACGTGAGCCGCTTCGTGGAGGAGGCCCGCGACACGGCGCAGGTCTCGGCCGACCGCCAGGAGGAGCTGCGCGCCCAGTTCCAGCGCTTCCCGATCTTCCTGCGCGAGCTGCGTCCGACGATGCGCCTGCTCGGCGAGACCGCCGACGCGCAGGCGCCGGCGCTGGCGACGCTCGCCGACCAGTCGACCCGGCTGACCACGTTCTTCGACACGCTGGGTCCCTTCAGCGAGGCCTCGCGGCCGGCGACGCGCACGCTCGCCAGCGCCGCCGAGGCCGGCCGGCCCGCGGTGGAGGCCGGGCGCCCGCGCGTCGCCGAGCTCGCCGACTTCGCCGAGGAGCTGCCCGAGACGGCGGCCAACCTCGACATCACGCTCAACCACCTGCACGACCGCGACTTCGCCACCGAGCAGGACTCGCGCGCACCGGGCGGTGATGGATACACGGGCTTCGAGGCGGTGCTGTCCTACATCTTCAACCAGTCCCAGGCGACCAACGTCTTCGACGACAACTCCTACCTGCTGAAGGCGTCGGCCTTCCTGGACAACAACTGCGCCCAGTACGCCGACGCCGCCGCGGCGCGCGACCCGAAAAAGCAGTACTGCCGCGCGATCCTCGGCCCCAACCAGCCCGGGATCGACAACCCTGACCCGACGGCGACCACCCCCGTGCGACGGCGCACCCGCGGCGGGAATGCGGTTGATCCCTTCGCAACTCCCACGGCCCCGGTCACGCCGACGACTCCGGCCGCCCCGGTACCGACCGCACCGGTCACACCCGGAGCCACCCCGGCGCCGACGCCCTCGGTGCTGCAGCCGCTCGACGACGCCGTCGACACGCTCCCCGAGGTCGACCCCGACGCCGTCGGCCCCCTCCTCGACTTCCTGCTGAGCCCCTGATGCGGCGCCGGAATGGATCCAGCGTCATCGCCAACCCGGTCCTGGTCGGGGCGGTCACGCTGCTCGTGGTCAGCGTGGCGACGGTGCTCGCGTGGTTCGCCGGTCGCGGCCTGCCGTTCGTGCCGACGCAGGAGATCAAGATCGAGCTCCCCAACGGCGCGAACCTGCTGCCCGGCAACGAGGTCCGCGAGGGTGGTTTCCGGATCGGCATCGTCTCCGACATGGACGCGGTGATGCTCCCGGGCGACGGCGGCGTCGGTGCGCTGGCGACGCTCAAGATCGACGCCAAGCAGAAGGGCATCCCCGCCGACACGCGCATCATCATCCGGCCGCGCTCCGTGCTCGGCCTCAAGTACGTCGAGCTCCAGCGCGGCGACTCGGAGCGGATACTCGCCGAGGGGGACACGCTCCCGGCCGCGGCCGCGTCGATCCCGGTCGAGCTCGACCAGTTCCAGAACATCTTCGACGAGGACACGCGCGAGGGGATCGAGAAGAACCTCGGCGGCTTCGGCCCGGCGTTCGCCGGGCGTGGTGCGTCGCTGAACCGCACGATCACCGAGGCGCCGCGCCTGCTCGAGCACCTGCAGCCGGTGATGACCGTCCTCGCGGACCCGGACACGAACACCGCGCGGTTCTTCAACGAGCTCTACGACTTCACACGCACCCTGGCGCCCGTAGCCGACCGCTACGCGCACGGCTTCACCGCAGGCGCGGCGACCTTCGAGGCGTGGTCGCGGTTCCCCGACGAGCTCGGGGCCACGATCGAGAAGGCGGCGCCGACCATGGACGTGGGCATCGAGTCGCTGCAGGCCCAGCGCCCGTTCCTGATCTCGCTGCGCGACATGTCGGTCGCCCTCGAGGACGCGGCCGCAGAGCTGCCGAGCACGCTGCCCCGGATCACGCCGGCGCTGCGGGAGGGCATCCCGGTCCTGCGGCGCACGCCTGAGGTCAACGATGAGCTGCGCGACACGTTCGGCGCGCTGGAGCGCCTGGCCGAGTCGCCCGGCACCGGCACCGCATTCCGCGGCCTTGACGACACCGTCGGAATCCTCAACCCGGCCGTCCGCTTCCTCGGACCCTACATCACCGTCTGCAACTACTTCAACTACTCCTTCACGAACCTCGCCGAGCACCTCACCGAGCCGGACCCGACCGGCTTCGCGCAGCGGACGCTGATCAACCAGGCCGGCCAGCAGGTCGACCCCTCGGGCGTGCGCACGGGCGTGACCACACTGGGCGCATCCACGCCCGCCAACGGCGGCCGCGGGTCGGGCGCGAAGCAGTTCCTGCACTCCAACAACTACTCCGCGGCGATCGGCGCGAACGGCGAGGCCGACTGCGAGTCGGGCCAGCGCGGTTACGTGGAGCGCATCAACGCCTTCGGCGCGCCGGGCACCAAGACCGTGGTCGACCCGCACCTTCCGGGCCTGTCGGGCACGACCTTCACCGGCCGCGACCGCGTTCCGGCCGGCCAGACGTTCTCGCGCGCCCCCGAGATCGGCCCCACCCTGCGTCCAGAGCTCGACCCACCGGGGTTCGGCGGATGAAGTCCCCGGGCCGGCGCCGCGGCGCCACCAAGAACCAGCTGTTCCGCTTCGGGCTGGCGGCCATCGTGGTCATGGCCGCCGGGATCTTCTTCGGCTTCACGAAGTACAACCCGTTCGCGGAGTCGTTCGCGTTCTCCGCCGCGTTCAAGACCGCCAACGACATCAAGGTGGGCGCGCCGGTGCGCATCGCCGGCGTCACCGTCGGCAAGGTCGCGGAGATCGAGGCGGGGCCCAACGGATCGGCGATGGTCTCACTCGAGGTGCGCGACAACGGCCTGCCGATCAAGGAGGACGCCACCCTCAAGGTCCGCCCGCGGATCTTCCTGGAGGGCAACTGGTTCATCGACATGCAGCCCGGCTCGCCCTCGGCCCCCGTGCTGGAGGAGAACGCGACGATCCCGGTGCAGCAGACCGATGCGCCGGTGCAGTTCGGCCAGCTGCTGACCGCTCTGCAGTCAGACACCCGCCAGGACCTGCAGATCGTGCTCGACGAGTACGGCCGCGCGCTCGAGCCCGACGGTGCGAAGGGGTATGCGCGCTCGATCAAGTACTGGAAGCCGGCGTTCCGCGACTCGTCCATCGTCAACGTGGCGACGCTCGGAACCGAGGAGCACGACCTCTCCAACTGGCTGCGCGGGCAGGACCGCTTCGCCCGCGGCTTGGACCGCGACCCGGCGGCGCTGCAGGCGCTCGTCACCAACCTCGCCGTCACCGCGGACGCGTTCGCCTCCGAGGAGGCCAACCTGTCGGCGACCATCCGCGAGCTGCCGCGCACGCTGACCGCCGGCCGCAGCGCGCTCGGCGCGCTGAACACCGCCTTCCCGCCCCTGCGCCGCCTGGTCGCCGACCTGCGGCCGACCGTGCGCGAGGCGGGCCCGGCGCTCGACGCGCAGCTGCCGCTTCTGCGGCAGCTCAGCGGCCTGGTCTCCGGCCCGGAGGCGCGCGGCCTGGTGCGCGACCTCCGTGACGTGGTCCCCGACCTCGCCGAGCTCAACGAGGACGGCGTGTCGCTGCAGAAGCAGCTGCGCCTGCTCAGCTCCTGCACCAACGAGGTGCTCACCCCCTGGCGCACCGACACCGTGCCCGACGCGCAGTTCCCGGCCTCGGGCCCCGTCTTCCAGGAGCAGGTCAAGTGGCTGCCGGGTATCGCCGCCGAGTCGCGCAACTTCGACGCCAACGGCCAGTACATCCGCTCGCTGGTCAACGGCTTCAACTTCCGCTTCAGCGGCGCCAACGGCACGCAGTTCCTCAGCGGACAGGAGATTCAGGGCGTCAACCCGCCCAAGGCCGACTCGCGGCCGCCGCTGCGCCGCGACGTTCCGTGCGAGACCCAGGAGGCGCCCGACCTCGGCTCGATCCCGGGCGCAGCCCCCGAGCAGACGCGCATCAACCGCGACACGGACGCCTTCCGTGAGATGTGGGCGGCGGGCGTCGACGACGCGCTGAAGTTCGTGCGCGACGACGTGGAATCGCTCGGCCTCGACATCCCGGTGGTGGACGCACCGTGATTACGAAGTATCAGGTTCACACTGCCCGAAGGGCGGTCGTAACGTGAGGCGCGCGATCCGCGAGCACGTGGTCGACTTCGGGGCGATCATCGGCCTGCTGGTCATCGCCATGGGCGTCTCCTACGTGATCCTGCAGAACCAGCGTCTGCGGATCCCGTTCCTCGAGGAGCAGCCCTTCCAGATCGAGGGCGTCTTCGAGACCGGCCAGGCGGTCACGCCCGGCCAGGGCCAGACCATCCGCGTGTCGGGGGTGCGCGTCGGCGACATCTCCAAGGTCCACCTCGAGGAGGGCCGGGCCATCATCACGATGGACCTCGACCAGGACTACAAGGGCCTGGTCGAGACGAACTGGACCGGCCTACTGCGTCCGAAGACCGGCCTCAAGGACATGTTCATCGAGCTGACGCCGGGCCGTGAGCCGGCACCCGCCGCCGAGGAGGGCTGGCGCATGCCGCTCTCCAACACGCTGCCCGACGTCAACCCGGACGAGTTCCTGTCGGCCCTGGACACCGACACCCGCGACTACCTCTCGCTGCTGCTCAACGGGGCGAAGGGCGGCCTGCAGAACCGCGCGAACGATCTCAGCCAGGTGCTGCAGCGCTTCGAGCCGACCTATCGCGACATCGCCGCGGTGTCCGGCGAGGTCGCCAAGCGGCGCGAGGACCTGCGGCAGCTCGTGCACTCGCTCGACGACCTCAACACCCAGCTCGGGCGCTCCGACGACGACCTCGCTGAGCTGGTGAGCACCTCGGCCCGCACGTTCGACGCCTTCGCACGCGAGCGCGACAACGTGGCGGCGACCGTGCGCGAGCTGCCGGCGACGCTCGCCCAGACGACGGACGCGCTGGGCCGCGTGGAGCGCTTCGCCAACGTGCTGAGGCCGGCCGCAGACGAGATCCGTCCTGCGGTGCTCGCCCTGCGCCGCGCCAACGCGGCGACACTGCCCTTCGCTCGCGAGGCGGCGCCGCTGCTGCGCACCGAGATCCGTCCGTTCGTGCGCGAGGCGCGGCCGTTCTTCCGCGAGCTCAAGCCCGGCGTCGCCGATCTGGTCGAGGCGGAGCCCAACCTCAAGGGCACCGTCAGCGCGCTCAACGGGCTCTTCAACCTGCTCGCGTACAACACCAGCGGTGCCGAGGGCCCGGAGGTGGCCGGCCGCGACGAGGGCTATCTGTTCTACCTCGCCTGGCTCGCCCACCAGTCGATCCAGATCTTCTCGGCCCAGGACGCCAACGGGGTCTACCGGCCGGTGGTGTTCGGCGGCACCTGCAACACGCTCGAGGCGACGAGCTCCACCGTGCCCGGGCTCGAGGTCCTGCTCGGCACGGTCGGCGCCCTCACCGACCCCGCCGTCTGCGGAGCGGGTCAGCCGTGATTACGAAGTATCAGGAAAGCACCCCCGAAGGGGTCGCACCGTGAACAAGGCCGCCCCGTCGACCTCCCGCATCCTGGCGATGGCGACGTTCGCCGCGTCGTGCTTCGGGCTGCTGCTGTTCCTGTGGCTGAGCTTCGGCGGGCCGATCCCACTCAAGCCCAAGGGCTATCAGGTGCAGGTCGGGTTCCCGGAGGCCACCCAGCTGGCCACGCAGGCCGACGTCCGCGTCGCCGGCGTCTCGGTCGGCAAGGTCGTGGCCAAGCGCCGCGACCCCGCTTCCAACCTAACGCTCGCCACCATCGAGCTCGAGCGTCGCTACGCCCCGCTGCGTGCGGACGCTCGCGCCACGCTGCGCCAGAAGACGCTCCTCGGGGAGACCTTCGTGGAGCTGACGCTCGGGACCGAGAACGCGCCGTGGGTCGAGGAGGACGGCCGGCTGGCCAACGACCGCGTGCAGCCGTCCATCGAGATCGACGAGGTGCTGAACTCCTTCGACCCCTACACGCGCCAGGCGTTCCGGCTCTGGCAGCAGGAGCTGGGCAAGGCGGTCGACGGGCGCGGGCAGGACCTCAACGACTCCTTCGGGACGCTGCCGCAGTTCGTGGAGACCGGCGGGGATCTGCTCGAAGCGCTCGACGAGGAGAAGCAGGCGCTCGGCGTGCTCGTGCGCGACACCGGCGTGGTCTTTGGCGCGCTGACCGAGCGCGAGGACCAGCTGCGCACCCTGATCACCGCGCAGGACGACGTCTTCTCCGCCATCGCCGATCAGCGCGAGGCCTGGGCGCAGACGTGGCGGATCTTCCCGACCTTCCTCGACGAGTCCAAGGCCACCTTCACGCGGCTGGACAGCTTCTCCGAAAAGGCCGAGCCGGTCATCCGCGACCTCGAGCCCGCCTTCCGCGACCTCGACCCGGCGCTGGACGCCGTCGGCGACCTCGGCCCCGACCTGCGCCAGCTCTTCGTCGACCTCGATCCGTTGCTGACGATCTCGCGCCGTTCGCTGCCCGCGACCACCCAGGTGCTCGACGGCCTGCGCCCGCTGCTGACCGAGGTCGGCCCCTTCCTGGGTCAGCTGAATCCGATCCTCAACTGGGTCGGCATTCACATCAACACGCTTTCGGACATGTTCGCCAATCTCGGCGTCGCCACCGCCGCCAAGGTCAAGAACCCGACCGGCGACGCCAACGGCCACTACCTGCGCCAGTTCGGGCCGCTGGGGACGGAGGCGCTGGCGGTGCAGTCCACGCGCCTGTCCACCAACCGTGGCAACGCCTACCTCAACCCGCTCGGCGTCGCGTCGTCGCCGGAGGGTCAGAAGTTCAAGATCCTGCCGAGCTTCGACTGCGACAACGCCGGCGGGGAGCGGATGCCCGAGGGCAGGACCCCCGGCTGCCGCGTCCAGGTGCCCTACGAGTACGACGGCGCGGCGACGCAGTACCCGCGCCTGCGCGAGCGCGCCTACCCCGAGGAGTAGGCGCGCGGGCG
>JBBJOW010000045.1:0-36040 GCA_037724045.1 Solirubrobacteraceae bacterium
ACATCCTGCTCATCGACGAGGTGCTCGCGGTCGGCGACGCCGCCTTCCAGCAGAAGTGCTTCGACGAGTTCAACCGGCTGCGCGACGAGGGCAAGACGATCGTGCTCGTCACGCACGACATGAGCGCGGTGCGGCGCTTCTGCCACCGGGCGATGCTGATGGACCGCGGGCGGGTCGTGGAGCTCGGCGACCCCGAGCCCGTCGGCGGCTCGTACCTCGAGCTCAATTTCCAGGGCGAGGCCATCGGCGACGCGGCGGAGCGCCCCCTGCACGCCGACGACCCCGACCGCCGCGGTGACGGCCGAGCGGAGATCCTCGACATGTGGTTCGAGGACCGCCACGGCGCGCCCGTCGACCACGTCGCCCAGAACGACGACGTGATCGTCAAGGCGGTCATGGAGTTCAAGTCCCACATGGAGCACCCCAGCGTCGGGGTGGCCGTCGAAGACGCCGACCAGAAGATCGTGCTCGCGTGCAACACGCTGTGGGTGGACGAGCACACCGGCGTCTACGAACCCGGCGACCGCGCCACCGTCACGCTGCGCTTCCGCAACGTCTTCGCCCCCGGCCGCTACTTCGTCTCCCCCGCCGTCGCCAAGCGCGGCACCGGCCTCGAGCTCGCCGACCACCGGATCCGGCTGAAGAGCTTCGTCTCCACCGGGACGCTCGTGAGCGGCGGGCTCGTCGACCTCGACCACGACATGCGCGTCGAGCGCGGCGCAGCGGCGGTGGGCAGCGAACGCGAAGCGTTCAGCGGTGGCGAGCGAAGCGAGACCATATGAGCGTCGTCGACGCGCAGGTCGACGCCATCCGCGCCGCGGGCGGCCGGCGCATCAAGGGCCCGACCGCCTTGACCGGCGACACCGGCCGGGCGATCAACCTCACCTGGGCGCTGGCCTACCTCGAGTTCCGCCTGAAGTTCTTCGGCTCGGTGCTCGGCTACCTGTGGCAGCTGGGGAGGCCGCTGCTCATGTTCGCCGTGATGTACGTGGTCTTCGTCAAGGTGCTGAAGCAGGGCGCGGGCGTCGCCTACTACGCGTCGACGCTGCTGATGGGGATCATGGTCTACCAGTTCTTCGGCGAATGCACCGGCGGCGCGGTCAGCTCGGTACTCGACCGCGAGAACCTCGTGCGCAAGATCCACTTCCCGCGCATCGTCATCCCGCTGTCGGTGGTCGTGGCCTCGTCGCTGACGCTCGCCGTGAACGCCGTCGCGGTCGGCTTCTTCATGGTCATCCAGGGCGTGCCCGTGAGGGTGAGCTGGCTCGGCGTGCTGCCGGCGCTCGCGCTGTTGCTGGTCACGGTTCTCGGGCTCTCCATGCTGCTGTCCGCCCTGTTCGTCCGCTACCGGGACGTCCGCCCGATCTGGGACGTCACGTTGCAGGCAGCGTTCTACGCGACGCCGATCCTGTATCCGATCGAGCTGGTCCCGGAGAGCTTCCGCGCGGTGTTGATGGCCTCGCCGCTGGCGACGGTCATCCAGCAGATCCGCCACTCGGTCTTCGACCCGAGCGCACCGACGCCCGCGGAGGCGCTGGGCAGCGCCTGGCTGCTCGCGGTTCCGATCGGGATCGGCGTCGGTCTGCTGGTGCTCGGCTTCTGGGTGTTCAACCGCACTGCACCCGTCGTCGCCGAAGAGCTGTAACGGACATGAACGACCTGCGGCAGCTCGCGAGATCCCTGGGCGTGAGTGACCGAACGCTCCGTCGAGCCGGCCGCCGACGGCTCATTCGGGTGAGCCGACCCAGACCGCGACGCACGCACGTGACGGTCAGTGAAGGCGCCTACCTGTCTCGCACTTGGACGGTGCTCAGCGCCCTGCGGGCGGCGCTGCGCACCGAGCCCAACGTCCGGCTCGCCGTGCTGTTCGGCTCCGTAACCCGCGGCGACAACCGCCTCGATAGCGACTTCGACGTGATGGTCGACCTCGCCGCCGATCACCGCGTGCGACGCGACGAGCTTCAGGAGCGGCTCGCCATCCGGCTCGATCGAGACGTCCAGCTTCTCTCTATCGCCGACGCGCGGCGCGAAGCGTCGCTTCTCGCCGACGTCGTGCGCGACGGCCGTGTGCTCGTCGATCGTGACGACCGCTGGCGCTCGATCGCCGACGAACCGGCGCGTGCTGCAACGCCGCGCCGAGGCCGACCTGGACGCCCGGGCGGCGCGCGCAGTCGCGCGCGTTGCCGCGATGGAGTCGTGAGGGACGTCGCTCGGCGGCGCCGGCGCCGGCGCCGATCGGTGATCGACCATCTCGACGACCTGCCGCGTCAGATCGCGGGAGACTCGCCAGGGAGGTGTCAGCGCGCATGCCCTCCGACAGCGAGCTCAGAAGTCCCGTTGCGCTCAGGCGGGAGCCATGACGCGCAGGCCCGCCGCCCTCGCCGCGGCCATGAGCCGCTCGTCGTAGCTGAACACGGCGCCGAGGTCGTCCCCCAAGGAGAGCGCGGTCGCCAGGTGGACCGCGTCGAGTGAACGCAGCTCGGCCGGATCGAGACGTCTCGCGGCCGCCAGCACCGCGTCGTCGATCGGAAGCAGCGCGAGGTCGCGCAAGCTCTCCTCGGCCGAGGCGGCCACCGGCTCCCCGAGCCGCCGGCAGGCGCGCACCGCCTCGACTGCGAGCAGCGCGCTCGACGTCCACGCCGACCAGCCCGCCAGCTCGCGCTCCAGCGGAGCCGACTCGGGCTCCTCGACGATCAACTTGACGTAGGCGGAGGTGTCGAGGTAGGCGACCCGCGCGTCTTCGGTCAGAGCCGCTCCTCACGCTGCTCGGCGAGCGCATCCGCCGTCGACGCGCCGTCGACGCGATGACGTGGGCCGAGGTTCGCGAGCAGGTCGCCGCGCGGGATCGACGCGCCCCGCTCGGCGATGAGGCGGGCCAGCCCACTGTGGCGCGCGCCCGAAGGCGTGATGCGAGCGACCTCGGTGCCACGATCGGTCACCACGAGCGATTCCCCGAGCTTCACGCGCTCGAGATAGCGGCTCAGGTTCTGGCGGAGCTCTCGAACTCCCACCGTCGACGTCATGTGCGTCACCGTAGCACATTGAGGCGTCACGGCCATCTTCGCACCGGCCTGCCTGTCCGCGCGCGCCCGAGTCCTCAACGCGAGACCGGGGCGGGCATGTCGCCTGAGGCGCGGCGCTCGGCGAGGTCGCGATAGAAGGCGTCCAGCTCGTCGAGCTTGCGGTCGAGGGCGAACGCCTGCGCGGTGGCGAGGCCGCCGGCGCGCAGGCGGGCGCGGAGGTCGGGGTCGTCCAGGACCGCCTCGAGCGCGGTGCGGACCGCGCGGGGGTCGGCGGCCGGCATGAGGCAGTTGATGCCGTCCACGCAGAAGTCGCGGTTGCCGTGGGCGTCGGTGCAGACGACAGGAGCGCCGGCGGCCATCGCCTCCAGCGGCGGCAGGCAGAAGCCCTCGTGGCGCGAGGTCTGCAGGAACACCGTGCACGTGTTGAGCAGCGCGTTGACCTCGGCGTCGGTGGGCTTGACGTCGTAGCGCACGCGGTCACCGAGGCCGGCGGCGAGCTCCGGCTCGATCCCGAACAGGCGCAGGTCGGGGCGCGGCTCGTCCAGCTGGAGATAGGCCTCGCGGGTGAGGGGGAAGTTCTTGAGGGGGTTGCCGCGGCCGAGGGCGAGGATCGTGCGCTCGGCGCGCTCACGGCCGAGATCGTGCCAGCGCGCGAGGTCCACGCCGCAGTTGACGATCGCCGCGCTCGGCGCGTGGCGCAGCAGCTCGCGGTGGTTTGATTGCGAGATGGTCAGGAACGCGAACTCGGGGCGGTACGTCGCGTAGACGCGGCCGTGCACGTCCGGGTCCGCGTAATAGGACGTCTCGATGTCGGAGACGAGGTAGACGCCGACGCCGCGGGTGACGGACGCCTCCCAGACCGTCGGCGCGGTCTCCCACCAGGTCGCGACCTTGATCGCGTCCAGCGGGGCGAGCGCCGCGAGCAGGTCCGCGTAGGACGCGAAGAGGCGGACTCCGACGCGCAGGTCGTACCAGTCGGGCGGCGCGGCGGCGAGCGACCAGATCTCGGGATGGTGGCCGCGGTCGGCGAGGCCGTTGAGGTGCTCGAAGATGTTGCGGTGCCCGCCGCCGACCCCGAGGTCCTGGGTGACGTAGACGATGCGCGCGCCGCCGTCGGCCTCGCGGGTCTCGCGGCGGTCGAACCAGTCTCCCCAGGTCCGCCAGAAGTGGTGCTGGGACTCCAGCTCGCGGTCGGTCTGGGCGAGGCCGCGCGTGCGCGACTCGGCGTGGGTGAGCTCCGCCGCGGGGGCGTAGAGCACCCGCCTGCCCGACTCCCACGCCCGCAGGCAGTAGTCGACGTCCTCGTAGGCCATCGGGTAGCCCTCGTCGAGCTCGCCGACCGCTTCCAGCGTCTCCCGCCGCAGGTACATGCACGCGCCGGTGACGGCGAGCGTGGACGAGAGCACCTCCGCGGCGGGGTGGTCGGCGCGTTTGCCGCGGAAGCGGTGGTCGAACCACTGCGGCGCCGCGGGGTTGCGCACCGCGCCTGCGAACTGGATCGTCTGGTCGGGGTAGAGCAGCTTGGCGCCGGTGATCCCCGCATCCTGCGTGTAGGCGGCGTGCTGGAGGACCTCGAGCCAGCCGCGCTGGGCGATGACGTCGGAATTCAACAGGACCACGTCCTCGTCGGCCCGCGTGACCCGCAGCCCGCGGTTGCAGTTGGCGGCGAAGCCCGCGTTCTCCCCCGCGACGACGGCGTCGACGAAGGGCGACGCGCGCAGCCGGTCGACCTCGGCGGAACCCGAACCGTCGTCGGCCACGATCACCCGCGCGTCAGTCGTCCGCTTGACCGACCGGGCCGCCTTCAGCGCGAGGCGCGCCGGCCCGTAGGAGGGGATGACGACCGCGACCGGCCGCCGGTGCGTCGCGTACCAGGCGCGCGCCGACGCGCTGGGGTCGCCGGCGCGGGCGCTGAGCCCGAGGCGCGGGCCGAGCGGGGTCAACCGCAGCGGGAAGGTCACAAGGCGCCAGGCCGTCTCGCGCAGGCCCTGATGGCGCAGGGTCAGGTACGCGCGCCTGGGGAGATTCGCGAACAGCCTGCGCAGGAAGCGCACGTACATGTGCAGGCGCGGCATCGGCGGCCGAGCGTAGCCTTCGCCGTCAGCGGAAAGAGTCTCTGACATGAGCTCTCCCAGCGTCCCCCTCAGCGACGGCACCGAGATCCCCCAGCTCGGCTTCGGCGTCTTCCAGATCGAGGCCGAGGAGACCGCGGAAGCGGTCACGCGGGCGCTCGACGTCGGCTACCGGCACGTCGACACCGCCAAGGCCTACGAGAACGAGACCGAGGTCGGTGAGGCCGTGCGCACCTTCGGCGACCACGTCTACGTGACCACCAAGTGCTCCAACGCCGACCACGGCTACGACGAGGCCACGGCGGCCTTCGACGCGAGCTTCGACCGCCTCGGGCTCGACCACGTCGACCTCTACCTGATCCACTGGCCGGTCCCCTCCCAGGACTCCTACGTCGACACCTGGAAGGCGTTCGTCGACCTCCAGAAGACGGATCGGCTCGTGTCCATCGGCGTGTCAAACTTTCAGCCCGCCCACCTCGACCGGATCATCGAGGCGACGGGGGTCACGCCCGTGATCAACCAGGTCGAGCTGCACCCCTACCTCCAGCAGCCCGAGCTGCGCGCCGCGCACGCCGAGCGCGGCATCGTCACCGAGGCGTGGTCGCCGCTGGCGCAGGGCACCGTGCTCGACGACCCCGTGCTCGAGGAGATCGGCGCGGCGCACGGCAAGTCGACCGGGCAGATCGTGCTGCGCTGGCACATCCAGCTCGGCAACGTCGTCATCCCCAAGTCGGCGACGCCCGAGCGCATCGCGGAGAACTTCGACGTCTTCGACTTCGCGCTGTCCGACGAGGACATGAAGGCGATCGAGGGCCTGGACAAGAACGAGCGCACCGGCCCCGACCCGGACACCTTCTCCGCTGGCACCTGAGCTCTTCACCGTCGGCTACGAGAAGCTGCTGCCGCCCGAGCTCTTCGCCGAGCTCGAGGCGGCCGGCGTCGAGCGGCTGATCGACGTCCGCTACCGGCCGCAGTCGCGGCGCCCCGGGATGTCAAAGACGCGGCTCGGCGAGGCGCTGGCCGAGCGCGGCATCGCCTACGAGCACCGGCGCGCGCTGGGCACCCCGCCCGGCATCCGCTGGCTCTTCAAGGCCAACCGCGTCGCCGAGGGCCGTGCGGCCTTCCGCGCCCACATCGAGGAGGACCCCGCGCTGCAGGCGCTCGCGGCCGAGCTGCCGCACGCGCCGGCGACCGCATTGCTGTGCCTAGAGGCCGACTCCGCCGAGTGCCACCGGCGGGTGATCAGCGAGCTGCTCGCCGAGCGCCTGCCCGGCCTGCGGATCACCGATCTCTAGATGGTTGATTCCACGAGACCCGTGGTTCCAGGCGCGCTGATGACCGAGCCGGGCGCGGTCGGCCGGCGAAGCCCGTACCGGTGGTACGGGCGAACCGGACGGGCGTGATCCGGCGAAGCGTCAGCGGCGTGCCTGGGGCCGCGGGGTCGTGAATCAACCATCTAGATGCGCCTGCCGACGACCGTCGCCGACTGCTCGCCCGCGGTGATGCGCACGGCGTAGTCGCCGCGCGGGTTGCCCTTCGCCGACAGCGCGACCCGGATCAGCCGGCCGGCGGGCTGGGAAGCGAGCGAGAAGCGGCGCACGACGCGCCCGGCGCGCGAGACGGTGATCTCGACCGGAGCGGCGCTCAGCAGGCGGAAGGCGACGTTGAGGGGACGCTGCGTCGAGCCTCCGAAGACCGGGCGCGCGAGGCTGGCGAAGGCCAGCGTCCCGCAGAAGCGACTGTCGAAGGCGGGCCGGCGGGCAAAGGTCCCGTTGCGGCGCAGCAGCGCGATGCGGCGGCGGTCGCCCGCGATGCGGAACCGCACCACGTAGTAGCCGTCGGCCAGCGGCTTGCCGGTCTTCGGCGAGCGGCCGTCGAAGCGCAGCGCGCGGTCCAGGTCGAAGCGGGCGATGCGGCGGCCGTCGAGGACCCGCCCACCCTGCGTGGCCTGGAAGAGGTCGACGGTGACGGGGCGCCGCACCCGGCGGATGAAGCTCAGCCGCAGCGCGCCGCCGTCGAGCGGCTTCGCGTCGACCGAGCGGAAGCCGGCATTGCGCTGGCACTGCGCCACCACTTCGGGGCCGCTGGTACCCGGCCCGCTCGCGCCCGGTGTTGCCGTCGCACCGGGTGACGCGCCTGGTCCCGCGCCGGGTGTGGGCGCCAACGGCGCCGCGGGATCCGGCGTCGCGGTCGGCGAGCCGGTCGGTGACGCGGTCGGCGTGCCCGTCGGCGTCGTCGTCGGACCGGGTGTGGCCGACATCGTGGGCGATGGCGTCGGTGTGACGACCGGCGCCGCAGCCGCGAGCAGGAAGTCCATCGCCGGCGTGTTGTCGAAGCGCAGCATGAAACCCTGCTGTGACTGGTTCGGCGAGAGCACGTTGCCGAACGAGAAGGCGGTGCCGTCGTAGAAGCGCGAGCCCTCGACGGCGGGGCCCTCGGTCGGGTGCTCTCCCGCGCCCTGCGAGCCGTTCAGCGCCAGCAGCTGCGCGCGCGGCACCGTGAGGACGAACCGGCCCGTGGCCTGGTCGACCTGCCCGGAGATCGGGGTGTTCCCGCGGTAGACCTGGCAGGAGTTGTTGAGACACTCCCCCGGGTCGTTGCGCTGATAGCCGTTGAAGCCGTATGTGAACCCGCTCGCCGGGTTCCAGCGCGCGCTCGCCGCACCCGTGCGGAAGCCGTTGGCCCACCGGAACACCCACAGCAGCGACTGGGACGCCGAGCCGACGCCCGGCCCCGCCAGCGCGGTGCTGAGCGCGGGGGCGGACAGGTCCGCGACGTCCATCGTGATCTCGAGGTCCCCGGCGGAGTTCATGCGGGTGCTGGTGGACTTGAAATCCATGGCCGGCTCGTTGCGGGTGCCGCGCGGCGTCGGGAAGAGCGTTGAGAAGTCCGCGAGCGCGTCACCTGCGGGGTCGGCCGAGCTCGAGCGCAGGACGGGCCGCGGGTCGGTCGCCACGTCGCCGCCGCCGTTGCTCGGGCCGGCGCGCTGGGTGAGCACGAAGGGCAGCGTGACCTGTCCCGACGTGTCGCCGGGGCGCTTGAAGGTCTGGTTGTAGGTGACCTGAAGCCGCTTGGTCGCCGGATTGAAGTCCATCGCGAAGAAGTCCGCCAGCGTGCGGTCACCCCCCGACGCCGAGCAGCCGGTACCGCCTAGGCAGATGGAGTCGTAGTGGAACGGGTGGGTGGTCGCCTTGACCTGAGAGAAGGTGGCCGCCGGGTCGGGCTCGAAGCCGCCGCCCGCCTTCGGGCGCAGGAGGTTTATGGACTGGTTGACGTAGACGTTCCACGACGCCTTGAAGGTCCCGAGGTCCGGGTTGCCGTCGGTCTCGGTGCCGTAGAAGGACATGGCGACGCGGCCCGGCTCCCCGCCGGCGGCGACCCACGGGAAGACGGTGGTTCTGATGTTCTCCCGGTCCACCTGCACCGGCGTCGAGAAGCCGGGGTTCTTGGTCGAGTACGTCATCTGCGCGCCGCGGATCGTGCTGATCGGCGTGTCGCACCCGGCCAGCTTGTCGACGGTCAGCGCCGTCACGAAACTGTGGTAATCGGTGTTCTCGCCGTAGCCGACGTAGATGTTGCCCGCGCTGTCGTGATCGGCGGTCGTGAACAGCGTCGAGCGTCCCGGCTGCTGGGCCACGAGGCAGTGCTTCCAGCTCATTCCCTTGTTCGTCGACACGGAGAGGTAGACGCTCTTGTTGGCGATGTCGTCGAAGGCGAAGTAGGCGACGCGCCCCGCGGCGGCGCCGTCCGGGTTGAACTGCGCGGGCAGGCTGCGCATTGGCCCCGGAAACAGCGGCAGCAGGGGAGAAGCCGGGATCGGGTTGGTCTGGTAGGTCTGGCCCCGGTCGGTGGAGCGCTGCACGACGATCTGGCGTGGCTGCTGGTTGTAAGAGAGCAGCACCGTGTCCGGGTCCACGAAGTTCATCCACTGGCGGTCGACGCCGGGAATCGAGTTCGAGTTGCCCGAGACCAGCGTCTGCCCGTTGTCGTTGGAGGCCGACGTGACGAAGTTGGTCAGCGGGCCGAGGCCGGTGATGGCGAGCGGCAGCTTGCCGGTGGTCGCGTCGGGGAAGGGGCTGACCGCCAGCCCGCAGTCCCCGCCGCCGGGAACGCCAGTCGGGCGGTACTGGGGCCCCTCGCCGAGCGGATAGAACTGGTCGCCGCCGTCGAGCGACACCTGCGCGTACTCGGTTGAAGTCACACCGGAGGGACCGCAGACGTACGTGGCGCCCTGGTCGTCGATCTCGATCAGCGGCTCGCTCGCCCGACGCTGCGGGTCGGTGGCGATGGACGCGGTGAAGTCGAGCCCGTTCGCCGGTGCGGCGCGCAGGGACACAGGGCCCTGCGGTTTGGGAGTGGCGCGCACGGTCAGCGTGCCCTGGTAGGGCTGGGCGCCGTCGTTTACGAAGCCGCAGGCCAGCGCGGAGTAGCTCGAGGGCTTGAGGTTGGTGGGCGTGACCATCTCCGTCGTCGATGAGTCGTCGCTGGAGCCGACGGTGCGGTTGTCGCCCTCGTCCTCGTCGGTGGCGGTGGCCGCCGGCTTGGACGGGTCGATCACCGAGAGGATCTCGTCGTTGGCCATCGTCGACGTCGTCGGCGTCCAGGTGATCTTGAACTCGTAGGTGACCACCAGCGTGTCGTAGGTGCCCGCCGGCACACGCACGTCGAAGGGCTGCGTGCTCACGCCGACCCCGCCGTCGCAGTTGGAGCTGGGGTTGGCCGATCCCTGGGGGATCGTCCCCGACCAGCTGTAGGTCTGGTCGCCGACGCTCGTGGGGGCGTTGACGACAATGGGCGCCGGTCCGCCGCCCTGGGCCGCGGTCCGACCGGGCAGTGCGACCGCCAGCAGCGCGAGGAGGGCGAGCAGGGGGACCGTGGCGCGCATCGACAGCACGTTAGACCGTTCTGCGGTGCGTGAGCTCCGCTTCGATCAGCGGGTGGCGTAGATGCGCCAGCCGTCCTCGCGGCGCACGAGCTCCAGGCTCTCTTCGCGGTCGTCGGCGCGGATCTCCACGAGCGCCTTTCCGCCGAGCACCTCGGCCTCGATCAGCTCGACGTCCGCGGGCACGGACGCCCCCGCGACGTTGCGCTCGCAAAAGCGCAGCGCGTCGTCGCCGCGGCGGCCGGTCTGGCGCTCGAGTAGCTCGAGGGTCAGCAGCCGGCACTTGGACGGGTCGGTGCTGCGGACGAACTCGAGCGCGACCTCGTCGGGACGGACTTCCCCGGGGCTGCCGCATCCGGCGATCATCGCCGCGAGCACCCACCACAGACGGGAGCGAGCCATGTGGCGTCACGCTAGCTTGACGCGACCGTGACGCTCCGGTTTCCGTCCATCGTCTCGGTCCTCGCCACGCTCGCGGGCGCGCTGTTCCTGGCGCCCTTCGTCGTCATCGCGTTCGGGGCCCTGCAGCCCGCCGGGATCGCCGCGCCGACCGGCCTCGACCTGCTCCCGCTGCCGCCAAGCCTCGGATCGCTTGAGGATGCGTTCGCCCTCGAGCCGCTGGAGCGCCAGCTGCTCAACTCGCTGCTCGTCGCCGCGATCGCCGTGCCGCTCTCGGTGCTGGTGGCGTCGTGGGCGGGCTTCGGCATGCTGCTGCTCGGCGAGCGCTGGCGCGGCCGCGCGGTCGGGTTCGCGCTCGTCCTACTGGTGGTCCCGCTCGCCGCCCTCTGGGTCCCGCGGTTCGTGCTCTTCGACCGCCTGGACGTGATCGACACGCCGATCCCGCTGATCGCCCCGGCGCTGATGGGCACGACGACCTTCTCCGCGCTGCTGCTGCACTGGCGCCTGCGCAGCGTCCCGGCCGAGCTCTTCGACGCCGGCCGGCTCGCGGGGCTGGGGCCATTCGCGCTCTGGCGCCAGGTCGGCGAACCGCTGACGCGACCGACGGCCTACGCCGTCGGCGCGCTCGTGCTCGCCCTGCACTGGGGCAACTTCGTGGATCCGCTGCTCTACCTCTTCAGCCCCGACCGATGGACGCTGCCCCTCGGGCTGCGCTCGCTGTACGCCGTCGGCGTGGGCAGCGTCTCCGTGGCGCTCGCCGGGGCCCTCGTGGCGGTCATCCCCCCGCTGCTGGCCTTCGCGCTGACGCAGCGGCGCATCCTCGAAGCCACGCGCTCGGGTCGCTGGTGGGCTCGATGAGACGGCTCGCGCTGGCGCTGGTCGCGGCGATCGCCGTCGGTGGTTGCGGCGGGTCGGACGAGCCGGCGGCCATCGACGTCCAGATCTGGGCCGACGCCGAGGAGCGTCCCCTCTACGAGGAGCTTGCCCGCGCCTACGAGGAGCGCACCGGTGAGGAGGTCCGCATCCTCGCCATTCCCGACCGCGTCGCGCACCTGCAGCGCCTGGCGACGTCCTTCGCCGCCGACCGCCCGCCCGACGTCTTCGTGGTCAACCACCGCAACGCCGGCGGCTTCCTGCGCCCAGGAGCGGTCTCGCCGGTCGGTCCGCGCCTGGGCGACGCGGCCAAGGACTACGTGAAGATCGCACGAGACGCGTTCACCGTCGACGGAGTGCTGCAGTGCCTGCCCCAGAACGCGTCGAGCCTGGTCGCCTACGTGAACGTCGACCGCTTCCTCGCCGCCGGTGTGCAACCACCGCAAGCGTGGACGTACGAGGAGTTCGTCGCGGCCGCGCGCCGGCTGCAGGCGCAGGCTGCAGAGGACGAGCACGCGATCGGGATCGAGCCGAGCGTGATCCGCTTCGCCCCGTTCGTGTGGTCGGCGGGCGGCGAGGTCGTCGACGACACCGACATGCCGGGGCGCTTCACCTTCGCCACGCCCTCGGCTCGCCCCGCGCTGCAGGCGCTGCTCGATCTGCGCAGCGAGGGCCTGACGCCCACCCGCGCCGAGGTCGAGGGCCAGCCCCTCGACGAGCGGTTCCTGGCGGGCAAGCTGGGCATCTTCTTCTCCTCCCGGCGCGAGGTGCCCGCGTTCCGCAGCATTGAGTCGTTCGCCTGGGACGTCGCGCCGGTACCGGTGATCGACGAGCCCGCCACCGTCCTGCACAGCGACGGGTTCTGCCTGTCGCAAGGTCCCGATGCGGACCGCGCCTGGGAGTTCGTGCGCTTCGCGCTCGGGCCCATGGGCGCCGGGGTGCTCGCCCGCGGCGGCCGCACGGTGCCATCGCTGCGCAGCGCGCTCACCATCCTCGACCCGGCCGCCGGCCCGCCGCGCTCGAGCCGCGTCTTCGTCAGGGGCCTGAAGACGATGCGCCGCCTGCCCACGTCGCGCAACTTCACCGCCGTCCAGGACGCGGCCGACCTCGCGCTCGAGGCGGCCTTCTACGGCGAGCTGACGCTCGACGAGGCGCTGGCGCGGATCGCGCGCGAGACGGACGGGCGCTTCGGCGGATGAGCGAGGTCGAGCTCGCCGGCCTGCGCAAGGCCTACGGAGGCTCGCCGGCGCTCGACGGGGTATCCATGACCGTGGCGGCCGGCGAGTTGCTCACGGTGGTCGGGCCGTCGGGTTCGGGCAAGACGACGCTGCTGCGGGTGATTGCTGGGCTCGCGACGCCCGACGCGGGCGCGATCCGCATCGACGGGCGCGACGTGACCGCCGTGCCGGCGGCCGAGCGCGGCGTCGCGATGGTGTTCCAGAACTTCGCACTGTTCCCGCACCTGAGCGTGGAGGGAAACGTCGCCTTCGGTCTGCGGGCGCGCGGGATGGCGACCGGCGAAGCGCGCGAGCGCGCTCGCGATGCCGCCGCCCGTCTGGGGCTGGCAGGCGTCCTGGACCGCCGGCCTGCGGCGCTGTCGGGCGGCGAGCGTCAGCGCGTCGCCCTGGCGCGCGCCGTGGCCGGCCGCGCGCAGGTGGTCCTGCTCGACGAGCCGTTGTCCAACCTCGACGCGCCGCTGCGCGCGCAGGCCCGCGACGAGCTGCGCCGCCTGCACGCCGACACCGGGGCGACAATGGTCCACGTCACCCACGACCAGGCGGAGGCCCTTGCGCTTGGCGACCGCGTCGCGGTGCTGACCGAGGGCCGCCTCGAGCAGATCGGGGTGCCGCACGACGTCTACGAACGGCCGGCCACGCGGTTCGTGGCCGGCTTCCTCGGCACCCCGCCCATGAACCTGCTCGACGCCGCTGCGGCGGATCGCCTGGGCATCGCGGCGGGCGACGCGGCCGCGGTCGGCGTCCGGCCCGAGCACCTCGTCCCGTCGCACGACGGCTTCGCGGCGGAGCTCGAACTGGTCGAGCGCGCCGGCCACGACGAGCTCTGGCGGCTGCGGGCCCAGGGCGCGACGCTGTGGATGCGCCCGCCGGCCGGAGCCGGCGCGCGCGCGGGCGAGACGGTGCGTCTCGCCGCACGCGCGCTGACCCGATTCGGCGCCGACGGCCGAGCGCTGCCGTGAGTGCGCGCGCGCAGCAAACCCTCCTGCTGGCGCCGTTCGCGATCGGCACGCTCGTGCTCGTGGTCGGACCGGCGGCGATCACCTTCCTCGAGTCGCTCTACGAGGACGACCTCATCGCGCCCGCGCGCTTCGTCGGCTTCGACAACTTCTCCGCCCTCGCCCAGGACGACCTCTTCGCTCAGGTGCTGCGCAACTCGGCGCTGTTTCTCGCCATCACCGTCCCCCTGCGGGTGCTCGGCGCGTTGGCACTCGCGCTGCTGCTGCACCGTCCCCGCCGCGGGGCGGGTTGGCAGCGCGGCGCCGTGCTGGCGGGGAGCTTCGCGCCCGATGCCGCGCTCGTGATCGCCTTCGCCTACCTGCTGAACCCGATCTCCGGGCCGGTCAACGGGCTGCTCGGCCTCGCCGGCCTCCCCCAGCCGGAGTGGTTCGCCGCCCCGGGGGCAGCGCTCGCGGGCATCGTCCTCATCAGCGCGTTCTCCCTGGGCGAGGGCTTCCTCGTCATGCTCGCCGCGCGCCAGCAGCTGCCGGGCGAGCTCTTCGAGGCGGCGCGGATGGAGGGAGCGAGCACCGGGCACGTCTTCCGCCGCGTCACCCTCCCCCTGCTCGCGCCGGTGCTCGGCCTGCTGGCGGCGCGCGATCTCGCCGTGGCGCTGCAGGCGTCCTTCGTCCCGACCTACCTGCTCACCGACGGCGGCCCGGACCGCGCGACGCTGCTGCTGCCGATCCACATCTACGACGTCGGCTTCGAGCAGCTGCGCTACGGCTACGCGGCGGCGATGACCGTCGTCATGGTCGTCCTCACGGCGCTGATCGTGCTGGCCCAGTGGCGCCTCATGCGCCGCTGGCGCATCGACCCCTGATCAGGCCCGGCGCTCGAGCGAGAGGCGGCTGCGCACGGGTCCCGGGAGCCGGTCCGCGCGCGTGCCGAGCGCGGCGCCGAGCGCGCGCGCGGCGTGCCACTGCACCGCCGGCCAGGTGGCGCTGCCGTAGGCGCGGTCGCGCCGCACCTCCACGCGGACGGTGCCGGCCATGATGCGCGGCGACGCAGGGGCGACGAAGCCGTGGACGTCGTGCAGGGCGCGGAACTCGTCGAAGTAGCGGCGCAGGCGCTCGATCGGCCCGTACTCGTGGCCGTGCACCACCGCCGCGCCGGGCACATAGACGCCGCCCCCGAGGTCGCGCAGGAGCTGCTGGTCCTCGGCATAGGCGATCTCGCGGAACGGCGTGCGTTCCCACGCTGCGCGGGACAGACAGAGATTGGCGCTCGAGATCCAGGTCGATGGCGGCTTGGTCGCGAACTGCTCGGCGTACTCGCGTCGCAGCGACGCGGACGCGCCCGGCGGCGCGACGTAGGGCCCGTAGGTCAGTTCCGCCGCCGGCGCGAGCAGCCGCGCCAGCCACTCTCGTTCTGCCGGGACCGCGTCCTGGGTGAGGAAGGCGACGCGGTCGCCGCCGCACAGCGCCATCAGACGGTTGCGCGCGCCGCCGTGGCCGAAGGCAGCGCGGGCGATGACGTGCACCGCCGCCCCGAATCCTGCCGCCACGGCGCGCGTGGCGTCCGTCGACGACGAGTCCAGCACCACGATCTCCGCCTCGACGGTCTGCGCGCGCACCGCGGTGAGCGTCCGCTCCAGCGCCGCCGCGCCGTCGAGCGTCGGGATCGCGACGGAGATCAGGCGACGGCCTCCACCCAGTCGGCGTGCTCGCCGCAGACGCTGCGCCAGTCGGCGGGCTCCACGTAGGCCACCTCGCCCCCCGCGGGATCGGCGGCCGGAGTGAAGTAGACCGGGCCGATCAGGCGGTTGCGCCCGCCGTTGCCCGGCTCGAAACCGCCGCCGCCGTGGACGAGCTCGACGTCGTGGCGGCCGGCCTCGAGGCTGACCGTCCCGATCGGCGTCGCCGCGTCGTGCGGACTGAGCTCTCGCTCGACCACGCCGACGAGCTTGCCGTCGACGGACACCGAGAGCTCGCGCACGACGGAGGCCTCGATCCACACGTGCTGCGTTCCCGTCCGCGGGATGTCGACCTTGCCCGACACGGTGCCCGGCCCGCCCACCGGGCTCAGCGTCACGGGGTCCAGGCCCAGGGGCGGCCAGGGCACCGTGACGGTCGCCTTGCCTGGAGCCAGCGCCGCCAGCTCGGGCCGGGCCGCGAAGGCCAGCCGGCCGCCGCCGACCCGCGCGATGCCGGCCAGGCGTCGCACCTGACCGCAAGGGGCCGCGGCGGCCGCGTCGAGACGGCCGCCCAACGGGGCGTGGGCGAGCACCCGCGGCGCGTCCCGATCCCGGCGCCAGACGTCGTAGTAGCGCCCGTTGAACGCGCGCTCCCATCCGGATGCGGGCCGGCTCGCGATCGGCCCGCGGCGTACCACGAGCAGGCGATAATCGCGCGCCAGCACGGCGGGCGAGAAGTCGTCGAGGTCGACGGCGAAGCCGACGTCGACCGCGACATTCGGCACGACCAGCCCCTGCGCGACCCCCTCGCTCGAGTTGGTCAGGTCCAGGTCGCGCAGGAAGTGCTTGGCGAACTCCTCGGCCTCCGTGGACAGCGCGGGGCCCTGCCCGTCGAAGCGCTCGTTGATCTCCTCGAGCTCGGCGAAGCGCGCGTACGGGGCCGGATCGACGACGTGGTAGCTGAGCGCGCTCGTCCACGCCACGCCGGCGATCAGGGCGGCGCCGAGCGCGAGCGCCTCCGCCCGGCGGCGCCCCTCCCACCAGCCGACGACGGCGAAGCCGGCCAGCAGCAGGGCGACCGGGGACAGGAGCATCAGCGCCTTGGCGTAGGCCCACGGCGAGGCACGGCCAGCGATGGCGGCAAACCCGACCACGCTGACGATCGCGAACAGCAGGACCGGCCAGGCGCGGCGCCGGATGACCTGCATGAGTCCGAACACGGCCCCCAGCGCGACCACGCCGACGAGGATCCACGCCAGCTCACGGTCCGCCGGGATCGCGGAGCGGAAGTCGCCCGACGGCCAGACCCCCAGCGCCTCCGCGAACGGCAGCGGGGCGTAGAGGTTGCCCAGCTCGACACCCGTCAGGGACACGTTCGTCGTCCGCACGAAGGCGAACGCGCGGGTCAGCGCCGGGAGCGAGAGGACCAGCGCGAAGGTCGCGAACGTCGCCGACTGCCAGCTCAGCGCGGCAAGGCGGCGGCCCGAGCGCACGTAGAGCACGCCCGCGGTGATCAGCAGCAGCGGCCCGATCCAGGGGGCCAGCGCGAGGCTGAGGACGCCGATCCCGCCCGCGGTCGCCACCGCTGCGGGGATGGGAGTCCGCCAGCTCAGCGGCGCGAGTACCAGCGGCCGGACGACGCCGGCGAGTGCCACGATGCACACCAGCCCGGCCAGCTCCTTGATCGCCTGCTGGTTGACGCTGTAGGCGTAGATGAGACCGGCGCAGGCGGCCAGCCCGGCGACGCCGGCGGCCAACGCCCGGTGGCGCACGCTCGGCGCCAACACCGCGTGCAGGCCGAACGCGATGAGCGCGGCCAGCATCGCCAGATAGGGCTGCAGCAGCCACGCGACGTCGACTCGCACCAGCTCCCGCACCGTCCCCAGGACCGTGTGCGAGCCGGTCGGATAGGAGGTGATGAAGAGCTCGTCGACGCGCGCGCGCAGGCTCGACGGGGCGAGGTTCTCGACCGTGTAGCCGTTGCCCATGAGCTGGTCGATGATCACGAAGTGGCCCGCCGCGTCGGCCAGGTTCGTGTAGCCGAGCAGGGTCGGCTCCCCCGTTGCGAACGCCGGCAGCCCGTACAGGAGGAAGACGCCGAGGCCGAGCGCCACCAGCCACGGGTCGGGCGCGCGGCGCCTGCCGACCACGAAGCCCGCCACGGCCACGGCGACGACCACGAACGGCGTCAGCGGCGCCGTCGCCCCGAAGCGCGTCGTCGCCTGGGAGACGCACACGACGCCGGTGAAGCCGATGACCAGCACGAGCGGCCCGGGCAGCCGGTGCCCTCCGGCGCGCTCGACGAGCAGGCCGGTCCCGGTGATGAGCGCCAGCAGCACCAGCGGCGCCACCACCCACAGAAGGAACATCATCGCGAGCCGTCGGCCGCTAGGACTGGCGGCGTAGGCCGAGGATGCTCAGCAGGAAGGCGCTGAAGAAGACCTGCAGGCCCATGATGAGCAGCGCGGCGGCGAGCACCGCGAGCCGCTCCTCCGAGAGCTCGCCGAAGCCGCGGTCGATCCAGGTGATCGCGATGATCGCGGTGAGCACGAAGCCGGCGAGCAGCAGGGCGCCGCCCAGCAGGAGGCCGTGCTCGAGCCGGAAGCGCGCGCGCATGCGATCGAACCACGGGTCGCGCTCGCCCATGAAATACGTGCCGTAGGCGTGCGCGCACAACCCGAGGCCGACGACCTGCGTGCCGACGATCATCAGCAGCGCGCCGGCGACCATGGTGTGGATGCTCCACTCGCGGCCGAAGACGTCGATCTGCGCGACGACCGTCGCAGCGATCAGCGCGCCGAGCACCGCGAGCACCAGCCCGGGCACCATGAACAGGTGCGTGGGGCTGTGCACGAGCAGGAAGCGCAGGTGACGCCAGCCGTCCCGGAAGCTCGACAGCTTGGACTCGCCGCCGCGCGGGTGGTACTCGATCGGAAACTCGGCGATCCGCAGCTTCTCCTTGGAGGCGCGGATGACCATCTCCGACGCGAACTCCATGCCGGTGGTGCGCAGGTCGAGGATCGGCAGGATGTCGCGCCGGAAGCCGCGCATGCCACAGTGCGCGTCGCTGACGCCGGTCTTGAAGAAGGCGTTGAGGATGCCGGTGAGGATCGGGTTGCCGACGTAGCGGTGCAGCCACGGCATCGCGCCCGGGTGGATGTTGTCCATCCGGTCGCCCATGACGAGCTGGGCGCCCTTGTCGAGCTCGGCCACGAAGCGCGGGATCTCGGCGAAGTCGTAGGTCAGGTCGGCGTCGGCCATGACGATGTACTCGCCCTGAGCCGCGGCGAAGCCGGCCAGGTAGGCGCTGCCGTAGCCCGGGCGCGACTCGTGGACGACGCGGGCGCCGGCGGCGGTGGCAAGGGCGCCGCTGCCGTCCGTCGAGTTGTTGTCGGCGACGACCACCTCGCCGGTGAAGCCGCCCTTCTCGATGGCGGCGAGCGCGCGGGCCACGCACTCCTCGATGTTCTCCGCCTCATTGAGGCAGGGGATGACGACCGACACCTTCGGCGTGGCTGCTGAGGACCCTGTGGGCCGACCGATCGGACGTTCGACGGTGCTCATCCGGGCGCCTCCAAGGGTAGCGTTGCGCGCCTTATGAGCGTGCTGGGTGGATGGCTGCTCGCGCCACTGGTGCTGGTGGCGCTGTGCTTCGGGGTCGGGCTGCTCGCCGAGCGGCTGGCGGGCGTGCGGCTGCCCGGGCCCGCGGTGCCAGGCGTCGGGATGGCCGGGATCATCGTCGTCGCGGGCCTGTTGACGATCCTCGACGCGACCGCCGAGCTGGCTGCTCCGGCGTGCGCCGCCCTCGCGGTGGCGGGCTTCGTGGTCGGCCGCGTGCGGGTGGGTACCGGGTCGGTCGCGGTCGTCGTCGCGGTCGTCGCGCTGCTCGCCTGGCCGTCGCTGCTCTCCGGCCAGGCGAGCGTCGCCGGGTACATCAAGCTCGACGACTCGGCGATCTGGCTCGGGCTGATCGCGCACCTGATGGAGCACGGGCGCGACATCGAAGGCGTGATGCCGTCGACCTTCCAGCGTGACCTCGAGCTGTGGCTCGGCCAGGGCTATCCCGTGGGGACGTTCACCCCTGTCGGCGTCACGGCGCGGCTGACCTTCCAGGATCTGTCGAACGTCTATCAGCCGGTCATCTGCGTCTACGGGGCGCTGTTCGCGCTGGGGCTCTACGGCGTGGTGCGCGAGGTGGTCCGCTCATCCGCGCTGGCGGGCGCGGTCGCCTTCCTCGGCGTGCAGGCGTCGCTGTTCGCCGGCTATGTCTGGTGGGGGTCGATCAAGGAGATCTGCGTCGCGGCGCTGCTGCCGCTGTTCGTGCTCGTGGCGCGCGCGGGCGCTTCCGAGCGAAGCGAGGTTGGACGGGTGCTGCCCCTGGTCGGCCTCGTGGCGGCCGCGTTCATGGACGGCTTCGGCGCGGGCGGCGTGCTCTGGGCGGGCGCGGGCTGTCTCGCCGCGGCGCTGATCGCTTTCCACGGGCCAGTACGCACCTACGTCCTCGGCGCCGCCGCCGGCATCCTCGTCCTCGTCGCCGGGTCGGTCCCCGCGATCGTCGTCCTCGGCGCCAACGCGCTGCAGGCGACGAAGGGGTCGCCGGTCCAGGCGGAGGACATCGGCAAGCTCTTCGCACCGCTGGACCTGCTGCAGGGCGCCGGACTGTGGCCCGCGGGCGATTTCCGCGTCCCGCCCGAACCGAAGGGGATCGCGACCGCGCTGGCCGTGGCGGGCCTCGTCGCGACGCTGGGCGCCGCGGTCGTGGCGGTCCGCCGTCGGGCCTGGGGGCTGCCGGCACTGCTCGCGGTCACGGTGGCCGGTGCGATCCCGGCGGTCGTCGTCGGTGCTCCGTGGATCGACGCGAAGGTGCTCGCGGTGACCTCGGCGGTGCTGCTCACCGGCACGGCGACGCTGGTCGCGGTCGCCCTCGAGCGAACGGCGCGGGGGCCCGCCCGGCGGGCCACCTGGTATGGAATCGTGTCCCTCCGGTCACCCCTAGGGCTGCTCGCGGCGCCCACCGCGGTCGTGCTGGTCGCCGGGTGCGCCGCCTCGACCTGGCTGGCCGTCCGCGACGTGTACGTCGCCCCCCGCGACACGCTCGCCGAGCTGCGCGAGCTCGGAGAGGCGGTCGACGGCAAGGGGCCGGTACTGATGCTGCTCTACGAGGGTTACGCGACCCGCTACGCGCTCTACCGCGGCGACGTCGAGGGCGCGAGCGACCTGCGCGCCTCGCTGATCCCCTCACGGACGGGCGAGCCGTTCCCGGACTTCTCGACGGTCGAAGTCGACGACGTCGACACGAAGGCGCTGCTCGCGTTCCCGCTGCTGTCGCGGCGCCTGACCCCGGTCGGATCGCGTCCGCCCAGCGCCTACGAGCCATTCGCGTCCGGTGAGTTCTTCGAGACCTGGCAGCGGCGCGGCGCGGCGCCCGTCGAGCACCTGTCGCTGGGCGGCGGGCTGGCGCCCGCGGCGCAGGTGACGTGCGGGCGCCTGCGGCGGCTCGCCGGGCGCGGAGCGGCGCTGGCGGCCGTACCGCGGGAGAACCCGGTGCTCGGCGATCTGACCGCTGCGCGCCTGCCCGCCGGCTGGGCGGGGACGGACGGCGTCGTGCGCCCCGCGACGGACGGCACCGCGCGCGTCACGGTCGTCGTCCCTCGCGACGGCGAGTGGCGCGTCTGGGTCGGCGGCGCCGCGCTCGGCTCTCTCGAGGTCTCGGTCGACGGGCGGCCCGCCGGCTCCGTGCGCCACCAGCTCGACGCCAGTATCGGCTGGATGCGCTTCGACGCGCTCGACCTGCCGGCGGGCGAGCACGAGGTGGCCCTGCGTGCGTCGCGGTCGTGGTGGCAGGCCGGCCGCGGCACCGACGCCGCGCAGCTCCCGCTCGGGCCGGTCGCGCTGACCGAGGAGGTCGAGCCGGTTGTCGAGCGGGTCCCGTCTGCGGATGTCGATCGTCTCTGCGACGGACGGACCTACGACTGGGTCGAGGTGCTCTCGCAATGACCCGCGTCTGCCTCGTCTACGACTGCCTCTTCCCGCACACGGTCGGCGGCGCCGAGCGCTGGTACCGCACCCTGGCGGAGCGGCTGGCCGGGGACGGCCATGAGGTGACCTACCTCACGCTGCGCCAGTGGCGGCGTGACGAGACGCCCGACCTGCCCGGCGTGCGGGTGGTGGTCGCCGGGCCGCGGATGGCGCTGTACTCAGGCCCCGGGCAGCGTCGCGTGCTGCCGCCCCTCGTCTTCGGCGCCGGCGTGCTCTGGCACCTGCTCCGCCACGGCCGCCGCTACGACGTCGTCCACACCGCGTCGTTCCCCTACTTCTCGCTGCTGGCGGCGACGGCGGCGCGGCGCGTGCATGGCTTCGCGCTCGTCGTCGACTGGCACGAGCTGTGGACACGCGACTACTGGCTCGCCTACCTCGGCGGGGTCGGCGGCCGCGTCGGATGGACGGTCCAGCGAGCGTGCTTGCGTGTCCGCCAGCGGGCGTTCTGCTTCGCCCGCGTCACGGCGGACCGGCTGCGCGCGCAGGGCGTCGAGGCCACGGTCCTCGAAGGCCAGTACACCGGCGCGCTCACTCCGCCCGTGCCCGTGCCGGCCGAGCCCGTCGTCGTCTTCGCCGGGCGCCACATCCCCGAGAAGAACGCGCCCGCCGCCGCCGCGGGCATGGCGGCCGCGATCCGCCGGGTCCCGCAGCTGCGCGGCGTCATCTTCGGGGACGGGCCCGATCCGCCGCCGCCCACCGATGGCGTCGAGACGCCGGGCTTCGTCGCGCAGGAGGAGCTCGAGCGGACCCTGGCCCGCGCGCTGTGCCTGCTGCACCCGTCGCGACGGGAGGGCTACGGCCAGGTGGTCGTGCAGGCGTCGGCCCTCGGCGTCCCCTCCGTGCTCGTCCGCCATCCCGACAATGCGGCCACCGAGCTGATCGAGGAGGGCGTGAACGGGTTCGTGGTGGCGACGGATTCCGCGGACGACCTCGCCGACGCGATCGTGAGGGTGTGGGAGGCCGGCACGGACCTGCGGGTGTCGACGGCGGACTGGTTCGCGCGCAACGCGCAGCGGCTGTCGGTGGACGCCTCGCTCGAGGTCGTCGCCCGGAGCTACCGGTGACCGCAGTCAGCGTGCTCATGGGCGCGTTCAACAACGCCGCGACCCTGCGTGAGGCGATGGACTCGATCCTCGCCCAGACGGTCGCCGACCTGGAGCTGATCGTCATCGACGACGGCTCGACGGACGACTCGCGCGCCGTGGCCGAAGGCGTTGACGACCCGCGGGTGCGGGTGCTCGCGATGCCGCGCAACGTCGGCATCGCCAGGTCTTTGAACGCCGGCCTGGAGGCGGCGCGCGCGCCGGTGATCGCCGTCCAGGACGCCGACGACTTCTCCGCGCCCGAGCGTATGGAGCGCCAGCTCGCCTTCCTCGCGTCGCGCCTCGACGTCGCCGTCGTCGGGACGCGGATGCGCGAGATCGACGCCACCGGCGCGCTGGTCACGCCACGCACGCTGTTCCGCGCGGGCGACGTCCGCGGCGTGCTGCTGCGCTTCAACCCGATCCCCAACACGAGCGCGGCCTTCCGCCGCGACGTCGCGCTCGGCCTCGGCGGCTACGACCCGCGCTACCGCTACGCGATGGAGTACGACCTGTGGCTGCGCGTCGCCGACGACCACGGCGTCTGGGCCCTCGACGAGCCGCTCTCCACCCGCCGCATGACCACGACGAACGTCGCCGCGCGCGCCCAGCGCGCGCAGACCGCCGAGGCGATCCGCATCGTCACGTCCACCCTGCGCCGGCGCCGCACCCTGCGCGGCGCCCGCGGCCTCGCCATCCCGATCGCCGCCTACCTGGAGCCCGACGCCCTCAAGCGCCGTCGCCGTCGCCGGCTCGGTCAGGCCTCGTAGGCGTCGCGCACGCCACGCAGCAGGCGCTGCACGGGGTACTCCGCCCGGACCCGCTCGCGGGCGGCGGCGCCGTGGGCGGGGGTGGCTGCGCGCAGGGCGGCGGCGAAGGCGGCGACATCGCCGGCGGGAGCGATCAGACCGGCGTCGCCGACCGCCTCGGCGCTGGCCGGCGAGACGACCATGGCGAGGCCGCGGGCCATGGCCTCGAGCACGGCGAACGAGATCCCCTCGCGGTGCGAGGGCATGACGAAGACGTCGGCGCGATCGAGCAGCGGCGCGACGTCGTCGACGTGGCCGAGCATCTCGGCGCCCTCGGCGGCGACCGCCTCGCGCAGCGGGCCGTCGCCGGCGACCAGGAGCGTCATGCCCGCCGCGCAGGCGGCGCGTGCGGCCGTCAGCGGGTCCTTGCGCTCGGTGAGCTCGCCGACGTAGAGCGCGACGCCGCCCCATTCGCGGGTGCGAGCGGGTAGGACGTCGACGCCGTTGGGGACGATGCGCAGCCGGTCGGCGGGAGCGAAGGCGGCCAGCTCGTCGTGCTCGGCTCGCGAGCAGCACAGCGTCACCTGCGCGCGGGCGACGGCTGCGCGGACGGCGGGCCGGAACCACGGTGCGCGGCGCAGCAGGTGCAGCCCGTGCGTGGTCCAGACCAGCGGGCGCAGCGGCAGCGCCAGCACCGCCGCGACGTCACCGTGCGCATGGACGACGTCGGCGCTACGCGCGGTGCGGGCGATCTCCGGCCAGGAGCGGGCGATCGAGGGTGCGGCCGCCAGCGGCGAGCGCGCCGACGACAGCGGCATGCGCATGTGGTCGACGCCGTCGAGACGCTGGAGCAGGTCGAGATAGGTCTCCGCTCCGCCGCCGCGGTGGGGCAGGACGTGCAGCACTCGCATTAGTGGTCCGCCCCGCAACCGTCCGCACGAACCTCCGGGCGCCGTTCACCGCCTGGCCGCGTCCTCGGTCGGGGCAATGGCTCCACCATTCTCGGCCTCGCTTCGCTCGTCACCGGCTTCGCCTCCGCTTCCCTGCGTCCTCGCCAGCCGGCGCCAGTCCAACCTCGCTTCGCTCGGAAGCGGAGCTTCGCACGGACGATCACGAGACGGACCACTCGGCGAGCCTACGCTGAGCCCGCCATGGCCCCCTCCCTCGACAGCCTCAACCGCGCCGCCGGCCTGGCGGCCCGTACCCTGCGGCGGCGCCGCGGCTTCGGCGGCTTCGTCGCGGGCGCACCCGACCCCCGTCATGCGGTCGAGCTGTTCGCGGGCGAGTGGGCGTCGCGACTTCCGCCGCCCTATGAGCAGCTGCCGGTGGCAAGCCGATGACCGCGATCTGGCCCGAGGCCGATCTCGAGCGCGTCGATGCGTGCCCGGTGTGCGGCGCGGCAGAGCGCACGCCGCTGGAGACGGGCCTGACCGACCGCGTGCACGGGATCGCGCCGGGCACCTGGACGCTCGTGCGCTGCCGGAACTGCGGCTGCGGCTTCCTGGACCCGCGGCCGACTCCGGAGAGCGTCGGGCGCGCCTACGCCGGCGACTACATCACGCACGCCGCTCCCGAACGCGAGCCCGTGCCGGCCGGCGCGCTCGCGCATGCCCGCCGCCGAATCCGCAACGGCTACGTCAACCGGCGCTACGGCCTCCGGTTGCGGCCGGCGTCGCCGCTCGGCCGCTTCGTGCCCGCCTTTCCGCCACTGCGGGCCGAGACCGACCGCAACTTCCGTCACCTGTCGTTGCCGGAACCGGGTGCGCCGCTGCTCGACATCGGCTGCGGCAACGGCGGCGCCGTGATCCGGCTGGCTGACTACGGCTGGGGCGCCGTCGGCCACGAGATCGACCCGGAGGCCGCGGCCGAGGCCCGGACCGCCGGCGCCGAGGTCATCTCGTGCCCGCTCGAGGCGCTCGCCGATCGCCACGCCGGCCGCTACGCCGCGGTGACGCTCAGTCACGTCATCGAACACGTTCACGACCCGCCGTCCTTTCTGGCCACCGCCAGGCGCCTGCTGCGGCCCGACGGCCGAATCTGGCTGGCGACGCCCAACCTCAGCTCGTCGGGCTACGCGCGCTACGGACGCGACTGGATGGCGCTCGAGCCTCCCCGCCATCTCGTGCTCTTCACCCGTGCGTCGCTCGCGCGCCTCCTCGCGATGGCCGGCTTCGCCGAAGTCGCCTTTCCTACGCCGTGGGGAGGGGCCGGCGGGCTCCTCGACAGCTCGCGAGCGCTGCGCGAGGGGCGCCAGCCCGAAGTGCTCGCGCCCGGTTCGCGCCTGCCCGACCTCGTGTACCTGGCTCGCCCGCAGCGTGCCGAGGAGCTCGTGGCTACCGCCGTGCGCGGCGCCGACTGACGAACTGGGGCGCGAGCTGCAGGGCCAGCGCCGCAAGCCTTCCTTCCGGCAACCCCAACCCCATCGCCCGGTCGAGTTCGGCGGCGTCCACCCGCACCGACCGCTGGACCGTGCGGCGCTTGCGCAGCACACCCGGAAGCGCTCGCCCGAAGTCCCGCCACGCGCGAAGATGCTCGACGCCGAGCCCGTCCCGCACGGACGCCGCGAACCATGCGACCTGGTAGGCGACGACCAGCGGCAGCCAGCGGGCGAGCCGCCCCGCGGGCACGTTCTTGATCATCACGATCAAATGGTTGCGGCGCTGCAGGCGCGCGAAGAAGCCCTTGCGGCGCGAGGTGGTCGCCCCGCCCATGTGAAACGCGACCGCCTCCGGCACGTAGAGCGCGCGCCAGCCCTGCAGGCGCGCCCGGAAGCCCCAGTCGACGTCTTCGAGGTAGGCGACGAGGTCCTCGTCGAATCCGCCGACCTGCTCCAGCGCCGATCGCCGGTACAGCGCCGCGCCTGCGCACGCGCTGAAGACCTCTGCCCGCTCGTCGTACTGGCCGGCGTCGGTTTCGCCGGCCCCCCGGTTCAGTGCGACGCCGGAGGGCAGCAGCTGGTCGCCCGCCGCGTCGATGGTGCTGCGGTCGTCGTAGCGGAGCATCTTCCCGCTCACCGAGGCCAGGCCCGGGTCGGCCTCCAGCGCCGCCGTCGCGCGCCGGAGCCACTCGGGATCGAGCTCGAGGTCGTTGTTGAGCAGCGCGACGAACTCCCCGTGGCGAGCCGCAGCCAGCCCGCGGTTCATCGCCGCGGTCACGCCCACGTTGGCGGGCAGGGCGTGGACGGTGATCTGCGGCCAGCGCTCGGCGGCGTAGGCGGCCGAGCCGTCGGTGGAGGCGTCGTCGACCAGCACGACGTGGAAGTCCGGATGCGTCTGGGCGAGGATCGACTCGATCGCAGGCCCGATGAACGCGCGTCCGTTGTAGTTGAGCACGACGACGGCGACGCTGGACATCGACGCGGAGCCTAGGCTCGCCCGCCATGGTCGATGCCGTCGTCGTCAGCGCCGATTCGCGCGCCATGGTCACGCGCTGCCTTGACCACCTGCCGCGGTCGGTGCACCCGATCGTGATCGACAACGGCGGCACGGACGGAACCGCCGCAGCGCTCGCGGACCGTGCGACGACCATCCACCTGGACACTCCGAGCGGGCTGGCGACGGCCTTCAACCGCGGCACCGCCGCCGGTCGCGCGGACCTCGTCCTGTTTCTCAACGACGACGTCTTCGCCACCGAGGGCGCGATCGAGCGACTGGTCGCCGAGCTGGAGGCCCGACCCGACGCAGTCGCCGCCGGCGGCCGGCTGGTCGACGCGGACACGCTCGAGACCCAGGCGCGCTATCTGCCCGCCCCCTTCCCGACGCCCGCCCGGCTCGGGCTACGGCTCTCCGGGCTGCGCTCCCTGCGGTCCGAGCGCCCGGACCCCGAGCTGCTCGCCAACACCAGCGAGACGATCGACACGACGCAGCCCGCCGGCGCCTGCCTGCTCGTCCGGCGCACCGTGCTCGAGCGCATCGGCGGCTGGGACGAGCGCTTCTTCTTCTGGTACGAGGACGTCGACATCTGCCGCCGCTTGTGCGGCGAGGGCGCGGTCCTCTACGTCCCGGCGGCCGCGTTCCGTCACCAGGGCGGGGCCTCGTTCGCCCGCAAGGACCGCGAGTGGTCGCTGCGGGCGATGTTCCACGGCTCGCTGCAATACGCCGGCGCGCACTTCTCGCGCGGCGGCCGAGCCGGTCTCGGCGCGACCGTGGCGCTGCTCGCGCTGCCGCGCGTCGCGGCTTTCACGATCGCCCGTCGGCCGGCGCTCGCCCGTCTCTATCGCGACGTCGCCCGCGCGTCGCTGGCCCTTGCGCGGGGACGGCCGGTACCGCCGCTCAGTCGCCCGGCCAGCGATTGAGGCCGACCCGGTTGAGTCCCGTGCGGGCGCCGACATAGAACCCGCTGCGCAGCGCGTGAATGGGCCGGCGGACAGCGCCGAGACGCGGAGGAAGCCCGCTTTCGACCGCCCAGGCGCCGATGGGCGCCACGACCTTCGGCCACGCGAAATTCGCGGCGGCGGCGGCCAGTCCGGCTGCGTAGGCGCCGCGGCCGCGCGCGAGCACCGCTTCCAGGGCCTCGGCGACCGCGACCGGGTCGCGCTCGGGGACGGTCGCGCCCAGGCCGTCGCGGTCAACGCGGTCTGATAGCTCGTCGCCCGCGGTGCAGACGACGGGCAGGCCGGCCCAGAAGCAGTCCAACAGTCGCGTGCGGAAGGCAAAGCGCGTCTCGGCGTGGTCCACGTGCAGCGAGACCGCGCAGTCGGCGTCCGCCAGCCAGCTCGAGCGTTCCCCGTAGGGCGTCAGCCCCTTCGGTATCAGCACTCCGTCTCCGAGCAGGCCGAGCGCCCGCGCCCGCTCCTCGACCGCGCGCGTCGCGCGTGCCGCCGCCTCGTGGCCGCTGCGCCCCAGGAAGACCAGCCGCGCGCGCGGCCGGCGCTCGCGCAGGCGCGCGATCGCCTCGACGGCGGTGGGCGCGTCCAGCCACGCCCAGATCCCCCCGTTCCACAGGACGATCTCGTCGCCCTCATCCAAGCCGAACTGCGCGCGCGGACCGGCGCCGAGGCGGTCGGGCGGCGTGGCGGGAAGGCCGAAGGGCACCACGTCGATCAGGGAGCGAAGCGTCGGGTCGCGGTCGTAGTGCGCCGGCGTCAGGGCACGCGCGCCGAGCAGCATCCCCAGCCACAGGTCGCGCTGGCCCTCGCTCGCGCAGACGAGGTGATGGCCGACCCGCGCGGCGTCCGCGAGCCGGTCGGCGGCGAACGTCTGCCACGCGCGGCGGACGGCCGGCCGCCGCCCCGCGTGCGCTTCGAGCAGCTCGAGCGGCTCGGGCACGTAGAGGTCGAAGATCAGACGGGCGCCGCTGCGCGCGAGCAGGCGGGTCACGAGCGGCCACTGCGGCTGCGCGACGACGGTGTCGGCCCACTCCAGCAGCGGCTGCAGCGCGCTCGGATCCTGGTGGGCGAAGACCTGGCAGCGCACGTCGCGGGGGGCGTCGCGCGGCTCGTGGGGCATGGCCAGCACCACGTCGTGCTCGGTCTGCAGAGCGCGCGCGATCTCGTAGGAGCGGATGGCCGGGCCGATCATCGCGCGGTCCACCACGGCCGAGGACAGGACGAGGATGCGGCTCACGCCGACCCCCGCAGACGTCGTCCGAGCGCGATGATGTCGCGCAGCTCGTCGCGCGAGGGGACCATGCCGCGCAGCACTCCGCGGCCGGTCACGCGCCGGTAGAAGAACGCGGTGAGGACGAAGTTGCCGGCGTAGGAGAGCGTCGACGCGAGCGCCGCACCGCGCGCGCCCTCGGCGGGGATGAGCACCGCGTACAGCACCAGTGTCGGCGGAAGCGTGCAGATGACCGTGTAGAGCGCGTACTGCGGGTAGCCGCGACCCATCAGGCTCGACGCGAGGACGTTGGCGATCCCGATCAGGGCCGTCCCGGGCAGGAGGATCAGCCCGACGGCGATGGCCGGCCGGAACGCCTCGCCGTAGACGGGCACCACCAGCAGCACGAGCGCCAGGGCGATGACCACGCTGACGGCGACGATCACGATCACCACGTGGCGCAGGCCCTTCGTCTCGACCATGTCACGCGTCGCCTCGCCTTCGGGGGCGGCAAGACTCGCGATGCGAGGGAAGAGGACGTCCGCCAGAGCGTTGGGCAGCAGCCAGAGCACGCCCGTCAGCGCGACGGCGACCGCGTACTGGCCGACCGCGGCCGACCCGACGGCGGCGCTGAGGACGAACACGTCGACCCGGTAGTTGACGACCTGCAACGCGTTGGCGAGGTAGCCGCGCAGGCCGAAGGAGGTCGCGCGCCGGAGGGCGCCCGGCTCGGGCTCGCCGCGTGCGTCGGTCAGCCGCCGCGCCGCCCACACCGCCGTCCCGAGCCCGACGATCACAGTCGCGAGGGTCATGCCGGCCACCGCGCCGGCGACGTCGAAGAACACCGCGCCGACGGTCGCGAGCACGAGCGTGAGGAGCGCCTGCAGGGCGGGCGGCCCGCTGAACGCCTCGTAGCGGTCGATCGAGAGCGCGACGAAGCCGGTGTAGAAGAACGCCAGCCAGAACGGCAGGGCCGCCACCGCGACGATCGACGTGCCGAAGCTCAGCCCCGCAAACGCCGACGGAAAGGCCAGGCGCGCCACCGCCCCGAGCACGATGCCCACGGCGCCTGCGACGACGGCGACCCGCATCGCCGCCATCCACGCCTGCCACGGATGCCAACGCCCGGAGGACACGTAGTAGGAGATGCCGGACTCGACGCCGAGGGTGGTCAGCACGCTGAGCACGAGCACGATGGTCTGCGCCGCCGCGTAGCCGCCTGACCCGTCCGGTCCGAGCAGCCGGGCGATCACGACGCTCACCACCGCGCCCGCAGCGGCGACGACGACGCGCGACCCGGCGCTCATCACCGCCCCTCCGGTCAGCGGCCTTTGGGGGCTCTCGCTCACCGGCCGAGCCTAGACTTCGGTCCGAGGACATGGACGAGCTGGTCGCATCCGACGAAGAGCGCCGCGGCCACGTGGTCGGGGTGCTCGTCGACGCGTTCGAGGACCTCATCTCCCGCGACGAGCGCGCCTTCCGGCGCAAGTTCCGCAAGATGGCCGCCGACCCGTTCGCCTTCTACCGCGGGACGGCGCCGCTCTTCTACGCCGACATGGACGCGCTCGAGGATCCGTGGGCCGACGAGCGCACGGCGCGCGTCTGGATCCAGGGCGACCTGCACGCCGAGAACTACGGCACGTACATGGACGCGGCCGGCGTCCTCGTGTTCGACGTCAACGACTTCGACGAGGCCTACCTCGGCCACTTCACGTGGGACCTGCGCCGCATGGCCGCGTCGCTGGCGCTGCTCGGCTACTCCAATGCGCTCTCCGACGCCACCGTCCGCAAGCTCGTCGAGCGCTACGCGAACGCCTACGCCGAGCAGGTCGAGGCCTTCCACACCTCCGAGGGCGACAACGACTTCCGCCTCACGCTCGAGAACACCGACGGCGCCGTCCGCGACGTCATCGAGCTCGCCCGGCTGGAGACGCGGGTGGGGCTGCTGCAGCGCATGACGCACATGCGCGGCGTCGAGCGCCGCTTCTCCGAGGGGCCAGGGGTGCGGGAGCTCGAGGACGACGAGCGCTCGAAGGTGCTCGCCGCGTATGAGGAGTACCTGGAGACGATTCCTGAGGGCAAGCGGCTCCGGTCGATCTCCTACACCGTCAAGGACGTCGTCGGCAGCACCGGCTTCGGCATCGGCTCCGCGGGCCTGCGCGCCTACAACCTGCTCGTCGAAGGCCGCAGCCAGGCATTGGAGAACGACATCGTGCTCTCCATGAAGCAGGGCCAGGTCGCCGCGCCGAGCCGCATCGTCGACGACGAGCGCCTTCGCGAGTACTTCGAGCATGAGGGCCACCGCACCGCCGTCTCCCAGCAGGCTCTGCAGGCGCACGCCGACCCGTGGGTGGGCTGGTGCGACCTCGACGGTGTGGGCCAGGTCATCAAGGAGCTCTCCCCCTACGAAGCCGACCTCGACTGGCACAACGTCACCGAACCCGACGAGATGCTGCCGCTGGTCGAGCAGCTCGGCCGCGCCACCGCGAAGATCCACTGCGTCTCCGACGCCGGGTCAGGCGAGCACCCGCTGGTCGAGTTCGAGGTCGAGGAGGCGATCACGTCGGCGATCGGCGACCGCCGCGAGGAGTTCGCCACCGACCTGGCGGAGTTCGGCGCCGCCTACGGCGCGCTCACCCGCGACGATCACCGCCGCTTCGTGGACGCCTTCCGCAACGGCGAGATCAGAGGACTACCGGCCGACTGACCGAGTCGGGGACCTGCAGGTGGCGCGTGACGCCGCGCAGGTCGATGACCAGGGGCGCGCGGTCGACGACGGCCTGGTGGTCGACGTCGGGGTGGGCGGTGAGGATGACGGCGGCGTCGCAGTCCTCGAGCACGTCGTCGAGCGGCTGGGAGACGAGCCCGAAGTCGCGCAGCTCGGCGACGTGCGGGTCGTGATAGCGCAGGTCCGCGCTGAGGCCGCCGAGCAGCATCCCGATCTTCAGTGCCGGGGCCTCGCGCATGTCGCCGACGCCGGCCTTGTACGAGACGCCGATGAGCGCGATCTTCGAGCCGTTGACCGGTTTGCCGGCCTGGTTGAGCGCGCGCTCGATGCGCTGCACGCAGTGGTAGGGCATGTTCTGGTTGACCTTGCCGGCGAGCTCGATGAACTCCGTGGCCATGTCGAACTCCCGGGCGCGCCAGGTCAGATAGAACGGGTCGACGGGCAGGCAGTGCCCGCCCATGCCCGGGCCCGGCTCGAAGCGCATGAACCCGTACGGCTTGGTCGCGGCGGCGTCCACGACCTCCCAGATGTCCACGTTCATGCGGTCGGCGAGGATCGCGAGCTCGTTGACCAGGGCGATGTTGACGCTGCGGAAGATGTTCTCCAGCAGCTTGGACATCTCGGCGACCTCGGGGGTGCCGACGCGCACGATGTGATCGCAGACCTGCGCGTAGAGCGCGACGGCGCGGTCGCCGCACTGGGGCGTGAGGCCGCCGACGATCTTCGGCGTCGTGCGCAGCGTGAAGTCCGTGCGGCCGGGGTCGACGCGCTCGGGCGAGAAGGCGAGGTTGAAGTCACGCCCGGCGGCCAGGCCGGACTCCTCGAGCACCGGCAGCAGCCGCTCGCGCGTGGTGCCCGGATAGGTGGTCGACTCGAGCACGACCAGCTGGCCGGCCTGCAAGATCCCTGCCAGCGCGTGCCCGGCGTCCAGCAGCGGCCCGAGGTCGGGCTCGCGGTTGGACGTCAGCGGCGTCGGGACGCAGATCAGGATCGCGTCGGCGTGCGCGAGCGCGGCCGGACGCGTCGTGGCCTCGATCTTTGCGAGCACCCCGTGCAGGCGCGCGTCGGGAATGTCCTCGATGTACGACGACCCTTGACGGATCGCCTCGATCTTGCGGACGTCGGTGTCCATCGCCACCACCTGCAGGCCCTCCTCGGCGAAGGCCACCGCCAGCGGCAGACCCACGTAGCCGAGACCGACAATCCCGATGCTCGTCATCGCCGCGAGTCTAGACCGGTCCTTCTACGGTCAGGTGGGCGTTGGCCGTTCCCCTCTTTGACACCAAGACGCCGCTCGCGCCGCTGCGCGAGGAGATCGCCGCCGCGATCGCGGGCGTGGTCGAGGACGGGCGCTTCATCCTCGGCCCCAACGTCTCCGCCTTCGAGCAGGAGTTCGCCGCCTACTGCGGCGCCGGGCACGCGATCGGCGTCGCCAACGGGACGGACGCGATCACGCTGTGCCTGCGCGCGCTCGGGGTCGGCGAGGGCGATGACGTCGTCGTCCCGTCCTTCACCTTCTGGGCGAGTGCGGAGGCGATCGTCAACGCCGGCGCGCGCCCGGTCTTCTGTGACATCGATCCGGACACGTTCTGCGCGACGGCGGACACCGTCCGCGCCGCGCTGACCCCGGCCACCAAGGCCGTGCTGGTCGTGCACCTGTTCGGCAACGTCGCTCCCGTACGCGAGATCGAGGCGCTCGGGGTGCCGGTGATCGAGGACGCGGCCCAGGCGGCCGGGTCCACCACCGCCGATGGTCGTCCCGGCTCCCTGGGGACGCTCGCCACCTTCTCCTTCTTCCCGTCGAAGAACCTCGGGGCGTTCGGGGACGGCGGAGCGGTGACGACGTCTGACGCGGACCTCGCCGAGCGCGTGCGGGTCTTCCGTTTCCACGGGTCCTACGACAAGGTCACCTACGCCGAGATCGGCTTCAACTCACGGCTGGACGACCTTCAGGCCGCGATCCTGCGGGTGCTGCTGCCCCATCTCGACGAGTGGGCGGCCGGGCGCGTGGCGACGGGTCGGGCCTACGCCGACTCGGGGCTCGGCGAGCTCGTGACGCTGCCCACGCCGGTTCCCGGCGTCGAGCCCGCCTGGCACCTCTACGTGGTCCGTGCGGCCGCCGCCGACGGGCTTGCGGAGGCGCTGAGCGCAGCCCGCATCGGCAACAAGGCCTACTACCGGACCCCTATCCACCGGCAGCCCGCGATGCTCTCCCGTTTCGGCTCAGGGCCGGACCTCCCGGCCACCGAAGCGGTCGCCGCCGACCACCTCGCCATCCCCATGAGCCCGGTGCTGCGAGCGGACCAGATCGAAGAGATCGTGACTGCATGCAGGCATCACACCCGAATCGGGGTATAGAGAATGTGACGGTCCGGCGTATGTGTCCGTAGCGCAACAACTTCCCGCGGCAACCGTTAGCACCATGATGGCCTCCCCAGCTTCCAGTCACCTACGTCTCGCTCATCCCGCGCATGCGGTGCCGGCACCCCGCCCGCCGCGGGTCGCCAGCGAGCCCGTGCTCGGGGTCCCGCTCGCGCTGACGGACTACAACGAGACGATGGACTGGATGGACGCGATGATCGCCCACCGGTCGCGCGGTTACCTCTGCGTCGCAGCCGTGCACACAGTGATGCTGGCTGGCGAGGACGCCGAAATGCGCGACGCGGTCCTCGGTGCCGACTTCACCGTGCCCGACGGCCAGCCGCTGGTCTGGGCGATGAACGCGCTCGGCAATGACCTTCCCCACCGCGTCTACGGGCCGGCGCTCATGGAGCGCGCCTGCGCGCGCGGTGTCAAGACCGGCATGCGCATGTATCTGTATGGCGGCCGCAACCAGGGAGCACTCGTGCAACTCGCCCTGAACCTGCGCCAGCGCTTCCCGGGCCTACAGATCGTCGGCGGATACTCCCCGCCCTACCGGCCGCTCACCGATGAGGAGAACGACGCCGTCGTCGCGGAGATCAACGGCTCTCAGGCGGACATCGTGTGGGTCGGGATCGGCGCGCCGAAGCAGGAGAAGTGGATGGCGCAGATGCGCGACCGCCTCGAGGCGCCGGTCCTCGTCGGCGTGGGCGCGGCGTTCGACTTCCACGCCGGCCTGGTCCCGCAGGCGCCTTCGTGGATGCAGAAGCTCGGCCTGGAGTGGATGTTCCGACTCGCTGCCGAACCGCGCCGGCTCTGGCGTCGCTACGCCCGCTACAACCCGCGCTTCGTGCGGGGCTTCGCCGCCCAGTGGATGCGTCACCAGCTGCGGCTGCGCCGGTCCTCGTAGCCTTTTCGGGGCTTTCATGGACTACGACGTCTCGGTGATCGGTCTGGGCCGTGTCGGGCTTCCGCTCGCGCTGACGTTCGCTGACGCGGGCCTGCGCGTGCTCGGCGTGGACAAGGACGCGGAGCGCCTCGGCGCGCTGCACGACGGGCGCATGCCCTTCGCCGAGCCGGGCGCGGACGAGCTGCTGGCGCGCGTCCGGGGTCGCCTTTCGTTGTCAGACCGCGCGGCCGACTCAGCGGGTGCCGACGCGATCGTGCTGACCGTCGGCACGCCGACGTTCTCCCACATCGAGATCGACATGGGCGAGGTGCGGGCGGTCCTGGACGACCTCCTGCCGCTGCTGTCGACGGGGCAGCTGCTGGTCCTGCGCTCGACCGTCGCGCCCGGAACGACGGAGTTCGCCGCCGGCTACCTGGAGAAGCACCGGGGCTTCGTCGTCGGCGAGGACGTCTTCGTCGCCCACGTGCCCGAGCGCATCGCCGCCGCGCGCTTCTTGGAGGAGATCGGGACGCTGCCGTGCATCGTCGGCGGCGTCGGCGCGCAGTCGGGCGCCCGCGCCGAAGCGCTGTTCTCGGTCTTCGGCGCGCCCGTCGTGCAGACCACGCCCGTCCAGGCGGAGCTCGCGAAGATCTGGGCGAACATCCTGCGCTACGCCACCTTCGCGCTCCCCAACCTGCTGATGATGGACTGCGAGCGCTACCAGGCGAACGTCTTCGAGGTCATCGACCTCATCAACCGCGACTACCCGCGCGGCGGGATGGCGGCGCCCGGCTTCACTGCGGGGACCTGCCTGCGCAAGGACTTCGCGTTTTCGGAGGAGCGCTCGTCGGCACCGGGAATGCTCCTGGCGGTGTCGCGCGTCAACGAGAGCGTTCCGTCCTTCCTGGTCGACGGGGTCAAGCGCCGCGTCGGGGGGACGCTGCGCGAACGCAAGGTCGCGGTGCTGGGGCTCGCGTTCAAGCGCGACACCGACGACGAACGCGACTCGTTGTCGCACAAGCTCGTGAGGCTTTTGGAGCGCGAGCTCGCCGACGTCGCCGTGCACGACCCCATGGTGCCGACGCCGACGCAGGATCTCGAGTCCGCTGTGACCGACGCCGACATCGTGGTCGTCGCGACCAACCACTCCGCCTACTCGAACACGGCGACGCTCGCGCTGATCATGTCCTTGGCCTCGCCCGACGCGGTCGTCGTCGATCCGTGGAACGCGTTCGGGTCGGCGCAGGTCTTCGCCTACGCGTCCGAGTTGCGCGCGCTGGCGACGGCGCCTGTCGACTGAAGGACTCAGTTTGGCGGCCCCGCTTCGCTTCGCGAGGCGGTTCCGGCGACGCCCCGCTCGGTCGACGAGCCGCCTAACCGGTGTTATCACACCGGTTAGGTACCAACCAAGTGATCCCGCTGCCGTTCCGGCGCCCTCGAACTGCCGCCTACGTCTGATCGACGCTAAGCCTGGATCTCAGTGATGACCGGTGGTTCCATGGCCCCGCAGGGCGAGTCGGGGGTCGCCGGCCGGGC
>JBBJOW010000046.1:0-33790 GCA_037724045.1 Solirubrobacteraceae bacterium
TCCCGAGGACCGAAACCCTCGTTTGGAAGTCTCCGTCAAACCCAGCCTGCCTCAGATGCCTGGGGCCGCACGATTCTGGAGTCGATGCGTGCATCGGCGAGGAATCGGGTGGGTCCAGGCGCCGCGGATCGCCCGTCCAAACCGCATAGTTATTCAGAGACGGACCCTTAGCGCCACCGAGGCCGGCGTCGTCGCGTGCCGGCGCTGCCCGCGGCTGGTCGAGTGGCGCGAGCTCGTCGCGCGCGAGAAGCGCGCCGCGTACGCCAACGAGACGTACTGGGGCCGGCCCGTGCCGGGGTTCGGCGATCCGCAGGCGCGGCTGGTCGTCGTCGGCCTCGCCCCCGCGGCCCACGGCGCGAACCGCACCGGGCGCATGTTCACCGGCGACCGCTCGGGCGACTTCCTCTATGCCGCCCTGCACCGGGCGGGGTACGCCAGCCAGCCGGAGTCGCGGCACCGCGACGACGGCCTCGTGCTGCGCGATGCGTTCGTCACCGCGCCGGTCAAGTGCGCGCCGCCGGCCAACAAGCCGCTCCCGTCCGAGCGCGCGAACTGCGCACCCTGGCTCGCCGCCGAGCTCGAGGCCCTGGGCCGCGCCCGGGTCCTGCTCTGTCTTGGCGCAATCGGCTGGGCCGCCACGCTGGCTGCCCTCGACGCTCCACGGCCGCGGCCGAAATTCGCGCACGGGGCGCAGACGCAGGTCGGCGCGCTGACCGTCCTCGGCTCCTTCCACGTCTCCCAGCAGAACACGTTCACCGGCCGCCTCACCCCGGACATGCTCGACGCCGTCCTCGCCCGTGCGGGCGAGCTGACCACGGGCGGATGAGTTCTTCTGACCGGACGCCGCAACTGTCCTGATGTACGTGGGTTGACACCCTCGATGACCCGACGCGGTGTGCTGGTAGACGAAGCGGTCGATGTCGTGGAGGCGCTCCCGGAGCTGCATGACGCGCTTCCGCTCGAGCGTCGCGTCGCCGCCCGCCGCACGCTGCGCGCCCGCGTCATGCATCTGCGCCGCGGCCGCTGGGACGCTGAAGCGGACGCGGCCCTGGTCGAGGACGGCGCCGGCTTCCTCATCCTCCACGGCGCGCTCATCCGCTGCGTGACCGCGGCGCACCGCACCTCGGGCGAGCTGCTCGGTCCGGGCGACATCCTGCGGCCCTGCCACGACCCCTTCTCCGACGACGACCAGTTCTCGCACTACTACCGCGCGATCTCCGACGTCCGCCTCGCGGTCATCGACGGCCGCGTCACCCGCGCCGCGGCGCTCGTGCCCGAGCTCGTCCCTGCCCTCGTCACCAACATGACGCGCCGTTCGGGCAGCCTCGCCCGCCAGCTCGTCATCGTGCAGTCGCAGTCGGTGGAGACGCGCATCCTGGTGACGCTGAACTACCTCGCCGAGCGCTGGGGGATCATGACCCGGGACGGCATCGTCCTGCCGGAGTTCCTCAGCCACGGCACGCTCGCCCTGCTGCTCGGCGCCCGCCGTCCGAGCGTCACCAGCGCCATGGTCCGACTCTCCGCCCGCGGAGAGCTCGAGCGCCGGCCTGACGGCCGTTGGCTGGTCGGCCGCCAGGTCGAGTCGCTGGTCGCCTGACCCAGCCGCAGCCGTACCCTCAGAGGTATGGCGATGGAGGCGTTCACCCCCGGGGTCCGTGACTGGTTCGGTCGGGCCTTCGCAGCGCCGACGGACGCGCAATCGCAGGCGTGGCCGGCCATCGCGACGGGGCAGCACACGCTCATCTCCGCACCGACCGGGTCGGGCAAGACGCTCGCCGCGTTCCTGTGGGGACTTGATCGCTTCGTCGCCGAGCCGCCGGCCGCCGACCCGAAGGATCGCCGCACTCGGCTTGTGTACGTCTCGCCGCTGAAGGCGCTGTCCTACGACGTCGAGCGCAACCTGCGCGCTCCGCTGCGCGGCATCGGGGCGGATCCGGTCTCGCCTGACGGCTCGCCATCGGCCTCCGGCCTACGGGTCGCGGTGCGGACCGGGGACACGCCGCAGAAGGAACGCCGGGACATGCTGCGCGAGCCGCCCGACATCCTGATCACCACGCCGGAGTCGCTGTACCTGATGCTGACGTCGCAGGCGCGCAAGGTGTTCGAGGGGACCGAGTGGGTCATCCTCGACGAGATCCACGCGGTCGCGCAGACCAAGCGCGGGGCGCACCTCGCCATCACGCTCGAGCGGCTGGTCGAGCAGGCCGAGCGCGACGTGCAGCGCATCGGCCTCTCCGCAACGCAGAACCCGCTCGAGGAGGTCGGGCGCTTCATGGTCGGCCCGCACCGCAAGTGCACCGTGGTCGACACGGGCGTGCGTAAGCCGATGGACCTCAAGATCCACGTGCCCGTGGAGTCGATGGTCGAGCCCGAGCAAAGCGACTCCCCCTCGCTGGACCCGCTGGAGGGCGGGGAGGCGACGCGCAAGTCGATCTGGCCGGCGATCTATCCCAAGCTGCTCGAGCTGGTCTCCGAGCACCGCTCGACGATCATCTTCGTCAACAACCGCCGCGGGGCCGAGCGGCTCGCGCTGCGCCTGAACGATCTGGCTGAGACCGAGATCGCGCGAGCGCACCACGGCTCGCTGGCGCGCGAGGAGCGAACCGTCATCGAGGAGCAGCTCAAGGCGGGCGAGCTGCCGTGCCTGGTGGCGACGTCGTCGCTGGAGCTCGGCATCGACATGGGCGCCGTTGACCTCGTGCTCCAGGTCGAGTCGCCGAAGTCCGTCACCCGCGGGCTGCAGCGCATCGGCCGCGCCGGCCACGGCGTCGGCGAGGTCTCCAAGGGCCGGATCTTCCCGAAGTTCCGCGCCGACCTGCTCGAGACGACGGTGGTCGTCAAGCGCATGCGCGAGGGGCTGATCGAGAAGACGGTCGTGCCAAAGAACCCGCTCGACGTGCTCGCGCAGCAGATCGTCGCCATCGCCGCCTCCAACGAGGAGGGGGTCGCGGTCGACGACATCTACGCGCTCGTCACCCGCACGCACTCCTACGCGGAGCTCTCCCGGGGACAGCTCGAGAACGTCCTCGACATGCTCGACGGGCGCTACCCGAGCGAGGAGTTCGGCGAGCTGCGGGCGCGCATCGTGTGGGACCGGGTGGCCGGCACGATCCGCCCGCGCAAGGGCTCGCGCGCGCTGGCGATCACCAACGCCGGCACGATCCCCGACCGCGGCCTGTTCTCGGTCAACCTGCCCGACGGCCGGCGGGTCGGCGAGCTCGACGAGGAGATGGTCTACGAGGCGCGACCCGGCCAGACCTTCCTGCTCGGCGCATCCACCTGGCGCATCGAGGAGATCACGCGCGACCGCGTGATCGTCACTCCCGCGCCGGGCGCGCCGGGCGCCGTCCCCTTCTGGCGCGGCGACTCCATGGGCCGCCCGCGCGAACTGGGCGAGGCGGTGGGCGCCTTCAGCCGCTGGGCGGTCGACCAGAACGCGGACACGCTCGAGCGGGAGTACGACCTCGACCCGCTCGCCGCGCGCAACCTGCTCGACTTCCTGCGCGAGCAGCAGGAGGCGACGCGCGTCGTGCCCAGCGACCGCACCATCGTCATCGAGCGCTTCCGCGACGAGATCGGCGACTGGCGGGTCTGCGTGCTCAGCCCGTACGGCGGCCGAGTGCACGCCGCGTGGGGACTCGCGCTGAGCGCGCGCATCCGCGACGAATACGGCCTGGAGTCCGACGCGATCTGGTCCGACGACGGCATCATCGTCCACCTTCCCGACGCCGACGAGCCGCCCGGCATGGAGCTCATGCTGATCGAGCCCGACCGGCTCGAGGACCTCGTCGTCGGCGAGCTCGGCGGCAGCGCGCTGTTCGGCGCGCGCTTTCGCGAGAACGCCGGGCGCGCCCTGCTCATCCCGCGCGCCTATCCCGGCCGGCGCACGCCGCTCTGGCAGCAGCGGCTCAAGTCCCAGACCCTGCTCGAGGTCGCCAAGAAGTACGGCCAGTTCCCGATCATCCTCGAGACCTACCGCGAGTGCCTGCGCGACGTGATGGACCTCACGGGCCTCGAGGAGCTGCTCACCAAGCTGCACACGCGGGAGATGAACGTCGTCGAGGTGGAGACGCAGACCGCGTCGCCGTTCGCCTCGAGCCTGCTGTTCGACTACGTCGCGACCTATATGTACGAGGGCGACACGCCCAACGCCGAGCGGCGTGCGGCGGCGCTCTCGCTCGACCGCGACCTGCTGCGCGAGCTGCTCGGCCAGGAGGAGCTGCGCGACCTGATCGACCCGGGCGCGCTGGACACGGTCGAGGCCGACCTGCAACGCACGTCGGAGCGCACGCGGGCAGACAGCGCCGACGCCCTGCACGACGTCCTGCGCCGCGTCGGGGACCTGACGGTGGCGGAGACGGTCGGGCGCTCGACGGGCGCCTTGATCGCCGAGCTCGAGGCCGACCGTCGCGCGATTGCGATCCGCGTGGGCGGCGAGGAGCGCTGGATCGCCTCCGAGGACGCCGGCCTGTACCGCGACGCCTTCGGGGTGGTGCCGTCGGGCGGCATCCCGGCCGCCTTCCTCGAGGACGTCCCGGACGCACGCGAGCGCGTCGTGCGCCGCTACGCACGCACGCACGGACCGTTCGAGGGGCCCGACCTGCGGGCCCGCTACGGCGTCAACCTGGACCAGGTGCTCGAGGGCCTCGAGCGCTCCGGCGGCCTCGTGCGCGGCGAGCTGCGCCCCGGCGGAACCGCCCGCGAATGGTGCGACCCGGAGGTGCTGCGCCGCCTGCGCCGCGCGTCGCTCGCGGTCCTGCGCAAGGAGATCGAGCCGGCCGACCAGCGCGCGCTCGGCCGCTTCTACCCGAGCTGGCAGGGCGTCGACCGCCATTCGCCTACGGGGGCAGGAGTCGACCGGCTGCGCGAGGTCCTCGTCCCGCTGCAGGGGCTCGCGCTGCCTGCCGACGTCTGGGAGCGCGACGTCCTCCCGCGCCGGGTCGGCGCCTACTCGCCCGCATGGCTCGACCAGCTGTGCGCCGCCGGAGAAGTGGTCTGGGTCGGCGCCGGGTCGCTGGGGCGCAACTCGGGCCGCGTCGCGCTCTACTTCCGCGAGGACGCGCAGTTCGTCGGGCCGCCGAAGCCCGGGCTGGCGCCGGAGGGGAAACTGCACGAGCGCGTCCGCGACCGCCTGCGCGCGGGCGCCTGCTTCTTCACCGACCTCTTGGTCGATCTGGCCGGAGCGCCGGCCGAGGAGATCCAGACCGCGGTATGGGACCTCGTCTGGGCCGGCGAGGTGACCAACGACGCGTGGGCGCCGCTGCGCTCTCCGAAGCTGACGCAGGCCTCGCAGCGCGGGCGCGCCGATCGGCGGGCGCGGTTCAACGCCAGATTCAATCCCGCCCGCCCAGCGCAGCCCGCGGTGCAGGGCCGGTGGGCGCTGACGGAGAGCCTCTTCCGCGGGAACGATCCGGTCGCGCAAAGGCGCGCCCAGGCCGAGCTGCTGCTCGAGCGCTACGGCATCGTCACCCGCGAGCAGGTGCTGGCCGAGGGGATCGCCGGCGGCTTCTCGGTTCTCTATGACTCGTTCACGCAGATGGAGACGCTGGGCGCCTGCCGGCGCGGCTACTTCGTAGAGGGCCTCGGCGGCGCGCAGTTCGCGCTCCCTGGCGCGGTCGAGCGGCTGCGCGCGCAGCGCGACGACGACTCCGAGCGCCCGCAGGTGCTCGCGGCCACGGACCCCGCCCAGCCCTACGGCGCGGTTCTGAAGTGGCCGTCGGTCATCGACGGCCGGTCGCCATCGCGGTCGGCGGGTGCCTACGTCGTGCTGGCCGGCGGCGACCCGGTGCTCTACGTCGAGCGCGGCGGCCGCGGCCTGCAGGTACTGGTGGACGCGCTGGACGAGCGCATCGGCCCGGCGCTCGCCGAGCTCGCCGACACGGTCCACCGCGGCCGCATCAAACGGCTCGCGTTGGAACGTGTGGACGGTGAGCCGGTGGTCGGCTCGGAGTGGGAGGGCGCCTTGATCGAGCTGGGCTTCCGCTCGGGCACCCGCAAGCTCACTCTGACGGCGTAGTAACCGTCTCGATCTCCACAGGGTCGCCCAGCCACGCCGGCCGGTCGGACGTCTCGTCCGTACCGTCGGCCGCTGCGCGCTTGCGCTCGGCCTTCCGGGCTTCCTTCTCGTGCTTGCGCTCACGCATGCGGGTCTCGCGGTTGAGCTTCGCCATGGTCGTCTTCTTCTTACCGTTGGCCATGGTCGGCCGCCCTTCGTCTAGATGGTCTGGACGTTCGCGGCGTTGGGGCCCTTGGGGCCCTGTTCGGCGTCGTAGCTGACCTTCGCGCCCTCGGCCAGTGACTTGAAGCCGCTGCCCTGGATCGCGCTGTGATGTACGAACAGGTCCTTGCCGGAGTCATCGGGAGTGATGAAGCCGAAGCCCTTGTCGTCGCTGAACCACTTGACGGTTCCTGTAGCCATGTTGTGTCCTCCTGTTGCTGTACTGCGAAACGCGGAGGGAGCCAAAGGCACTATCAGCGACGCGGCACCGCTTTGCGGCCGAACGGATGTTCGGCCCGTACGCCGTTCATGATAGTGCGCATCGCCGTCGCGCGCGGACTGATTAGCGTCGGCCGCCGATGCGCGGCGCACTCGGCGCGATCATCGTCCTGCATCTCCCGCGCCGTACATTCGGCAACGGTGCCCGAGGGAGACACGATCCACTACGCGGCGAACCGCATCCGGCCGGTGCTCGAAGGGCACGTGCCGGACGAGATCCGCACACCGCACCGACGCTTTGTGCGTGACCGGTGGCCGGATCGGCTCGGCGGCCAGAAGGTGCGTTCGGTGGACGCCCGGGGCAAGCACCTGATGATCCGCTTCGAAGGCGGCCTGACCATCCACAGCCACCTCCGCATGACCGGCTCGTGGCAGGTGCACCCGCTCGGCGCGCAGTGGCGCCGTCATCCTCGGCGGGCCTGGCTCGTGCTGCGCCGCGGCGACCGCGAGGTGATCCAGTTCGACGGCCCCATCCTCGAGCTGATGATCGACAGCCGGACGCGCCTGGACCAGCGGATCGCCGGCCTCGGCCCCGACGTCGTCAGCCCTAAGCCGTTCGACGAGCGCGACTATCTGCGGCGCCTGCGCGAGGACGACCCCACGCGGCCGATCGCGGACGCGCTGCTCGACCAGCGGATCGTGGCGGGCATGGGGACGGTGTGGCGCTCGGAGGCGTGCTGGCGCTCGGAGGTCGATCCGTGGCGGCCCACCAGCTCGATCTCCGACGACGAGGCGCTGCGCCTCTGCTCCTCCGTGCGCCCGTTCATGCAGAAGTCGGCCACCGACGGCTTCCAGAACCGTGACCAGCAGGTCTTCAATCGCGCGGGGCAGGCCTGCAACCGGTGCAAGGCGAAGATCCGCCGCTCCACGCAGGGAGACGACAACCGGCGGCTGTTCTGGTGCCCGGAGTGTCAGGCCTGATCAAGGTCGGTCACAAGGGGGCCGACGCGATCGTCCCCGGCAACACGCTGGCGTCCTTCGACGCCGCGGTGCAAGCCGGGGTCGACATGATCGAGTTCGACGTGCTGTGCGTCGACTACGACGACCCGGCGGGCAGCCGCCTGGTGCTCGCGCACGACTACTCGTGCCACCTCGCGGCGGCGCCCTCGCTCGAGGCGGGGCTCGACCACCTGGCGACGCTGGGCCTGCCGCTGGACGTCGACCTCAAGCTCACCGGCTACGAGGACCGCGTGCTGGCGGCGCTGGCCGAGCGCGACCTGCTCGCACAGACGCTGATCTCCTCGATGGAGCGGTCGAGCCTGCGGGCGTTGCGGGCGCTGGACCCCTCGGTGACGCTCGGGTGGTCGGTTCCGCGGGCGCGCCGCGACTACACCGCCTCGCCCCTGTTCGCACTGCCGGTCGCGGGCGCCCTGGCGGTGGGGCGCGAGACGTTCCCGCGCCGCGCCGGCATCGAGCTGCGCGCGGGCTTCTGCGACGCGATCATGGCCTTCCACCGGCTCGTCACGCCGCGGCTGGCGCGCACGGTGCGCGAGGCGGGCGGCGAGCTCTACGCGTGGACGGTCGATTCCGCCGCCGACATCGCGCGCTTGGAGGCGATGGGCGTTACGGGGGTCATCACCAACGATCCGCACCTGTTCGACTGACTCAGGCAGACATCTGCCCGATTAGGTAGATTCTTCCTATGCCCCTCAACATCAAGGATCCTGAGACCGACCGGTTGGCGCGAGAACTTGCGGGGGCAACGGGCGAGAGCATCACCATCGCCGTATCCGTCGCGGTTCGCGAACGCCTGGATCGCGTGCGCGGTGGCTCTGGATCTGACCTCGTCGGCCAGCTGAGTGCAATCGCCGAGCGCTGCGGCAGGCTTCCGGTGATCGACGACCGGCCCGAGGATGAGATCCTCGGTTACGACGAACGCGGCTTTCCCAGCTGATGGTTCTGGACACCTCAGCGTTGGTAGCCGTTCTCCTCGACGAGCCCGAGCGGCCCGAGTTCGTTCGCCTGATCGCCGAAGCGCCCAAACGACTGCTCTCGACGGTCTCCCTCGTCGAGGCGTCGATCGTCCTCGAGGCCCGACTCGGTGAGATCGCCGGTCGCGAACTCGATCTCTTCGTCCATCGCGCGAGGATGCAAACGATCCCGGTCGACGACGAACAGACTGAGCTCGCGCGGGCCGCGTGGCGCACCTACGGGAAGGGCCGACACGCTGCGGCGCTCAACTTCGGCGACGTGTTCTCCTACGCGCTCGCACGCGCTACAGGCGAGCCGCTGCTGTTCAAAGGCGACGACTTCGCGCGCACCGACGCGGTCGCGTGCGCAACGTAGGTGCACATGACATTGCCGGCGGCGAGCATGGGCTCGACGCTGCGCTGCGCGCGGCAGAGGACGAAGGCGCCCTCGAGCGCGGCGAGCACTGCAAGCGCCGCTGTGCGATCGCCGAGCCGCTCGGCTAAGCCGTCCGTCCAAGCGGTGAAGACCTCGGCGGTCGCCTGCCGCAGGGCCTCGTCCGTGCTGGCCACCTCGAGGGCGATGGTCGCGATCGGGCAGGCGTCCTGGAAGTCCGTCGCCGCGAGCGTGTCTGCCGCACCGGTGAAGACTGCGCGCACCGAGGCCTCGGGCGAATCCTCCGCGTCGTAGACGGCGGTCACCAGTGCCGCGAAGAAGGCGCCGCCGGTGCGGACGACCTCGTCGGCGAGCTGCTGCTTGCCGCCCGGGAAGTGGTGGTAGAGCGATCCGAACGTTGCGTGCGCCTCGCCGACGACCTGCTTGAGCCCGGTGCCGGCGTAGCCCTGGCGCCGGAACAGCTCGGCGGCCGCGAAGAGGATGCGGTCGCGGGTGGGCGTGGCGGCGGCCTCCATGCCGGGCACTGTAGGCTCCCACTAGAGCGATCTACCTAGAGGAGTTCGACGTGTCCCTCCCCAGCATCTTCACCGGCGCCGCGCTGGCGATCGCCGGTCGCGCAGCGCTCGTCCGACTGCTGCTGGTCAAGTTCCGGCGCGACGTCGCGCGACTCAACGACGGAGACCCTTCGAGCCTGCTGGCCGCCTACGCCGATGACGCCGTCCTGCGCTTCAACGACGGCGAGCACCGCTGGGCCGGCGACTGGGTGGGCAAGGCTGACATCGAGAGCTTCCTGCGCAACTACACCGCCGCCAAGGTACAGGGCGAGATCAAGTCGATCGCCCTCAGCGGCGCGCCGTGGGCGCTGACGATGCTGGTCCGCTTCGACGACAACGCCGACGGCCCGGACGGTACGCGGCTCTACGAGAATCGCACGGTGCTCGTGATCCGCACGCGGTGGGGCAAGATCGTCGACCACGAGGACTTCTACGTGGACACGTCCGCGATCGCGGACCTCGAAGGCAAGCTCGCCGAGCTGGGCGTGCCGGTCGTGCCGAGGGTCGGCGCTACGGCCGCCTGATCTCGCAGAAGCCGGCGGAGTAGCTCTTGGGGTCCGCGCCGGCGGTGGAGCGGTGGCCGGCCTCGGTGAAGCGCCGCTGGTAGGCGCGCGTCTTGCCCTCGCGCTGCCAGCGGAAGCGCACGGCGCCGCGCAGGTTGTGAAAGCCGCCGTCGGTCGGCGGGCTGAAGGTGAAGTTCTGGCCGGACTCGACGACCTGCCGGATGGTGCGCCCGACGGTCTGCCAGCCGGAGTCCGCGCTGTCGCCGGCGTTGGTCCACTCCCCTGTGGTCCTGGCCTTGAACTGGACCTGGAAGCGCATCTGCAGATTGGAAGGCTTGTGACCGAGGCCGGGCATGGAGCCGCGGATGCCGATCGTGTTCGGGCTGTCGGCGGTGTCGCAGACGTTGACCGTCGCCCAGACCTCGTCGGAGGTCGAGAGGTCGGTCGGCTCGGGCTTGCCCTTCGCCGCGAGCTGCGCCGTCGGGCTAGGCGTGCCGGCGGCCGTCGCGACCATGACGATCGCGGCGATGAGGACGAGGAGGGGGATGAGGCGTGGCTGCATTGCACACGTCCAAACGCAGGCAGCGGCCAATCGTTGCGGTTTGTGTGATGACCGGAGGTCTTCCGGCGTAGCGTTGGCGTGACCAGCACCTTGACTGTTCCCACAACCGCATCCCGGTCAGCGCCGGCGCTGGACTTCGAAGCGCTGTACCGGACGACTCGCGACGACATCTACGCGTACGTCGCGACCATGCTGCGCGACCGCTCCAGCGCGGAGGACGTCACCGCGGCGGCCTTCGAGCGCGCCTACCGGCGGCAGCGCAGCTTCGACCCCGACAAGGGAACGGGGCGGGCCTGGCTGTTCGGCATCGCCCGCCACGCCGCCCTGGACGAGCTGCGGCGGCGCAAGCGCCACGTCACGCTCACCGACGACCCGCCGGACCGGGCAGGAGAGGACTTCAGCACCGCGATCGTCGACCGCGCAGTCCTCGTCGCCGCCCTCGGCACGCTCACCGTGCGCGACCGGGAGGTCATCGCCCTGCGCTTCCACGCCGGGCTGGACACCGCGGAGGTCGCCGGTGTCCTCGGCACCACCCCCACCAACGCCGGGACCCAGCTGCACCGCGCCATGACGAAGCTCCGGGAGGCCATGAATGCCCACTGAACTGAAGGAATTCGACGACCTGATCGCGGCGCTGAAGGACGAGCGGCCGATGATCGACCCGGGCTTCGCCTCGGAGCTCGACACCCGCGCCGCCGCCGGCTTCGCCAAGCCGAGGCGGCGCTTGCGGTTCCCAAAGGTCTCGCTCGCGGTCGGCGTCCCGGCCGTGGCTTGCAGCGTCGTCATCGCGTTGGTGGTGGCCGTTTCGCAACTCGGCGGCGGCACGGGCGACGAGGAGACGACGGCATCGGGCGAAAGCAGCGGCAACACGGTCTCGGCCTCGCCGGAGGTCGACGCGCGCCCCATCACGCCCCTCGAGGGGGCCTCAGAATCTCGGGAAGGCTCGCCCAGCGGAGACGCAAAGCTGCCCGACGCCGGAGGCGCACTGCTGCAGCAAGCCGAAGCGCGGCCCGTGGCGCCATCCACCGCCGCCACGGTGCGCGGCGGCGGTCCGCGCGGCCGGGTGCAGGAGCAGAGCGCGGCACTGACGCTGGCGGCGCCCGCGAACGAGATCTCCGCCGTCGGCGACCAGATCTTCGGCGTCGTCGACCAGGTCGGCGGCTTCGTGGTGTCCTCGAGCGTGCGCGCGACCGACGGCAACGGGGGCGGCGGCGAGTTCCAGCTGCGCATCCCGGCCGACCGTCTTGACGAGGGGATCTCCCAGTTGTCGGAGATCGCCCACGTGCGCGAGCGTTCGCAGGGCGTCCTCGACATCACGTCGGAGCGCAACGTCTCCCGCGAGCGGCTGCAGGAGGCGCGCGCCGAGCGCGTGTCGCTGCTGACGCGCCTGGAGGAGGCGACGACCGACACCGAGGTAGCCGCGATCCAAGCCCAGATCAACAACATCAATGCCGCGATCGGCTCCTACCGGGCGGACCTGACCCGGGTGCTGCGGCGGGCGCAGTTCGCGGTGGTCGTCGTGTCGCTGGTGGCCGCCGGCAAGAACGAGGCGACGGTGCCGGGGGAGGACAAGTGGACGCCCGGCGACGCGCTGCGCGACGCCGGCCGCGTGCTCGAGGTGATCGCGGGCGTGCTGCTCATCGCCGGCGCCATCCTGGTCCCGCTCGCACTGCTCGCGGCGGCCATCCTCGTCACGCGCCGGGTGGCCGGCCGGCGCGGCCGGGCGCGGGCGTTGGACGCCGTGTGAGAACCTAAGCGCCCTATGGGTGCGACGACGGAGCAGGAGACGGTTGCGCTCCTCTCGCGTGTGCCCGCCTTCGAGACGCTCACCCCGGACGACCTGAGAAGGGTCGCCGGGGTGGCCGTCCCGCGCCGCTTCGCCGCTCACGACGTCGTCTTCCGCGAGAACGACGACTCCGACACATGTTACGTCGTGCGCTCCGGCCACGCCCGCGCGCTGCGCGAGCACTCCGCCGGCCGCCAGATCACCCTCGCCCAGTTCGGCCCGGGCGACATCTTCGGCGAGTTGGCGATGTTCTCCGACGAACGGCGGTCCGCCACCGTCGACGCGGTCGATGCGCTCGAGGTCGTCGCCATCCTCGGCCACGACATGCGCAGCCTCATGCGCCGCTACCCCGACATCGCGGTCGCGCTCGTGGTCGCGCTCGGACGGCGGCTGCGCGAGGCCAACGAACGGCTCGCCCGCCAGTCCTTCCAGACCGTCCAGAGCCGCGTGGCCACCGTGCTCGGCAACCTGGTCGAGCAGGTGCGCGCCGAGGGTGCGCAGGAGGGCGACGTGCTCGTCGTCGCCACCCAGGCCGAGGTCGCGCAGCTGGCCGGCTCCTCGCGCGAGTCCGCAAGCCGCTTCCTCGCCGTGCTCGAGCGAGCCGGCATCGTCACCCAGGGGCGCGGGCGCCTGACCGTCCACCACCCGGAGGCGCTGCAGCGGTATGTCTTCTGAGGAGGACGGCCCGCCTGCGCGGCGCCGCGGACGGCGCGGGGGAACGCTGCGCGAGCAGTCCTACGGCGGGGTCGTGGTGCGCGGCGACGAGGTGGTCACGATCGTGCCGCGCGGCAAGCGCGCGCTGGCGCTGCCCAAGGGCGGCCCCGAGACGGGCGAGGCACCCGAGGAGACCGCCGTGCGAGAGGTGCGCGAGGAGACCGGGGTGACCGCCCGCGTGCGCGCCCCGCTGGGCGACGTGACCTACCACTACCGGCGCTCGGGCCGGCGGATCCGCAAGACGGTGTCGTTCTTCTTGCTCGACTACGTGGACGGGTCGACCGACGACCACGACCACGAGGTCACCGAGGCCCGCTGGGTGTCTCTGCAGGACGCGCGCTCCGACCTCACCTACCCGGGCGAGCGGGAAATGGTCGACCACGCGATCCGCCTGCTCGCCGACGCTCCCGACTAGATGGTTGATTTCACGAGACCCGTGGTTTCCAGGCGCGCTGATGACCGAGCCGGGCGCGTCCGGCCGGCGAAGCCCGTACCGGTGGTACGGGCGAACCGGACGGGCGTGATCGGAGCGAAGCGTCAGCGGCATGCCTGGGGCCGCGGGGTCGTGGAATCAACCATCTAGAGTCACCGCCGTCGTGCAGGCGCTGAACTTCTACTCGCAGATCTTCGCCGATCAGATGAAGCGCGGCCGCAAGACGGCCACGATCCGGCTCGGCGACAAGCGGCACAAGTATCGCAAGAACCAGGTCGTCATGGTCACCGTCGGCTACCAGTATTCACCGCGCGAGAAGGTCTTCCACGCCGTCATCGACAACGTCGAGGTCAAGAGGATCTCCGAGCTCTCGCCGCGCGACATCGAGCACGACAACCCGGAGTTCCGGCGTGCCGAGGAGCTCATGCAGTTCATGGAGCAGATCTACGGCCGCGAGGTCACGATCGAGAACACTGTCACGGTGGTGCGCTTCTCGCGCGTCATCGAGCATCCGCCCGACTACCGCGATCACCTTCGCGGCGTCGGCGGCGCCCAGAACTGAGCGCCCGGTCTCGTCACCAGACGCGCTGGTCGCTTGGCCGGTGGCCGGGCCTACCCGCGCCCGGGACTATCGGGTGTAGCGCGGGCGCACCGGTGCGGCGTACTTCTTGCGCCACGCCGCGCCGTGGAACGCGGCGTTGGCCATGAGCAGCGCTGCGGCGAAGGCGATCAGCAGGCCGTAGTGCATGCGCACGTCGGTGGTGGTGCCCGGGTGGGTGATCGCGAGGGCGAGCACGACTACCGGGATCACGAAGGCGACCATGCGCAGGAGATCCTCAGCCGGTCCGCGCAACAGGTTGAGCGAGACCGCCAGACCGAGTGCGCCCACGACCACGACCATGACCAGCAGCACGACCCGCGCGCCGCCCAGGGCGTCACCGCCCTCGACCATCCCGCGCGCGCTGGTCGCGAAGACGTGGCCGACCTGGTAGGCGCCGCGCTCGATCGGCCCGTCGGTGATGTTCGGATCTTCGGTCGGCGCCGCATACCAGGGCGTGGTCAGCGATCCGAGCAGGCCGAGGCCCGCGAGGACGGCGAGGACGAGGTTGGAGGATGGGTTGAGCTGACGCATCCCTGGAGTTATCGGCACGGAGGAGATGTTTCCGAAGTGTTGGCACTCCCCATTGGAGAGTGCCAGGACTGTTACACTTGCGCCCACGCGTCTGGCACTCACCGCTTGAGAGTGCCGACCAGTCGCGAAAACCACCGAGTGGAGGTTTCACATATGAATCTCAAGCCTTTGGGCGATCGTCTGATCGTCAAGGCGGTTGAAGAGGAGGAGACGACGACGTCCGGCATCGTCCTCCCCGACACCGCGAAGGAGAAGCCCCAGAAGGGCAAGGTCCTGGCCGTAGGCGAGGGCAAGTGGGATGAGGACGGCGAGAAGCGCATTCCCCTCGACGTCGCCGAGGGCGACGAGGTCCTGTACTCGAAGTACGGCGGCACGGAGATCAAGGTGGAGGGCGAAGACCTCCTCGTGCTCCGCGAGTCCGACGTGCTCGCCAAGGTCGAGAGCTAAGGAGACTGATATGGCTCACAAGGAACTGAAGTACGACGTAGACGCGCGCAAGGCCCTCGAACAGGGCGTGGACGCCGTCGCGAACGCAGTGAAGGTCACCCTCGGCCCCCGCGGCCGCTACGTGGTGCTCGACAAGAAGTTCGGCGCGCCGACGATCACCAACGACGGTGTCACCATCGCTCGTGAGATCGAGGTCGAGGACGTCTTCCAGAATCAGGGCGCGCAGCTCGTCCGCGAGGTCGCGACGGCCACCAACGACGTTGCCGGCGACGGCACGACGACGGCCACGGTCCTCGCCCAGGCGATCGTTCGCCAGGGTCTGAAGAACGTGACCGCCGGCGCCAACCCGCTTGCGCTCAAGAAGGGCATCGAGCAGGCCGTGGACGCGGTCGTCGAGAACATCGCCAGCCAGTCCAACGAGGTCGACGGCAAGGACCAGATCGCCCGTGTGGCGACCATCTCCGCCGGCGACGAGGAGATCGGCGACGTCATCGCCGACGCGATCGACAAGGTCGGCAAGGACGGCGTCGTGAACGTCGAGGAGGGCCAGACGTTCGGCATGGACCTCGAGTTCACCGAGGGCATGCAGTTCGACAAGGGCTACATCTCGCCGTACATGGTCACCGACCAGGAGCGGATGGAAGCGACCCTCGAGGATCCCTACATCCTCATCGCCAATCAGAAGATCGGCTCTGTCCGGGACGTCCTCCCGGTGCTCGAGCAGGTCATCCAGTCCGGCAAGCCGCTGCTGATCATCGCCGAGGACGTCGAGGGCGAGGCCCTCGCGACCCTGGTGGTCAACAAGCTGCGTGGCACCTTCACCGGTGTCGCGGTCAAGGCCCCGGGCTTCGGCGACCGCCGCAAGCGCATGCTCGAGGACATCGCCATCCTCACGGGCGCCGAGGTCATCACCGAGGAGATGGGCCTCAAGCTGGAGAACACCCAGCTGAGCCAGCTCGGCCGCGCCCGTCGTGTCGTGATCGCCAAGGACAACACGACCGTCGTCGACGGCAACGGTGACTCCGAGGCCATCAAGGGCCGCATCAACCAGATCAAGACGGAGGTCGAGAACACCGACTCCGACTTCGACCGCGAGAAGCTCCAGGAGCGCCTCGCCAAGCTGTCGGGCGGCGTCGCCGTCGTCAAGGTCGGCGCGGCCACCGAGACGGAGATGAAGGAGAAGAAGCACCGCGTCGAGGACGCGCTGCAGGCGACCCGCGCCGCTCTGGAAGAGGGCATCGTGGCCGGCGGCGGCGTCGCGCTCCTGCGCGCCTCCGACGCGATCGACCTCGATCAGTTCATCGGCGAGGACGTCAAGACCGGCGGGCGCATCATCCTGCGCGCGCTGGAGGAGCCGCTGCGTCAGATCGCCGAGAACGGCGGCCTGGAGGGCTCTGTGGTGGTCAACGAGGTGCGTCAGTCCACCGGATCGCACGGCCTCAACGCCGCGACCGGCGAGTACGTCGACCTCATCGCCGAGGGCGTCATCGACCCGGCCATGGTCACGCGCTCCGCGCTGCAGAACGCAGCGTCGATCGCCAAGAACATCCTCACCACCGAGGCGATTGTCGCGGAGATCCCCGACAAGAACGACGGTGGCGGCGGCGGTATGCCCGACATGTCGGGCATGATGTAGCCAACGCGCCTTCGCGCTGAGGTTCCGGGGGCCCGCCATGAGCGGGCCTCCGGTCGTTGCGGCGTGCCACACTCGGCGCATGCGCGAAGCCGAGCTGACGTCGCTTCCTGCAGACGTGCGCGAGCGGATCGAGCTGGTTGCGCAGAAGACCGGCTTCGTTCCCAACGTGTTCGTCGCGCTCGCACGCCGGCCCGACGAGTTCCGCGCGTTCGTCGCCTACCACGACGCGGTCATGGAGAGCGAGAGCGGGCTGACCAAGGCCGAGCGCGAGATGATCGTCGTCGCCACCAGCGCGGCCTGGGACTGCCCTTACTGCGTCATCGCGCACGGCGCGATCCTGCGCATCCGCTCCAAGGATCCGCTCCTGGCCGACTACCTCGCGACCGACTACAAGCGCGCCGAGGTGTCACCGCGCCAGCGCGCGATGCTCGACTACGCGGTCAAGCTCTCCGTGCGCCCCCAGGACGTCGAGGCCGCCGACGCCGAGCGGCTGCACGCCGCCGGCTTCGACGACGAGGACGTGTGGGACATCGCCGCGGTCGTGGCCCTCTTCTCGCTGTCGAACCGCCTGGCCCACGCGCACGACATCCGCCCCAACCCCGAGTTTCACACCATGGGCCGCTAGGGCGTGTCGTAGCGCGCTTCGATCCGGCCGCCGGGCGCCAGCCACCGCTCCACGCACGCCCGCGGCGACGATCCGCTGGAGCCTCATCGCGTGAACGTGCGCACACCGCCGTCGGGCGTCCACACCTCGACGATCAGGGCGGTGCGGTCGGCGTCGAGGGATACGGTCGAGACCTCGGTCAGTTCGAGCCGGAAGTACTTCGCCCCGTCGCGCGGGCCTGCCCACGGCTCGGCGCGGCCGGCGAGCTTGGCGTCGCCCGTCCACTCCGGCTCGGGCGCCGGCGTGTTGTGCAGCGCGAAGCGGCCGTCGCGCTCGAGGTCTCGCGCCTTGACGCTGCCGGGCATCGAGCCGGTCACGAGCTCGCCGTCGTCGCGGAACTCGAGCTCGATGCCCGAGACGCGTGGCGAGCCGTCGCGGCGCAGAGTCGCGATCAGCTTGTAGGGGTGGGCCTCGAGACGCTCGCGTACCTGCTCAGCGAGCGCGGGCGCCATATCGGCGAAGGCAGACCAGCTGGGCATGGCGGCACCGTGGCGCACCGCACCCGTCGCGTCCAGCAGGATGTCGAATTCGATCAAGTGGCTGACCGACTGCGCGAGCTCATCAACACGATCGTCGCCGCCGAGGCCGGCGCGGACGGCGAGACGCTCGCGCGGCGCGCGCATTTCTCCCGCGACCACCTCGACCGGCTGCTCGCGGCGGCGACCGGCGAGACCGCCATCACGCTCAAGCGCCGCCTGCTGCTGGAGCGCGCCGCGTGGCAGCTCACGCACGGGGCGACCGCCGCGCAGGCGGCGCAGGAAGCCGGATACGGCTCGGCGGCGGCGTTCTCGCGAGCGTTCGCCCGCGCGCACGGCTCGCCTCCGAGTCGCTTCGAAGGCCCCCATGCCATCGCGGCGCCGAACGGCATCCACTTTCACCCGCCCGCCGGCCTGCTCGTCCCGTCCGCGCCGTCGCCGCGCGCCGACCTGGGGGACCGCCTCGTCGCCCACCACCTCGACCGCACCCGCGAACTGCTGGGTGCGGCGACGGCGCTGCCGGCGGACGCGCTAGAGCGGCCGCTGCGCCCGGGCCTCGTCGTCGTCTGGTTCGAGGGCGAGGAGGCCAGCGCCGGCGAGATGGCGCGGCGGCTCGTCGCGACACTCGAGGTCTGGGCCGCGGCGATCGTCGGCGAGGCCGCGCCCGAGCACGCGGGATCGCTGCTCGAGCGCCTCGATCGCTGCGGGCCGGCCTTCGCGCGCCTCGTCCGCAACGTTCGCGACCGCGGCGCGTGGGACGACGCCTTCGTCGACGCGCTCTGCGAACCGCCGGAGTCCTTCACCTACGGCGCGGTCGTCGCCCACGTCCTGACCTTCGGCGCCGTCCGCCGCGAAGCCCTCGCCGGCGTCCTGACCGAGCTCGGCGCCCCGGTCGCAGACGGCGACCCGGTCAACTGGGAGCGCGCGCTCAGGCCGCGCTAGTGTCCCGATTCGTAAGTTCGGGGGACTAGACGCGTCACACGCCGAGGAAGGCGAACAGCTCGTCCGGAGCGGGGCTGTCGAGGCCGTAGAGGTCGTAATGGCCGGCGCCCGGAACCACGTGGAGCCTGCACGTCGGCCCAGCCTGGGCGGTGAAGGCCTCGCTCAGCGCGAGCGGGACGACGTCGTCGGCGTCGCCGTGGAGCACGAGAGCGGGAACCGGCAGCGGAAGCTGGGCGGCGGGGTCGACAGAGGCGTAGCGCTCCGGCGACTCGTCGGGCCCGGCGCCCATGAGCTGCCAGACGCTCGACCGGTCGCCTCCAGCGCGCGCCGCGACCTCGAGCATCGCCACGCCGGCGATGTCGACCACCCGGGACAAGCGGCCCTGCGCGGCGGCGTGCAGGGCGAGCGGCGCGCCGGCCGAGAGGCCGACGCCCGAGGGCGGCGTTGAGAGGTCGAGTGGCGCTTCGAACCCGGCCAGCGCATCGACGGCGGCGAGGGCGTCGTCGAATGTCTCGGGATAGCCGCCGCCCGACCCCTGGCGCCGGTACGTGGCGTTGTAGGCGGCCAAGCCGCGGCGGGCCAGCTCGGCTGCGAGCGGTTCGAGCATCGCCCGCCCGTACTCGGCCAGGAACGAGCCGCCGTGCCAGAGCACGACGACCCGGTGCGGCCCGGGGCCCTCGGGCAGGTGCAGGTCGCCGACCTGCTCGGGGCTCGGACCGTAGGCCAGCGCGATGGCGCTCAGGCGGCCGCCCCCTCGAATTCGCGCGGGCCGGCGCCGACGTACTTGGCCGTCGGGCGGATGAGGCGCGCCTCGCGCTTCTGCTCGAGGATGTGCGCCGACCAGCCGGCCACGCGCGCGGAGGCGAACATCGGCGTGAAGAGCTCCGGCGGGATGTCGGCGTAGTCGAGCACGACGGCCGACCAGAACTCGACGTTGGTGGCCAGCACGCGGTCGGGCCGACGGGCCTTGAGCTCGGCGAGGGCGGACTGCTCGAGCGCCTCAGCGACGTCGGCGCGGCGGGCGCCGATCTCCTTCGCCGTGCGTCGCAAAACGCGGGCGCGGGGGTCCTCGGCGCGGTAGACGCGGTGGCCGAAGCCCATCAGCCGCTCCCCGCGGTCCAGGGCGTCCTTGACCCACTTGTCCGCATCGCCGGCGGCCTCGACCTCGTCGAGCATCTTGAGCACGCGGCTCGGCGCGCCTCCGTGCAGCGGGCCGCTGAGCGCGCCGACCGCGCCCGACAGCGCCGCCGCGACGTCGGCGCCGGTCGACGTGATCACGCGCGCGGTGAACGTGGAGGCGTTCATGCCGTGCTCGGCTGCGGAGATCCAGTAGGCGTCGATCGCCTTCACGTGGTTGGGGTCAGCCTCCCCGCGCCAGCGGATCAGGAAGCGCTCCGGGATCGACTTGGCCTTGTCGACCTCCGTCTGCGGGACCGGGGGGCGGCCGGCGCCGCGAGCCGATTGCGCCACGAAGGAAAGTCCCATGACCGAGGCGCGGGCGAGGTTCTCCCGGCACTCCTCGTCAGAGATGTCGATGACTGGCTGAAAGCCCCACTCGGGACCGAGCAGCGCGAGCGCGTACTGCAGGTCTACGCGCGGATCCCCCGAGCGAAAGAGCAGTGGATGCGGCTGGGCGGGCGGCAGGCCCGGCTCGAAGTCACCGTCGACGAGCAGGCCCCAGACCTGCTCGAACGGCACGTGGCCGACGAGGTCCTCGATGTCGTAGCCGCGGTAGCGCAGCGCGCCGCCTTCCTTGTCGGGCTCGGCGATCTCTGTGGCGAAGGCGACGACGCCTTCGAGGCCGGACTGGACTTCGCTCATTAAGGAGCCTTTCGCGTGACGGGAAGCTTGGCTGTGGCCATTCTCCCCCATGGGTACCCTTGGCGCTTGCCAGGCATGGACGACCTCGCCTTTCTCTCCGCGGTGGAGCTCGGTGCCCTGCTGCGGGAGCGCCGCGTCAGCGCGCCGGAAGTCACCGAGGCGGCGCTGCGGCGCATCGAGGCGCGCGACGGCGAACTGGGCGCGTTCGTCGACGTCGACGGCGACCGGGCGCTCGCGCAGGCGCGCGCGCTGGACTCAGGCGACCAGCGGCTGTTCGCCGGCGTGCCGATCGCCGTCAAGGCCAACACGCCCGCCGACGGCCTGGTCATGGACTACGGCTCGGCGCTTCTGAAAGGGCACCGGGCAGACCACGACGCACACCTCGTGCGGCGGCTGCGCGCCGAGGGCTTCGTCATCGTCGGAGCGACCAAGACGCCCGAGTTCGGGATCCTGCCGACGACGGAGCCGCGCGCCCACGGGCCGGCGCGCAACCCGTGGGACCGCGGGCGCACGCCCGGGGGCTCGAGCGGCGGTGCGGCGGCGGCGGTCGCCTCTGGCATGCTGCCGATCGCCCACGCCAACGACGGGGGTGGGTCCATCCGGATTCCCGCGGCCTGTTGCGGCCTGGTGGGTCTCAAGCCCAGCCGCGGGCGGGTCTCGCGCGGCCCGGACTCCGGCGACTCGGTCCTGGTCGTGGACGGTGTGCTCACCCGCACGGTCCTCGACACCGCGGCCGCGCTCGATGCCCTCGCCGGCTACGAGGCCGGCGACGCGACGTGGGCGCCCCCGCCCGACGTCGGATTCAGCGCGGTCATGTCGCGCGATCCCGGGCGCCTGCGCATCCACGTCGTCACCGACAACCCCCTGGGTACGCCACTGGACGCAGAGAACGCGGGCGCCGTCGCGGCGACGGCGGACGCGCTGGCCGACCTCGGCCACGACGTGCAGACCGCGTCGCCGGCGCTGCCGGGCGCGGACACGCTGCCGCTCTTTCTCACGCTGTTCGCCGCGAACATCGCGCTCAGCGCGGCGCACGCCCAGCTGCTGGCAGGCCGGGTCGCAGCGCCCGGCGAGCTCGAACCGCTGTCGGAGGCGATGATGGCCAAGGCGGCCGCGACCGACTCGGTCGGCTATCTGGCCACCCTCGCCATGCTGCAGGCGCTCAGCCGCCGTGTCGTCGCCCTGTTCGCCGACTGCGACGTGATGCTGGTGCCGGCCCTCGCCCAGCGGCCGCCCGAGATCGGGGCGCTCACGGGCTTCGGGGACGGCGATCCGATGGACGCCTTCGCGCGCGCCGCCGCGTTCGCGCCCTACGCAGGGCTCTTCAACGTCACCGGCCAGCCGGCCATCACCGTCCCCGCGGGGCTCGGCGCCGACGGGATCCCCAACGCCGTGCAGCTCGTCGGCCGCCCGCTCGCGGAGGACAAGCTGCTTCAGGTTGCGCGCCAGCTCGAGGTCGCCCGGCCCTGGGCTGACCTCAGGCCGCCCGGCTGAGGACCGCGGTGATCGGCAGCGGCGTGACGCCGAGCGCCTCCGCGTCCGCCGTCCCGCGCTCGGCGAGCATGGTGGCGCCGAGCGAGTCCGCCTCGTCGCGAGTCGCCAGCGCCACCGGTCCCGCCACCGTCTCGTAGGCGTGAAGGGCACGCAGCAGCAGGCCGGTCGGCACGGTGACGAGGCGGCGCTCGCGGCCGGCGGCGCGCAGCACGCCCTCGATCGTCTCGCGGAACGTCAGTGCGTCCGGCCCGGCGATGTCGAGCGTCTCGTGGCCGCCGTCACCGCGCGGTGGCCGGTCGAGCACCGCGGCCACGCACGCGGCGACGTCGCCGGCCCACACCGGCTGGACGCGCGCCGTGTTCATCGTGGTGGTCACCGGGACGGCAGGCAGCAGCGACAGCAGGTCCAGCAGCGCCAGCTTGGTGTCCCCGGGCGCGTAGATCAGCGAGCAGCGCAGCGTCGTGGTGGCCAGCTGGGACTCTGCCACCGCCCGCTCGGCGAGCGACTTCGTCCGGTGCACGCGGGAGCGGTGGTGCGGCGTGGCGCACAGCGGCGAGAGAAAGACGAAACGCTCCACGCCGGCGCGCTCGGCGGCCCGCAGCAGCCGCCAGGTGGCCACACCGTCGATCTCCTCGATGGTCGCGTGCGCCTGATCGCGTTCGGTGGCGGCGAGGTGGACGACGGTCTTCACCCCGCGCAGCGCGTGGCGGAAGGAGGCCGGGTCGCCGAGGTCGCCGAGCGCGATCTGCACCCGCACGCGCTCGGGCCCGAGGCGCCGCGGGTCGCGGATCAGGCAGCGCACCGGATCCGGGCGCGCGACGAGCCGGGGCAGCAGCGCCGATCCGACGCGCCCGGTGGCACCAGTCAGCAGGAGCACACCCGAAGCGTATTCCGCGTGTCAGAATGGGGCGAACCTATGGCCTACGTGATCACCGAGCCGTGCATCGGCACCAAGGACAACTCCTGCGTGGAGGTCTGCCCCGTCGACTGCATCCATCCGACCCCGGACGAGCCCGACTACGACAAGGTCGAGATGCTCTACATCGATCCCGAGGAGTGCATCGATTGCGACGCCTGCGTCGAGGCGTGCCCCGTGGACGCGTGCTTCGCCGAGGACCAGGTCCCCGACGAGTGGGCCAAGTACGTCCCCATGAACGCGGACTACTTCAAGAACACGTAGTAGGGTCGACCGAGGGTTCACGGATTGAGAACGCGCGGCACCCCGGCGCAACGTCCGCGAATGCGATCTGGCTCTACGAGGTGCGAGCGCACCCGGGCGGCGACGCTCGTAACCGCCCGTTACACCACCCGCGCCGTCTCGTAATGAAGGGGTCCCCGGTTCGAGTCCGGGCGTCGGCTCTTGAGAGGTGATGTGCCGTTCGTCGGGCGAGTGTTGTGAAATCGCACGTGGAGGCTTGCGCGTTTGTCGCCCCGGGGATCCGTCTTGATGGCTTCGTCAACTACGGCCGACTGAGGCAACCAGGACGACCCCCCCGGGCCACTTGTCCTCCAGCCCGCTGGCGCTGCGCCCCGAGGCGACCGGCTTCCGCTGGGCGGAGTAGAGCCGGAGGACTGGCTGCCGGAGGAGATCGAGGCGGACGCCTAGAGCGCGCCGGCCGCGTAGGCGGAATAGGCGAGCACGAGCACCGCGGCGCCGAGCAGCGCGGCCCCGGTGACGCGGACGGCCTGCGCTCCGACCGGGCGCGTCTTCTCGTGGACCATGACGGCCGTGAAGAGCGCCATCCAGATCAGCGAGCCGACGCCCACCGCGAACATGACGAGCATCAGCGCCCAGCAGCATCCGACGCAGAAGACGCCGTGGCGGGCGCCGAGCCGGAACCCGCCGGCCGCCCCGCGCTCGTAGTAGCGCAGCAGGAAAGCCCCCGGGTGGCGGCACTCGCGGAGGCATGCCTCCTTGAGTGAGGTGAACTGGAAGGCGCCGGCGACTGCGAGAACCGAGCCCCCGATCACCCATTCGTACGCCTGGAGCGACGGGCTCGCGTCGATCGCCCGGTGCACGGCGATGTCGCCGAGAAAGGCGAACAGGGCGAAACCGGTCCACACCAGCGCATAGCCACCGAGAAAGGCGGCCATCGCGGCCCGCGGCTGCGGCTGCCCCGCCGATGCCGCGGAGAACAGACGCACGAGCGGCACGCTGGAGGGCAGCATCATCGCTGCCGTCATCGCCTGCCATGTCGCCAGCGACAGTGCCAATGCCACCCACGTAGGCGGCCCTGATCCCAGGAGCGCGTCGTGGTGCAGGGCGCCGCCCGCGCCGGTCGCCTCGGCGGCGATCGCGAGGGCCCCGGCCCCCGCGATCGCCGCCGGCACTGCGAGCGGGAGCCCCGCCCGTGTGGCTTCGATCGCCGGCGCGCTCATGCCGCGTGGGCGATCTTCCAGTCCGACTGGATCGCGTTGCGCTTCTCCAGCTGCCACTCCATGCCGTACTGCGGCAGGCTGACCTCGTGCGTGTCGGCCACGCCGACGTAGGCCGGCGATCCCCCGACCGTCGAGAACAGCGAGTCCCGCAGCGTGGTCGGCGTCCCGTCGGGACCCGTGAACACGCGCATCGTCGCCGAGATCGACTCACCCACCGTCAGCACCCCGACGCCCTCGCGGATCTCGTGGGAGATGGGCGCCCGCTCCACCGCCAGCGTCTCCTTGACGAGCCCGGCCAGATCGGCCAGCGGCCCGCCCAGCCTGCCGGCGAAGACGTCGGCGATCGCTGCGAACTGCTCCTCGTCCGCGTTGTCGTCGATCAGCATCACCTGCGTCCAGCTGTTCGGCGTCAGCACGTTCCCGGGGATCAGCACCACCCGGACGAAGTTCAGCCCGCTCACGTCGACTCCGCGGATGGTCCCGCGCTCGAGGCGGTACGCGTTGAAGGCGCTGCAACTGCCGCCGTCCGCGTCCTCGCCGATCCAGCACGGGCAGAGCACGTTGCAGGTGCAGGCCTCGAGCAGCGTCCCCTCGAGGTCATATCCGCCGTTCATCGTCATCCTGCTCCCCTCCCGATTCGTTTTCGATTGCCATGGCCAGGATCTCGTCGCGCGAGAGCTGGCCGGCGAGCTGCGGGTGCGCAGCCCGAATGTGCATTTCCGCGTTGCGGACGAGCTCCCCGTCGGTCTCGCCGCGGACGATCGTCCCGTCGTCGAATTGGATCTTCCGCGGCATGACCGGACTCGTCGTCAGCTCAGCCGCAGGCCGGGCCGGCTTCGGGGTGGACGGGGTCGGCGTCCCGGGGCGCGATGAAGCTGACCGTCAGGACGACCGGGCTCGGGCTCTCGTTCGTGAACATCGTCGGCGCGTCGTCTCCGGCCTCCACGAACGCCTCGCCGGCGTTGAAGGTCTCCGAGGTGCAGTCGGGGGAGTAGAGCGTGCCGGTGCCCTCCGAGACCGCGATGATCGCGAGCCCAGGGTGGGTGTGCCAGCCCGTCGTGGCGCCGGGATCGATGGTGAGCGTGAGCACGGAGACGTCGGTCGGGACCTTCGTCTGGAACTTCACCCCGTCGGCGTTGACCTTCAGGTCATCGGCAAGGTCTGCGCCCCTCACGTGCTCGACCGGCGTGACAGCGGGCGGTGACGTGGCGGAAGCGATGCCCACGAGGGCCAGCGGCATCGCGGCGGTCGCGGCCAGAACGGCAAGACGGCGCTGCTTCATGACTTTCCTCCCAGTAGTTGAACCTCTGTGGAAGTCATGCGTAAAAACCGGGTGAACGATATGTTCACCGCGCCGTTCAGAGCCGCCAGTCGACGCGGCTGCCCTGCCCCGGCAGATAGGCGCAGAACGCGCCGGTCCTGATCGTCTGGGTCAGGTGTTCGGCGAGCGCGGGCGAGCTCGGCTCGATCCGCGTGATCGAACTGCGGATCGATCTGGTGATGTTGACGCGCGCCCGTTCGCTCGGCGATGCCTGCTCGCGATCCCTGCCGCCGAGGCCCACGGCGGGCGCGAGCTCGCGCATCAATGCCGCCCGCTCTTGATCGAGAAGTGCGGTGCGCTCCGGATCGTTGAACGCGCGGGCCTGTTCGATCTCCGCGTCGAGCTCTGCGATCCGGCGCTGGTAGGTCTCCTTGGCCTGCGCGTCCAGCGCCGCGCCCGCGCCCTCCAGACGCGAGACCCGCAGATCGGCCTGCGCGGCCTCGGCCGCGGCGGCGCCATCGCCCCCGCGGGCGCCCGCGATGTCGAGCACGTGGATCTGGGTGCCTGGGTTGGCGAGAAGCTGCGCGAGGTACCGCAGCCCCTTGCCGTCCTTCATCCGGAAGACGTCACCGAAGTAGGCGATCGTCCAGTACTCGCCTGCGAGCTGGAACCGGCATTCGACCTCCGCGGGCGCGTTCGCCCGCGCCCGGTTGGCGAGCACCCGCTCGAGCACACCGTTGATGCCGTGCTTCACACACACCGCCTCGGCATCCCCCAGCAGCGCGAGCGCCCGCTCGGAGTCGCCGTCGCCCGCGCGGTCGAGGAGGATCCGTGCGTGCTCGCACAGGTTGAGCGCCGTGAAGGTCGGCGCCTTGAGCTTGCGGCAGTGGTCCAGGCCCGCCTGAAAGTGGGTTTCGGCATCGCTCCACCGCCCGGCGACGCCGGCGAGCATCCCGAGCCGTGTCGCCACAGGCCCGTATGACAGGTCAGCGATCGTGCTGACGTTGCGATCGGCGAACGGCAGCAGCAGGTCGTAGAGCTGCTGCGCGCGTCCGGAGTCGCGCACGAGCGCGCAGGCGTGGGCCAGCGCGGCCATGCGCGTGATCCACAGCGCGTCGCGCGGGAAGTCGGTGAAGTCCCGCGACGCCTGGCGTTCCATCTCCGCCCATGCCTCCTGCTCTCGCCCCAGCTCGGCGTAGAGCAGCAGCGGCCGCCACGGCTGGATCCACGGGTAGCGGCGCATGAAATCGAGGACCTTTGCCTCGAGCTCGGCGAGCCGCCCCTGCCCGAACCGGAGCGCGAACGTGTGCGCGCCCTCGCGCACCACCGTCGCCATCTCCGGATCGCCCGCCCTGCCGATCTCGAACGCCTCGTCTGCGAGACGCTCGCCGTCCTCGAAGCGCGCGTCGAGGATCGCTCGCATCGCGCGCAGGCACGTCGTGCGCCAGCGGTAGAAGGGCTGGCGGACATCCTCGGCGAGGCCGATCATCGCCTCGATCTCCCGCTCCACCGGTTCTGCGTCGCAAAGCTCCAGCAGACAGGCCACGCGCACGTTGTGGCCGAGGAAGGTCATCTCCGTATCGCGGACCTGCCGCGCGCGCTCGACCATCTCCGTGGCGTTGGCGAGCCGCTCCTCGAGCGTCTCCGGGCCGCACGCAGCCCAGTGCCGGCTGTAGAGGGCGACGAGCAGTGAGACGGGGTCGTCCAACCGCCTCGCCATCTCGATGGCCTCGCGGCTGAGCGCGATCCGGCGGTCGACCTCGTCCGTGTAGTACAGCTCGACCGCCAGCCGGGCGAGCAGCCGGGCGCGGAGCGCGCTGTCGCGATCCTCCAAGGCCGCCAGCGCCTCCTCGATCAGCGAGATGATCGTGTGGTCCGCTCGCACGACGTGGAGGAAGCCGCCGAGTCCGCGTGCGTATCCGATCGCGGCGCGCGCCAGTAGCTCGGGAGCCGGTATCCGACGCGCGATCGCGACCGCGTCGAGAAACGTCGCGCGCGCAGTTGTGCTGTCTCCTGCCCTCCATTCGCACTCCGCCCGCCGCAAGAGCAACTCACCGCGGCGCACGTCGTCGGAAAGGCCGGCCAGACTCATCGCTGCGAGCGCGCGCTCGTAGTGCCCGCGACCCTCCTCGTAGGCCAGCATCTCTCGCGCCTGGTCGCCGGCGCGCGTCGACAGCTCGAGGACGGCACGGTTACCGGCCGCGGTACCCACGCCGAGCTGTTCTTCCCCGTCCACCCGCCGGTCGACGACGGCTGCCCGCCGTCCCAGGCGCCGAAGGACGCCTACACCGTGGCATGGGGTCGGGTGAGAGCGTCCCTGGAAGAAGTAGTCCGAGCCGCCAGAGAGGACCCCGCCGAAGCCCAGGCGCTACACGACTTGCTCATGTACGGCTGCCGCACACCGCAATCGACCGAAGCTGTGCTAGCGAACCTCGCCGAGCTCGGCATCCCTACGGCCCACCTGTCACCCAAGCCGGGTCTTGGTACCCTTGGCGTGACCTAGAATACATGACGCCTTATGTGACCGTTTTCGGCGTCCGGGAGACCGAACGCTGGTTGTCATTTAATCGAACGTATAGCGTGACAAGGAGAGGATCGCGTGCTGGTCGGCTACATGCGGGTCTCAAAAGCGGACGGATCGCAGACCGTCGAGCTGCAACGCGACGCGCTCCTCGCCGCCGGCATCGACGCCGTCCACCTCTACGACGACCACGCGTCCGGGCGCGGCGATGACCGACCCGGCCTCACGTCCTGCCTCAAGGCGCTCCGCGACGGCGACACGCTGGTCGTGTGGAAGCTCGACCGACTCGGCCGCAACCTGCACCACCTCGTCAACACCGTCCACGACCTGACCGCCCGCGGCGTAGGGCTGAAAGTCCTCACCGGGCAGGGCGCAGCGATCGACACGACGACGCCCGCCGGGAAGCTGATCTTCGGGATCTTCGCTGCGCTGGCCGAGTTCGAGCGCGAGCTCATCTCCGAGCGCACGATCGCTGGTTTGGCGTCCGCCCGGGCCCGAGGCCGCAAAGGCGGGCGGCCGTTCAAGATGACGCCAGCCAAGCTGCGTCTCGCCACAGCATCAATGGGGCAGCCCGGTACCAAGGTCAGCGAACTCTGCGCGGAGCTTGGGATCACCCGTCAGACGTTGTACCGGCACGTCTCCCCAACCGGCGAACTCCGGCCAGACGGGCTACACCTGCTCGCGGCCAGCGGGCGCAAAGCGGCGCGCGAGCCCACCTGACGGGACCGGCCGGCAAGGATCTCCGTTTCCCGTTTCCCGCCTACGCAGGACAACGTCCTTGCGCCGCGCGTGGTCTCGCAAGCGCGTGGTCTCGCTCTCGCAAGCGCCCGGGTCGTCGGCCGGCCGACCGCGGACTATCGCTTTGGACGAGGAGCGCTCGTCGGCAACCAGAACGGGACGGATCGAGCAAGATGCCCGGATGGCCGGTTCTCTGACGCTGTGGCGCCCAACGGGGCCCGAAGAACTTGCGCTCGTCGAGGCGTCCGGCGGAAGCGCTCGCCTCCGCGGTTGCCGGAACATCCGATCTTCTACCCGGTGACGAACGAGGACTACGCGACTCGCATCGCGCGCGACTGGAACGTCCCTGCTTCCGGCATTGGCTACGTCAACCCGGTTCGAAGTCGAGTCGGACTTCGCCAATCGCTACGAGATCCACCAGGCCGGGGTTCCGACCCCAAACTGGTGTGCGGAGAATCTTGACGCGGGACAGCCGTGTCCGTAGGTTCCTAACGACTGTGAGAAGATCTTGACGCGGACACTTCCATGCATGAGGTGGGGTTCGTGCGCGCTGACGAAATCGTAGCGCAAGGAGCGGAATGGTTTCGATGACGGCGTTGCTGGCTGGCGGGAAGGTTCTGGGCTCTGTTGGGACTGGTATGCGGGCGTTGGGGGCGTTGGTGCTGGTGGGGCTGGCGGTGCCCCTTCCCGCCTTGAGTCTGGGGGCTCACGCTGATCCTCCGATGTGCGGGACGACCGCGTTCATGGGGCCTGTTGACTGCCCCGGCGAGGGTGTGCATCTCCCTGAGAGTCCCTCTCCCCCTAGCCAACCGAAGCTTGCCGACGGGTGGAACGGGGCAAGCTCGGGGCCGTCGATCTCCGCCGACGGGCGCTACGTCGCCTTCAGTTCGGCTGCCTCCAACATGGTCGATGGCGATAGCAACGCCCGGGACGACGTCTTTGTCTACAAGGTCGGCGGGGGCACTCAGATCTACGATCAGCTCGACGGGGCCACTGAGCGTGTGTCGGTTGCTTCCACCGGCGCCCAGGCCGACGGGGCAAGCTCTGAGCCCTCGATCTCGGGCGACGGGCGTTACGTGGCCTTTGGCTCGTCGGCGTCGAACCTGGTAAGCGGCGACACCAACGGCGCCGCCGATGTCTTCGTCCATGATCGCGTGACGGGGGCGACCACGCGCGTGTCGGTGGGTGGCAGCGGCGCCCAGGCCAACAACTCAAGCGGCTCGCCGTCGATCTCGGCCGACGGGCGCTATGTGGCCTTTGGCTCGTCGGCTTCTAACCTGGTCGGCGGGGACACCAACGCGGCGGATGACATCTTTGTGCGCGATCGCAGCGCCGCCACCACCACCAGAGTGTCGGTGGGCTCCGCGGGCGCGCAGGCCAACGCGCCCAGCCGGTCTGCGGCGATCTCGGGTAACGGCGGGTTTGTCGCCTTCGACTCGGCGGCCTCCAACCTGGTGGGTGACGACACCAACTCGGCTGGCGACGCGTTCGTGCGCAGTCTGGGGGGCGCCACAACGACGCGCGTCTCGGTCACGAGTGGCGGCGGCCAGGCCAACGAGACCAGCAGCTCTCCCTCGATCTCCTCGGATGGAAGCCGCATCGCCTTTGCGTCAAGCGCCGCGCTGGCCTCGGGCGATGAGAACGGGGGAGGCGATATCTACGTGCGCGACCGGGCGGCGAACCAGACCACCTGGGCGACGGCGTGGGCCGCCAACCAAGGATGGACGTCCGGCGGGACCAGCTCATCGCCCGCGATTTCGGCCAACGGGCGCTACGTGGCGCTGGCCTTGCACTCCGATGTGCAGATCGACGATCTAAACGGCGCGTACGACATCTATGAGTACGACCTGGCCACCGGCGCCTGGAAGCAAATCTCTCGAGACGAGGTGCGCGCGGGCAACAAGGCCAGCGACTCGCCCTCGCTGTCGGCAGACGGAAAGCGCGCGGCATTTGAGTCATCGGCCACCAACTTCTACCTGGACACCAACGGTCTGCAGGACATCTTTGTGCACGAGTGGGTGGGCGCCCCCGTCACCGACGGCGCACAAAGCCAAGCAGTGACGACACCCGACGGCGCGGACGACCAACCCGGCCTCGGCCCCTGCTCGGTCGGCAAGCCGGCGACGCCCACCAGCCAATCGCCCGCACAGCCCTCCAGCTCCGACTCGGCAGACAACCAGACCGCTCTCCTACTCCTACAGCCACCCAGCTTCTGCTTGATCAGGCCCATACCGCCGCCCTGCTTGTTCTGCTTCCCTGACGATGACGCCGAAGGGAAGCCGTGGCCGGTGCCTCCTCCGGTTTTCCCCGACCCGCCTGATGACGAGCAGCCCGGAGGTCCTGTTATTACGGTCTATCGGGGAGTGAACGGCAAGAAGAACGCCGATCGTGTCTTCAACAAGCCTAGCCTTTCTCCTAGCAGCTTCCAGCTAGATCCTGACGGGGTATCGACTTATAGGCGCAGCACCCTTCCCCCGACTCAGCCGTACATGGTGCCCTTCCACGTACAACTTCCGCGACCGGATGCGTCGGAGGGCCCCGTGATTGAGATCCCTAACTGTATGGCGACCTATACGCCCCAGTTTGCTACCGGACACTGGTCAATTAATTGTATACCGCGTGATGATACGGACACGACCCTTGCTCATCGGGCCAAAACGCCACCGATTCGGCAGTGGATCAAGTGCGACAGGAACTACACGCTCAAGCCAGGCGAGAATGGCTGTATCGACGATTGGACCGGGTGAGCTGCCTGCGTAAACGAGATGGGTGTGCGCCATAGAGCTTGGACGTTTGATCCAGCCGCGTTCCACGCTTGGCTGGAGAGCGAGGTGCTCGTCGGCGGCAGGTTGCGTCCTGACTTGCTGCGTCGTTTGGCGATGTCGGTAGCCGACGATGACGATCCGACCGTGGCCGACTATCTGCTCCACTGCATTGCGCTTTCACGTGACGATCAGGAGTCGTGGGACGACATCTTTTCCGAGGATGACGACAGCTACCACGTTGATGAGTGGTACGTCGTGGCGATGGCCGCCCACTTGACTCCATGTCCGGGGCTCGATCTCTGCTGGCAGGTGCTCCAGAGGCTCTTAGGCCTAGTGGGCGTGGATCCTAAGTGGGTAGAGCGGCTTACAAGTGGGTGGACTCTCGACAGCCTTGTCGACGTGCACGGCGATGAGCGGCTGTGGCAGCCGATCGGGCGTTACCTAGGCCCCAACGTCGGCGGCTGGCTCCCCCCGAAGCTCGGACTGCACCGCTTGGAGACGTCTGCGCTCCAACTACCCTCGTGGGTGCCGTCCGACGAGGTGGCCGCGTTTGAAACAGCCGTCGAGACAGCGAGGAGCATGCTTGCTAGCGCCCAAGATCGCGTGCTAAGGATGGTCATCTCCTAGCTACTTCCCGCGGAAAACGGCTGAGCGTGACAAGCGCGACGGCCGCGTTGGTGGCGCGACCGTCGGGTGATGCTGGGGTGCTCTGGCGAGAGCGGATCGCAGTGTTTCAGGCGCTTCGGATGGTCAGGGTGTAGGTCAGGATCGCCCATCCGGTCCAGGTCTTCTGGCCTCATCGCCTTTGAGCCGGCTGCGGCGCAGGCCGGCCTTCTGGTAGCAACGGAACAGGAACGCACGCTAAGCGGCCAAGTCCCGAGGACCGCTTGATGTCCGAGGTGGCGCTGGTCAACCCGCTCGAGTCATGGCTGAGCACGGTGCAACCTTTCCGTCGCTTAGCGGGGCCGGTTCGCAGCGTCAGCGCAAATCGTCTAGGCGCGCTCGCAGGTCCTCCCACAGGTCGCGCATCCGCCGCTGGCCCGTCTCCCACGTATGCATCAAGCGTCCAAAGACTGCCGAGGACTCCAGTTGCTTGCGGCGCATCAACACCTCGTAGGTGCTTGCCGGCGCTGGCGCCGACACCACGACGACATCGTCGCATCGCAGTCCGAACTCGCCAGCGGGCCACAGTAGGAAGCGATGCTCGAAGCGGCCGTCCTCCGCGATGTCGACCTCGTCGTAGAGCAACTCGGTCTGCGGGTCATTCAGCCAGCCCGCGACATCGCGCCCGGATGCTCCAAAGACCTCGGCCCGCCCGCGGTACTGCATGACCAACCGCCGGTATCCGAGCCGGTCGTAACCGCAGAACACCTGCAACGTGAAGCTCCTGGGTGCGTCCGATGCCCACCACTCGAGGCGGCCGTCATGCAGCGAGACGTAGCCTGACTCGTCGGGCTGACCAACGAATACCCGCAGCGCATCCGGCAAGCGCGGTAACAGCCTCTCCACGTGCGACTGGTACTCGGCCTCGAGCGCGGCCCCTTCGGCGTCGGAGACGTCGCCGCACTGCCAACCGCGGGTCATCCATTTCATAACCACCGCCGCACATCTTCCCCGCTCGACCGGCGCTCGTCCACCAACGCGACAGACCACGTCCCACTCCACGCCGTTCGCACCGCCACTGCTGCTCGTCCATACCAGCCGTCGTGCAATGAGGAACGTAGGCTCCGGGTCGTGCCCGAATACGAACTCGACCGCGTCGACCGAGACATCGTGCGCATGGCGCTGCGCGGCGACGTGGACCTGCGCCGCTACGTTCCCGAGGTCATGCGCCTCTGCGCGCGCCTTCGTATCACCGAGCCACCATGGCTCGACGAGGATCCGGCCATAGCCGAGCGGGTCGCGCTCAATCGACCCGAGTGGCCCAGACGCGATCACACTGATCCAGACTGACGATCGGGTTCTGCTTCGTCCATCGCTGGGGTGATACTGCGCCTCGAGTGAGGGCAGGGTACGCGGACGTGAGTGTCGCGGGGAACAGGCTATTCCCCGCGACATCGCCACCATCGTGAGCTGACCGAGCGCCGCTGCTGCTGGGCGTAGGCGACGTCCGGTACGGTCCTCGCCGACACATTCCCTGCGATGACGGGCCTCGGAGGCGC
>JBBJOW010000047.1:0-33636 GCA_037724045.1 Solirubrobacteraceae bacterium
CCGTGCTCGTGCTGCTCGACCCGCCGCCCGGCGGCCTTGACGCGCTGTGGGCGGCCATCGGCGCACGCGTCAGCCGCGACGAGCTTCACGATCGTGCATTAGCGGACACATCGCGCGTACGCGCGCTGCAGGGCCGGCTCCAGCTCAGCGCCGCGCTGTACGCGACGAATTGCTGCGCCGAGCCGACGCACATCGTTGTCGTATGCCCGGAGCAGGTTTTCGAGGGTGCACAGGCAGCTACGAAGATCCCGGCTGCGACGGCTTTGCTTCGCACACGAATTCATGAAGCCGGCCCGGAAGTCGATCTGGTCGCGCTGTTCGGGGCTGAGATCCTCCCTCAGGGACTTTTGGCAGCTCGACATCAGTCGCGCGAGTCGGCGCTGCGCCTGCGGCTCCTTGCGAAGCATGGCGTAGAAGGACTTCCGCGAGCCGCGCTCGGAGATGCGCACGAACTCGCGCTCCATGCAGTCAGATAGGCCGCGCGACACGCGCTGGCTGAGGCTGGCACCCAGACCCTGTATGCGCGCCTCTTGCGACTTCGCCCGCCCGAACGACACGCTGATCACTGAACGAAGCAGATCCGACGAGAGATCGTCGACGCGCCAGCCTCCCTCCTGATCGATCAACAGGAGCCCGCCCTGCACGCCGGTGAGATCGCCGGCCGTCCAGCGGACATGGGCGGAAGCACGGCTGCCCTGCACCTCGATCATCGAGACGGCCACCCGCTCGCCGTCGGGCTCCGCCTGCTCTCTCCTGCACCCTGCTTCGCCGCCATAGAGCTCCGCCAGCAGCCTCTCGGTGACAACGCGCATGCAGGTGACATCGTCGTCGTCGCTCACGAAGTCCGTGACCAGGAACTCCCGGATCGCCTTTCTGTCCTTCACACCGCTGGACGGCGGCCGAGGGCTCCCCTCTCCCTCCCCTAGGTCGGCTTCAGGCTTGGACTTCTCACCTTGATCCCGGCGCTTGGGCGCCGCCTCGTCACGGGATGCGGTGCTGTGTTGCGGCAGGCTCTTGTCGGCCGCAGCCCGTGGCGTCGCTTCGGACGTTTCGTCAGCTCTGTTGTCCCCACCACAGCCCACTGCGAGAATCGCGAGCAACGTCCCGGCGAGTGCGCCAGTCCTGCGGCAGGGTGTCCGTCTCGGACCCCGCTCGGATCGCTTGGATCGAAGCGCGAGGAATGGCGTCGCCTTCGGGATGAACAGGAGATCAGTGTATCTGAGCGCGGAGTCGTCGCTCCCCGGATACCGTGCCGCGCGCCCGGCGATCTCTGCGGCGTCGAGGCTCTCGGGAGCCCGGTCGGGCCAGGGACTCAGCTAGCGCGGCGCCTCGCCGGCGTCCTGCCCATCGTCGACCGCGTTCTCCGGCGACGGCTCGGTCTCCAGCACCTTCTTCAGGCGGACGCGCTCCTTGGGGCGCAGCGGCCTCTCGTGCACGTGCACCTCCTCCTCGGAGCGGATCATCTCGCCCTCGGGCAGTGAGGGCCCGGCGGCGGCTGACGCGCGGTATTCCTGGCCGTAATGGTCGTAGAGGACCTGCTCCTCCTCGGGCGTCAGGCTGACGTCAGGATCGATCCGCGGCGCGTCCTTGACCTGGGCCTGCGAGTACGGGATGAAAAGGTCGCCGTCGCGCTCCTCCACGGCCGCGAGCGGCACGTAGGACTCGCTGCGCCCGAAGAGGCCCGTGCGGACCCCGCCCCACGCCGGAACGTCGGTCTCGGCGTCCAGGAAGACGTCGCCGAACGTGCCGATCTTCTCCCCCTCGGCGTCGCGCACGGTGTTGCCGCGCCATTCGAGGACGGTGTCGATGTCGAGCCGATGCATGTCCGCGGACTACCCGACGGCGCCGCCGGGGTAGTCCTCGCGTCATGGAGACCTGGCTGATCATCGTCATCGTCGTCGTCGTCGCGCTGATAGCGCTCGCGCTCAGCCTCTCGGCGATGCGCCGCCGCGGACCCGACGACGGCCAGAAGCGCGTCGAGGCCCGTGCCCGCATCGCCAAGGCCGAGGAGCACCAGCAGACCGCGCGCGACGTCGCCGCCAAGGTGGAGCAGGACCGCGAAACGGTCAGCCGCGAGCGGGAGATCGCCGCCCAGCACAACGCCCTGGCCGACAAGGCGCAGGAGCGGGTACAGGAGCGCTCACGCGTCGCCGATGAGCACGAGACCGCGGCCGCGCAGCAGCGCGACCGGGCTCGCGACATCGAGACCTAGCCGGCCTCACTCGGGTTCGGGGCGCTCCTGGCCGGGCCACGTGCCGGTGCGGCGGGCCCAGGCGCGGCGCATGCTGTGATCGGTCAGGCCGCGCGCGAGGCCTGCGATGAGGCCGGCGATCAGCGAGACCGGGGTGAAGCCTTCACTCGCCCCTCCTGCGTCCGATGAGGTAGCCGAGCAGCAGGGCGACGGCGACCGCGACGGGCAGCGGGTTCGCGCGCGCCTTGTCCATCGCGGCCTGCGCCTGCACCTGGGGGCCGGACGGTTCGCCGGTGCCGGCGGCGCGACCGTCGGACGCGCCTGCGCCGGGCATCTTGTCCTGGACGGTGGTCTTGAGCTCCTCGACCTTGTCCTGGGCGCTGGTCTTCATCTCGTCGACCTTGTCCTGGGCGCGGCCCTTGACGTCCGTCTTCGCGCCGAGCGCCTCGACGGTGTCGCCGAGCTCATTCCGGGTCTGCTCGATCTCCGCGCGGATCTCCTCCGGCGTCTTGGACTCCTGCTCTGATCCTGGGTCCTGGGTGGCCATCAGCCGTTCCTCCCTGCTTGCGCACGGTTCTTGATCGTCTCGGTGTCCTGCTTGACGGAGGCGATGGTCTTCTCGGGCGCGGGGGCCCCGACCTGGTCGACCTGCTTCTTGCCGCTCAGCGCGAGGACGGCAGCGATGACCGCGAGCACGATCGTGACGATCAGCGCAGACAGCCACGCGGCCAGGCCGGTCTCGACCAGCAGCAGGATCAGGAACGCGATCAGCGCACCGCCCGCGTACAAGCCGACCACGGCCGCGCCGCCGAACATGCCGGCGCCCATGCCGGCCTTCTTGCCCTTCTCGGAGAGCTCGGCCTTGGCCAGCTCGATCTCCTGGGAGACGAGCGTCGAGACCTGCTGGGAGAGCTGACGCAGCAGGTCGCCGGTCTTGGCGTCCTGGCTGGGCGGGGTGTTGAGATCAGACATGGGCCGGCTCGTATCTGAGCGCCATCAGGTGCTCTCCTTCGGTTTGGGGGTGTCTGGGGGTTCGAGCTGGATCTCCCGCTCGGCGCGCGGAACGCCCGCGTCGAGCTCGACGGAGCGCTCGCGCTCCGCGTTCGGCCGTGTAGGTCACGTTGGACCCGGTCGCCGTGGACTCCACCTCGATCGTGTCCACCGAATGCTGGCTGTCGTTGCCGCCCTCGAGCACGATCCGCCGCGGCGCGTCGTACTCGGTGACCTCGTAGTCGAACTCCATCTCCTGTCCGGCGACACCGGAGAACCTGAGGTGGAACTTCATGCCGACCCCAACCTCGCCCGGCGTCGTCTTCGTCGCCGCCTCGCAGTTGGGGTCCCAGTCGGAGGTATGGCTGACATCGGCCATGTAGTCGAAGGCGTCCGGCGCGGACTTCGGGGTCGTGACGGTTCCGGTGTAGGTAGGCATGGTCAGCCGATACGGGCGCCGACACCGGAGGCGATCTCGCGCCAGCGGAGCAAGCCGGCGCTGCCCGCTTCCAGCGGCGGGGTTGGCGCGCCGTCGCCGCGGCGCATGCCGTCCAGGAGCTCGAGCAGCGCGTCCGACGACGTGCGAGCCGGCGTCCAGCCCAGCTCATCGCGTGCCTTCCGCGTGTCCATGATCGGCACCGCGAGCGCCATGTCGAGCCAGCCGGGCTCGGTCGGCTGCAGGCGTAGGCGGAAGGTCGCGTCGACGACGGCGCGCAGCACGCGCGTGTCCACCGGCACGGGCCGGGCGCCCAGGATGCGGCCCAGCTCATCGGGGTCCAGGACCGGTTCGGCGGCGACGTTGAAGGCGCCGCGCGCGTCGCGGACCGCGGCGAGCCGGTAGGCATCGGCGACGTCGTCGGAGTGCACGGCCTGGAAGCGCAGCCGCTCCATCGCCGGCACGATGGGAATCAGCCGCGGGTGCAGGAGCGCGTTGGGCAGGAAGGGACCGGCGAAGAGGCGCCGGATCTCGGCGGCCGCGTCGCGCTGGAAGATGAGTCCCGGGCGCAGTCGCACGCAACGCAGCCCAGGGTTCGCGCGTTCCACATCGTCCAGGACCCGCTCGACCTCGGCCTTGTCGGTCGCGTAGAAGGAGCTCGCGATGCCGCCGGTGGGCCAGGTCTCGTCGACCGCGCGGTCCTTGGGTCCGGGGGAGTACGCGCCCACCGAGGACGCGTAGACGATGGCGACCCCGGCTCGGGCGGCTGCCTCGAAGACGCGCCGGCTGCCGTCGACGTTGACCGTCCGCGTGAGCGACCGGTCGCGCGCGGGCTGGATGAGCCACGCCAGATGGATGACCGCGTCGGCGTCCCCGAAGAGCGCATCGAGGTCGGCCGTCAGGACGTCCGCCTGCACGCAGCGGGTCCGCGGCGCGTCCAGCGAGGCCGCCCGGCGCGCGAGCCCGACGATCTCGTCGACCTGCGGGTCGCGGGCGAGCGCCGAGACGACGCTCGTGCCGACGTTGCCGGTCGCTCCGGTGACGACTATGCGCATCCGCCTCGCCTACCCCGCGCGGCGGTCTCCGACGCCGGCTGCCTCGAAGCGCCAAGCCTTGACACTCGAAGCGGGAACCTGGGTACTCCGACACCCTCATGCTCGCGTCGCGTCTCCGAATCGCCGTGGTCGCCCACCACGTGGCGCCGATCCGGCCGCCCTTCGTCGGCGGCGTGGAGTCGTCGACCTGGTACCTCGCGCGCTGGCTGGCCCGGGCGGGGCACGAGGTGGTCATGTTCGCTCCCGACGGATCGCAGGTGCCGGGCGTCGAGGTCCGCGCCCTGGCGCTCGGCGTCCAGGTGAGCGCGGCGGCGCGACAGGACGTCTCGATGCCGCCCGACGCGTTCATGAGCGCCCATCACGCGTACCAGGAGCTCATGCTCGAGTTGATCGAGGACTCCGACGGCTTCGACGTCGTGCACCTGCAGTCGCTGCACTACCTGCCGGTGGCCATGTCGCAACTGCTGGGCGTCCCTACCGCGCTCACGCTGCATACGCCGCCGACGCCCTGGCTGGAAGGCGCGCTGCAGTCGCGCCGCCGGGCGAGCCTGCACCTCAACGCGGTCTCGAAGGCGACCGCTCGCGTGTGGCGCCCGGTCCGCGTCCATGAGGTCATCCCCAACGGCGTCGACGCGGGCGCGTGGCCGCTCGGGCCCGGGGGTGAGACCGCTGCCTGGTGTGGGCGCATGGTCCGAGAGAAGGCGCCGCATCTGGCCATCGCCGCCGCCCGCGAGGCGGGTCTGGACCTGCGCCTGGCCGGGCCGATCGTGGACCCTGCGTACTTCGCCGCCGAGGTGGCGCCGCTGCTGGGCGCGGGTGCGGAGTACGTCGGGCACCTCGAGCACCGCGAGCTCGCGGTCCTGCTCGGCTCGAGCGCCGTCGCCTTCGTGACGCCCGACTGGGAGGAGCCGTTCTGCCTGACGGCGGCCGAGGCGATGGCGACCGGCACGCCGGTGGCCGCCTTCGCCCGCGGCGGCCTTGCCGAGGTCGTGTGCGAGGCGACCGGCCTGCTCGCGCCCGGCGGGGACGTCGACGCGCTGGCGGCCGCCGCTCTGGCCGTCAGCGAGCTGCCGCGAGTGGCGGTCCGCAGGTCCGCCCTGGCGCGGCTGGGCATCGACGCGATGGGCCGCCGCTACGAGGCCATGTTCGCCCGCCTCGCCGCCGGCACCCCCGTCGGCGCGGAGGCGCTGGAAGCCGTTTGACGATCGGCTGGTACGTGCACCATCACGGCGCCGGACACCGCGCCCGGATGCTCGCCACGGCACCGCTCGTCGGCGACGTGAAGGTGCTCGACAGCGCCGGGCTCCCGTCCGACGTCGCCGACGCGCCGGTGGACCCGACGGCCCGCGGCACCCTGCACTGGGCGCCGCTGCACCATGGAGGAGCACGCGCCCGCATGGCGCGCATCGCGGCGTGGATCGAGGCCGAGCAGCCCACCGCGATGGTGGTCGACGTGTCCGTCGAGGTGGCGCTGCTCGCCCGGCTGCTGGGCGTCCCGACGGTGGTCGTGGCGCAGCGGGGGACGCGACGCGACGATCCCCACCGTCTGGCCTACCGGCAGGCTGCTGCGGTGGTCGCGCCGTGGTCGGCCGAATCGCATCTGCCCGGCGATCTGCCCTTCGACGAGGGCGTGCGCTTCGTCGGTGCGATCTCGCGCTTCGACGGCCGCGCGTTCGGAGCGCGACCGGCCGGCGGCGACGTGCTCCTGCTCGTCGGCGCCGGCGGGCACGGGCTGACGTGGGCGCACATGGAGGCGGCGGCGGCCGCCACGCCGGAGCGCACGTGGCACGTCGCCGGCGGGCCGGCGCCGGTCGGCCCGAACCTCATCGACCACGGGACCGGGGCCGACGTCGGGGAGCTGCTCGACCGCTGCTCGGTCGTCGTCGGCACTGCCGGCGGGAACGTCGTCGCCGAGGTCGCGGCGGCACGAAGGCCTTTCGTCTGCCTGCCGCAGCCGAGGCCCTTCGACGAACAGCGACGGCAGGCCGCGGCGCTGTCGGCCCTGGGTGTGGCGGTGACGTGCGATGCGTGGCCGTCCGGGCAGCAGTGGCCCGGCCTGCTGGCCCGCGCCGAGGCGATCGAAGCGGACGGCTGGGGACGACTGCACGACGGGTCGGGCGCGAGCCGCTTCGCCACGGTCGTCCGCGAGGTGGCCGGTTGCGCGTAGCGGTCGTGACGATCGCGCGCGGCAGGCGTCGGCATCTCGAGCGCCAGGCTCACGCCGTCGCGCGCCTGGATCCCGCGCCCGACCGGTACGTGATCGTCAGCCTCGACGAACAGCCGCCGCCGGACCTCGGGGAGGTCGTGCACGCGCCGGTCGCCGACGGCGCCCCGCTCCCGCTCGCGGCAGCGCGCAATACCGCGATCGCCGCCGCCGTCGACGCGGACCTCGTGCTCTGCCTGGACGTCGACTGCCTGCCCGAGCGCGGGATGCTCACCGCACTGACCGCCGCCGCACTGCAGACGGGCCACGGCCATCTGCTCTGCGGTCCGGTGGGCCGGCTGGGACCGCTGCCGGATGAGGCGGTGGCCCCGGGCCCGGGCGAGCTCGCCGAGTCCCGCACCGCCGCCACGACCGGCCCGCGACCTGCGCCGAAGCCGGGCGAGCTGCGCGACGAAGCGCGGGCGGAGCTGTTCTGGTCGCTGTCGTTCGCCGTCGCGCCGGCGACGCACGCGCGCATCGGCGGCTTCGACGAGGGCTACGTCGGCTACGGCGCCGAGGACACCGACTACGGCTTCCGCGCCCGGCGCGAGGGCGTCCGGCTCACGTGGGTGGGCGGCGCCTGGGCGCACCACCAGCACCATGCGGTGTCGGACCCGCCGGTGGAGCACGTCCAGGACATCGTGCGCAACGCCCGCCGCTTCCGGGAGCGCTGGGGGACGTGGCCGATGGAAGGCTGGCTGACCGCGTTCGCGGCCCTCGGGCTCGTCGACTGGGAGCCCGACGGCGACCGGCTCGCGCTCGCCGCCGTCGTGGCGAGCGGCGCCTAACGGACCCGGGAGGCGGCCGGCCGCGGTGGCGGCGGCACATAGGCCGGCGGCGGCGGGGATGACGGCTGGGCGACGCCCTGCAGGCGGCCCTGCACGTCGGCGAGGTCGAGGTCCCCGGTGATGATCGCCGAGCTCGCGGCGAACGCGCCCGCACCGAGGAGGCAGAGGATGGCCGAGCCGAAGTCGAAGCCGATCCAGGCGGCGACGAAGGCGAAGCCGAGGATGGCGGCGAACTGCTTGAGGCTCATCAGTTGAGCTCCCTTCTGGTCCGGCGGTCGTAGCCGGTGAGATTGACGTTGACGGGCACGACGGGAAGGCCGTGCTCGGAAAGGGCGTCGCGAACGCGGCCGTGGACGTCACGCAGGACCTCCGGGACGCCGCGCGCTCGCTGGACGGAGATGGACACCTCGAGGTCGTCGGTCCCGTAGCGACCCGATGCCGAAGAGACGTCCGGATGCGCGCGGGCAGCGATCTCCGCCGCCCGCTCGACGGTGCGCGCCCCGACGGTGGTGAGGCCGCGCTCGTCGGCAGACAGCTCGATGTCCGATCGCGTCAGATACGGGCGCGGCAGCTCCTTGAGCGCCAGGTAGCCGAAGAGCACGAAGGCGAGCAGGCCCGCGCCGGCCACGATCGCCCGCGTCACTCCGTCATCGACGTCCGCGGTGGTGATCGACGAGAGCTCGTCGAAGACCGTGCGGTAGCCACTGACGGCGTTCACGGTGTCCGCCGACACCCCGGCCGCCAGCAGCAACACCATCAGCCCGTACCAGATCAGCGCCAGCGCGAAGATGACGGTGACGACGCGACCGAGCAGTGCGAGGCGCGAGGTGCGTGTGCGCAGCCGCTGTCGCATCATTGGACCCGGGCTCCGGACTCGCCCAGGCGCGAGCGCACGCGCGCACGCAGCTTGAAGGCACTCGTGAGCTCCGCCAGCGCCTCCTGAGAAGATTGCTCCACGGCCTTGGCCGGCGCAGTGCGAGTCCGGTCGGCGGTGATGCGCAGTCGGGCGCCCGCGCGGCGGCCGGGACGAACCTTGGTCGACGCGCTGGTCACCCCGCGCACCTGCTCGACCAGCGTGCCCGCGATCTGGCCCAGGGGCCGGCGACGGGCGCTCAGCCGACCGCCGTCGCCGGTGGTCTCAAGCGTGACCAGCCGCTCGCGAGCGGGGACGAGCAGTCCGACGAGCAGCACCACGCCCAGCAGGACCGCCCCGAGCCCGCCGAGGATCGCCGGCGCGGGCGGGGACGCGCCTTCCAGGTTGTCGAGGAAGCCGCCGACCTCGTCGCGCACGTCCGCCAGTCGCAGCTGCTCGGTGAGCCAGGCCAGGCTCAGCGTGTTCTCACCCGTGCCGATGCAGGCGAGGGCGATCGCCAGCCCCGCCAGCGCCAGCACGACCAGCAGGACGAACGTCACCAGGCGCACGACGGCGCGGAGCACGATCATGCCCCGGCCACGCTCGGCGAGTCGACCACCGCGTCGAAGCGGACGTCCACGACGCCGACCGCCGCGCTCAGGCCGGCGATCTGCGCGCGGGAGCGCACCGCGGAGCGGACGCGGGCGGCGAGCGGATGCAGCGGCACCGGCAGTGCGCTCAGGCACAGCGTCACGTCGAAGCCCTCGCCGTGGCCCGCGACGACGCTCACGCCACCAACGCGCTCGGCGCCCGCCTGCGTGGTGTGGACGCCGCCGGGCTGGGCGTGCATGCCGACCACGCCCTCGACGCCCATCGCCGCGCGGACGGCGATCAGCGCGAGCTGCTCGCGGGTGGAGAGCGAATCTTTCACTCTTGCCGGCTACGCGACGCGAGCGTCCTCGGCGGGCTGCTCGTCGCCGGGGAAGTGCAGGTCGTTGACGGTCACGTTGACCTCGGTGACCTTGAGGCCGGTGATGTTCTCGATCCGCTTGGAGACGTTGTCGCGCAGCTGCTCGGCGACCTGCGGGATGGACTCCCCGTACTCGATGACGATGGTCAGGTCGACCGCCGCCTCGACCTCGCCGACCTCGACGCTCACGCCCTGGGTGCGCTCGTCGCCGATGCCCACACGCTGCGTGACGCTGCCCAGGGCACGTGTCGCGCCGCCCCCGAGCGCGTACACGCCGGGAACCTCTCGCGCCGCGATGCCGGCGACCTTCGTGACGACGCCGTCGGCGATCGAGGTCTTGCCTTTGTCGCTTTCGAGCGGGGTAGTCTTGGCGAGACTGCTGCTTGCGGTCGTCCCTGCTTCCATCATGGCCTCCGAGGCTCGAGTTCCTGCGTGCAGAGCTTCAGACCTACCCCGGCCCGCGTGGGTTACACCGATTGCGCGTTGTGCACGGTGACGACGGAGCGCAGCAGCAGGTCGCTGGGGCGATTCAGCCCGCCATCGGCAGGCTCATCCCGAGCGGCTTGGGAGGCGGCTCGGGGGCGCTTGCCATCTGCAGAACGGGCAGCTCGATCGGCGACATTGCGATGATGCCGCGCGCGGTCTGGCGCAGCGCCTGCGCGGCCGGGTCGTCCGGGTCCTCGAAGACGAGCGGGAGGCCGGCGTCCGCCTGCACGCGCAGCGGCATGGTCAGCGGGATCTTGCCCAGCAGCGGCACGCCGATCTCGTCCGCGAGCGCCTGCCCGCCGCCCTCGCCGAAGATGGTGAAACGCTCACCCGACGGGGTGGTGAACGAGCTCATGTTCTCGACGATACCGGCGACCTCGAGGTGGACCTTGTCGGCCATCTCGGCGGCGCGGCGCGCGACCTTCTGCGCGGTGTCCTGCGGAGTGGTGACGATGAGGAACTTCGCCTGGGGCAGCAGCTCCGCGAGCGTCATCGACACATCACCGGTACCGGGGGGCAGATCGACGAGCAGGTAGTCCAGCTCGCCCCACTCGACGTCCTTGAGGAACTGCGTGAGCGCCTTATGGAGCATCGGTCCGCGCCACACCACGGCCGCGTCCTCGTCGAGGAAGAAGCCGATCGACATCACCTTGATGCCGTTGGAGACCGGCGGGATGATCTTGCGCTCCGCCGACACCGCGGGGCGGTCGGCGCCAAGGCCGAACATGCGCGGGATCGAGTAGCCCCAGACGTCCGCATCCAGGACGCCGACGCGCTTGCCTTCGCCGGCCAGCGCGGCGGCGAGGTTCGCGGTCACCGAGGACTTGCCGACGCCGCCCTTGCCCGAGCCGACGCAGATGACGTTGTTGACCTGGGCGAGCGAGCCGTCGGGCAGCCCGCCGCCGCGACCGAGCTTGGCCTGCAGCTTCTTCTTCTCCTCCGGGGAGAGCACGTCGAAGGCGACGTTGACGCCGACGACGCCGTCGAGCGCGCGCACGGCTTCGGTGACCGCCGTCTCGAAGGTGGCCTTGATCGGGCAGCCAGGCGTCGTCAGTGAGACCTTGACGTCCACCACTCCGGTGGCGTGGATGTCGATCGACCGCACCATCTCGAGCGTGACGATGTCCTTGTGCAGCTCGGGGTCTACGACGACCTTCAGAGCTTCGAGGACCGCGTATGTCGTGGGCATGGCTTCAGGGTAACGTCGTCCGGAGCGATGAGCCTGCGAATCGGAGAGGACGAAACTCCAATGAACGCCCCGACGCCCGAGGAAGCCGCTGCCGTGATCGCCGCCATCGAACAGTTTCTGCGCGACACGACACCGGCGTCCGCCGAGGCGGAGGACACGGTGAGCGGGTGGGTCCGCACCGCACGCCTCGAGGCCGTCAACCGTGAGCCGGAGCGCTTCTAGTGCTCGCCGCCTTCGCAGCCCGCCTCGACGCCGACGAGCCGCTGGACAACCTGGAGGTCGGCGAGCGCCCGGAGCCCGACGCGCCCGACGGCTGGGTGACCGTGGACGTCAGGGCCGCGTCGCTCAACCACCACGACCTCTTCGCGCTGCAGGGCGTGGCGCTCAAGGCCGACCGCGTCCCGATGATCCTGGGCACCGACGCCGCCGGCGTCGACCCCGACGGCAACGAGGTGGTCGTGCACGCGGTCATCTCCGACCCCGACTGGCGCGACGACGAGACGCTCGACCCCTCGCGCACCCTGCTCTCCGAGCTCCATCAGGGCACGCTGGCCGAGAAGGTGGCGGTGCCGCGGCGCAACCTGGTGCCCAAGCCCGCCGGGCTGTCCTTCGCGCAGGCCGCCTCGGTCCCGACGGCCTGGCTGACCGCCTACCGGATGCTCTTCACGCGCGGGGCGTGCAAGCCGGGCGAGACGGTGCTCGTCCAGGGCGCGGGCGGCGGGCTCGCGACCGCGGCGATCGCCCTGGGCGCCGCTGCCGGCCTGCGTGTCTGGGCGACCTCGCGTGACGAGAAAAAGCGCAACCGCGCCGTGGAGCTCGGCGCCGATCAGGCCTTCGAGTCGGGCGCCCGGCTTCCCGAGCGCGTCGACTGCGTCATCGAGTCCGTGGGCGAGGCGACGTGGGAGCACTCGATCAAGTCCCTGCGCCCCGGCGGGCGGCTCGTCGTCTCCGGCGCCACCAGTGGCGCGCAGGCGGTCACCGACCTGCGCCGCGTCTTCTTCCTGCAGCTCGACGTCGTCGGCTCCACCATGGGGACCCGCGACGAGCTCGAGCACATGCTCGCCTTCATGGCTGCGCGCGACGTCATGCCGATCATCGACCGCACCCTTTCCCTCTCCGAAGCCGCCGACGGCCTGCGTGCCATGGCCGCCGGCGACCTGTTCGGAAAGGTCGTACTCGAGCCCTAGATGGTTGATTCCACGAGAATGGCCGTCGACTGACCGACGCGCGATTAAAGACCGACGGGCCGGCCCAGAGGCCGACCCGACGGTTGAGGGAGGAGAGGGTGCTACATCCGCTCGCGGGTTATGAGGCGAGCGGATCTGACCCGGCCCGGACCGTCTCCTCGACGTCCGGCGGGGGAAGCTGTGATCGCTAGACCAGGGACTTGACCTGCGCGGTGACCTCGCGACGGCGGGTGCGGAGCTCGCGCTCGAGCTGCGTGCGGGTCCTGCGGACCTGGCGCTCGAGGCGGTTGCGGGCGGTGGCGCCGCGACGCTCGGCCTTCTTGAGGTCGCGCGTGATCTCCTTCTGCGCGGAGTCGAGCGAGCCGAAGCGCTTGACCAGGTCCTCGAAGGTCTCCTGGACGTTCTCACGCGTGAGCAGCACGGAGCCGACGCTGGTGAGGACGACGCGCTCGGCGTAGGAGCGGGCCTCCGTCACGGTCGCCTTTGCGGCGTTGGTGTTGGCCTTGGTGGCCGACTGCGCCGCAGCAGCGGTCTGGCGGGTGGCGGTGGTGCGGGCACGCTTGGCGGCCGTCGTCTTGTTGGCCTGCTTGACGGCGGGCGACGTCGTCCCGTTGGAGCGCGACGTCGTCGCGCTGGCACGGCGCTTCGCGGCGGGGCGCTTGGCGGCCGGCTTGCGGGTCGTGCGGCGTGAAGTGGTGGTGGTCTTGGTGTCAGCCATGGGTGGCGATCGCTCCCTCGTGGAGTAAGGATATTAGTTCTAATCGAGTTACGAGGACAATGCCCTCGAACATGTGTTTGTAAACCGCTAGCCCGGCACGGTTACAGATGCACGAACGAGCGTTCGGTCAGGCGGCGACGCGCCGCAGCCAGCCCGACGGGTCGTCGAGCTCGGCCAGGCCGGGCAGCGCCTCGGGCGCAGACCACGCCCGGTTGAGGGCGTCGATGCCGCCCTCGGCCACGACGGCGTCGCAGAACGCCTTGCCCTGCTCGTACTGGCGCAGCTTGAGCTCGAGGCCGATGAGGCGCTCCAGCACCCGCAGCACCCCACCGCGCTGACGCCGCCGCCGCTCCAAACCCTCCCGCAAATGAGGCAGATCGGGGAGCAGCTCGAGGCCCACCGCGTCCATGACGTGCTCGGCGTAGCCCTCGAGCAGCGCCATCGTTCCCTGCAGCTCGTCGAGGCGCGCGCGGCGCTCGGGCCCCGCGACGAAGGTGACGAGCTCTCCGGTGCGCACCGCGTCCGCCAGCGCGCGCAGGTCGTCCATGCGCGGCAGGCGCAGCAGCGACCGCATGTCCACGGTGACGTCGATCGACGTCATGAGCTCGGTGATGCGGCTGGCCATGTGTGACCGAAGCCACGGAACTCCGCCGAATTGGAGGGCGTGGGTCGTTTCGTGGAGCGCGACCCACCGGGTGAGGGCCTGATCGTCGGCCTCGAGCGAGCTCGCGGCCTGGGCGAGGTTGGGCCCGACGAAGAGCAGTCGCGCCGGCACCTCGGGGTCGGTGACCGGGAATTCGTACTGCCCCAGCACGCGCGCAGCCAGGAAGCCGCTGAGCGCGCCGACCTCGACCGCGAGCAGCATCCCCGTCATCGCGCGGACTGGTCCGGCCAGCGGCCCGAGCCCCTCCCCCTGGCGGGCGACCACCGGCTCGAGCACGGTGCGAATGGAGCGGAGGTTGATGGTCGCCCAGCCGTCGCGGTCGACGGTCTCGGGCTGCGGCAGCCCGTCCGGCGCCGACAGACCCGTGTACGCGGACACCAGCTCGGCACTGCGTGCCGCGAACGCCTCGACCTCCTCGGCGAAGGCCGCGTGCGGCGCCTCGGCCGGGGCGGCGTTGGACGCCACCGCACGCGACACCCGCTCCGCCAACCCCCAGTCGATCACGCGCTGGACGCTACTGGTCCACTCCGATGCGGCGTAGCGCCTCGACGCCCGCGGGCGTGCGGGCCGCCACCACGGGCGAATGCGGCTCCAGGTCCAGCGGCGCGCCGAGCGGGTCCGCGAACGCGGTGAAGGCGACCGCCCCGCCGGCCTCCCGCACGATCAGCTGTCCCGCGGCGGCGTCCACGGCGCGGGTGTTGCCCAGCGTCACCATCCCGTCCAGGCGAGCGCCGGCGACCTGGCACAGCGTGACCGCCATGGTGCCGAGCGCGCGCACGCGGTGCGCGGCCTCGGCCAGCGCGTCGCCCGCCTGCACGAGCCGCCGCGGGTCCGATCCCTCCAGGCCCAGCAGCTCGAGCCGGCCGTCGTCGCTGCGGCGCTCGCCGATCTCCCGATCGAGCCGCACGCCGTCCAGGTGCGCGCCCTGCCCGCGGACGGCGGTCCACTCCTCCTCGGGCCCGAAGTCGTACACGTAGCCGAAGACCACGTCGGCCATGGTCGGCCCCTCGGCGACCGCGATGGAGATGGAGTGGTGGGGCAGCCCGCGCTTGGCGTTGGTCGAGCCGTCGATCGGGTCGATCACCACGAGCCGGTCGAGCGACCCGTAGTCGACGACGCCGCGCTCTTCGCTGACCGCGGTGAAGCGCGCGCCCGCGGCATGCAGCGCGTCGAGCTCCACGAAGACCGCTGCCTCCGCGCGCGCGTCGATGACCAGCGTCCGGTCACCGCCCTCCCCGACCGTGCCCGTCGCCGCCGACCGGTCCTCGGTGGTGACGAGGATGTCGCGCAGCGCCTCCGTCGCGCGGCGCGACGCCCAAAGCCAATCCGGTTGGTCCATCGCGACGTATCCTGACGGGTCGTGGGGCTGACCAATGCGCAGCGCGAGGCGGTGACGCATCCGGCCGGCCCGCTGCTGGTCCTCGGCGGCGCCGGAACGGGCAAGACGCGCGTGCTCGTCGAGCGCTTCGCATGGCTCGTAGCCCAGGGCGCGGCGCCCGAGTCGATCCTCTGCCTGACCTTCTCGCCGGCGGCGGCCGCCGAGCTGCGCGAGCGCGTCGAGGCGGCCATTGCACTCGACGCCTTCGAGGAGCTGACGGTGACGACGTTCGGCGAGCTATGCGCGCAACTGCTGCGCGACGAGGCGGCCGTGGCGGGCGTCGACCCCTTCGCGACGCCGGTGACCGCGGCGGACCGGCTGGCGATGCTGCTCGAGCGCATCGATGAGCTGTCGCTCGCCCGACACGACCTGCGCGGCAACCCGAGTGCGCTGCTGGGCTCCGTCGTCGGGCGCATCGACCGCCTCAAAGACGAGCTGATCTCCGCCAGCGACTACGCCGCGTGGGCGGCGACGCTCGCCGGCGAGGAGGGCGAGCGCGAGCGCGAGTTCGCCGCCATCTACGCCGCTCACGACCGCATGCTCGCCGAGGCCGGCGCGCTGGACCTCGGCGACCTCGTGCTCCACGCCTTCCGCCTCCTGCGCGAGCGCAGGCACGTGCGCGCGCGGCTCACGCAGCGCTTCCGCCACGTCCTCGTCGACGAGTTCCAGGACTGCAACTTCGCGCAGAACCTGCTGCTGCGGCTGCTGATGGCCGACAGAGCGAGCGTCACCGTCGCCTCCGACGACGACCAGGCGATCCACCGCTTCCGCGGCGCGGCCACCAAGAACGCGCGCGACTTCCAGGCGGAGTCGGGCGCCGTCACGACGATCGCACTCGAGCGCTCCCACCGGCTGCCGCAGCGGATCGTCGACGCTGCCCTTTCGGTGGCGACGCCCAACGAGGACCGGATGGGGACGCCGCTGAGCGGGCGCGGCGAGGGCGGCGAGGTGGTCTTCTGGCGCGCGGCGACCGAGCGCGCGCAGGCGCAGGCGGTCGCCGCCGACATCGAGCGCCTGATCACCCGGGGAGGCGAAGCCGGTGGCGAGCCCGCTAGGGCGAGACCATGCGTCGCGCCCGAGGACGTCGCGGTGCTTGTGCGGTCGGTGAAGAACGAGGGGCAGACGGTCGCCGTCGCCCTGGAGGAGCGTGCCGTGCCGCACCGCATCACCGGCGCCGCCGCCTTCTTCCAGCGCGCCGAGGTGCGCGACCTGCTCGCGTGGCTGCGGCTGCTCGTCGACCCCGGTGACGCGGGGGCGGTCGTGCGCGCGCTCGCCCGCCCTCCGATCGAGCTGCGCTCCATCGACCTCGCGCGCGTCACCCAGATCGCCCGCCGGCGCAAGCTCGACATGGTCGGCGCGCTCGGCGCCGCGATGGAGTCGCCGCAGATCCCGCCGGAGGCGCGCGAGCGGATCCTCGCCTTCCTCAAGCTCTACCGCTCGGCGTCGGGAGCACTGGACTCGACGCGTGCCGACCTGTTCGTGCACCGGATGATCGAGCGGCTCGGCCTGCGCCGGCAGCTGCTCTTCGCGGCGTCGGCTGAGGTGGTCGAGCGCCTCGTCAACCTGGCGAAGTTCGGCGAGCTGGCCGCAACCTACGCGCGCCGGTCACCGCAGGCCACGGCGCGCGACTTCGCGCGCTCGGTCTCCGCCGTCGCCGAGGCCGGCCTGCGCGAGGAGGAGGCGCAGTCGGCGACGCACGGCGTCCAGGTGATGAGCATGCACGCGGCCAAAGGGCACGAGTTCGGCCACGTCTATGTGCTCGGGCTCTTCGCGGCGCGCATGCCCGGTCCGCGCCGGCGCGCGCTCGAGCCGATCCCCGACGCCCTGCTCAAGGAGGGCGGAACGCTGCCCGCGGACTCCAAGGCCGTGCACGTCGCCGAGCAGCGCCGGCTGCTGCACGTCGCCATGACGCGCGCGCGCGAGCGGCTGGTGCTCGCCTACCCGGCCGTCACCGATCGCGGCGCCGCGCAGCTGCCGTCCCCGTTCGCCGAGGAGGCGCTCGCCGCGGTCGGCGGCGAATGGGAGGACAAGCAGGAGGAGCTCTTCGGCCCGGCGGAGACGCTGCAGTCGACCTTCCGCATGCTGCGCGACGAGCTGATGACGACGGTCGCCGAGGTCGGCGGGCGCCTCGGCGAGCTGCGCTTCGACACCGACCTCGACGTCTCCCACGGCGTCGTGCGCTACCTCGAGGTGATGAAACTGAGTGCGCTGCTGGAGCGCACGCGCGCGGGCCAGTCGGTCGCGGACGCGCTGCCCGAGGTCAACGCGCGGCTGCTGCAGGCGGTCACCCGCGAGCAGCGCGAGATCTTCGCGACCAGCGCGCTGGACGAGTACCTGCTCGACGCCGAGCGCGACGAGCGCACGCGCGCGGCGGTGGTCGCGCGGCGGTCCGAGCCGTCGTTGGAGCAGTTCCTCCCGCGCCGCGGCGAGGGTCTGCTGCTGAGCGCGGGTGACATCGAGACCTACCGGACGTGCCCGCTGAAGTACAAGTTCGCGCGCGTCTTCAAGATCCCGCAGGAGCCGACGCTCAACCAGCGCTTCGGCATCCTCGTCCACCAGGTGCTCGAGCGCTTCCACGCGGGGGAGTCGCCGGGCGGGACGCTCCCGGAGATGCTCGGGCTGCTCGAGGCGGGCTGGCGGCGCGGCGGCTTCGGGGGCTCCGAGCAGGAGCGCCAGCTGCAGGGCAAGGCGGAGCAGGCGCTGATCCGCTACCACGAGCGCTTCCAGGGCGAGGACGGCGAGCCGATCTGGTTCGAGCGGTCCTTCTCCTTTGCGCTTGGCCGCCACACGGTGCGCGGCCGCGTCGATCGCGTGGACCGCTGCAGCGACGGCGCCTACGAGCTCATCGACTACAAGACGGGCCGGCCCAAGCGTGCCGCCGACCTGCGCGAGGACGTCCAGCTCGCGCTGTACTCGGTGGCCGCGGAGAAGGCCTGGGACCTCGAAGCCGCGCGGCAGGCCTACTACTACGTGCTCGACGACGCCAAGGTGCCCGTCGACTGGTCGGTGGACGACCGCGAGTGGATCACCGAGACCGTGCTCGAGGTCGCCGACGGCATCACGAGCCAGGGCTTCGAGCCGACGCCGAGCTTCTCGGCATGCTCGATGTGCGACTACCGGATCGCGTGCCCAGCCGCAGAGCGGTGACGAGCGCGAGCGCGGAGAGCAGCAGGTAAGGGACCGCGTCGGCGGTCGCGTCGGCCAGGGCGCCACCGCCGCTGCCGCCGATCGCCGTGCCGAAGCCCCACGCGAGGTTGCCGAGCGCGAAGGCGAAGGCGAGGTCCATGCCCTTCGCCTCGGCGCGGTCGCCCAGCAACGCCATCGCCGGCGCCCACAGCAGACCGAGCACGGACGCGGCAAAGATCGTGGCGATGCCCAGCAGCAGCGCGGTGCCGGGCAGTGACAGGAGCGCGAATCCGACGCCCCCGGCGACGAGCCCGGCGCGCGCGGGGGTCAGCGGCGTGTGGCGGTCGGCGAGCCTTCCCGCGAGCGGGGACATCAGCGCCTCGAGACCGACGGCGACGAGGAAGACCGCGGCGATCGCGGTCGCGCCGGCTCCGAGGTCGTCCAGGCGCAGAGGGACGAGTACGTTGATCATCCCAAAGCCCAGCGACGGCAGCACCATGAGCCCAAAGCCGATGCGCATGCGCGGATCGGTGACCGCGACACGCAGCGCGGCGAGGCCAGGCGTCGCGACGGACGCCGGCCCGGCGAGGCGGGCCAGCGCCCCGATCAGCGCGAGCGGCAGCGCGACGAACATGGCAAAGACGACGACGCGGCCAAGCTCGTCGGCGGCCGCACCGAGGACGGGACCGCCGAGCGATCCGGCGATGGCCGCGCCGATGGCCGTCCCGATCGCCTGCGCGCGGTACTCGCGTGGGGCGCTGGCGGCCACCCACGCCAGACCGCCTGCCCACACCCCGGCGGCGCCGACGCCCTGCAGGACCCGGGACACGACGAGCAGCCCGGACGATTCCGCCAGCCCGAACACGAGGCTGGCACCGGCGAGCACCACGAGCGACGCGAGGACGGTCGGCTTCGCGCCGATGCGCGCGGCCAGCAGGCCGGCCGGAAGCGCCAGCACGAGCGTGCCGACGGGGTAGGCCGCCGAGAGCGCCCCAGCGCCGGCCTTCGACAGGCCGAACTCCTCGACAAGGTCGGGCAGCAGGGGCGTGATCGTCGCGTAGGCGGCGGTGTCTACCACCATCGCGACGGAGATGAGCGTGATCAGCCGCCGAGCGGCGGGGGTCAACTCGGGAAGCTCGGGCCGGTCGACGGCCCGCGGCCGCCGCCGCGCTGGCGCAGGAAGCGCTGGAACTCGCGTGCGAGGACGTCGCCAGAGGGAAGGCTGTCGGGATCCGTGGGCTCCTCCTCCTCGGCGGCCGCGCGCTCGAGGCGCTCGACGAACGCCTGCACGTCAGGGTCCTGCTCGACGGCGAGGTTGACCTGGCGCTCGTACTCCGAAGCGGCCTCCTCGAGCTGCGTCGCGTCGACCGCGACGCCGACGACGCCCTCGAGCTTGCGCACGAGCGCGAGCGCGCCCTTCGGGTTCGGCGACACAGCGACGTAGTGGGGCACCGCGGCCCACAGGGAGACGGACGGGATGCCGCGCCGCTGGCACGCGTCGTGCAACACGCCGACGATGCCCGTCGGTCCCTGGTAGGAGGACTGGCTGAGACCGACGCGCTCGATCAGCGCCTCGTCGGACGCGAGCCCGGTGATGCCGACCGGCCGCGTGTGCGGGACGTCGGCGAGCAGGCTGCCGAGCGTGATGATCGACTGCACGCCGAGCGCCTCGGCGAGGTCGACGATCGTGTCGCAGAACGTGCGCCAGCGGTAGCTCGGCTCATGGCCGGAGACGAGCACGAGGTCGCGCGGCGCGCCCGCGGCCGTGGCGGCGTGGATCTCGACCTCCGGCCACTGAACCTCGCGGCTGATGCCGTCGACGAAGCGGATCGTCGGGCGGGTCGCCTGGAAGTCGTAGAACTCCTCGGGATCGATGGTCGCGAAGCGCTGCGCCTCGAGCGCTCCGCCCACGAAGGTCAGCGCGCTCGACGCGGCGTCACCGGCGTCGTTCCACCCCTCGAAGGCGGCCACCAGTGCTGGGGCGCGGAGCCCGTCCGGACGGCGTTCCCAGCGCAGCGGCTGCATCGCAGCCACTGTACGTGACGTCGGCTACGCGGCAGACACGGCGATACGCCGCGACGACCGGCACTGCTCGGCGCCCGTGGCCTTCAGACATGTGCGCAGCCGGTAGGAGCCCTTGCCCTGATCCAGCGGCACGGTGAGCCGGATCGTGTAGCGCTTGAAGGTCAGACCGCGCACGTTGCCGGTCTTGATCCGCGCGATGTTGCGGGGAAGCCCGTAGGGCTTCGGACCGCCCTGAAGCGCCATCTTGATCAGGCCCTTGCCTGCGCGTTCACCGCGGTTGTTGACCTTCACCTTGACGATGAACGTGCCGCCGGCCTTGGCGGACGCGGGCGGCTGGGTCACCTTGGTCAGCTCGAGGTCGGGCTTGGTCTTGGCCGCCGTCGCCGCGACGGGCGTGGCGACGCCGGCCGCAGCCGCGATCCCACTGCGGTCATGAGGCTTCGTGCGCGCATGGGGCGATTTTTGACGCGCGGGCGTAAAGTCCTCGCGCATGGGGACCAGGATCGCGTTCGCGGGCGGCGAGTCCATTCTCGTAACGGAGGACCTGGAGGCGGTCGTCAGCTCGCTGGAGGGCCACACGGCCGACACGCCCGGGCGCTCCCCGCCTTCACCGTCGACGACAAACGCGTCCACGTCCGGCCGGGCACTGTCGTCTATCTGATGGAAGAGCTCTAGTTGCGGCTGATGCCACGCCGGCCGCGGTGCCGGAGCTTTCGCACTCCCACGCGTAACTAACCTCCGGCACCGACCTGGAGCGGCTGGGGCCGGTGCCCCATCCGGTCTTCAAAACCGGCAGGCCGCGGCAACCCCGTGGTTGGATGGTTCGACTCCATCGCCGCTCCGCTACCAAAAATGTCCCGCTCAGAGCCACTTTCTAGGCGGCAGGCAGCCGCGGCTCTTCGGTCGGCTACTTCGTATTGGCGGGGAAGCGATTCAGGCGGCAGCCAGCTGCGCTTTCTGCACGTACATGGCGGCGTCGGCGCGGCGCAGCACCTCGGTGGCGTCCTCGCCCGGCTGCGACAGGACCGCCCCGATGCTCACGCCGACCTGGCCGGCCGGCGACGGTTCCGCGATCGCGGCGGCCACCCTCGCCACCACGGCGTCGAGATCGCGCTGGCCCACGAGGCGCGGGCACACGGCAACGAACTCGTCTCCGGCGATGCGGGCGACGGTATCGCCGGCGCGCATTGCGGAGGTGAGGCTGTCGCCGACCCGGCAGAGCATGCGGTCGCCCGCTTCGTGACCCTGAGTGTCGTTGATCGTCTTGAAGTCGTCGACGTCGCAGAACAGCACGCCCACACGGGACCCATCCTGCGGCCGCGCGGCCAGGGCGACCTCGAGGCGGTCCATCAGCAGGCCACGGTTCGGCAGACCGGTGAGCGAATCGGTGACCGCCAGGTCGTGCAACTCGGCGGCGTGCACCCGGAGTCGCAGCTGCGACGCTGTCTGCTGGGCAAGGGCCACGAGCGCTGCCCGCTCACCGTCCGACACAGGGCGCGGCTCGCTGCCAAACGCGCACACCACCCCGACCCGCTCCCCGCGGCTGACGACGGCAACGCCGGCATAGAACCCGACCTGCGGCCCCCCGACGACCAGTGGATGGTCACACCACAGTGGGTCTGCATGGGTGTCCTCGATCACGAGGACACCTTCAGGGGTCAGGATCGTTTCGGCGCAAAAGGAGAACTCGTTCGGGACGCTCCCGCCGACCGCGTCGGGCATCCCCACGATCGCCTTGGTGAAGTGGCGGTCCGCATCCACGAGGTTCATCGCGGCGATCGGGGTTCGCAGAATGGCCGCACCGAGGGTCGCGATCGCGTCGTAGTCCGCCTCCGGAACCGTATCGAGGATGCGGAGCCGCTCGAGCTCAGCGATGCGCGGCGCGCTACCCAGCGCCGTTTCGGGCGAGCAGGCTGCAACCGAGGGAGACATACCGGTGGCATCGGCATCCCCCGCTGCGGCCCCGATACCGCAAACTGGGTATCCGTCCTGCTGGTTCCGAGCTGATGGGCAGTCCGGGCTCCTGACCGCTGGCGGTCCCATAATGCGCCCGATCCGTTCGTAGGCAGCCCCGCGGTTGGATGGTTTGACTCCATCGCCGCTCCGTGCCTGGGTTTTCAGCTCTTCTGCGCGGTTTCTGGTGGGTCGCGGCGGGTGGTCTTGAGGGAACGATGACACCGCTCAAGACCGCTGGAGACCGCTCCGCAGCGGTACCGTTTTCCCCAGGTTTTCCCCAAACGGGATCGAGAGATCGGCCGACCGTCCGAGAACGCCTCGCCGCCGACGAAGATGCCGGGCGCGAACATGATCCTGCCCGCCTCTGCGAGCCGCCGGCGCTCCGCCGAGTCGACCTCCAGCTCCTCGACCACGACGACTCTCAGAATCGGAACGAGCCGTCAGCGCGCGTCGACGAGCGAACGCGAGCCGTTCGACGTCTCGAGTCGAGCGATCTCAGCGTCGAGACGGCGTTGCTCGTCACGCAGATCAGCAGCGCTGCGCACGGGTGCGGGCGAGTTATCGGTCTTGCGTGACCCCTTGGCCATGAAGAACATCATCAGTCCCATACCGATCGGGCAGGCGAGAAGGGCGAGTAGTGGAAGCAGGTTCTGCATGAGAACTCCTTTGACGAAGACGTACGAGGCAATGTAGTAGATGCTCGTTAGGCGGCTGGTAAATGATCGACCCGATGGACGAGACTGGCGCGAGCCATCGCTACAGTCGCGCTCTATGTCGGATTCGCTCTCTGGTGAGGTTCCGCCTTCGCTCAGCGAGCTCGAGTCCAAGGTGATGGAGGCGATGTGGTCGCGTGAGGAGGCCACCGTGCGCCACGTCATGGAGGCGCTCAATGCAAAGGCCGAGCGGAGACTCGCCTACACGACGTATATGACGATCATGAACCGTCTCGACGGCAAGGGCCTGCTCGAACGTCGGCGCGAAGGGAAGACCGACATCTATCGCTCCCGCTGGTCGCGCGAGGACTTCCTCGAGGCCCGCGCGCGTGCCGAGGTGGCTGCGCTCGTCGACGAGTTCGGGGACGTCGCGCTCGTCCACTTCACCAGGCAGACGGAGGCGCTCGACCCCGACCGCCGAAAGCAGCTCCGGCGACTCGCGCGACGCGATGCATAGCGCCCGGGGGATCTACCGTCTCGGCCTCAGCCTCGCCGGCCTCGCCGCCGCCGCTCTGGCGCTCGCCCTCGCAGTGGCCGCGGTCTCCATCGACCTCAATGCACCGGTCCCCAGCTTGGGACAGCTTGCGGACGCGTGCGTGCGGTTCCTTGCCGGCGACACATCAGCGGGATCGATGGTGGTCCTGGGACTCGGGAGCCTCAGCCTGGCCAGCGTCGCACTCGGAGCTCGCTCTGCCTGGCGGCAGGTGCGCGCGCAGCGCCGTTTCGTCAGCGCAATCCACGTGTGCGAGCACCTCCGGCGAGGACAGATTCGCGCCTCGGTGATCGATGACGCCCGCCCGCATGCGTTCTGCACCGGCTACCTGAGGCCCCGCATCTTCCTGTCGTCCGGCGCTCGCGATGCGCTCACCGATGATGAGCTCGGCGCCGTGCTTGCTCACGAGGCGCACCACGCCACCCGCCGCGATCCGCTGCGCGTGCTCAGCGTGCGAGTGCTGAGCGACGCCCTGTTCTTTCTGCCGATCATGCGTCACGCCCGTGACCGCTTCGCCGCGCTGGCCGAGGTCGCCGCTGACGCTGCCGCCGTCAGGCAGTGTGGCGGAGATCGTGCGCCGCTGGCCTCCGCGATGCTCCGCTTCGGCGAGTCTGCCGGACCCGAGGTCGTCGGGATCGCGCCCGAACGCGTCGATCACCTTCTCGGCGAGGCCCCGCACTGGCACCTGCCCGCTTCGCTGCTCGTCGGCGGGCTCATCACCCTCGGCGGCATCGTCGCCCTGGCGGCCGGCACGGCAGAGTCGGTTCCGGCGGGCACCGTGCCGATACCTGTGCTGGCGATGCAGCTCTGTGCGGTCGTCATGACGATCCTCCCGGCGGCGCTAGGCGCGGGGCTGATGCTCGCGGCGCGGCGGGCTCTTTCTCGCGACCGCTGAGGCTGTCTCCCTTCGGCACGCCCGTCGATAAGCCGACCCCGTCGCTGGCTGAGCTGCGTAGCGAGCAGCGGCGCCTCGACGCTGAGATTGACCGGCTGGACCTGATCGAAACCGATCGTCTTCCGGCGCACCCGCGCTGAGTTATCCGCAGCGGTCGAATCCGGCCGGGATGGCGAGCGCCTCGAAGCGTGGCAATCTGAGTCACCGTCGGCGACCGGCGATCTCATCCCTCTCGACGGGCGCGTCGACCTCCTCGGGCCGCCAGCGTGCATGGTGCTCAGCAGCCCAGTCTCTCCGTACAGTGCCGCGCACGATCCCCCGTAGGGCCGGGCGGGTGCTCGGATGCAGGAGCGCGAGGTAGAGGTGCCCGACGACGAACAGCAGCGCCAAGAACGTCAGAGCATCGTGCAGGACGACCGTGCCCGACAGGCGGAAGGTCGTGTTGCGCTCGCCGAGCCAGAGCAGGACACCGGACACGGTGAACAGCACCGCGAAGGCCGTCTGCAACACGGCGTGAAGCTTCTGGCCCGCATTGAATCGTCCCTGTGGAGCGCGGCGCCCCCGCAGCCAGCGGAGATCGTCGCGGTCGAAGACCTCGATCTCGGCGAGAGCGCGGCGCAGCGAATGCCGATTTCCGCCGAGGCAGACCGCGAGTAGGGCCACCATCCAGCCGATCGCCACGATCAGGTGCAAGTCCCTGACGAGATCGCGGCGCCCGATCGCACCCGAGAGCGCCGGCAGGTAGAGCGCGAGCCCTGTTGCAAGCATGCCGAAGAAGGCGACCGCATGTATCCAATGGACCGCCCTCTCGGTCCGGTCAAAGCGCCGGACGTATCCTGCGCCGCGCTCAGCTGTAGCCGTTGGAGCGTCCGACCCAGGCGTTGCGGTCATAGCCCCGCTGCTCCCAGTAACCGTCGATCACCCTGTCGGTGACCACGATCGTCTGCAGCCATTTGGTCCCCTTGTAGCCGTACATCGCGGGCATGACCACGCGGCACGGAGCTCCGTGCTCGCGCGTGATCGGGCGTCCGTCCATCTCGTAGGCGAGCATCGCGTCGTCCCGGCCGGCCTGCTCGAGCGTCAGCGACTCGAAGAACGGACGCTCGGCGGACACGAAGGCCAGCGCCCGGGCCGAGGGCTTTGGCCTTGCGGCCGCCATCAGATCCGCGAAGCGCACACCGGCCCAGCGCACGTCTGGAACCGACCATCCCGTCACGCAGTGGAAGTCCGACACCTGATCGGCGCGGGGGAGCGCCAGCAGCTCCTCATAGCTCAGATCCAGCGGCTGTTCGACGAGCCCCTCGATGCGCAGCCGCCACGTGCTCGGATCGAACTTCGGCATCGGCGGGTTCACGGCGTAGATCCGCCAGCCCTGGCTAGGCGAGGGAAGTGCCGCGCGCAAGCCTGCGGGCACGGCGTCGGTGACGGGCGAGAGCACGCGCGAGACTCCTCGCCAGGCCGCGTCCCCCCACCAGAGGGACGTGGCGCCGACCCCGACGACGCCCAGGAACACACGACGCCCGTAGGCGCGCTCGCCCGATCGCGGGGCAGGTGGCAGCTCGCCGGTCACGTCAATTCGAGTCCCTGCAGAGCCGACTCCGTTACGAGCAGCCGGTCTGCGATCACGGACTGGCCCGCACGGTCCAGGAGCGCCCGCCGTCCGACGAGCGCTTGACCGACCCGTCGCCGAGCGCTGCGTACAGATCGCTGCCGTCGGCGATGAAGGCTGCCGGCGCGCCCCCGATGCTGCCAACGGCCTCCCACCGCCTGCCAACGTCTCGAGAGACCTGAACCTGCCCCTGTCCGTCGACGAGAAAGAGGCAATCCGCGCTGGGCCACGCGAGCAGGCCGGCAAGCCGATCGTTGACCGGCCGCCAACCCTTGCCGCTGTCAAGCGAGGCGAAGAGGCCCGCTTCGGTCGAGACGACGACACGGTCGGGGTCGTCGGGGTCGATGGCGAGGCTGAACACACCGGCGGGGGGAGTCCGCTGCTCCCATGAGCCGCCGCCGTCCGAGGAGACCATCAGCCGCCCCTGCGTCCCGTCGAAGCCGTACACGCGCCGGCCTGCGGATTCCAGCACGTGGAAGTCGGCGCGCCCGAGCAGCGACCTGCTCTTCCAGTTCTCGCCCCCGTTGCTGGACTCGATCAGGCCGAGGTTCGGCGGCAGCTGTTGCGAAGGATCGGGGTGCCCTGACCCGATGAAGCGGTCGCGGCCGACGACCGAGAAGCCCATCACGTCCTGCGTGGACTCGCCGAACCGCTCTGCCCGCGTCTGCCCCTCCGGCGCAGTCCAGAGGCCGTAATGGGTGGCGATGTACAGCGTGCCCGCGTTGACGCCCAGGCCGTGGATGTGGCCCAACTCGGCTCCCGGCTCCGGAACTGAACTCGATGTCTCCTGAGAGGAAGGCTGCGGGTCCGTGACGCTCGGCTCGCCGCCGCACGCCGCAAGGGTCACAGCGGCAAGCCCGGCCGCCGCGTGGGCCGCCAGTTGCCTCATCGACATCTACCTTCGCCTGCCGGCATGCGTGACCCGTCCTCGTAGCTTGAACCATGGCTGCACTCGGCATTCCGCTGCCGGGCAGAACTACTATGAATGCTAGTAGATGATCCGCCGCTGCTTCCTACTGCTGGCCGTGCCCGCCCTGCTGCTTCTCGCCGCCTGCGGGTCGTCTGCCGAGACGGGTGCGGCGGGCCCGAAGAGCGCCACCACTCCTCGGTTCATCGACGGCGGCGTGCCCGCCTTCCAAGCGCGACTCGCCAGCCTGCGCGGCCGTCCCGTCGTGGTCAACCAATGGGCCTCGTGGTGCGGGCCGTGCCGTTACGAGTTCCCGTTCTTCGCCGCCAGCGCGAAGAAGTACCGCGGGCGCGTGGCCTTCCTGGGAGTCGACTCCCGGGACTCCCGCGAGGACGCGGAGGCCTTCGTCCGCGACAACCCCGTGCCCTACGAGCACTTCTTCGATCCGGAGGCGGAGATCGCCCGCACGTTCCGCGGCGGTAGGGCGTGGCCGACCACCGCCTTCTATTCCAGCGACGGGGAACTCGTCTTCACGCGTGCCGGCGGCTACGCCGACCAGGAGCAGCTCGACGCCGAGATCGAGAAGTACGCGCTCGGATGATCGAGGGGCCCAGCCTCGTACTGGCCTTCGCGGCCGGCCTGGTGTCGTTCCTCTCGCCGTGCTGCCTGCCGCTCGTCCCGGGATACCTGGCCACGGTGTCGGGCACGAACGTCGCGGACCTGGGCAGCCGCGTGGACCGGCGCGTCGTGGGCCGCAGCCTGATCTTCATCGCGACCTTCTCGCTGATCTTCATCCTGCTCGGCCTGGGCGCCACGTCGATCGGGTCCTTCCTGTTCGACAACCAGCCCTTGCTCAACAAGGTGGCCGGTATCTCCATCATCCTCATGGGCGCGCTGTTCATCGCGTCGACGTTCGTGGTGCGGCTCAATCGCGACTGGCGACCGCGCGGGCTCATGGAGCGCGCGGGACGCGGGGGCCCGATCGTCGCGGGCGCGGCGTTCGCGATCGCGTGGACACCCTGTGTCGGCCCGACGCTCGGGGCCATCCTGGGTCTGGCGGCGACGTCCCGGGGCACGGTCGAGGGCGGGCTGCTGCTCGCGGTGTACTCGACCGGGCTCGGCCTGCCGTTCCTGCTGTCCGCGCTCGCGTTCAGCACCGCCACCCGGGCGTTCGCCTTCTTCAAGCGCCACTACGGGGTCATACAGGCAACCGCCGGGATCGTGCTGGTCGGCATGGGAGTGCTCGTCCTCACCGGTGAGCTGTTCCGCCTCAACATCGAAGTGCAGCAGTTCCTCGACGGCTTCGGCCTGAACTTCTTCCAGAGCGTCTGAGCCTCGGCCGTCAGGGCGCCTCCTGCCGGGCTCCGCCGATCCCAGTCGCGATGGGGCGCCCGCTCTTCGCCGCCGCCACACCCTGCGCCAGCTGCGCTGAGGAGATGGCTCCGATGACGTGACCAACCACCCGGCCGTCGGCGCGGATGAAGTATGTCTCGGGCAGCCCGGTTCCACCGTAACTCTGGAGAGTCCGCTTGTCGGGCTCGCGTACGTGCGGGAATGTCGATTTGAACCGCTCGATGAACTCGCGCGCGTCCTCGCGGACATCCTGGAGGTTGAGTCCCAAAAACAGAACCCCCTGCCCGCGTGCTGCGCGCCATCCCTGCTCGAGGACCGGAGCCTCGATGCGACACGGCACACACCACGAGGCCCAGAAGTTCAGAACCACCGGCGTCCCCCTCAGCTCCGCGAGCGACAGGCGCCCGTCGGTTGTCGCGGCGCTCACGCGACGCCCCAGCGCGGTGGTCACCGCCAGGTCGCCTTCGTCGAGCACCTCGAGCTCGAATCCCGGAGCCGCGACGGGCTGCTGCTGGGCGAGAGCGTCGTCGATGGTCGTGTTGGGTGCCTGCTTGACCAGCCCGTAGGCCAGCAGCGCGATGAAGGCGGCGGCTGCGGCGACGCCGATCCACCGGCCGAAGTGCCAGCGCGGCTCGTCTCGCCCTGAGGCTTCATCGGACACGCGGCGCCTCCACCTCCGTCGGTTGATCGAACGCTTCGTAGGTCTCGGACGTGAAGTGGCCGCTCACCGCGATCTGCTCCCGGACGACTCGTCGGGTGCGCACGTCGACCACGAGTCGAATCCAGAGCGGAGTCGCCGGGTCGGCCAACGCCAGTTCGAGCACCCTCCGACCTCCTTCGCGACGCCGATCCAGGATCCGCGCAGTGCCGCTGTACGTGCTCCACCGAAACCATCGGCGTAACGCGAAGGGAAGGCCCTCGCCGTAGCTTCCGCGGGCCCATGGCGACTCCCGGGTGCTGGTCCACTGGCGGTCGCCGATGATCACCGTCCGGACGCCGCCGCCGGTCTTGAGCGCCAGCCGGTTCGGTGCCTGCAGGCGGTACACCGTCCGAGCCACCGACCCGGGCCCGCTGGTGACGAACTCTCGCTGACGCACGCTTCGCAAGCTGCGCATGACCGCTTGGGTGGCGACGAGCCGGCGCCGCGCCTCAGCGTTGGCGGAATGCTCCCAAGCCGATGGCAGGTCTGCGGTGAAGGTGCGGCCCCGCTCCTGCACGCGGACGGCGAGCCGCTCGCGTGCCGGAACGCGAATCCGGCTGCACCCCCGGCCGCAATCCGTCTCCTCGGCCCCGGGTACCTCGAACGGCGTGCGGCTCGGCTGACCCCGGAGGTCGAAGACGCGAATCGTCCCGGTGAGCACCCCGCCTGCGCTTCTGAGGAGGCCGGAGACCAGCTGGGTGCCCGCACGGTCGGCGACCGACAGCTCGTCGCCCGCCGGGGTGGGCAGGGGGCACGGGTCGCACGGCGCTTCGGCGGATGCCACCGCATTCTGCGCCGATGCGAGTTGCTCAGGCGGCAACGGGAACGTGACCAGCAGGGCCACCGCGAGAACCACGCAGATGCCGACGATCGGCTCACCGCGAACCAGCCGCCAGTGCCTTCGTTCGGCGGAGGTCACCGCGGCGGTTGGCCGGCGCGCCCTCGGGCGGAGCACCCACACGTGCACGGAGCTGGCAATCGCCAGGACCCCGACAAGCACGATCTTGATCAGCAGCAGGCGTCCGTACGCGGAGAAGATGAGGTCGCCGGGAGCGCTCAGCTGCAGGGTCAGACTCACCACCCCGGTGGCCGCGACGGCGAAGAACGCCGGGAGCGCCACGCGTCCGAACTCAGGGAGCACGCGCTCCGCGGCGAGCCGGCGCGCCTCCCGGTTCCTTCGCAGCGTCGGTCCCCAGACGAGCGCCAACATCCCGATTCCGCCCAGCCAGACGGCACCCGACAGCAGATGCACCCAGTCGTTGAGGATGCTCCAACCGCGAGGCTCGGCCGAAGCGGCGTGCCCCGACGCTGCGAGTCCCCACGACGCGACCACGGCGAGCAGCGCCGCGAGCCGTGCGCGGCCGTTTTGCAACGCGGCCAGCAACAGCGCACCGATGAGCGCCAGCCGGCCGATGCCCGCTTCGCCGTTGAATAGGAACGTGCTCACCCCGTTGGCTGACAGCCCGCCCGCCGCATCCGCCGCTTCCGCCAAGGTCGTCGCTATCGCGGCCGCCAGGGCGACCCAGGCCAGCTCTCCCGCGATCCGCCGCTCGCGCTCCCGGAGTGCGATTGCCTGAGACCGAAGACGCGCATCAAGGTCCGGCGGGGCGACCCACGAGCGTCTCCCGAGGCCCAGCAGGCGCGGGATCAACGCCGACGCCACCCACAGGAGAAGGCTGACGTACAAGACCGCGCGAAGCCCGATGCGGAGCCAGCCACTCCGCGCAAACGGGCTCTGCTCGACCTCGCTATCGCTGGTCGTCGCGGCTGTCCGAACTCCGAAGCTGAACGTGCCTTCGAGCGCGTGCCCGTCCTGGGTCGAGACCGTATGCCAGCGGACGAGATACGGTCCCTTCGGCAGCGGCCCGCGTGGCACCAGCACCAACGTCCGGCCGTCGCCGGCAGCGACGAGCGGCACTGACTGCCCGCCCGCGGCCGGCGTCACCGACCCCCGGCTCAACCCCCCGTTCAGCGGCTCGGTGAAGGTCAGGACCAGGCGAGCCGGAGACTGCTCGATTCGCGCCCCGGCCGCCGGGGACGATTGCGCGAAGGCGGCATGGCCATGAGCGCTCGACGGCGACGCGACGAGCGCCGCGAGGGCCGCGGCGACTGCGACCAGCATTCGGCGAAGGACCGACGCGCCCTTGGGATACTCCCGAGCCCCGATCCCCATCTCCTATGCACCATAGTTGAGGAGGTCGGCGCTGCGGCCTCGACCGCGCCAGGCTATCGATCAGCGGGTTCCGTCGTCCCGCACCCGGCCACGAGGGCCGAGGCGAGCGGGAGGACGGCGAGCAGCGGACGGCAGCGCATGCGGACAGAGGCCCTCAGCGCTGGAGGGCAAGCGTCGGCTTGCGGGCGGCGAGGAAGCGCATCGCCGGGTAGACGGTGAGCGTCCCGAGGATCAGGCCGACCTGCATGAGGAAGGTGAAGCGGACATCCCCTGCGGCGGGCATGTTCTCGGAGTAGTAGAGGATCAGCATCCAGCCGATCATCCCGAGATCGAAGGCGATCACGGTGACCAGCGAGACCACGAGCGCCGGGCGCAGCCCTGCGAATCCCGGTATCCGGCGGTCGCGCGAGGTGAAGACGAGGTACTCGAAAGCGAAGATGCCCGCGGTCGCCAGCACCGTGATGATCGCGACCATCGCCCACATGTCGACGTTGGCGATCGTCAGGCCGGTGGCCACGACGAACGGGACGGCCACGATGTGCGCCAACCCGGACGTCACGCCCCCGGGCAGCCCGGAGCGCACCGCGGTCGCCGTGAGATCCTCGTCGCGCGCACGCCCGAAGCGGTGGTAGACCGGCACCGCCAGTGGTCCGAGGTACAGCGCCGCCAGCGGCCAGATCACATCCAGCGCCTTGTTCGGCTGACGGTGCCCCTCGACGAAGATGTCACGGCTGATCCAGATCGCGCTGATCAACGCCGAGGCGATCCACAGCCAGGACAGCGTCGTCAGCCAGACCGGAAGTCCGGTGCCCATCTCTTCCATTGGTATCTCTTCCTTCGTTCGATCGACGCTGAGCCGACAACTATAGGCTGTAGTAGACGGTCTGCGCGCCATCCCGACGGGCGAACCAGATCGAGCCGGCCACGACGCCGTCGGCCGCACGCTGGGATTCGGAGCGGATGTCGAGCACGAGCGCGCCACGCCGTCAGTCTCACCCGCGCGGCGCGCCGCCAGCGATGAAGCCGTAGCCCGGCCGGGCTACGGCTTCTGTTCGCGCATGCCCCTGACCGCCTTGGAGATCGCCTCGGCGTCGAGCACGTCGGCCATGATGCCGATCTGCTCTTCCCAGACGTCGTCGTCGATCAGGCTGCGGAACTCGTCCTCGAGTGCGTGATACACGAAGAGACCCAACTGGGCCTCGGCCAGTGCACCTGCATAGGTCGGATCGCCGAGCACAACGGTCTCGGCGGCGATCTCTGCGCTTTCGTCGTCCGGAGCTCCGAGGATGACGAGCAGTTGCTCGCTCCCGTGCTCGTCGGCTAGGCGCTTGATCGTTTCCTGGCTATTGAGGTCCATGGCCCCCGAGGCCGTTCAGACGAAGCACTCCGTCGACGCGTAGACGACCTGTCCGCCGGCGCTCTTGACGCATGCGGCGATCGCGGGGCCCGCGATGCCGTCGCGTTCACCGAGGACGATGACCTGCTTGTTCTCGAACATGGGGTGCTAACTCACCTCCTCTCTCATCTCGTCAAGGCTCTTGTCGAGCCACGTGTGAAGCTCCGGCGGGGTGATCATCGATTTCGACAACCGCGCCACCTCCTCGCCGTCCTGCATGAGCAGGAAGGTCGGCAGCCCGTGGACCTTGAGGCTGATGCAGACCCGGCGGGCCTTGGGCGCCTCGAGCATGACGACCGCGATGTCGTCGCGGGCGCCGGCCAGCTTCTCGACATGCGGCTTCAGCGCCAGGCACGGCTTGCAGTCCGGGCCCCAGATGTCGACGAGCGTCGTGCCGCTCGCGACGAGGTCGTCGAAGTTCTCGCGCGTGGCCTCGCTCACAGCTCCCATCCGCTCATCCTCCCACTTCGTTGGACTCGAGCATCACGCTCATGCCGTCAGATTGCTCGGACATCCGCCCCAAGAATAGGCTGCCCTTGGCGAGCAGCTGTACCCGTCGCGCGCCGCCGCCATCGACGAGCCGAGCGCGGGCGTGCGGGACGTAGCACAGCGCCGAGGCGATGTGCCCCTGCGTGGGGGCGAAGCCCGGCATCCCCCGCTGCTGCACGAAGGTCCCCATGTCCTCCCGGCTGAGCTCGCCGCGGCGCATCGCGAGAGCGGCGATCGTCCTGTAGTTGCGCTCGGGGACGTTGCCCGAGCCCTGCGGCTCGGTGAGCTCGGGATTGTGCAGCTCGGTGGCGTAGTCGTCGACGTCGAGCATCTTCAGGCCGAGACGGTCGAGCGGAGCGCACACGAGGGCTTCAGTGATCTTCGGATTCGACGACCCCGCCGCCACGGTATGCCGGCCCACCGAATCCAGCCGCACGCGCGGCGAGCGGCCGTCGTCGGCCTCCACGAGCAACGCGCAGGCGCCGAGCACGTCCTCCAGGATCGGCATGCCGTGCTTGAGGTGGCCCTGGAACTTCATCCCCACTTTCGGAAGCGAGCCGCCTGCGACCACCGCGACGCGCTGGAAGACCCCGGCGGCGACGAGGCTGCTCGCGATCACGAGCGCGGGGATCGGGGCGGCGCAGAAGTTCTTGACGTCGCAGCCCGAGGCGTCGCTGCAGCCCGCCGCCGCCG
>JBBJOW010000048.1:0-33383 GCA_037724045.1 Solirubrobacteraceae bacterium
ACTTCGAGAACCGCACTCTCGGCGACGACGCTTCTCATCTCGCCGCTTCGCGGCGCATAGATACTGACAAGATGAACACCACGGCACCACCCGAGACGGTGGCCGCCTAATCAACCCGTGTCCACCGAAGCGGGGGAGGTCCACCCCGGGATCGTCGCCGCGATCGAGCACGGGCTCAGCAACGCCCGCGTCGAAGCGATCAACACCCAGATCCGGATGATCACCCGACGCGCGTTCGGGTTCCACAGCCCACGCGCGCTGATCGCCCTCGCGATGCTCAGCCTCAGCGGCCTCTGCCCACCGCTCCCCAGGTGAATCTCTCAACTCACATGACCCACGGAAACGTCAGGAGACCCGCAAAACGGCTTATACGGCAGACCGCCCATGAATCAGAACACTGAGGCGGGTACGTCCGTGAGCAGGGGCCGATAGCTCCGTCGCGCCCTCATGCGGACTTCGCTAAGAAGTGGCAACTGGAGGAGCGGGCGGAGGTCGTCATCCAGCACACGGGTCGAGCCCCAGGCGTAGAACGTCTCGAGCTGCTGCATGCCGCTAAGAGGTTGCAGCGAAGCAATGTCTTTGCAGTCACTCATGCTGAGGAACCGAAGCTGAACCAGCCCGGCGATGTCGTTCAAGCTTTCGACAGCTGAGGCGCTTTCGATCGTCAATTCGCGCAGCGCGTCGAGCCCGCTGATGGCCGCCAGGTCGCCGAGCCTCGGTGCTCCGGCCACCTTGAGCGACTCGAGGTCGAACAAGCTGGCTGCGCCATCAAGCGACGCCAGCCGCGGAGCATCCTTGATCGTCAACTCAGCCAGGTCCGCGTGATCTCGGAACGCACGAAGATCAGGCTCGTCGAACGCCCAAGTGCTGACGGCCTGCAGTCCGACGCACCGTCCGAGAGAGGACGCCAACAGGTGCCACTCCGCGGCGACCGATACGAGGCGGTGCAGGTCATCGAGTTGAAGGTCGGCGTTGTCGGCAGCCTGAATGGAAAGGCTTTCCAACGTGTCAGCAAGCCGCGAGAGAGGCTCAAGGTTGCTGATCCCGCGATCAAGCACCGAAAGCCGCCTAAGACCCCAGCTCGCATCAAGGAAGTCCAGGGTCTGGTCTGAGAACCCCCTTGCGTAGTTGAGGACCAACCCATCGACTTCTGTAGCACCCAGAAGGCGTTTTGCTTCGGCCGACCAGGCCCCCGTGACCACCAGCGAACGGCCCTCGGGACCGTCCTCAAGGCAGCACGATCCAGGCACCCCTCAAGCGTATCCGACGGGCTGCTGCTTTCGCCTGAAAGCGACTACCGCTTCTGTCTCATAGCAGTATCGGGCGGAAGCGCGCTATTGCCGATACGTGCATCGTGAGCCGTCCGCGCGCGATCTCTTTCGGGCTGCCCCCTGCCGGTGCCGTCGCATGGTGCGTTCTCTGGGCGTGGACGAAGGACGTGGAGAACAAAGTGCGAGCGGGTGGTTCCTCGTTTCGGCGCTCCTGGTGTTGACTGCTGAGGCGCTGGTCGCGTGGTTGCTTCTGCGCCCCTGCGGCATGGAGAGGACGAGCAGCGGGGCCGAGCCGAGGGCCTGTCGAAACGCGCGGATTCTTGAAATATCGTGGCATCCCCCCTGACGTATGCACTTCAACTTCATGCTTTGGAATGGAGGTGACGCATGAAAGACCCGAAACATGCCGACGACCTGACTCCGGAACAGCGGCAGTTCTGGGACGAGATCGGGTTCGGGCTGCCCCGTGCCCACGCCGGGCAGACAATGGCGCAGGCGACGAACTTCGACGTAACGAGCATCCAGTACGGGTTCATGCTGTACGGGCCGGAGCCACCTTCTCGCGAGGCAATCCTGCGCGAGTTCGCGCGCCGTCGTGACGAGGACCCGGATGAGGCAGTCGCGGCCGACGCGGGTTCACCCCATGCCTTTCCCGATCCTCGGCAATGGATTGTGGAGCGTCCTTTCGACTCGGCGGAATACCTGAAGCGCTCCGCCGTGGGCGAGGACGAACTGCCCGGCTATGACCCGGACGCGCCTATCGATCCGAGGGACGAGCAGCCCGGCGAGTTCGACGACGACGACGCGCAATGATGGGTAGCGACAGTGTGGACGCCCGACAACGAACGAAAGGAGGGCGCATGGCTGGACTGACGGATGAGCAGCGTGCCTTCTGGGATGAGATCGGTTTCGAGCCGCCCGACGGTGAGCCGACCGTGGAGTACGTCGGCGGGATTCAGGCCGCGTACCACTTCGACGGCTACGAAGTGCCGGAGCGGGATGCCATCCTCGCTGAGTTCGAGCGGCGCGCACAAGAGGCCGCCCTGCAAGAGCGAGGAGGCCCGCGTGGCTGAGATGACCGACGAGCAGCGTGCCTTTTGGAACGAGATCGGCTTCGGTCTTCCGGACGGCGAGCCGGACCAGCCGTACATCGGCCAGCTTCAGTACGTGTATAGCTTCGACGGCTACGAAGTTCCGTCGGCGGACGCGATCCGCGACGAGGTGGCCCGGCGGCAAGGCGGCGGCGGAGGCGAGTCGCCGGACGGCGGCGCCGACGCGCTGCCCGACGGCGGCTACATCGACCTGCCGTTCGAGTCGGGGTCGGCGGATCCGCAGCCCCTTCAGTACGCGGATCTCGGCCCCGACAAGAAGTACAAGCCAGAGGGGGCCGCCCGCGCCGTCGGGTCCGAGGTATCCGGGGCGAACGACATCGACGCTTCCCTTCCAGGAGAGGCTCCGGAATGAAGCCCGATGCGGAATGGCGCGTAGGCGACTACGAGGGCTACGGTCGCGGCGTGGGTGTCCCTACTTCGCCTCCGGCATCGACGCCAGCGCGCTCTCGAAACATGGCGGCCATCCGACGCCGGGACACGGCGCCCGAGAAGGCGTTGCGCTCCCTACTGCACGCTTCGGGCTTGCGCTTCCGCGTTGACTTTCCGATCCGCCTCGAAGGCCAACGTCCGATCCGGCCTGACGTTGTGCTCACTCGGCACCGGATTGCGATTTTCGTGGACGGGTGCTTCTGGCACGGCTGTCCGGAGCACGGGAGGCGCGAGCGCGTGAAGAACGAGTCCTATTGGCGTCCGAAGATCGCCGGGAACGTCGCTCGGGATGAGCGTCACACGGCGCTACTTACGGCAGCAGGCTGGACGGTCCTTCGCTTCTGGGAACACGATGCGCCGGAACGAGCTACCGAGCGGATCCTCGTCATGCTCCGAGAGAATCAAGCCATACGTCCAGCCCGATGATCCTTCCTTGGTCGAGCTGCTCAGCAAGCAAAGCGGGGGTCCGCTGAAGCCCTGGCCGGTCCAGTTGATGAACGACCCGAAGCGCTTGTGGGCAGATATGCACGACAGCATCCAGTAGCCAGCGGTTCCCCTCGGTGTTCGTCGCGTTCGCGACTAGCCGGGCGGGATCGAACTCGTTGGTGATCCAGACGAACTCGAACGGCGCTCGGATTTCGTTCGCTGCAACGTAGGTCAGGAAGTCGCCACGCATCTGCTTCTCGCGATCAGCGCGGACCGACCACTTCGCCGACACAAGGACGCGCCCGCCGCCAGGAGGTGCGATCCAGAGGTCCACCTTCTCCGCCTTATCGCCAGATCGGACAGAACGGAACCCTGGGATGCCTTCCAACGCCGCCTGCGTTTGCAAAATCTCGGGCTTCGGCCCTTCGATGCGCTGGATCACGCCCGCAAGCACGTCCTCGAAGCCCCGTCCAAGCAGATTCTTGCGCTTGTTCTCGGAGCCAATGTGAGTCCTTATGCGCTTCAGCACGTCACGGATGAGATCGTCATCGGGACGCGAGCCGGGATCTTCGGGTAGTAGCGGCTCGATCAGGCGCCGAAGCTCAGGATCATCATCCGGTCTAGGGAGAGAACGGGCAAACGCAGCGCGCTGCTCTAGTGCGCGCTTGCTTAGCCGCTCACGCTTTGCTGCTTCTTCGTCGGCAACCTTCTTGATGACATGCCTGAACATCCAATCGAGATGGTCAGGAAGTTCATCCGGCGGAACGCCGAACTCGCCAGCGAGCCAGTCATGGAACGCGAGCGTGCGTGCGTACCAAGGCCGACCCGGCTGTGCCTTGTCGGATTCGTAGCAGTGAGCGAGTCCGGTCGTGGCGTCCGCCCACAGCAACAGCTTGTATACGTCCTTCCACGCCTCCGTGACCGACAGCGTCCGATCCCCGAAGTACTCGCCAATGAGCTTGACCCGATTCGGTTGACTGAACGGGCCTGGCTCGGGGAGCGTCATGCCGCCGCAGAAAGAACGCCTGGCGGCGAGGCTTGTAGGAGCTGCTGGATAGCCGACCCCAGCGCGCGCGCCAGCGGCGGCGGGACAGCATTGCCAACCTGCCTATACCGCGAGTGACGCGCACCGTTCCTAAGCTGCCCTGGCGAGCCTGGGGGCGCGGTGGTGAAGTGGAACCCATCGGGGAAGCCCTGAAGACGCGCGGCTTCCCGAACGGATAGCCCGCGTGGTATTGAGTAGTGATACGCGAAGTCGGCCTTCGTGTTGACCGTCCACGCCAAGCGATCTGGGTGAAGGCGCCGGTAGGCGTAGTAATGACGACGAGCGAGCCGCTTGCCGTTGCCCGCAGGCCCCCACCGCTCGGTTCCTAAGTAACGCGCGAGGAGGCGCTCCGGCAGGTCGTAGACATTGCCGCCGGGAGGGATCGCCTCTAGCCGCTTCCGCGTGTCAGACCGGATCCGCGACGGGACGTGGTCCTGTGGCGCACGGCTTCCTGCTCGCATCGCAGCTTGGTAGGCGCTTTGCGGCGGGCCGGAGTAGTCATCGCCGGGGAGGAGGAGGTCGCTGAGAGCCTGCGACGCGGTGACTGCGCTCGCGTCCCACGGGTTTCGCAGACTGTCACACAGAGCTTCTGCCCCCGGCGGCAATGACACTGACGGATTCACCAACGACGGCAGTACTCGCGAGATCCCCACCCCGAATGGCAGCCTGATCGAAGCGGTACCACACTCGACGCCTATGAAGACAAGCCTGGGGCGCCGCTGCGGCACACCGAAGTCAGCCGCATCAAGAACGCCAGAGACAACGTCATACGCGCCATCGAGGGAAAGCTCCTCCGCGATCTGGCGACGAACTGCGCCGCCCGCGAGCTGATCCATTCCGGGGACGTTTTCTACGATAAACGCACGTGGGCGCAGTTCCCCAAGCAGGCGGACGAACTCCCGATACAGCCGATTGCGGGGATCTTCGAGGAGCCGGTCGTGGTTGTGGATCTGGCTGAACGCCTGACACGGCGGGCCGCCCACGAGAAGGTCGAGCCGTCCTCCCTGCGCGGCGCTGAGGAGCGCATCCCGATTCCGCCGCAGCGTCAGGTCACCTTCGACGACTTCTGCTTGTGGAAAGTTGAGGCGATAGGTCGCGCAGGCATCGGGATCGTGATCCGCCGCCGCGAGCAAGTCGAATCCGGCTTGACGAAGGCCCTCGCTCAAACCACCGGCCCCCGCGAATAGATCCACGGCAGTGAGGCGTTCGGGACGGGCCTGCATCCGACAAACCATATGCCCCGCACCGGCGGGAAGGCGCCCCCCGCAAGGGGCGATCAGCCCATGCCGTCCGGGGCGGCTGGGATGCTTCAAAGACGAACGCCGCCCAGGCGACCAACCTTGGGGCGGCGTTCAAAACTACAGACCATGCGAAGCGTACGACAACAGCAGGACGGAACCAACGAGGAGCTGCTGCTCAGCTATCCGTACGGTTTTGAAGTGGTCGCGGTCACTCACGTGCCTGCCCCGCCATACGCGATTCGCTGGGATCAGCGCCTAGGAACTTGGCGCGTCCATCCCGCGAGGCGGAGGGTGCCACATCGCGGTCTTCGGTCCCCGGTCCGTCCGCATCGGGGCGGTCGCACGAAGCGCCCGGGCGCGCGGCGCGCGGTTCGCTCGTCGGCGCGCAGCGGCGACAGCGGCGACCCTGACGAAGGCGAGCCGCATCCCAAGGGGGGTGCGGCGTGCTGAGCATCACCGGGGTCGCAAGAGAACTGGGCGTCACCCCAAAGGTGGTGCGGGGCCTCATTGCGCGCGGGGAGCTGCGCGCGTACAAGGTAGGGCGCTCTTTACGCATCACCGAACTCGACCTAGAGGCGTTCCTTAGGGCGGTTGTCGTGTCCCCTTCCCACCGAGAGGTCGCTGCGCCCTCATCAGTGCGCAGGCGGACCACAAGGCGCAAAGACCGCCTCACTGCCCTCCTTAGCGAACTCCCTGAGACCTGCCCGTCCACTACACGCCGGAGCAACCCGCCGCCGAGCGGCAGCTAGGAGAGGCGTGTCGAACCGACAGACGCTCAAGAGTGATGATGGCTCGCGCAAGAGGCGCGGCGGTGCAATGGATGCGCTCCCCGGTTCGCTCAAATGGACAGCAACTCCGCGCGCGATCTTCACACACGGTGCCCAGATCGGACTCGATGCTGAGAGCCGACTGGTGGTCCTCGCGATGTGGGCGCGGAAGTGGTTTGCGGACTCGCCGATTAGCGTCACGCCCGCCACAATCGCGGAGGAGACAGGGCTGTCTGAGAAGACTGTCCGCCGCCGACTTGACGATCTCAGGGAACGCAAGCTCGTGCGTGTCGCGAAACGCGACCCGGGTTCGCGCGGACGCATCCGCGAGTGGGACCTCAACCCGCTATGGGAGCGGCTCGGATCGGCGCTCGATTCTTCGTCCGCTCGGCTCGAAGCCGCTGACGACTCTGGTCAGACGGTCCAATGGGATGGACCCGCTGACGCGCCGGAAGGTCCCTCTGGCCAACCGATGGGACAGACAGACCCACACGGGTCGGTCCCAGAGTCCAACGAAGGAGAAGGATCTGGAACGACACGAAACCCGGAGAAAGAGGGAAAGGACGAATCCGACCACCTGCTGCGATCAGCACAGATCCTCCGCCAGAAGGCCGAAGAACCGGGCACGTACCCCAGCCAGACGATCAGGCTCATCGCGGAGGCGAGGAAGCTTGAGAAAGAAGCACGCGCTGAGCAGGGCATGGCGGCAATGGAGCGCTTGATGGGTCGTCCTCCCACTCGTGAAGCGGCCATCGATTCGAGTGCGACTGTCATCCTCGGCCCTGGAAGCTGAGAGGAGTACGATTGATCCCTACATCAATCGCCCCGGCGCGGCTGTCACCGCCCGGGGCATGGCACGGAGGTACTAGCTCCATGCAAGACGAGACCGTAATGGTCGGAGGCGCTCGATGAGCGTCCATAGGAAGGGCGCCCGCTGGTCAGTCCGGTGGCGCGACGCTATGGGACGGAACAGGTCGCGCTCGTTCGACCGCAGGAAGGACGCGAACGACTGGGATAGTCACGTACGGCGGCTTCGTCAGCGCGGAGAGCTTGCGCGCCTCGACTCGGGAACCGAAACGGTCAGCGACTTTGTCGAGGAATGGCTCCGCACATACGCGCTTGTGAACCTCGCGCCGCGTACGCTCGACGTGTATGCGTCGATGTGGGACATCCATATCGAGCCGGTGTTCGGTGCCGTGCGGCTCCGCGATGTCAACGTGTTGATGATCCAGCGCTGGCTCGCAGGATTGGAGCGCGGAAGGGTCGGACGGCCAACCCAGCAGAAGTGCCTGACGCTCCTGTCGGGCGTGCTACAGCGGGCGGTGGAGTGGGACAAGATCTCAACGAATCCGGCCCGCGTCCCGAAGCTTCCTGTCGTCAGTCGCGAGCGAGTCGTCCAGCCGATGCCGCCCTCCGTCGTCGAGGCGATGCGGACGCACCTCGCCGAGAGGAATCGTCTTCGCGACGCGACCCTTCTTTCGGTCCTCGCGTACGTAGGGCCGCGCCCGAGCGAAGCACTGGCGCTCCGATGGCGCGACGTTGGAGAGCGGACGCTCACGATCCACGCAACGAAGACAAGCCGCCGCTTCCGTTCGGCTCGCCTTGCCGTCCCGGTCCGCGCGGATCTAATGAAGTGGCGACTCGCTTCCGATTGGGCCGAAAACGGCGATCTCGTGTTCCCGCGCGGCGACGGCAGCACATTTGGTGACGACGGCCTGCGCAACTGGCGGAACCGGATCTTCAAGCCCGCTGCGAAGGCGGCAGGTATCGATGGCCCGGCCAGGCCCTACGACCTTCGGCACGCAGCCGCTTCGCTCTGGCTTCACGAGGGACGCAGCGTGGTCGAGGTGGCGGGGTGGCTCGGCCACTCTCCTACGGAGACTCTGAAGACCTACTCCCACGTGGTGGAGGAGCTGAGCGACGCTCCTCGGATCACAGCGGAGGAGGCCATTCGCGAGGCTCGCGAAACTCTCGCTGTTCGCTCCACGTTCCCTGCGGTAGAGGCTACGCCTGTTGGCTGAACGTGGCCTTCGCGGAAATCTCGCGCTACAGCAGGGAGATTGCGGGAAGCCCTCCATCGGACTCGAACCGATGACCCCTTCCTTACCATGGAAGTGCTCTACCAACTGAGCTAGGAGGGCATGGTCGCCAAGCGTAGCGCTGCCCCAGCCGGGCCGTCGCCCGGCTCGGAGCCCCCGGGGCCCCGAGCGTCAGTGACTTGACTGACACGAAACGGTGTAACACCGACCGGCGGTGTGGTGTTGAGCACCACATGAGCTTCAACGACGAGATCGGCGCCCTCGGACGAGCCGCGGGCGACACCGCCGACCGGCTGACGATGACGCCCGCGCAGAACGTGCATGCGGCGGTCGCCGACCGGATCTTCGGCGGGCTCGGATCGGCGGCGCTCCCGGCCCGGGCGCTGCACGACGGCATCTCGACGGTGGTCTACGCGGGTGTGCGCGCCGGCGTCAAGAGGGGTGCACGGGCCGGCGCGGCCGTGGCCAACGCCCGCGGCACCGATCCGGAGATCGTCTCCCGCACGCGGCGCGGCTCGCAGCTGCAGTCGGTGCTCAACGGCCTCGTCGGTCACGAGCTTGCCGTCGAGGACGATCCGCTCGCCGTCCACCTGGGCTTGTGGCACCGGGGCGAGCCGCTCGCGGTCACCACCGAGGCGCTCGAGACGGCGATGCCCGACCACACGGGCAGCCTCGTGATCTTCGTCCACGGCCTGTTCGAGACGGAGCGCTCGTGGTCGACCGGCAAAGACGAGCCCTACGGCGAGATGCTGCGCGCGCGGGCGGGCTGGACGCCGATGCACGTCCGCTACAACAGCGGCCTCCCGATCATCGAGAACGGCCGCAAGCTCAGCTGGCTGCTCGAGGAGATCGTCGCGCAGTGGCCGCGGCGCGTCGAGCGGATCGCGCTGGTCGGGCATTCGATGGGCGGCCTGGTCGCCCGTTGCGCCGGCCGTGAGGCCGAGGGCGACGATGCCGCCTGGCGCCGGCACCTCAGCCACGTCGCCTGCCTCGGCGCCCCCAACCAGGGCGCGCCGCTCGAACGGGTCGTCCATCGCGCCGCCGGTCTGCTGGGCAGGCTGCCGGAGTCCGCGCCGTTCGCGGCGATCCTCGACCAGCGCAGCGCCGGCATCCGCGACCTGCGCGAGGGCATCGACGCGGGCCCGCTGCTCGAGAACGTCCACCACCTCTTCCTGGGCGCGACGCTGACCGCCGACCCGAAGCACCCGATCGGCCTCGTACTCGGCGATCTGCTCGTGCGCGAGGGCTCGGCCGCGGGGCCGCGCGACGTCGAGGTCGCCGTCGAGGACTGCGTCCACCTGGGTGGCCTGACCCACTTCCACCTGCTCAACCACAAGCAGGTCTACGAGCAACTCGCGCGGTTCATGGAGCGCGCGCCGCACGCCCCTCGCGGAAGGCCGGCGCTTACGGCCTGACGTCCTCGACGAGCTCGAAGATCGAGTTGACGAGCACACGCTCCTCGAACGGCGCGATGCGCTCGAGACGGAGGGCCTCGGCCGCGAGCACCTGCGGGTCGTCGCGCATCGCCTCGAGCTCGTCGGGCGTCGCGTCGACGTAGCCGATCGTGATGACCTCATCGGGGTTGTCGTCGTTGCGCATGACCTCGACGTGGGAGAGCTGCGGCGGCCACGGATCGGGCTGCCAGGCGGCACGGAAGTCCTCGTAGTGGCCCGGCTTGAGCTGCCGGACGGTGATCAGGCACATCATCGGAACGCCTCCAGTCCGGTCAGGGCGTGGCCGATCACCAGCGCGTGCACCTCGGCCGTCCCCTCGTAGGTGACGACGGATTCGAGGTTGTTCATGTGCCGGATGACCGGATACTCGAGCGTGATGCCGTTGCCGCCCAGGATCTGGCGCGCCTCGCGCGCGACCCAGAGCGCCGCGTTGACGTTGGCAAGCTTGCCCATGGACACGTGTTCGGGCAACGCCCGGCCGGCCTCCTTCAGGCGCGCGAGGTGGTAGGCGAGCACCGTGCCGCGATTGACCTCGACGGCCATGTCGGCGAGCTTCTTCTGGGTGAGCTGGAAGCCGCCGATGGGGCGGTCGAACTGGATGCGCGTCTTGGAGTACTCGACTGCGGACTCCAGGCACGCGCGGGCCGCACCCATCGCGCCGAACACGATGCCGGTGCGCGCCTCGTTGAGGCAGCCGAGCGCGGACTTCACACCGCTCGACTCAGGCAGGATCGCGTCGCCGGGCAGTCGCACGTCGTCGAGGACGAGCTCGCTGGTGACCGAGGCGCGCAGGGACATCTTCTTGTGGATGTCGGGGGCGCTGAAGCCAGGCGTATCGGTGGGGACGACGAAGCCGCGGACACCCTCCTCGGTGCGCGCCCACACGACCGCGACGTCGGCGATCGACCCGTTGGTGATCCACATCTTCTGGCCGTTGAGGACCCAGTCGTCACCGTCGCGCCTGGCGCGGGTGCGCATCCCGCCAGGGTTGGAACCGAAGTCGGGCTCGGTGAGGCCGAAGCACCCGATCGCGTCGCCCGCCGCCATGGGCGGGAGCCACTGGAGTTTCTGCTCCTCCGACCCGTACTTCCAGATCGCGTACATCGCCAGCGAGCCCTGCACGGAGACGAGCGAGCGGATGCCGCTGTCGCCGGCCTCGAGCTCCATCACGGCGAGGCCGTAGCTCATCACGCTCGCGCCCGCGCACCCGTAGCCGGTCAGGTGCATGCCGAGCAGGCCCAGGTCGCCGAAGCTCTTCGCGAGCTCACGCGCCGGGAGCGCGCCCTTCTCGAACCAGTCGCCGACGTGCGGGAGCACCTCTTTGCCGACGTACGCCCGCACGTTGTCGCGGATCAGCTTCTCCTCGTCGGAGAGCAGCCAGTCCGTGTCCAGGAAGTCCGACGGGTTGAGCGTGGTGGTGGCTTCAGCCTCAGCGGTGCTCATGGCAACGATGCTACGCCTCGCCGCGCGCGTCGCGCCATTCGGCGAGGTCGCGCAGCGGCGCGAGGTCATAGCCCGACCCGTCGCCGCCGATGCCCATGATCAGGTGGTCGACGCCGGCGTCGACGAGACCGTCGGCGAGCGCGCCGTCAAGGCCCGAGACGGCCCCCCACGTCCGCTCGATCTCAGCAGGGTCGCGCCCGACCGTCGCGCAGTGCTCGCGCAGGATGCCGTCCTTCTCGTGGAACGCGTCGACGCCGCCGAAGGAGTGCCACATCTGGGCATGCTCGGCCACCAGGCGCAGCGTCACCTTGGGGCCGCTACCGCCGATGAGGATCGGCAACGGGCCGAGCGGCGGCGGGTTGAGCTTGGCGAGGCGGTCCTTGATGCGCGGCAGGTCGCGCCTGAGCGCGCGCAGGCGGTCCGGCGCGGTGCCGAACTCGTAGCCGTACTCGTCGTAGTCGCGCTGAAACCAGCCCGCGCCGATGCCGAGGATCGCCCGCCCGCCCGAGATGTGGTCGATGGTCCGGTGCGCGTCGGCCAGGTACTCGGGGTTGCGGTAGCTGTTGCAGATGACCAGCGATCCGACCTGGGCCCGCTCGGTCACCTCGGCCATGCAGGCGAGCGTCGTCAGCGCCTCGAAGTGCGCGCCGTCCGCGTCGCCGTAGAGGGGATAGAAGTGATCCCAGTTGAAGATCGCGTCGCAGCCGATCTCCTCCGCCTCCGCCCACGCCCGGCGCATGCCGTCGAGGTCGGCGTGCTGGGGCTGGATCTGCGCTCCGATCTTGATGCGTGCCATGCGCGCGACCTTACTCCTCGCTCGGTAGCGTGCGCGCGGTGGATGGCGCGTTCACCGACCCCGCATCGAGGCGCCCGCGCGCGCGAATCGAGGCGTCGAATTTCAGCTGAGTGGCGGGGGCAGGATTCGAACCTGCGAAGCACGAAGCACGTGGTTTACAGCCACGCCCATTTGGCCGCTCTGGAACCCCGCCAGGGCGCCGAGAGACTAGCGATCACGCCGCTACCGCAAGAATCGGCTGACCCTTTTCGATCTCAAAGTCTGCGTACTTCGGGCCACCGAGGACCAAGCCATATCTCAGCAGGCGTCGCGGAGGCGCTGGGCCTCCGGGAGGGACTCGAGCTTCTTGAGGGTGTGGTTCTCGATCTGGCGGATCCGCTCGCGTGTGACGTTGAACGCGCGGCCGACCTCCTCGAGCGTGAGGGGCCGGGCGCCGGCGAGCCCGAAGCGCATCTCGATGACCTCGCGCTCGCGGGTTGGAAGCGCGCGCAGGGCGGCACGGACGTTCTCGTTGCGCAGCGCGAGCGATGCGCTGTCGAACGGCGACGGAGCGCGGTCGTCCTCCACGAAGTCGCCGAGCTCGGAGCCGTCGTCCTCGCCGACCGGCTTTTCCAGCGAGATGGGCTGCTGGGCCATTCGCTGGATGTCGCGCACCTCGCGCACGGACCACTCGAGCCGGACGGCGATCTCCTCGGGCGTCGGCTCGCGGCCGAGCTCCTGGACCAGCGAGCGCTCGACGTGAACGACCTTGTTGAGCTTCTCGACCATGTGGACCGGGATGCGGATGGTGCGGCCCTTGTCGGCGATCGCGCGCGTGACCGCCTGCCGGATCCACCAAGTGGCGTACGTGGAGAACTTGTAGCCGCGGCGGTAGTCGAACTTCTCGACGGCCCGGATGAGGCCGAGCGAGCCCTCCTGGATGAGGTCCAGGAACGACAGTCCGCGGCCGAGGTAGCCCTTGGCGATCGAGACGACGAGGCGCAGGTTGGCCTCGACCATCTCCTGTTTGGCCACGAGGTCGCCGCGCTCGATGCGCTGGGCGAGCGCGACCTCGCGGTCGGCGGTGAGCAGCTGCACGCGGCCGATCGAGCGCAGATACAGCCGCAGCGAGTCCAGCGACGGCTCGACGGTGAGGTCGATGAGGGGCTTGCGCGCGCCCTCGGCGGGCTTGACCTCGGAGACGAGCCGCGCGTCCACGGTGGCGGGCTTGCCGTCGGGGCGGGCCGCGATGTGGATGCCCTGGTCCTCGAGGTAGGAGTGCAGCTCGGCGACCTGCTCCTTGGTGACCGGCGTGTCCTCGAGCGCCGCGGCGATCTGCTCCACGGTGAGAAAGCCGCGCTCCTGACCCTCGGCGAATAGGGGCCGCAGCTCTTCGATCTCGAGCACCGACTCCACGTCTTCCAGCAAATTGGTCATCTCCGTCACCTTCTCAAGAGCACATCACGGTCAGCCATCCAACGGTCCGCCGCCTGTTTCTGTCGCGGCTGCCGCAAATGTACTCATAAGATTTAGGCGCCGTCGCGCGCTTTGGTTTGTTCGTCGCTCCGCAAACGGATGAAGTAGCCCGCTCCCGAACCGACGGTGACCGCCACGGTGGCGTAGACGAGCAGGTCGACCGCCAACCCCCGGTCGTCGACGATGATCAGGACGAGCACCATCGCGACCTGCATGAAGGTCTTGATCTTGCCGGCGGTGCTCGCGGCGATGACCCGGCCCTGCTCGACCGCGATCTGCCGCAGCCCGGTGACGGTGAACTCGCGGGAGATGATCACCATCGCCACCCACGCGTCGAGGCGCTCGAGCGAGACGAGCGAGATCAACGCGGCGGTGACGAGCAGCTTGTCGGCCAGTGGATCCCAGAGCTTCCCGAAGGTGGAGACCTGGTCGTTGCGGCGGGCGAGGTAGCCGTCCGCGACGTCGGTCAGCGAGGCGATCGCGAACACGGCGGCGGCGGGCCAGTCGCTCTCGAAGACCTCCGACAGCAGCACCACGACCATCACCGGCACGAGCAGGATCCGGAAGATCGTGAGGAGGTTCGGGAGGTTGGGCTCGAACACCGTCGGTGTGACTCAGTCGACTGCCGGCAGGCCGTCGAGCGACAACGTGTTCTTGGTCTGCTTGTAGCGGTCGTAGCCGTCCTCGCCCATCGTCCGCACCCGCTTGGAGGCCGACAGCGCGTGGTGGGAGCGCACGCCCTCGAAGGTCATGAGCGGCACGCCGTACCCGCAGGAGTCAGACACCCGGGTGACGTCCACGGTGACCAGCGCACGGCGGGCGGCGTCGATGCTCAGGTGCTCGAAGCTCTCAGCGGCTTCGTCGAAGCCCGGCTCGTCCCAGCGCAGCACCGTCCCCGACCCGTGGAAGCGCACGATGCGCGGCGGTCCCTCGAAGGCGCAGAACATGATCACGATGCGGCCGTTCTCGCGCACGTGGGCGATGGTCTCGGCACCGCTGCCGGAGATGTCGAGGAACGCGACGCGGTGCGGGCCCAGGATGCGCAGGGAGCCGATCGGGCCCTTCGGTGAGACGTTGACATGACCCTCCGCAGCGAGCGGCGCGGTCCCCACGAAGAACATCGTCTGGCGGCCGACCCAGTCGGCGATGTGGTCGGTGATCTCCTCGAAGACCTTGGCCATTCTGGCATCGACCCTAAGCCCTAAGGTCACATCACATGCCTCTGGTTCCCATGGTCATCGAGCGCACGGCGCGGGGTGAGCGCGAGTTCGACATCTACTCGCGCATGCTCAACGAGCGCATCATCTTCCTGGGGAGCCCGATCGACGACATGATCGCCAACCTCGTCGTCGCGCAGCTGCTGCACCTCGAGTCGAGCGATCCCGACAAGGACATCTCGATCTACATCAACTCGCCGGGCGGCTCGATCTACGCGGGTCTGGCGATCTACGACACGATGCAGTTCATCAAGCCTGACGTGTCGACGATCTGCTGCGGCGTCGCGATGAGCATGGGGTCGCTGCTGCTGACCGGCGGCGCGCACGGCAAGCGCTTCTCGCTGCCCAACAGCCGCGTCCTCATCCACCAGCCGTCGGCCGGCTTCGAGGGGCAGTCGACGGACATCGAGATCCACGCGACCGAGATCCTCAAGACGCGCAAGCGCGTGGACGAGATCTACGCGCGCCACACCGGCCAGCCCGAGGAGCGCGTGCACGTCGACATGGAGCGCGACCGCTTCTTCAAGCCCGACGAGGCCGTCGAGTACGGCCTCATCGACAAGGTCATCCACCACCACTGACACATCGGCTGCGCCGCTGTGCCACATGCGGTCACGGCCGCTTCGCGGCTATCAGGTGCAGTCGACGGCAGCGGTCAGCGGTACGTCGACCGCCTCTCCTTCGACCCTCGCGCGCAGCTCCTGCACCCGGTCGCAGCCCTCGAGGCGCACCGTGCGCCCGGCCCCCGGTCGCAGCCCGAACGCGTCGGGCTCGGCAGTGCCGCCCTCGACGGCCAGATCGGATACCTCGATCGCTTTCCTGGAGAGGTTCGAGAGCGTGATGCGGCCGGCCCCGCCCGGACCGCCGATCTCGGCGAGGTCCGCGTCCGGGAGCGAGGCGACGCCGCACTCGGCCTCGCGGCCGACCGCCAGGCACAGGTCGAACGGGCCGTAGTAGCGGAAACGGCGAGAGCCGCGCTTGTAATCGGCGATCAGACCCAACGCGTAGTACGTGCCGTTGCGCTTGGCACGCAGCCCGATCCGCGCCTGCCCGCCGCCCGCGTAGTCGCTTCCGACGAACAGCTCGCCTTTGCGCCGCGGGTAGGCGCAGCCGCCGCAGCCGGCCTGCACCCCGACCGTGCGTGCCGCGCGGACGTCCAGCCCCGGCGAGGCGAAGTCGGGGCGCACCGCCTGGATCTCCACCGGCTCGCCGTCGAGGCGCGGCGACAGCGTGAAGCCGTAGGAGCGGCCGGCTTTGGCGCCTTGGGCCTGCGCCCCGCCGTATGTGAACGTCAGCGGCCCGCCTTCGGTGCGCCCCCCGAGGTAGCCCTCGTCGCGGATGAAGATCAGCGCGACGACGACCACGACGAAGCCCGCCGCGACGGCGTAGCGGACCCTCACCGCAGCGTGTGCTCGATCGCGCCGAGGCCGGGAGAGATCGCGATCCGGACGGCGTCCCCGCGCGCGAGAAACCGCTTCGGGTCCATGGCGACGCCGACGCCGCTCGGGGTCCCGGTGAGGATGAGGTCGCCCGCTTCGAGCGTGATCGCCTCCGACAGGAAGCCGACGAGCTCCTCGGGCCCGAAGACGAGGTCGGCGGTCGAGGAGTCCTGGCGCGGCTCCCCGTTGACGTGCGTGGTGAGCTGCAGCGCGCGGGGGTCGGGGACGACGTCTGCAGTGGTCACCCACGGCCCCCATGGGCAGCTGTTGTCGAAGCCCTTGGCGCGCGTCCACTGCGGCTCGCGACCCTGGAGATCGCGCGCGGAGAGGTCGTCGGCGATCGCGTAGCCGGCGATGCGACCGTGCGCGCCCATGACGAGCGCGAGCTCACCTTCGTAGTCGAGGCGGCGCCAGGCGGCGGCGGGCACCTCGACGTCCCCGTCGGGCGCGGCGCTGGAACTCGGCAGCTTCATGAAGACGATCGGGAACTCCGGCAGCTCGCGGCCGGTCTCCTGCGCGTGCGCGGCGTAGTTGAGTCCGATGCCGAAGATCGCCCGCGGGCGCGGGACGGGCGCGAGCAACGCGACGTCGGCAAGCGCGTAGTCGGTGCCGTCGGCGGACGCGTCGTCGCCGGAGGCGAGGCGGTCGCGCACCGTCCCCGAGGCGAACGCGACGACCCGGTCATCGTCGCGGACCTCCCCCGCGCGCGGCGCTCCGGTATCCGGATCCGCGAAGGTGGCCAGCCGCACGAGCGCGAGGCTACAGCGTCCTGTCAGGATGGTCGATGATCCATCGATGGAGTCCGGCGCCATGCAGGCCGCGGCCGATCTCTCGGCCTCCCAGTACCGGTCGTTCGCGGATGCGACCCGGTCGGTCCTCGACCTGCTCGAAGCGCAGATCCCCGGCGCTGCGATCTACCTCGCGCATCTCGACCGCGGACACGACATCCACCGCATCGTCGACACGCGCAACGGCGGCGAGTTCGGTCTGCGGTCCAACCTCGCACTGCCGCTGGCGGATTCCTTCGACGTCCACATGGCCGACGACCGCGCGCCGCGGCGCGCCGACGACGTCGCCGCCCATCCGGTCTACAGCAGCGTCGCGGCACAGGCCCGCTTCGACGCGCGCTCCTACCTCGGCATGCCGATCGAGCTCTCCGACGGCTCGCGGGTCGGCGCGCTGGGCGCCATGGCGCGCGAGCCGGGGCACTTCCGCGCCGACCACGAGCAGCTCTTCGGGATGCTCGCGCGGGTGCTCGCCTACGAGCTCGAGCGCGAGACCCAGGCCCGCGACCTGCGACGCCTCAACGACTCCCTCCGCGCCCAGGCGCGCGGGATGGCGGCGGTGTCGCGCGCAGCGCGAGCGCTGTCGGCCGATGGCGATCCGCGCCGCTCGATCCTCGCGGCGGCGTGCGAGGCCGCCAACGCCCCCGTCGCCTTCCTGCTCGAGCCATCCGGCCGCGAGCTCGTCTCCACCGCGATGTACGGCGTCGACATGGCGCCGGTCACCATCCAGGCCCGCGAGGAGTCCTCACGCGGCGCGACCCGCGCCTTCTCGTCGCTGGAGAGCTACTTCGTCGCTGACGCCCAGGACCACCCGGCGCTCGCCGCCCCGCTCGTGACCGCGACGTCGGCGAAGTCGGCCCTGTTCGAGCCGGTGGTGCGCGAAGGCGCCGTCGCCGGGGTGATCATCCTCGTCTGGCGCGAGCCGACGCCCGCCCCGTCGGACTCCCTGGACGCCGTGCTGCGACTGCTGGCCTCCCAGGCCGCGGCGGCAATCGAGCACGCCGGGCTGCGCGACCGCCTCGGCGAGCTCGCGCTGAGCGACCCGCTGACCGGGCTCGCGACGCAGCGGAGGTTCGAGGCCGAGCTGCCGCGCGAGCTCGCCCGCGCGCGCCGCAGCGAGGCGCCCGTCTGCCTCGCGGTCATCGACGTCGACGGACTGGGCGCGTTCAACATGCTGCGCGGTGAGCGCGAGGGCGACCGGCTGCTGAAGGAGGCCGGCGCGGCGTGGTCGATGACGCTGCGCGACGTCGACTTCCTCGCGCGGTTGGAGGGCGGCCGCTTCGCCGCGCTCCTGCCGACCTGCATGCTCGGCGAGGCCATGGAGGTGCTCGATCGTGTGCGCTCCTTCACCCCGCGCTCGCAGTCGGCGTCGGCCGGGGTCGCGGTCTGGAACGGCGAGGAGCCGGCCGAGCTGCTGCTCGGCCGAGCCGAGGACGCGCTGCGCGCCGCGAAGGCCGCGGGGCGCGACATGACCCTCCCCGCCGACTGACCTCTGCGAATCACACCCAAATGCGGGGTGCTATTCGCAGAGGCCACGACGGACGGCGGCGTCCCGCGCGGCGGCGTCCTCGTCCGTCCACTCCCAAGCCACGCCGGCATCGATCCTGGTCAGCGGCGTGAGGTGGTCCGCCACCTCGTCGACGTCCATCTCCAGCGCCACGACCCCCTCGACCTCCCCAGCCTCGCGCGCGCTTCCGTAGAGCGTGACGGCAACGCCTTCAGCGATCACGATGAGCGCGCAGCGAGCGTCGGCGCGCAGCCGGGCCAGCGACCCGCGCCGCCGACCCAGGCCGAACCGGACGGTCCGGTCGCCGACCCGCACCGCAGTGGACATGGGTATCGCCCGCGAGCCGGTGACGAGCACCGTGACCGTGCCCGGCGGCCACTCGGGGATCGTCAGCGCTTCAGCCACTTCTCGAGGATGGCATTTCCCTTCACCAGCTGCTTCTCCGTGGCGGCAGCCACCGACTTCGCGCCGGTCGCCTGGTTCACCCGCGCGTGGATCGCCCGGAACGGCTCGCCTTTCATCCGCGACAATTCGCGCACGAGCCCTGCCCGCTGGTCGCGCAAGCGCTCGCGCCGCTCGTACGACGTCTCCTCCACCGGCCGGGACGGAACGGCCGGCGCGGGCGCGGGCGCGGGCGCGGGAACGGGCGGGCCACCGAAGAGGCCCATCTGATCCCCCGGCGAGGACGTCGCGAGCATGTCGGCCAGATGGCCCGTCGAAGACAACGCCCGAAATGCGTCATCAGACCTTTCGCCACGCTCTCGCTCCACCGCTTCCTCAATGAGGGCGGTTTCGTCAACCAGGGCATGCCGTCTTTCCTCCTCCACGGCCGCCGCCAACGCCTTCAGGCGCGGATCTGAAGGAAGAAAGACGTACGACATCTGCTCCCCGCGACCGGCGGAGCGCCGGATGAACCGCCCGACCACCTGCCGGAAGAACAGCTCCGTCCGCGCGGGCGTCGCGTACACGCCCACCCGCAGGCGCGGGATGTCCACGCCCTCGGAGACCATCAGGACCGAAACGAGCCACGGCTCGCGCGACACGCCGAACGCAGCGATCCGGGAAGAGGCCCGCGGGTCGTCGGAGGTGACCACCGGGGGCCGTGGGCGGGTGGGGTCGAGTTGCCCGAGGCGCTCCGCGAGCGCGTGCGCGTGCTCCTTGTCGGCGGCGATCACGAGCCCGCCGGCGTCGGGCTGCTCACCCGCGCGCAGCTCGCCCAGCCGCAGGTCGGCGTCGCGCAGCACCTCCGACATCCAGTCGCCGTCGGGGTCCAGCGCCGTGCGCAGGCGCCGCGCCGACTCCGCCGCCGGCAGCACCACGGAGAAGTCGGCGTGCCGGCGCCGGCCGTCGGACATCCATTCCATGTCGCCGTCGTAGGCGCAGAAGGTCACCGGCCGGCACACCCGGTCCTGCAGGGCCTGCGTGTACGAGTACGAGAAGTCGGCGCTCGAGACACCGTCGTCGTCGTAGCGGACCCACGGGATCGGCGTGTTGTCGGAGCGGAACGGGGTGCCCGACAGCAGCAGCCGGCGACAGCTCAGAGCCCCGAACGCCTCCACGGCGGTCCGCCCCCACGCCGCGTGCTCGCCCATGTGATGCGGCTCGTCGGCGATCAGCAGCGTGGGCACGCTCGCGGTCCGGCGCCGGTGCACCGCCGGCCCGGCCGCGACGGTCTGGTAGGTGACCGCCACCCCGTGCCGGTCGCGCGGCTCGGGTCCCTCGGCGTTGGGCCGGTTGGGCTCGAGGTCGATCCCGTAGCGGGCGGCGTCCGCAGCCCACTGGCGGCAGATGTGCGTGGTCGGCGCGACCACCGCGACCCGCCCGACGGCGCCGCTTGCGAGCAGCTCGTGGGCCACGCGCAGCCCGAAGGTCGTCTTGCCGGCGGCCGGCGTCGCGGAGGCCAGGAACGCCGACGCGCCGGACGCCTCGAACGCTTCCGCCGCCGCCTTCTGCCACGCCCGCAACCGCCGGTCCGCAGGCCACGGCGGGAGCGCCCGGGAGCGAGTGGAAGGCGGGGAGGCGACCTGCATCGGAGGCGGCAGCTTGCCGACCCGTCCGGACGCCACGCCATCCTCCGTGGTCTGATGGATGCTCACCTGAAGACCCTCGCCGACGCGTCCCTGGCCATCGCCAGGGCGGAGGAGGCGCTCGCAGACCATGCGCACCACACGGCGACCGAGGCGCTCGACGAGGCGGCCGCGCTGCTGAGCGACCTGCGCGCGGCCTGGCCGGCGATGAAGCCGGTCGAGCGCGTGGCGGTCGGACGGCCGGCGGCGGACGTGCGCGCGCGCCTCGACGCGGCGCGGCGCAGGCTTCCGCGGCTGACCGCCCTGACGGTCGGCACGCCCGTCGACGATCCCGACCAGGAGACCGAGCCCTCGGACTAGATGGTTGATTCCACGAGACCCTGGGGCCGCGGGGTCGTGGAATCAACCATCTAGGCTGGCGGGCGATGGACTCCCTGCGAGGCCGTTTGCTCATCGCGGGCCCGACGCTCCAGGACCCCAACTTCGTCCGCACGGTCGTGCTGGTGGGCGAGCACAATGACGAGGGCGCGCTCGGCGTCGTCCTCAACCGGCCCTCGGACACGACCGTCGGGGAGGCCGTCCCCGACCTGGAGGATCTCACCGGCGCCGGGGACCCCGTCCACGTGGGCGGGCCCGTCCAGCCCTCCGCGGTCCTCGTGCTCGCGCAGTACGAGGAGCCCGAGGGCGCGCCGCAGCTGGTGACCGACGACGTCGGCTTCCTCGCGCTCGAGAACGAGGACGAGGAGGTCATCGACCACGACGACGCCGGACTGCGCCGTGCGCGCGTCTTCGCGGGCTACGCCGGCTGGGGACCCGGGCAGCTGGAGGACGAGCTCGCCCGCGACGACTGGATCATCGCCGACTCCGAGGCCGCCGACGTCTTCGACGAGGACGCTCCGACGCTCTGGAGCCGCGTGCTCGACCGCCAGGGCGGCCACCTGCGCCTCGTCGCCCGCATGCCCATCGACCCGAGCCACAACTAAAGCGCCGCCACCCGTGAGCTTCGTCCACGTGGAGCGGGTGCGCTTCGGCGACCTCGACGCCATGCGCCACCTCAACAACGTCGTCTTCCTGCGCTACTTCGAGACGGCCCGCATCACCTACCTGCGGCACCTGATCCCGCAGCACAACCCGGCCGACCCGGAGGCCGGCGGCTTCGGGCTCATCTTCGCCGAGTGCCACATCAACTACCGCTCGCCCGTCCACTACGACGAGCAGGTGGCGGTCGCGTGCTCGGTCGCCGACGTGCGCCGCTCGTCGTTTCGCATCCCATTCGAGATGACCGTCGACACACGGCTCGTCGCCGAGGGCTACGGCGTGCTGGTCGGTTTCGACTACGCGGCGCAGAAGGCCATGGCGCTGCCGGAAGAGCTCCAGGCCGGCCTCACCGCTGAGGCCGCCTCCGACTAAGGCGCTGCGAGGGCGCCGATGACGTTGCGCCACCAAGCGCGCTCGGTGTCATCGGACGACAGCCGCAGCTGCCGGCGGGCGCCGTCAAGGGCCGAGGCGCGGTTGCCGATTCCGAGCACCGCACCCGTGAACGCGTAGCGGCCGTCGATGAGCAGGACGAGTGCGCCCGCCTTCCCGTCGCGCCGCGTGAGCAGCCGATCGTGGACCTCGACGCCGGCAACGGTCGCGGGCGCGCCCGCGTCGCCGTCGGCCGGGTTCCACGGGCGCACCGAGAACGGCCGCGGCGAGGTGCGCGGCGCCAGGCGCTCGCGCTCCGGCGCGCCGACCGGGCCGGTCTGCCAGCGCTCGAGCAGCGGCCGCAGCTCGGTCGCGGCCTCCTGGCGCACGAGCAGGTGCAGCCGGTCCCCCGCCGCGATCTCGGTCGACCCGCGGGGAAGAATGGCCTGATCGCCCCGGATGATCACGTTGAGCAGGGCGTCGCGCGGCAGGCCCGTCTCGCGTACGCGGTGGCCGACGATGGCGTGCCCCGCCTCGACCGGGAACTCGACCACCTCGGCCCCGAGACGCCGCACCGCGCCGACGTCGATCAGGCTCTCGGGCAGGGCGGACTCCGCGGTCGTGACGCCGAGACGCCGCGCGAGGTTCTCGAACGTCGCGCCCTGCACCACGGTCGAGACGAGCACCGCGAAGAAGACGATGTTGAAGAACTCGAGGCTCGACGGGACGCCTGCGATCACCGGGAAGGTCGCGAGCACCACCGGGACCGCGCCGCGCAGCCCCGCCCACCCGAGCACGACCCGTTCAGCGATCCCGAACCCCATGCCGGGCGTCGAGAGAAAGACGCCGACCGGCCGCGCGACCAGCACGACCACGAAGGCGAGCACGGTTCCCTCGAGTGCCACGTCGCCGAGCTGGGACGGGAACACCAGCAGCCCGAGCGTGAGGAACATGACGACCTGAGCGAGCCAGCCCATCCCGTCGTGGAAGGTGACGATGGTGCGCTTGCCGGGAATGCGCGCCGACCCGAGCGCCAGCCCGGCCAGGTAGACGGACAGGAAGCCCGAGCCGTGCAGTACGTCGGCCGCGCCGTAGGCGAGCGCCGCAATCGCCAGCGACGCCACTGGATACAGCCCCGCGGACGAGAGCCGCGACCGCTGCAGGCCCTGGACGGCGAGCCACCCGACCGCGAGCCCGACCACCAGCCCGATGCCGATCTCCTCGACGAACAGGATCGCCATGTCGCCGATCCCGTAGTCGGGCCGCTGGATCCACTCGACGAAGCCGAGCACGAGCAGCACCGCGACCGGGTCGTTGAAGCCCGCCTCGCCTTCGAGGGTCCGCGCCAGCCGCCGCCGCAGCGTGGATCCGCGCAGCACGGCGAAGACCGCCGCACCGTCCGTCGAGGCCAGGATCGACCCGAGCAGCATGCCCTCGAGCGTCGTGAGGTCGAAGAGCCACGCCGCGAACAGCCCGGCGACGACGGCGGTGGCGATCGTCCCGACCACCGCCAGCGCCGCCGCCGGCAGCAGAACGCTGCGGATCTCCTGATAGCCCGCCGCCAGCCCGCCCTCGAAGAGGATCAGCGCGAGCGCCACGATGCCGATGACGCGGGCGCTGTCGTAGCTGTCGAACTCGATGAAGCCCAGCCCGTCGGAGCCGAACAGCATCCCGAGGCCCAGAAACAGGATCAGGCCCGGCAGGCGGATCCGGCCGGCGACCATGGACGCGGTCAGCGCCGCCGCCAGCAGCGCGCCGGCGGCGAGGATGGCCTGGCCTTCGTCCATGCGGAGACGCTAGTCAGACGGCGGGGTCAGAGCAGCACGCGCGCGAGCTCGCGTCCCGCGGTGCGTCCCGAGAACATGCAGCCCCCGAGGAAGGTGCCTTCCAGCGAGTTGTAGCCGTGCATGCCCCCGCCGCCGAAGCCTGCCGCCTCGCCCGCCGCGTACAGCCCCTCGAACGGCTTCTTGCGCGTGCGCATGCAGCGCCCGTCGAGGTCGGTCTCGAGGCCGCCGAGCGTCTTGCGGGTGAGGATGTTCAGCCGCACCGCGATCAGCGGCCCGGCTTCCGGATCGAGCAGCTTGTGGGGCGCGGCCACGCGGGTCACCCGGTCGGCGATGTAGCGGCGCGCGCCGTGAATCGCCGTCACCTGCGCGTCCTTGGCGAAGGGATTGTCGATCTCGCGGTCGCGGGCGATCACCTCGCGCCGCACGGTCTCGAGGTCGACGCCGGGCGCGATCTTGTTCATGCCGGCGACGAGCTTCTCCAGGCCCGTCTCGACGACGAAGTCCTCGCCGTGGTCCATGAACTTCTGGATCGGGCCCGGCACGCCCTTGGCCACCCGCGTCTTGATCAGCTCGAGCACCGAGCGGCCGGTGATGTCGGGGTTCTGCTCGGAGCCCGACAGCGCGAACTCGCGCTCGATGATCTTGCGCGTGAGGATGAACCACGTGTGGTCGGCCCCGGTCGTCCCGATGTGGCGCAGCGTCGCGAGCGTGTCGAAGCCGGGGAACAGCGGCGCGGGCAGCCGCTTGCCCGTCGCGTCGAGCCACAGCGACGACGGCGCGGGCAGGATGCGGATGCCGTGGTCGCTCCAGATCGGGTCCCAGTTGCGGATGCCCTCGACGTAGTGCCACATCCGGTCGCGGCCGATCAGCCTTGCGCCGGCGTCCTCGGCGATCTGCAGCACGGAGCCGTCGACGTACTTGGGGACCCCGGAGATGAGGTTCTGCGGTGCCGGGCCGAGCCGCTCGGGCCAGTTGCGCCGGACCATGTCGAAGTTCGCGCCGATGCCGCCGCTGGTGAGCACCACCGCCTGCGCGCTCGCGGAGAACTCCCCGACCGCCACGCGGGAGGAGTCGGCCCCGCGCACCACGTCTGACGGCTCGAGCACCACCCCGCTGATGCCGGTGACGGCGCCGCCGTCGACCGCGAGCGCCTCCACGCGGTGGCGGAAGGCGAAGCGGACGCGGCCGGCGGCGACCTGCTCGCGCACGCGGTGCTCGAAGGGCTCGACCAGCCCCGGGCCGGTCCCCCAGGTCAGATGAAAGCGCGGGACGGAGTTGCCGTGCCCGGTGGCCGCGCCGCCGCCGCGCTCGGCCCAGCCGGGGTTGGGCAGCACCCGTACGCCCATGTCGCGCAGCCACCGGCGCTTCTCCGTCGCCGCCCATTCGACGTACGCGCGCGCCCAGCGTCGCGGCCACGCGTCGTCGGGACGGTCGAAGCCCGCGGAGCCGATCCAGTCCATCCACGCGAGCTCGAGCGAGTCCTTGATCCCCATCCGCCGCTGCTCGGGCGTGTCGACCATGAACAGGCCGCCGAGCGACCAGAAGGCCTGGCCCCCGAGGTTGGCCTCGGACTCCTGGTCGACCAGCAGCACCGAGTGCCCGACCTCGGCCAGCTCGGCCGTCGCCGCCAGCCCTGCCAGCCCGGCTCCCACCACGATCACGTCCGCCTTCATTGCGCGGGGACTAAATCAGGTCGAACTGGCGCCCGACGCCACAACCATGGTCTAGATTCTGGAAATGGTCCGTCGCCTCTGTCTCGCCACCCTGGCCCTCGTCGTGCTGCCGCTGTCGATCGCGCAGGCGCACCTCGATCACCCCGTGCCCACGCTAACCGGGACGGCCCCGCCGCTGTCGACGGAGTTCAACTCGGGCGGCGAGAACGCCGAGTGGGAGCTGCTGGCCACGCTGCCCACCGCCAACCCGCACTCCGATCTCGACTACTTCCAGCAGAAGGGGGAGACCTACGCGTCGGTCGGCAACCTCGGCACCGGCGCCAACGGCGGCGGCCAGGTGATCGTGCAGCTCACCGAGAAGGGCGAGGTGAGCGGCTCGACGCCGAAGTTCGTCTCCAACCATCCCTCGGCGTCCTGCGTCTCGGACCCTGCGGCTGCGCTCGGCCTTCAGCACGACGTCGAGGCCACCCCGAAGGCATCGACGATCGCCAACACCGAAGTCACCAAGCAGAACACCGCCGACACCCAGCTGCTGCTCGACGCCGCTGACAACCCCGGCCGCTGCCACGACCAGGGCATCGGGGGCTTCGCCGACGCCGGCGCCCCCCAGGGCGGTCTGGAGATCATCGACGTCACCGACGTCAAGAAACCCAAGGAGATCGGGCTGACCTCGCACATCGGCGAGGCGCACACGGTCAATGTCGATCCGCGCAGGCCGCACATCGCCTACGTCGTGACCTCGGACAGGGTCAACGTCAACGCCGAGGGCGTGCGCTCCAACGAGACCGGCACCGGCCGCGACCTGGACGGCTTCGAGGTCGTCAACCTGCGCTCCTGCCTGCAGGCGCCGCTGGGCACGATGCCCGCTGACGCCACCCTCGCCATGAAGCGCGAGCTGTGCCGGCCGGAGGTCTTCCGCTACCGCTACCCATCGACGGACATCGTCCGCGGACACACCAACCGGGCTTCGATCTTCGGGTGTCACGAGCTCGAGCTCTACCCCGACGACCGCCTGACCTGCGGATCGGGCTCCGCCGCCATCCTCTTCGACATCAAGGGGATGTTCGACGACAACGGCACCCCAGCCGACTTCACCGACGACAAGGTCAAGGGCGCGCCGCTGCCCTGCGCCGTGCGGGACTCCTCGACCGCGCTGCCCGTGTTCAAGACGGGCGCCAAGGTGACCGACTGTGTGGTCGGCGTCAAGCCGGACGGCAAGACCACCCAGGACCTCGGCATCCCCGAGTGGATCAAGATCGGCTCGCCCTCAGCGGCGGGCGTCGAGCACGTCGGGTCGGCCTTCCACATGGGCCGCGAGCTCACGCAGCAGGATGCCGTGAATCCGGACTACGACGCGACGGAGGACATCGACTTCGACCACGAGCTCGAGCTCACGGACTCGCGCCGCTTCCTGATCGCGACGGACGAGCGCGGCGGCGGCGTCTTGGGCGGTGCGCAGTGCTCGCCGGGCGCCGACCTCAAGTTCGCCAACGGCGGCCTGCACGCCTACGCGGTCGATCGGCTGCAGAAGACGACGCCCGGCGGCGACGACGCGGCCAAGCGCGCCGAGGAGGCGTTCAAGGCCTACGCGAAGGACTCCAAGGGGAACAAGGCGATCTTCCGCGTGCCGATCCAGACGGGCCCCCAGGGCTCGTTCTGCACCGCCCACGTGATGCAGCAGATCCCGGGCGAGAACCGGATCTTCATGGGCTGGTACTCCCAGGGCACGCAGGTGATCGACTTCACCGAGAACAAGGACGGCACGGTCGACTTCAAGCGCGCCGGTTTCTTCATCCCCGAGAATGCCAACCAGTGGGTCTCGTCGATCTTCAAGATCGAGCGCAACCCCGACGGCACGACGACCTACTTCGGCGCGACGGGTGACGGCATCGTCGGCGACGCGGGCCGCAACGGCATCGACGTCTACAAGGTGACGCTGCCCGCCGCCCCCGTGCCCATCACGCGTCAGAACGCCGGCGGGCCGCCCACCACGCCGAACACGCCCGGTGTGCCCACTCAGCCCGAGCCGGACGCCTCGTGCGCCGTCGCCAGCGGCTTCAGCAGCGCCTCGGTGACGCCGAAGGGCAAGGGCCTCAGATTCGACTTTGCCCGCTCGGTTAGCACCAACGCCCGCGCGGACCTCTTCCAGAGCTCGATCGGCAACCGCGTGGTCCGGCGGAAGGTCGCGCGCTTCGACGACCGCGCGGGCAGCTTCACCTACAAGGGCAAGAACAAGAAGCTGCGCAACGGCACCTACGTCGCGCGAGTGCGCGTCAACGTGCCCGGCCGCGGCGCCGACGTGCGGCGCTTCTCGCTGATTCGGCGCAAGGGACGCTTCTCGGTGCTGCCGGACTTCGCGAAGCCGCTCAGCTGCGGCCTCGTGCGCAAGTCCGAGCTGTCGGGCAACGCGTTCGGCGGGCGCACGAACAAGGCGCTGGCAATCAGGTTCCGCCTCGAGGAAGCAGCGAAGGTGACGACGACGGTCCGCCGCAACGGCAAGGTCGTCAAGCGCTTCAAGGAGATGACCTACCAGCCGAATCGCAACGTCACCCTCAAGCTCGCGCCCAAGGGCCTCAAGAAGGGCACCTACAGCGTCGAGATCGCGGCCGACCGCGGGCAGAGTCGCGCGACCACGACCCTGAGCGCCCGCAAGGTCTAGATCTGACCGTTGCCGAGGGCGAGCGCCTCGGCCTGCTCGGCGAGCTCGACGACCCCGTCTCCGAACGCACGGAGATAGGGGTCGTCGGTCGCTCCCGAGACTGCGCGCTTGTAGTTGCCCTCCATGAAGACGATCGACTTCCAGATCGCGAGCGTCATGTACCAGCGCATGTCGCCCATGGCGCGGCCTGAGCCCTCCTCATAGCGGGCGACGAGCGCCGCCCGCGTCGGGAAGCCCTCGAGGCGCGTGACCTTACCCAGGTGCTCGCGCAGGCCGCCCGACGGGTCACCCTCCTGCGTCCACAGCGCGCACAGGTACCCGAGGTCGGCGAGCGGGTCGCCGATCGTCGCCATCTCCCAGTCGAAGATCGCGATCAGCCGCGCGGGGGACCCGTCCCCACCCGCCGCGAACATCGTGTTGCCGAGCCGGTAGTCGCCGTGGACCACCGTGGCTTCGCCGGACTCGGGCAGGTTGGTGCGCAGCCATTCCCCAACCGTCTCCACCGCGTTGATGTCGCGCGTCTTGTTGTGCTCCCACAGCCCGGTGAAGCGGCGCAGCTGGCGCTCGAGGTAGCCCTGCGGCTTGCCGAAGCCCTCGAGGCCGGCGGCGCGCCAGTCGGCGCCGTGGACCTCGACGAGCGCGTCGATGAGCTCCTCGCCCATGCGCCGGCGCTCGGCCGGCTCGTCCAGGACGGCCGGCATCTGGTCGGAAACGACCTCGCCCTCGACGCGCTCCATGACGTAGAAGGGGCTGCCGATGATGGCGGGGTCGTCGCCGACTGCGAGCACCTTCGCAACCCGGACGCCGCGGCCGTCGAGCGCGGCGATCACGCGCGCCTCGCGCAGGACGTCGTGGGCGGACGGGGGAAGCGGCGGCCGCGGCGGGCGGCGCAGCACGACCTCGGCCCCCTCGCGGCGGACGACGTAGGTGACGTTCGAGTGCCCGTCGCCGACCGGCTCGATCTCCATTTCGCCCGAGCCCAGGCCCGCCGCGTCGAGGAACGCCATCAGCGGCTCGAGCACGACAAGCGGCGGCCGCGCGTTGCCCTCCGCTTCTGCGTGTGTGCGGACGATGTCGTCGGGGGCGATGTCAAACGGGGACATGGCCTGTGATTATCTCGGTTCACATGGACTTCGCCCCGACAGACCGCTGCACCGAATTCGCCGAGCGCCTCGAGGCGTTCATGGACGAGCGCGTGTATCCCGCCGAGGCCGTCTTCGAGCAGCAGTTGCGCGAGACCGGCGACCCGCACGGCCACCCGCAGATCCTCGAGGACCTCAAGGAGGACGCGCGTTCCCGCGGCCTGTGGAACCTCTTCCATCCCGACCCGGAGTACGGGCCGGGGCTGACCAACGTGGAGTACGCGCCGCTTGCGGAGATCATGGGCCGCTCGGCGGCGCTGGCCTCGGAGGCCTGCAACTCCTCCGCTCCGGACACGGGCAACATGGAGGTGCTGACGCAGTTCGGCACCCAGGCCCAGCAGGACGCCTACCTGCGCGCGCTGCTCGACGGCGAGATCCGCTCGGCGTTCGCGATGACCGAGCCCGACGTGGCGTCGTCGGACGCCACGAACATCCAGCTGCGCATCGAGCGCGACGGAGACGAGTACGTCCTCAACGGGCGCAAGTGGTGGACGAGCGGCGCCATGCGCGAGCGCTGCCGCATCTTCATCGTCATGGGCAAGACCGATCCCGACGGGGCGGGCGGGCCGTATAAGCAGCAGTCGATGATCCTCGTGCCGCGCGACACGCCCGGCGTGACCATTGTGCGCAACCTCCAGGTGTTCGGCTACACCGACCCCGAGGGCCACGCCGAGGTGACCTTCGAGAACGTGCGCGTGCCGGCCGACAACCTGATCGCCGGCGAGGGCGACGGCTTCATGATCGCCCAGGCGCGGCTGGGCCCGGGCCGCATCCACCACTGCATGCGCACGATCGGGGTCGCCGAAAGGGCCCTTGGGCTCCTGTGCAGGCGCGCGCTCGAGCGGGAGACCTTCGGCAAGCCGGTGGCCACGCGCGCCAACGTGCTCGACTGGGTCGCCGAGGCGCGCATCGAGCTCGAGATGGTCCGCCTGCTCACGCTCAAGACCGCGTGGCTGATGGACACGGTGGGCAACAAGCACGCCCGCACGGAGATTGCGGCGATCAAGGTGGCGGCGCCGAGCGTCGCACTGAAGATCATCGACCGTGCGATCCAGATCCACGGCGGCGGCGGCGTCTCCCAGGACTTCCCGCTGGCGACCATGTACGCGCACGTGCGCACGCTGCGGCTGGCCGACGGCCCCGACGAGGTGCACAAGCTCACCATCGCCCGCCACGAGATGCGCAAGCACGCCCCGTCCGCGTGATTGGGAACCATCGGAGCGAGGGCGGCGAAGCCTCCCCATCTCGGACGGTGGTCCGCGAGCGGCTCGGCGCGGTCGAGGTGCTGCGCCTCGACCGCCCGGCCCGCCGCAACGCTATGGACACCGCGCTGCTGGGCGACCTGCTCGCGGCCCTGGACGACTGCGCCGACGCCCATGCGGTCGTCGTCTCCACCACGGACGTGGCCGCGCTGAGCGCGGGCGCAGACGTCGGTGAGGCGCTCGACCCGGCCGAGGGCGTCGCGCGCATGGAGCTGTTCACGCGCATCTACGCGGCGATCGAGGCGCTCCCCGTGCCGACGATCGCGGTCTGCGTCGGCAACTGCGTCGGGGCCGGCGCCGAGCTGGCCGCCGGCTGCGACCTGCGCGTCGGCGGCGACAACCTCAAGCTCGCGTGGGCCGGCGCGCGCCACGGGGTCCCCGTCGGCCCGGCGCGCCTCGCCCCCCTCATCGGGGTCTCGCGCGCGAAGGACTGGGTGCTGACCGGCCGCGTGATCGGCGCCGAGGAGGCGCTCGCCGCCGGCTTCCTGCACGCAGCGGTCCCGGCCGCCGACGCGGAAGCGCGGGCCGTCGAGCTGGCGAGCGGCCTGGGCGACGTCCGTGTGCTCAAGGGCATGTTCGCCGACCTCGACGAGACAGCGGACCGCGTCGGCTACGAGAACCAGCGGCTGATGGAGTTCCAGCGCACCGGCGCCGGCCTGCCACGGAAGACGTAGGGTCTGCCGATGGACACTGACACGACCTCCGTCTCCGAAACCGCGCGCGCCGTCCTCGGCGCGTTCAACAGCCACGACACCGCGAACATGCGGACGCTGTGGACCGACGACGTCGCGGAGCGATTCCCCGACGGGACCGTGAGCGGGCCGGCCGCGCTGACCGAGTACTTCGACGGCCTGTTCACCGCGGTCCCCGACGTGCGCATGGACGTGATCTCGGTCGCCGAGGACGGCGACACCGCGTTCGTGCGCTGGCACCTGACCGGCACGCACACCGGCGGCGGCTTCCAGGGCCTGCGGCCGACGGGCAAGCGCCTGGAGATCGACGGCTTCGATCAGATGACGATCCGCGACGGCAAGCTGGCTGCCAACTTCGTGGTCTTCGACCGCATGCAGTTCGGCCAGCAGCTCGGCATGCTGCCGCCCGACGGCTCGGCGCCCGAGCGCGGGATGAAGGCGGCCTTCAACGCCGGCACGGCGCTCAAGGCGAAGATCGCAGCGCGCCGATGAGCCAGCGCGCGTGCGTCAGCAGACGCTCGCGCTCGCGCCGAGAGCTGACCTTCGCCGACGGCCTGGCGGCCTGGTTCTACCCGCCACGGGAATCGGTCCCACCCACCCCGTGCGTCGTCATGGCCCACGGCTTCGGTGGCACCCGCGGCGCACGGCTGGACGCGTTCGCCGAGCGCTTCGCCGCCGCCGGCTTCGGCGCGCTCGTGTTCGACTACCGGACCTTCGGCGACAGCGCCGGGGAGCCACGCCAGCTCGTCGACATCGGCGCCCAGCTCGACGACTGGCGTGCCGCCATCGCCTTCGCGCGCTCGTTGCCCGAGGTGGACGCCGACCGCATCGCGCTGTGGGGCACGAGCTTCTCGGGCGGCCACGTCATGGTGCTCGCGGCCGAGGACGATCGGGTCGCCGCCGCGGTCTCCCAGGGCGCCTTCGCCGACGGGCTCGCAACGCTTGCGGGCTTCGGGCCCGCCAACATGGCGCGCCTCACCTGGCACGGCCTGCGCGACCAGGCGGCCGCACTCGCCAGAAGGCCGCCGCACCGCATCCCGATCGTCGGTCCGCCCGGGACGGTCGCCACGATGAACACCCCCGACGCGCAGCCGGGCTACCTCGCCATCGCCCCGCCGGACTTCCGCAACGAAGCGGCCGCGCGCGTCGGCCTGCGCGTCGCTCTGTACCGCCCGGGCACCAAGGCGGCGAACATCGCCTGTCCGTGGTTGGTGGTGGTCGCCGACCGCGACTCGATCACGCCGCCCGCCCCGCTGCTCAAGGCCGCCGCAAGAGCCCCGCGCGCGGAGGTGCGCCGGCACGACTGCCAGCACTTCGACATCTACGTCGGCGACGTCTTCGAGGCCAACGTGGCCGATCAGGTCGCGTTCCTGCAGCGCACGCTCGACGCGTAGAGTCGCTGTCATGAGCACGCCTACCCGAGTCCGCGGACAGGACTTCATCGACGGGGTCGCCGGAGAGCACGAGCGGGCGCAGGCGGCCGACCCGCGCATGGTGTCGATGACCCCGCCCGCGGTCGAGGCGGGCGGCTCGCCGAGCCATCTGATCGAGCCGCCGCTGGTTCCCGACGGCACCTTCGTCCGCGTGCGCCCCGGCGACCATCCGCTGCCCGCGGCCTGCGAGGTCACCGTCAACTTCCAGGACTATCACCGCTCGAGCTCCAAGCTCGGGCGCTTCGGCAAGATCGTCGGCATCGACGTCGAGGGCGGCGAGTACCTGGTCATGCTCGACAACTTCGAGTGCCTCGGCGCCCCGATGCGACGCGTCGAGTGGCGCAAGGTCTCGACCTAGATGGTTAGCGGAGCTGGCGCAGTTTCATAAGCAGACCCCTATTGCTGAGATGCCGATAATGACTTGGACATATGAGTTGCCGTCGGGCACCATGATCGGTGAGACACATATCCCTCTCCCCCGCGGGCCGCGCTTCCTCCTCCCCCCTCTGCGCGGTCCGCGCCGGTTAACCGGCCTATAGGGTTGCGCGCATGACACGAATCCCGCTGTTGCTCGTCGGCCTCGCCCTGGTCTTCCCGGCCACCGCAAGCGCCCGGTCCTGTTCCTCCAACGAGCCGGGCGCCGGCAATCTCACCGCGAGGAACGTGAGCTGCACGAAGGCGCGCATCATTCTCAACGCCCGTCTGAGCGGGCAGACGAGGCCGTTCAACTTCACGTGCAAGGCCAGGCCCTACGAGGGCGGGTCCACCACCACGTGCACCAAGGGCGACCGGCGCGTCCGCTTCCAGATCGCGGACTAGTCGCCCGCGCGCCTACTCCTCGGGGTAGGCGCGCTCGCGCAGGCGCGGGTACTGCG
>JBBJOW010000049.1:0-32505 GCA_037724045.1 Solirubrobacteraceae bacterium
GCGGACGAGGCGGGAGAACCGCCACCTCAAGTTCTACGAGCTACGGGACATGCTCTCTGGGTGTTTAGGTTGCGCTAGTTGCGTGGGTTGCGGTAATCTGAACGCGTGGCCATGACGGAAACATCCAGCGCCGAGCGCGCAGCGAAGCCCAGCGGTACTACCGCTGCCAAGAGAAAGCCGGCGGCCAAGAGAAAGCCGGCGGCCAAGAGAAAGCCGGCGGCCAAGAGAAAGCCGGCGGCCAAGAGAAAGCCCGCCGCGGCTTCGGCTCTATCGTCGTCCCGCGCGCACGGTGCGCCTCGGCGGATCAGAACAGACCTGGCTTCCCGACCGGCCCTAGCGGATCCGATGTCGGATGCGCTTCGGGAGGTAATTGGCCAAAGAAGACTGGGCGCAGGCGGGTTCGCGGCCGCCCTGGCCGAGAGCGCGCCGAAGACTCTGAAGGTCCTGCGGGACCTCATCGACCGCGTGCTGGCGACGGACGCGGCTGCCAGCCTCGACACGGACCTTTGGGGTCTGAACCCAAGCAAAGCCGACCTGAGCCAGGCTCAGGCCGACGTCGACGAGGTTCGCAACGGTGCGCTCAAGCGAGTATTGGACGACGCTCTTACTCGTGAACAGGTTGCCGACCGCCTCGGCATTACTGCGCAGGCGGTCTCCAAGCGCAGCGGTGGAGATCAGCTCGTGGTGTTCCGTTACGCCGGTAGGTCTTGGTATCCAAGATGGCAGTTCTCTGACCATGACGCTGTTCCTCAGCTTGCAGAGCTGGTTCCGCGCTTCCCTTCAGCGCTATCGCTCACCACATGGGCGATGACACCGGCGGCTGACCTGGACGGTCTTACTCCGGCGCAGATGCTGCGTCGGCGCGACGGACATCAGCGCGTGCTCGAACTGGCGCAAGCATCAAGCGCGGAAGCGTGGTAGCGCCACTAGCGCGACCTGATCGGCCGCTCAGTCCGACCGGCTTACCGCGCTGGACCTGGCGGGTGGATGACAAGTGGCTGCGCGTGTATCACGCACACCCTGACTATTCGGGCCGCCAGCACCGCAGCTTCGGGCCGCTCAATCGCTTCGATCAGCAGATTCGAGACCGCCGCCAGAAACCAAAAGAGCAACCCGACGGGCGCGGAGTCGTCTATCTAGCTCAGACGCTCGGGACTGCTCTGGCGGAGGCGTTCCAAGAGCAAGGCGTAGATGTGAGCGTGTGTCCGAACATGCGAGCTGTGGCGATGGCGCCGTCGGCGGAAATTGAGCTCCTAGACATCACGGGGCCAGGTCTAATGAAGATCGGCGCTGTGGCGGGTCTGGCGTCGGGTGCGTACTCGCGGCGTCTGACTCAGCGGTGGGGGAGAGCGATCTACGAGGATCTCGTGACACTCGCCGGCATCCGATACCGCGGTGCCCATGAGAACGGAATCTGCGTGGCCGCCTGGGAGCGGACCGGACCCCTGGTCTTCGAGCCGTCGGAGGACTTCGCGCTGACTAGCAAGATGCTGTGGAGCCGCGTCTTCGTTGCCCTTGCCGACCAGGGGCGGCGGCCGGAGAAGGTGTCCGCAGCTAACTGCCCCACGTGTCGCAACCATGGGGTGAAGGGCGCAATTTCCCCGCGCTGAGGTCGTTTGGGAGCCACGTATGCGTGGCAGTTGGAACGCGCGAGCCACGGTTCGTCCGGACGAACCGTGTCCCCAACCGTGTCCCGATCTCGGCTAATACGACCCGACCGAGGCTGAGTCAACCTCGCCTAACCTGGCCGAATCCGAGCTCCTCGGTCGCCAATTCGCGAGCTACGGAACCGAAGGTCAGGGGTTCGAATCCCTTCTTGCGCATCCAAGAAAGCCAAAGCGGGAGGCTCCGTCGTGACGCTCGGGCACAGCGTCGCGGGAACTGACACACCGGTCCAAAGCGCGCCAGTCGCTGACACAGCGCTGACATTTGCCGAAGCTGAAGCCGAGAAGCCCGAGGGCGCGTGGAGTCAGAATGGCCCCAGGGCGCGCTTCTCGACGAATGGCGAGACCCGGACTCGAACCGGGGACACCACGATTTTCAGTCGTGTGCTCTACCAACTGAGCTATCTCGCCGAGCGGGCAGAAGGGTAGCGAGGGAGGCTCATGGAGAAGGGCCGGCGTCCCGATGTAGAAGGGAATGGGACGCGTGCTCGCGGTCATGGTCGTGCTCGCCCTGACGGGGTGCGCCGTGCCGACCTCGACGGGTGTGACGATCCCGACGTACTCGCCCGTTCGCGAGGCGCTCTCCTATTTCCCCTCGACGGCGCCGGTGGTGGCGGTGGTGCGGACCGACCCGCAGGACCCGGGCTTGCGGCGCCTCGCCGGCTCGGGCGCGCTGGCGCCGCTGCGCCGGGTGGCGGGCGGCCGGGGCCTGCACTACCGCCAGCTGAGCGGGCTGCTGGGCAGCCCTGCGGTGATCGGGCAGCCACGCGTCGGCGGCGCGCCGCTCGCGGTGCTGGCCACCGACGACCCCGACCGCCTCGAGGTCCTCGCTGCCGCGCGGGTCGCGACGGGCAGCGCGGCGCCCGCGGGCGGCTACCGCGGCGCGGACCTGTACGCCGAGGCGGGCTGGGCCTTCGCGGTGCGCGACCGCGTGCTGCTGGCGAGCGGCTCGACGCGTGACCTCGTCGACGCGCTCGACGTCCGCGTCGGCGATGACGGCTTCGACGCCTCGCAGTTCAACGACGTCCTGCCCGAGAACAGCCCTCCGGCGACGTTCGCGCGCGCCTACGTCGACCTCGAGGCGCTCGTGGCCGGCGCCCCCGCCCCGGTGCGCGACGTGCCCGTGCTGGGCGCGCTGGCGAAGGCAGGGGTCAGCGTCGGTGCGACGGCGGAGGAGCTGCGCGCCGTGCTCGAGGCCGACACCGCCCAGACCGGCCTCGCGAACGAGGACCTGCCTGCCCTCGAGGGTGTTGGCGGCCGGCGGCCGGCCGTGCCCGCGGGCGAGACCGCGCTCGCCGTCGCCGACCTCGCTCCCCTGGCGGCCGCGGCCGAGCGCGCGCTGCGGGCCGCCCTGCCCGTCTCCGCGCTGCGACTCGACGCCGTGCGCTCGCGGCTGCGCGGCGCCGGTGTCGCGCTGACGCCGGAGCTGCTCGCCGGCCCCGCGGTGATCACCGACGCGCCTGCGCTGCGCCTGCTTCCCGCGCGGCCGGCGCTGGTCCGCGAGGCGCTCGCCCGCGCCACGCGCAAGCTCGCGCTGAAGCGCGACGACGGCTTCTATGAGACGCGCGGCATCCGCTTCGGCTTCATCAACGGCACGTTCGCCGCCGGCAAGGCGCCGGCGCGTGCGCTGCGTCGCCTGGCCCGCCTGCCGCTGACCCCGCTGCGCAGCCCGTTCCTGCTGCGCGTCCCCCGTCTGCTCGACGCCTATCCGAGGCCGGTCGTCTTCACGCTGGGAGGGTCGCCCGAGCGCCTGACCGTCAGCGCGTTCTCAGGCTTCTGACGCCGCCCACGCCTTCAGCTGCGGCAGCGGGTCGACCGGCTCCGAGCCCGGCGCGTACCAGCCGTCAGGCCAGATCTCGAAGTGCAGGTGCGGCCCGCTGGAGCCGCCCGTCGATCCGACCTGCGCGATCGGCTGGCCGGCGCGCACGGGGTCGCCCTTCTCGACGAGCTCGGAGTCGGCGACGAGGTGCATGAAGGCGTAGTCGGCGCCTGCGGCGTCGCGGATGATGAGGTAGTGGCCGGCGCCGCCGGCCTGCACCTTGCGCCAGTAGACCGTGCCGGCGACGGGCGAGACGAGCGGGGTCCCCATGGCTGCGGTGATGTCCTGACCCTGATGCACGTGGCCGCTGCGGCCGGCGCCGAAGCGGGCGTCATCACCGCCGAACGAATACGGGCCGCGGACCGGGAAGACGCCATGCGTGGTGGCCGCGACCGGCTCGGGCGCCGGCGCACGCTCCACCGTCACGGGGAAGGTGCGCACCCGCTTCATGCCGCCGGTGCGCACGACGAGCCGCGCGGTGTAGGTGCCAGCTCCGACGGCGGGGATCCAGCGGCGCGAGACCGGCGCGGCCGTGTCCATCCGGGCGATGCGCAGCGTGTCCGTCCCGAGCGTGATTCGCGCGCGCAGCCGTGGCGCGGGGCTGTCGGCGCGGAAGCTCACCGTGACCGGCGCGCCGGCGACGATGCGGCCCGGCGTGACGCTGAAGTCGTAGGCCCACAGGCCGGTGGCCGCGCCGCCCTCGGAGTCGCCGGGGTCGACAGGTGCTGCGACCTGGGCGCTCGCGGGGACGGGCAGGGCGAGCAGGAGCAACAAAAGCGCGGGGAGGAGGCGGCGCATGCCCCGTCCATCGGCAGCGCCCCGCGCCCCCTTCACTGGTGCAGCATCTGCCCCATCAGCTCGACGCAGCCGCGCTTGTGCAGCGGCTCGTTGAGGTTGCCGCACTTGGGCGACTGCACGCACGACGGGCAGCCCGCGGCGCACGGGCACTCCGACACGAGCCGGTGCGCGTCCTCGACCAGCGTCTCGAAGTGCAGGTAGCCGCGACGCGTGATGCCGATCCCGCCCGGGTGCCCGTCGTAGATGAAGATCGTCGCGCAACCCGTCTGCGAATGCAGGTTGGTCGAAAGCCCGCCGATGTCCCACCGGTCGCACATGGCCAACAATGGCAGCACGGCGATCTGAGAATGCTCGGCAGCGTGCAGCGATCCGAGCAGTGCGTCGATGGGCGTCGACCCGAGCGCCCCGTTGTCGGGCAGCTCGTACCAGAGCGCCTGCGTCGAGAAGGACGTGGTGGGCAGGTCGAGTGCGACGAGGTCGATCGCCTCGTGATCCGACAGGCGCTTGCGCTGGTAGGCGAGCACGGTCTCCGTGACGCGTACGACGCCGAAGCTCAGGGTGACGCCGAGCGCCTCGCGCCGGTCCAGCAGCCGCTCGATCTCGGTGTCGGTCTCCTTCTTGGGCTGCGTGTACCAGTCGCCCTCGAACGGCGCGACGAGCGCGTGGCGCGCCTCGAGATCGAGCGTGCGCACCTCGTAGGAGCGGCCGAGGTGCAGGTAGATCGCGCCCTCGTGGATGGTGGTGAACGCACGCGCAGCCTCGACCGTGCCGAGCATCTCGCCCGACGTCGCGTCCACGACCGCGAACGAGTCCGCGCTCGCCGAGCGCAGCGACACCTCGCCGGCCGGGAAGCGCTCCGCATGGCGCGGCACGTAGCGTCCGCGGCGGTCGGCGTGCAGCTCCCCGACGGAGACGAGCATCTTCGCGTGCCACTCCCAGTCGTCGCCGAGGGCGTCGTCGCGGCCGGGCACGAGCGGCGCCTCGTGTGCGGCGCACAGGAGGTGGCCGGCGAAGATCTGCTCGTTTGCGTGGTCGAGGATCGCTGCCTCGACGGCGCGGTCGAAGAACTCGTCGGGATGGCGGCAGAAGAACTGGTCGAGCGCGTCCTCCCCGGCCACGTACACCGCGAGCCCCATCCGCCCGCGCCGGCCCGCCCGGCCCCACATCTGGCGCAGCGACGCGACCGTGCCGGGGAAGGTGACCACGACGGCGGCGTCGAGCTCGCCGATGTCGATGCCCAGCTCGAGGGCGCTGGTGGCGATGACCGCGAGCAGGTCGCCCTCGACGAGCCGGCGCTCGAGCTCGCGGCGCTGCTGGGACGTGTAGCCCGCGCGGTAGGGCGCCACCCGGGCCGCGAGCTCCGCTGGCAGCTGGTCGCGCACGAAGCGCGCCATCAGCTCCACGGCGCGGCGCGACTTCATGAAGCAGATCGTCCTGGCGCCCTCCCGGAGCAGCGCGGCGACGACGTCGGCCGCCTCCGACAACGCGGAGCGCCGGGCCCCCAGCGCCTCGTCGACGAGCGGCGGGTTCCACATCGCGACGGTCTTGCGCGCGCCGGGCGAGCCGTCCTCGTCGACCAGCGCGAACCCGTCGCGCCCGGTGAGGCGCTCGGCGAGCTCGACCGGGTTGGCGATCGTCGCCGTGGCGAGCAGCATCCGCAACTCGTCGCCGCGCAGCCGACGCAGCCGCCTCAGGACATTGGCGACGTGAGAGCCGAAGACGCCGCGGTAGACGTGCGCCTCATCGATGACCACGGCCACCAGATGCGTCAGGAAGCCGCGCCACGCCTCGTGGTTGGGCAGGATCCCCATGTGCAGCATGTCGGGGTTGGTCAGCACCAGGTTCGCCGACCGCCGGATCGCCCCGCGCGCCTCGCGGGGTGTGTCGCCGTCGTAGATCGCCGGGCGGATGCCGGGCACGGCCAGCTCCGCCAGCGCGCGCGCCTGGTCCTGGGCGAGGGCCTTCGTCGGATAGAGGTAGAGCGCGCGGGCGAGCGGGTCGCGGCACAGCTGATCAAGGACGGGCAGGTTGAAGGCGAGCGACTTGCCCGACGCCGTGCCCGTGGTGACGACCACGTCGGACTCACGCGACGCCGCGAACGCCGCCGCCTGGTGCGACCACAGCTCCGTCACGCCGCGCGCGGCGAGCGCCTGCGCGACCGCTGGGTGCAGATCGTTTGGAATCGCGACGCTCCGGCTAGCGCGAGCGTGCAGCGCCGTGGTGGCGACCAGCCGCTCGTCCTCGCGACCGGCCGCCAGAAGCGCGTCCCACGGCTCCGCATCGCGAACGACTCCCACTTCGAGGCGATACTACGACCGTGGTCCGCACCTTCCATCACCGTGACTTTCCCGCCGAGCGCCTTGCGGTCGAGCGCGAGGAGACGGTGTCCGTGGTCGTGCCCACGCGCAACTGCGCGGCCACCATCGGGCCGATCGCGAGCACCCTCGCCCGCCTCGTGGACGAGGGGGTTGTCGACCAGGTGCTGATCGTCGACGCGGACTCGGCTGACGGGACGGCGCAGGTGGCTGCCCGCGCCGGCGTCACCGTGGTCTGCGAGCACGCGCTGCTGCCGGAGTTCGGTCGCGTCCGCGGCAAGGGCGACGCGATGTGGCGCGCGTTGTCGGCGTGCACCGGCGACGTCGTCCTCTACCTCGACGGCGACTCGGGCGGGTTCGGTGCGCACTTCGTCACCGGCACACTCGGCCCGCTGCTGCTCGAGCCGCACGTCGCGTTCGTCAAAGGCTTCTTCCGGCGGCCCTTCCGCGCCGACGGGAAGCTGGTCCCCAACGGCGGTGGCCGCGTGACCGAGCTGACGGCGCGCCCGCTGCTGCGCCGCTTCTGGCCCGAGCTCGGCGCGCTGCACCAGCCGCTGGCAGGCGAGATGGCCGCCCGGCGCGAGCTCCTCTGCCGCCTGCCCTTCTCCACCGGCTACGCGGTGGAGACCGCGATGCTGCTCGACATCCACCGCGAGGTCGGCCTGCGCTCGCTCGCCCAGGTGGATCTCGAGGAGCGCCACAACGACCACAAGTCCCTGCCCGACCTGGCACCGATGGCCGACGAGGTCCTCGCCGCCGTGACGATCCGCCTGGTGCGCGAAGGGCGCCTCGCCGCCGACGACGTGCAGCCGCCATTCGAGCGCCCGCCGATGGCTGGAGTCCTGACCGCGGCCGCCTAGCGACGGAGAACGACGCGCTGCCACCATCCGCGGGTGCGCAGCCAGCGGCGGCGCCACCACGGCGAGGAGGCGAACCGCGCGGGCGCGGCGGGCGTGGTGGTGCGCACCTTCTCGACCCATTCGTCGAGCGGCAGCTTGCCCTCGATGAGGCCGGCGAGCGCGGTGACGATCGGCGCATCGACGTTCGCGCGCTCGAGCGCCTGCGCGAGCAGCGGGACGAGGTCGAGCGACTCGACGGCCTGGCCGATGCGCCCGGGGATCTCGGCGGCGGGGACGCCCTCGGCGAGCAGTTCGCCGGCGCGGCGGTTGCGGCTTTGCGGAGCCAGCGCGGTGCCGACCAGGTCACCCGTCCCGGCGAGCCCGATCATCGACGCCGGACGCGCGCCCTGCTGCTCGGCGAAGCGCCACACCTCCATGAAGACGTGCCCGGCGGCGGCACCCGCCGCGTTGAGTCCCTGCGCCTGCGTGGCACTCGCCGCCAGCGCGGCGGTGTTCTTGGCGGCACCGGCGAGCTCGACGCCGATCGGGTCGTCGGAGCGCTCGGCGACGATCCCGGCGCGCCCGAAGACGTCGGCGATGGAGAGGGTCAGCGCCTCGTCGAGCCCCGCGACGACGAGCGCCGCGCCCACGGTGACCATCTCCCGGGCGTGCGCGGGTCCGCCCACGCACGCGACCCGTGCCGGGCCGAGCGTCTGGGCGAGCAGGACCGTCGGCGCGATCCCGAGCGGCGGCACGAGCCCCTTGGCCAGCGAGATGACCGGCGTGCGCGGGCGCAGACCTGCGGCCGGCAGCCCCGCGATCACCTCTTCCAGACCCCGGGAGGGAACCCCGAGGAAGACGAAGTCCGCGCGGGCGATGCCGGCAGCGACCGACTCCACGCGCAGCTGCGCCGGCAGCTCGATGCCCGGCAGGTAGACCCGGTTCTCGCGATCGGTCTGCAGGCGCTCCGCCTGCTCCGGGGTGCGCGCCTGCAGCGTCGTCCGGAAGCCCCCGCGGGCGAGCAGCACCGCGACCGCCGTCCCGAAGGACCCCGCGCCGATGACGACCGCGCGGCGCGAGCCTGGTGACGGGAGGCTGAGCTGCGGCCGCGGGGGCATCGTCAGCTGTACACCGCGCGCGAGCTTCCGTCACCACCCTGGTCGCGCACGGTCACGCCAGCCCGGCGCCGATGCGCGCGCCGAGCGCGCGGGCGGCGGCCTCGATCTCCTCGGGCGTCGACGCCTCCGTCACCTCCTGCAGGTCGATCATCCGCGCCGCGAACGGGTCCATCGCGTTGCGGCCGACGATGGCGTGCAGCGGGACGCCGCCCTGCCGGGTGCGCGTGCCGATCTCGCCGATCACCTTGCCCTGCAGCGACTGCTCGTCGAGCCGGCCCTCGCCCGTGATCACACAGCGGGCGGGACGCATCCGGCGGGTGAAGTCCAGCGCGTCCAGGACGAAGGACGCGCCCGGCTCGAGCACGGCGTCGTGGACCGCCCACAGGCCGCCGGCCAGCCCGCCGGCAGCGCCGGTCATCGCCACGCCGCGAGGGTCGCGCGGAAGCGAGTCAGCGAGCTCGTCGAGCCGTCGGCCCAGCCGCGCCACCATCGCCGCGTCGGCGCCCTTCTGCGGAGCGAAGACCTCGGCGCAGCGCTCCCACGTTGTCCGCACGTCACACAGGACGACGAGCCGCGCACCGTGCAGCCCACCGAAGGCCTCGATCGCCTCGAGGGCGCCCGCACCCCCGTCGGTGGTCGCCGACCCGCCGACGCCGACGAGCACGACCTGCGCCCCGGCCCGCACCGCGGCGCAGATCACCTCGCCGGTCCCGTAGGTCGACGCGGGCCACGGGTCCTGACCGTGGTGCAGCCCGCTCGCCTCCGCCGTCTCCACCACCGCCGTCCCTCCGCCTTCGACGAGCGCGAAGCCCGACCGGATCTCGCGGCCGAACGGATCGTGTGCCACCGTCCCCTCGGTCGCTCCGCCGAGCGCGGTGAGCAGTGCCTCCAGCGTCCCCTCCCCGCCGTCGGCGACCGGGCACAGGTCAGGCGGCTCGAGCCCCGCCGATTCGAGCCCTCGGCCGATGGCGGCAGCGACCTGCGTCGCGCGCAGGGTGCCCTTGAAGGAGTCCGGGGCGACGAGGACGGGCGGCATCACGGCTGGGCGGGCACGGGATCGCGGCGTGCGGAGGTGGCGAAGACCACGACGGCGAGGATGATGGCGACACCGGTGATCTGCAGGGCGGACGGCTCCTCGCCCAGGATGATCGCCGCCAGCGTGACCGCGGCCACCGGTTGGACGAGCAGCAGCAGCGACGTGACGGCGGCGGGCAGGCGCGGCAGGGAGATCGAGATCAGCAGCCAGCCGACCACCTGCGAGGACAGGGCGAGCAGCAGAAGCCAACCGTGCGCCGGCCACTCGGGCACGAGGTCGGCGGCACCGTAGGTGGCGCTGGCCGCGATCGCGATCACCGCCGCCGCCGCGGTCGCGTCGAACAGCGGGCCGGCCGGCCGCTCAGGATTGACGTTGGAGCTGCGCAGCACGAGGATGAAGCCCGAGTAGGCGATGGTCGTGGCGATGCCGAAGAGCGTGCCGCGCACAGGGTCGTCGCCGAACGCGCCCTGCTCGAGCACGCCGGAGATCAGCACCGCGCCGCCCAGCGCCGCGGGCACTGCGACGAACACCCGCGACGACGGCCGTTCGCCCAGCAGCGCCCACGCGATGAAGGCGACGAGCACCACCTGCAGATTGCCGAGCACGGTCGCGAGGCCGGCGCCCACGTCGTCGATCGAGTAATGCCAGAAGATGAGGTCGGCGGCGAAGAACGCGCCCGCCGCGATCCCGAGCCTCCGCTCGCGGAGCGCCCGCGGGCCGTGGCGTCGCCGCTCACCGGCCGCGAGCAGCGCCAGGATCGGCACCGCGTACACGCAGCGGAAGATGGCCGCCGTCTCCGGCGTCACGTCGGCGAGGCGGACGAGGATGCCCGAGAACGCGATCGTCGAGGCGCCGAGCAGGCCCGCGAGGACCGGCCGCGCCCGCAGCCAATGCATCAACTCAGCTGATCGAGGGTGCAGTCGGCGGGCGGCTTGTCGTCACGCCAGCGCAGCACCTTGGAGTTGTGGCGGATGCGCCCGTTGCTCATGTGGTCGAAGGCGATCTCGACAACGAGCTCGGGCCGCAGCGCGATCCACTCGAGGTCGCGGCCGGCCGACCACCGCGAGGGCTCGCCGCTGCCGCGCTCGCCGGTCTCGTACGGGGCGAGCCTGGCGGGCAGCTCGCGCTTCTCCTTGGCGGTGAAGCCCGACGAATGGCCGATCTCGCGCAGGTTGCCGTCGCCGTCGTAGGCCCCGAGGATGAGCGCGCCGAGCGTTCCCTCGGCCTTGCCCGGCCGCCAGCCGCGCACGACGGCGTCGATCGTGCGTACGCGCTTGATCTTGGTCATCCCGACGCGCTCGCCCGGCCGGTAGGCGGCGTCGGCGCGCTTGGCGATCACGCCCTCGGCCGTGTGCAGCCAGCCCTCGGCCTCCTCGGGGGTGGTCACGACCGGCGCGAGGTCGATCCAACCTCGCTTCGCTCGGAAGGCCGCGACCAGGGCCTCGAGGCGCGCGCGTCGTTCGGAGAGCGGGAGTTCGAGCAGCAGGTCGTCGTCGACGGCGAGCACGTCGAAGGCGATGAAGCGCGCCGGCGTCTTCTCCGCGAGCATGTCGACGCGTGACTTGGCCGGGTGGATGCGCTGTCCCAGCAGGTCGAAGTCGGTCTCCCCGCCGGGCCCGTCCACCACGATCTCGCCGTCGATGACGTAGCGGCCGGCCGGGAAGCGCAGCTCGGGGAAGTACCGCGTCAGCTCGCGCCCGTTGCGCGACTGCAGCTCCACGTCCTCGCCGTCGACGAACGCGATGCAGCGGAAGCCATCGAACTTCGGCTCGTAGACCCAGCCCTCCCCGGTCGGCAGCGACTTCGCCGACTTTGCGAGCTGGGGGAGGGTGGGGACGGTGAGCGGGAGTGCCACGTTGCCCACTTTCGCACACGGCCCGGGCCACGACAGGGGTAACCTGGGTCCATGAGCGCGACGCAGGTCACGGACGCCGAGGAGGAGTACCTCCAGGCCATCTTCTGGCTCCAGGAGGCCGGTCTGCCGATGACGGCGGCCAACGTCGCCCGCGCCATGCAGCTCTCGGCGCCCACCGTGCACGAGATGGTCACCCGCCTCGAGCGCGACGGCTACATCCGCCGCGACGCCTCCAAGCGCCTCGAGTTCACGGAGTCCGGCCTGGAGACGGCCGAGGGCATCGTCCGCCGGCACCGCCTCATCGAGCGCTTCCTCACCGACGTGCTGGGCATCCCCTGGGACGAGGTCCACGAGGAGGCCGAGCGGCTCGAGCACGCGATGTCCCCGGTGCTCGAGGAGCGCATGCTCGCCGCGATCGGGACGGCGAAGACCTGCCCGCACGGCCACCCGATCGAGGTCGGGGCGCGCATCAACGGCGTCCCGCTCGCCGACGTCGACGAGGGCGCCAGCGTGCGCGTCCTGCGCTTCGAGAACGAGGCCGAGGATCTCTTGCACTACCTCAAGGCCGCGGGCATGGAGCCCGGCCGGCGCGGCGTCCTGCAGACCAAGGACGACGACGAGGTCACGATCGCCTTCGAGGACGGCGAGTCGACGGTCACCCTGTCGGTGGCGGAGACGATCTCCGTGACCGCGGACCCCTCGCCCCCCGCGCGCGCCGCGCTGCCCGAGCACATCGTGCTCGGCGGCAAGTACGGGCGATAGCCCGTCACGAGGGGGAGGGCGAAGCCCGAGGGGGCGCAGCCCCCATGGCAGATAGTCTCCCGCTCCGTGCGGGAGCGGCTCGGGCTCTGGATCGTGCTGGCCGTCGCGCTCGGCGCGCGGCTCGCCGTCATCGGAGCGGCGGCGGATACCACCTTCGGCGACGCCGCCGACTTCGAGCGCCACGCCAACCGCATCCTCGCCGACCTCGAGTACCCGGAGACGCTGTTCGCGGACCCGGGCGGCCCGAGCGCGCTGCGGCCGCCGGGCTTCCCGCTGCTGCTCGCGGGGGTGTTCCGCGTCTTCGGGCCCGACCTCGACGCCGCCCGGGTGGTCTTCGCGCTGCTGGGCACCGTGTCGGTGCTGCTGCTCTACCTGCTCGTGGCGCGGGTGTGGGGGGACCGGCGCCTCGCGCTCGGCGCCGCCGCCATCGCCGCCGTGCTGCCCTCGCTCGTCTTCCTGGACAACGGGCTGCTGTCGGAGAACCTCTTCATCCCGCTGGCACTGGGGGTCGCGCTGCTGGTCGCGGTCCACCGCGATCGCGGAAGCTGGGTGGCGGCCGCGGGCGCCGGCGCGCTGCTCGGCCTGACGGTGCTCACACGAACCAACGGGCTCCTGCTCGCGCTGCCGGTGGTGCTCGGGCTGTGGGGGGCGCGCGGCGCGGCTCGCCGCTGGGCCGCCCCGGCGATCGCCCTCGGCTGCCTGGCCCTGGTGATGGCACCGTGGGCGGTGCGCAACGCGATCGTCCTCGACCGCTTCCTGCCCCTGGGGACGCAGGGCGGCTTCACCATCGCCGGGCAGTGGAACGGCAACGCGGCCGGCCCCGGCGACGAGCGGGCGGAGTGGCTGGCTCCGCCGCTGGTCGGCGCGTTCGCCGACCTCATCGGCCAGCCGGGCCTCGACGAGGGCGAGGTCGACGCCGAGCTGCGCTCGCGCGCGATCACCTTCGCCGTCGAGCACCCGCCGGTCGCCCCGACGGCACTCTTCCTCAACGTCCAGCGCACGTTCGGGGTGCACATCGCGCACTCCGAGCTCGACACCATCGCCTACACGGAGATGGGCATCCCCGAGGACCGCTGGGCGTGGGTGCGGATCTCGACCTACGCCCTCGCGCTGCTCGCCATCGCGGGCGCGCTCGTCCTCCTGCGCGCCCGTGCGCGCGGCCTCCCGCGCGGTCCGCTGTGGCTTTGGGCGTTCCCGGTGCTGCTGTTCGCCGGCTACGTCGTGTGGCTGGGCACCCCGCGATACCGCGTGCCGGTCGACCCGTTCCTCGCGCTGCTCGCCGCGATCGCCGTGCGCACCGCGATCGGCGCGCGCTTCAGTCGCGGCTGACGACGACGACCCGGGCGCTGTCGGCCGGGATCATGGTCACGTTGCGGTGTTTGGCGCGCTCGGGCGCCGGATCGGCGGCCCGCAGCTCGCAGCGGCGGGCGATCGTCGCGAGCACGATCCGCATCTCGGCCATCGCGAGCGCGGCGCCGAGGCAGCGCCGGATGCCGCCGCCGAACGGGATCCAGGCGTAGGTCCCTGGCTTCGTGTCCTCGAAGCGCTCGGGCCGGAACGCGAACGGATCGGGGTAGAGGTCGTCGCGGTGGTGCAGGAGCAGGATGCTCATCAGCGAGACCATCCCCGCCGGCACGGTGTGCTCGCCGAAGCGCCACGGCACGGTCACGCGGCGCCCGACGACCGGGATCACCGGCCGCGACCGCTGGCCCTCGTAGATGGTGGCGTCCGCGTACGCGCCTTCAGGCTCGGCACGAAGCCGCGCCCACGCCTCCGGGGTGCGAACGAGGCGCTCGAAGGTCCACGCGAGCTGGTTCGCGGTCGTCTCGTGACCGGCGAGCACGAGCGTGAGCAGCTCGTCGCGCAGCTCGCGGTCGGAGAGCAGCTCGCCCTCCTCGGTCGTCGCGCGCAACAGCAGCGAGAGGACGTCGGTGCGCTCGGCGGCGGCCGCCGGATCGGCGCGGCGCGCGGCGATGACCGCGTAGACCGGCTTGTCGAGGCGGGCCATCGCGAGCTTGGTGACGCCGACGGGCTCGTCGCGGCCGGCGTTGAGGAGCTCGCCAACCTGGCCGATCGCACGCGTGGAGAGGTCGGCGATGATGCGTATGGCGCGGCGCAGATCGTGCTCTGGCGTGCCCCGCTCAGGCCGGCCCTCGATGCCGAAGATGCCGGCCATGATCACGTCGAGGGTGATCGCCTGCATGCGGGAGGCGAGCAGGACCTCGTCGCCGGGCGACCAGCCGTCGACCTCGCGCTCGGCGGCGTCGGCGATCATCGCCTCGTAGCGCGCGACCGCGTCACCGTGGAAGGACGGCAGCAGCAGCTTGCGCTGGCGCATGTGGCGCGCGCCCAGCGCGGTCAGCGTCGAGTTGGGCCCGACGATCGGCCGCAGCGGCGACTCGCCGGTCACCGACGGCGCCAGGTCGGGCTTGGCGGTCATCAGCGACTTGACGTGATCGGGATGGCTGACCATCGTCACCGGCTCGTCGTGTATGAGCGTCTTCAGACGGAACGAGTCCCCATGCTCGCGGCGCGCGCGGAACACCCACTCGATCTGGCGCGCGGTGACCTTCAGGCTCGTGTGCAGCTTCGAGCCGTGCACCAGCGGCGGCAGGGAGCTGACCGCGGCGCTCTCGCCGGGTCCGAGTGGTCCTGCCGGCGAGCCCTCAGGCGGTGGCGCCGAGGGAGCGGACGGCATCTGCGAGACGCTCAATCCCCTCTCCGATCTGGTCGGCTTTGACGCCCGAGTAAGCGAGGCGCAGGGAGTTCGCTCCGCCCTCGAGCAGGAAGTCCGAGCCCTTGACGAAGACGACGCCGCGCTCGGCGGCAGCGGTCTCGAGCTCGGCGACGACGACCTCCCCCGGGAGGTCGACCCACATGAAGTAGCCGCCCGACGGGGCCTCGAAGCGCGCTTCGGGCAGGTGCTCGCCGAGCGCGGCGACGAGTGTGTCGCGGCGCTCGCGCAGCGCGTCCTTGACCGTCTGAACCGCAGCGTCCATGCGGCCCGAGCGCGCGAACTGGTTGACGATCGACTGGGCGACCATGTTCGGCGAGATGTAGGTGTTGGTGGCGAGGCCCTGCACCTGCTTGATCAGCGCGGCCGGGCCGACCAGGTAGCCGACGCGGATGCCGGGGCAGACGGTCTTCGAGAACGACGAGGCGTAGACGACCTTGCCGGCCTCGTCCTGGGAGAGCATGGTGGGCAGGCCCTCGCCCTCGAAGCGGATGTCGATGTACGGGTCGTCCTCGAAGAGCACGAAGTCGTGCTCGGCGGACAGGCGCAGCAGCGCGGCGCGCTTGTCGGCCGACAGCGTGTAGCCGGCCGGGTTCTGGAAGTTGGGGATGACGTGGGCGAGCACGGGGCTCGCCTCGCCCGCGAGCAGCTCTTCGAGCGCGGCCGTGTCGATGCCGTCGGGTTGAAGGTCGACGGCGTGGACCTGGGCGCCGCGGTTGCGCAGGTTGAGCAGGGTGCGGTCGTAGGTCGGCTTCTCGACGACGACCTCGTTGCCCTGTTGCACGAGCAGCTCGAACAGGAACGCGTCGGCCTGCATGGACCCGTTGGTGACGAGCACCTGGTCGGTCTCGACGCCGTGCTTCTCCGCAATCCATTCGCGCAACGGCAGGTAGCCGACTGCGGTCCCGTAGGCCGTCGTGCCGGCGGCGTCGGAGTCGAACGCGTCCACCGCCGCCTGCTTGAGGCCTTCGACGTCGACGATGTCCAGGGACGGCGCCCCGCGGGCGAAGGAGATCGTGTCGGACATGCGTTCACCCTACCCCCGCGGGTAGCCCTGGGACATGCGGATATTCGTCACAGGCGGCACGGGTTACATCGGCAGCGAGGTGGTGCGTCAGCTGGTCGCGCGCGGCGACGAGGTGCGCGCGCTCGCGCGCAGCGACGGCAGCATGCAGAAGGCTGAAGGCCTCGGAGCGGTGCCCGTGCGCGGGGAGCTCGGCGACACCGACCTGCTCCGCGCGGAGGCCGAGGTGGCGGACGCCGTCATCCACCTCGGCTCGCCAACCGGCACGGGCGACGAGGCGGCCATCACTCGCGCCGCCGCCGACGCGCTCAAGGTCGCGACGCCGTACCTGCACACGGGAGGCATCTGGTCCTTCGGCAACACCCACGGCGGGGCTGACGAGACCCACGCGCTGCACCCGCCGGCGCTGACGGCATGGCGGACCGCGATCGAGGAGGACGTGCTCGCCGGCCCGCACGGCGTCGTCGTCATGCTTGCGGTCGTCTACGGCGGCGGCGGTGGGATCCTGCCCGGCGTCTTCGGCGAGGGCCGCTACGTCGGCAACGGCGAGTATCACGTCGCCCTCGTGCACCTCGAGGACGTCGCCGCGCTCTACGTGCGCGCGCTCGACGCTCCGGCGGGCACGCGCGTGGCCGGCGTCACGCAGTGTGTGCAGGCGCGCGAGATCGCGGCGGCGCTCAGCGGCGGCCACACCACCTCGGAGACGCTGCACGACGCGGAGGCTCGCCTCGGCCACGAGTTCGCCGAGGCGATGACGCTCGACCAGCGTGTGACCGCCGTGCGCGCCCGCGAGCTCGGCTGGGCGCCCGAGCACCGCGACGCCGTCGCCGCGCTGGCGCGCCGCTAGGCCAGAGAGGCGGCGATCTCGGCTGCGAGCTCCGCCACTTCGGTCGGCGACTCGCCGACCTTGACGCCCACCGCTTCCAGCGCTTCCTGCTTGGCGATCGCGGTGCCTGCGGAGCCCGACACGATCGCGCCGGCGTGACCCATGGTCTTGCCGGGCGGCGCGGTGAAGCCGGCGATGTAGGCGACGACGGGCTTGGAGACGTGGTCGGCGATGTAGGCCGCCGCCTCCTCCTCGGCCGAGCCGCCGATCTCGCCGCTCATCACGATCAGCTCGGTCTCATCGTCGGCCTCGAAGAGCTCGAGGACGTCGATGAACGAGGTGCCCGGAACGGGGTCGCCGCCGATGCCCACGATGGACGAGTTGCCGAAGCCCTTCTGGGCCAGCTCGTTGCCGATCTGGTAGGTCAGCGTCCCCGAGCGCGACACGACGCCGACGTTGCCCTCGGAGAAGAACGACGCCGGGATGATGCCCACGTTGGCCTTGCCAGGGGAGAGGATGCCGGGGCAGTTCGGGCCCACGAGGCGGGTGTTCGAGTTGCGCAGGTGGTTGTAGACGCGCAGCTCGTCGTGGGCGGGGATGCCCTCGGTGATGCAGATCACGAGCGCCATGCCGGCGTCGGCCGCCTCGAGGATCGAGTCCGCAGCGAAGCGCGGTGGGACGAAGACCATCGCGGTGTTGGCGCCGGTCTCGGCCACCGCCGAGCGGAACGTGTTGAAGACCGGGATGCCCTCGACGTCCTGGCCGCCCTTGCCCGGCGTGACGCCGGCGACGACCTGCGTGCCGTACTCGCGGTTGCTGAGCGTGTGGAACGTGCCCTCGCGGCCGGTGATGCCGGCGGTGCAGAGCTTCGTGTCGTTGTGGACGAGGATCGCCATCGGGTCAGTCCGGTCTCGCTTCGCTCGCCATCGCTTCGGCTTGCGCCGAGCTACTCAGTTCCACGACGCGGTGGGCGGCGCCGAGCATGGTCGACTCCGCGTGGACGTTGGGCAGGTCGGCCTCGGCCAGCAGCTTGCGGCCCTCCTTGTCGTTGGTCCCGTCGAGCCGCACGACGAACGGCACGTCGGGCTTGATCTGCTCGAACGCCTCGATCAGGCCCTTGGCCACCTCGTCGCAGCGGGTGATGCCGCCGAAGATGTTGAACAGCACGGCGGTGACCTTCTCGTTGGCCAGGATGACCTCGACGGCCTGGGTGATCTGCTCGGCGTTGGCGCCACCGCCGGCGTCGAGGAAGTTCGCGGGCTCGCCGCCCGCGTACTTGACGACGTCGAGGGTGCTCATGACCAGGCCGGCGCCGTTGCCGAGGATGCCGACGTTGCCGTCGAGCTTGACGTAGGTGATGCCCTGCTCGCGCGCGGCCTTCTCCTGCGGATCCTCGTTCTCGGTGTCACGCAGGCCGGCGTTGTCGGGGTGGCGATACAGCGCGTTGTCGTCGAGCGTGACCTTCGCGTCGAGCGCGAGCACCTTGCGGTCGGTGGTGACGATCAGCGGGTTGACCTCGACCAGCGTGGCGTCCTCGGCCACGAAGGCGGCGTAGAGGCGGGCGAGCATGGCGCCGACGGGGCGCACGACGTCGGCGTCGACGCCGGCCTCGAAGGCCAGCCTGCGGCCATGGAAGGCCTGGAAGCCCAGCAGCGGGTCGACGTGCAGGCGCGCCAGGGCGTCCGGGTTGGTGTCAGCGACCTCCTCGATGTCCATGCCGCCCTGCGTGGAGAGCATGACCAGCGGGCGCTTGGCCGAGCGGTCGAAGATGACGGCCGCGTAGTACTCGGCGGCGATGTCGGAGGCGGCCTCGACCCACACCTCGTGCACCGTGAAGCCGCGGATGTCCATGCCGATGATCGCCGTCGCGTGGGTCTTGGCCTCCTCGCGATCATTGGCGACCTTGATGCCGCCCGCCTTGCCGCGACCACCGATCTGCACCTGCGCCTTGATCACGCAGGGGTAGCCGATCTCCTCGGCGGCCTCCACGGCCTCGTCGACCGCATTCGCGGGACGCCCCGAGGGCACCGGCACGTCGTGGCGGGCGAACAGCTGCTTGCCCTGGTACTCGAGTAGGTCCATTTCGGACGGCACCCTAGTGCCGGTCTGCGAACGCCGGTGGCGGCCGCGCGCGTACACTGCCGCGCGCATGCCACTTCCTAAAGACATCAAGTTCGTTACGTTCGACGTCTATGGGACGCTGATCGACTGGGAGGACGGCGCGTACCACGCTTTCGTCAACGAGGCCTCGCGCGACGGCTTCTCGATCTCCAAGGACGAGCTGGTGCCGCTGTTCCTGCAGGCCCAGCGCGACATCATGGGCGGGTCCTACGAGCTCTACGCCGAGGTGCTGCGCCGCACGGCGCTCGCCGTCGCCAAGGAGCTCGGCTGGGCGCTCGAGCCCAATCGCGCGCAGTTCCTGCCGGACTCCATCCCGCGCTGGAAGCCCTTCAAGGAGACCCCCGCCGCGCTCAAGAAGGTCAGCAAGGCCAGGAGCACGGGTCTGGTCTCCAACATCGACGACAAGCTGCTCGGCCAGTCACGCCGGTACTTCGGCCTGGACTTCGAACTCGTCGTCACCGCCCAGCAGGTCCGCTCCTACAAGCCCGACCCCGCCCACTTCAAGGAGTGCGAGCGGCGCATCGGGCAGAAGAAGGGCTGGGTGCACATCGCCTCCAGCTACTACCACGACATCGACCCGTGCGCCAAGCTCAAGGTGCCGACGATCTGGGTCAACCGCCGCGGCGAGGAGCTCGAACCGGGCGCGAAGAAGCCCACCGAGGAAGTGAGCAACCTCAAGGAAGCACTGAAGCTTCTCGGCCTGTAGGGGTGAAGGTCGAAGCGGTCCACGCCGACGTGGTGGTCGTCACGTCGAGGATCTTCCAGACGACGTGCACGCTGGTCCGCCGCGGCGAGGAGGCGTTCTGCATCGACTCGCCGATCCTTCCCGATGAGCTCGAGCTGCTGCCGACGGTCGCCGAGCAGTCCTCCTTCAGCGTCGTCGCGGTGATCGCGACCCATCAGGACTGGGACCATCTGCTCGGTCGCCTCGCCTTCGCAGAGGCGCCGCTCGGCGTGGCCGCGTCCACCGCGGACGCCCTGGACACCGACCCGGGTGCGGTGCACCGCGGCCTGCGGGCCTTCGACGACGAGAACTACGTCGTTCGCTCCGGGCCGCTGGGGCTGGGCACGCCTCAGCGGCTGCCGGTCCCGGGCCGTCTGGGCCTGGGCGACGCGGAGCTCGATCTGCACCCGGTCCGCGGCCACACGCCCGACGGGATGGCGATCGGGGTGCCGTGGGCCCGCGTGCTGATCGTGGGCGACCATCTGTCGCCCGTCGAGATCCCGATGGTCAGCGACGAGCACGACGCCATCGACGCCTACCTGGCGACCCTGGACCTTCTCGAGCCGCTCGTCGCCGAGGCCGAGACCGTCATCCCCGGCCACGGCGGCGCGCTTGACTCCGAGCGCGCGCTGGCGATCCTGCGCGAGGACCGCGAGTATCTGCGCGCGCTGTCAGCCGGCGGAGTGGCCGCGGCCCTGCCGCTCACGCGTCGCAGCGAGGCACAGAAGGCCATCCACCATCAGAACGTCGCCCGCCTCACGCCCGGCTGAGGCTCCAGCCTCATGATAGCGTTCATGCTCATGAAGCAGGTCAGGATCAGCAAGGGCGGCCAGATCTCCGTGCCCGCCGAAATTCGGCACCGCTGGAAGACCTCGCGCGTGATCCTCGAGGACCTGGGCGACCAGCTGGTGATCCGCCCGACGGCGGACGACCCGATCGCCGCCTTCCGCGGGAGCTTGGCCGACCCGAAGATGCCGAGCTCGGACGAGCTCCGCCGCATGGCGCGTGCCGACGAGCGGACGGCCGAGGCTCGGCGCGGTTGAGCGCGGCTCCCGTCCTTGACGCCTTCGCTGTGGTCGCTCACGGCCTGTCGGAGCCGGCAGCGCCGGAGGTTGACGCGCTCTTGCACCGCGGCGACTGCCGCATCTCAGCAGTCAACTTCGCAGAGGCCCTGGATCGACTCGGGCGGGTTGGCGGCCGCACTCAGGAGCAGTTGCGGACCGCGTTCGCCATGCTCGACGAGGCGCTGACTGTCGTCGCCATGGATCGTGCGCTCGCGTGGCGGGCGGCGGAGCTGCGGCGGCGGCACTACCGGCGCCGCGGGAGCGAGCTGTCGCTGGCCGATTGCGCCGCGCTGGCAACCGCGCAGAACGGCAGCCCGCTGGCCACGGCGGACCCGCCGCTGGCACGGGCCGCCCGGGCTGAGGGTGTCGAGGTGCTCGCGCTGCCGGACTCGCGTGGCCGGCGGCCCTGAGCTCCGAACCCGCGGCTGCGGCCACCGACTCCCGCCGGCCCGCTCGGACGCCGAGAGCGACAGCCGACCGCGTGGGGTCAGCCTACGGTGACCTCGACGTCGCCGCGGAAGGCGACGCGGCCGCCGACCCGCCGCGCCAGCGGCGACGGGTGCTTGTAGGTCCACGCGGCGCCGGGGCTCTTGGCCTCGCCGACCTTCACCGTGTAGAACGAGGCGATGCCCTTCCAGGGGCACAGCGAGCGCGCGTCGCATGGCTCGAGATACTCGGCGTGCACGGCCTCGAGGGGGAAGTAGGTGTTGCCCTCGACCACAATCGCCGTGTCGCTCTCCGCGATCACGGCTCCCGCGAAGACCGCGCGCGCGTGTGTGTGCTTGGCCATCGGATGCCCAGTGTGGACGAGAAACCCGACCGCGACCTAAAGCGGGCGGACCATGAGCGCGGCGCCGCCGTGCTTCTCGGCGAAGCCAAGGTCCTGATAGAGGGCCCGGGCGGGCTCGTTGACGTCGTCGACGTCGAGTTCCATGCGGCGGCAGTCGCGCTGCTCGGCGCGGTCGATGGCCGCCAGCACCATGGCGCGTCCCAGGCCGGTGCGGCGGACGTGGTCGGTCACGAAGAGGTCTTCCAGCCAGCAGTCGGGCGCCGCGGTCCAGACCGAGTAGCGGAAGCGCAGCTGGACGACCGCGCAGGGCGGGGAGTCGTCGTCGGGCGTGCCGAGCAGGAACTCGGCGTCGGGGGACTCGATCAGCCGCTCGACACCGGCCAGGAACGCGTTGTCGGACGGCCAGTCGACGTTGTACCACTCGCGGAAGGCCACGAGCAGCCGGGCGACGTGCTCGGCTTCCTCGGGCTCCGCCCGCCAGACGCGATTAGGAATCGCCGTCGTCCCCGGACGCCGCCGTGATGGTCGCGATCGGCTCCCCGGTCTTGATCGCTTCGCCCTCCTTCGCGGCGAGCGAGGTGATCTTCCCCGCCTTGTGGGCGGTGATCTCGTTCTCCATCTTCATGGCCTCGATGATGCAGATGAGCGCGCCCTCCTCGACCTCGGCGCCCTCCTCCACGACGACCTTCCACATGTTCCCCTGCAGGGGGGAAGTGAGCTCGTCGGGCCCGCCGCCGGCGCTGGCCTTGCGCTCGCCGCGCTTGGGCGCCTTGCGGGGACTCGCCCCACCCACCCCGCCCCCGCCGCCGGCCGGCGCGAACGCCTCGCCGTGCACGGTGACGTCGAAGCGCCGGGCGGGTGGGGGTCCGATCTCGACGGTGTAGGTGCGCACCTGGACGTCCGCGTCATCGGCCTGCGCAGGCGGATCCGTAGCCAGCGACTTCAGCCACTCCTTGTCCTCGATGAGATCGCGGCAGGTCTCGGCGTTGGCCCACTGTTCGGAGGCCATGATCGCCTTGTGGAAGGGCATCAGCGTCGTCACGCCTTCGACGACGAACTCGTCCAGCGCTCGCAGCATGCGCTGGGTGGCGCGCTCGCGGTCGGAGTCCCAGACGATCAGCTTGGCGACCATCGGGTCGTACAGCGGGGTGATCTCCGAGCCGCTGACTACGCCGGAGTCGACGCGGATGCCAGGCCCGGAGGGCTCGCGGTAGGCGGTCACCGTGCCCGGCGCGGGGGAGAAGTTCGTCGCCGCGTTCTCGGCGTTGATGCGGCACTCGATCGCGTGCCCCCGCAGCTGGACATCCTCCTGCTTGATGGTCAGCTCGCCGCCCGCGGCGATGAGGATCTGCTCACGGACGATGTCGATGCCCGTCGTCGCCTCGGTCACGCAGTGCTCGACCTGAACCCGCGTGTTCATCTCCAGGAAGAAGTATTCGTCGGGGCCGTCGTCCTGCTTGACGAACAGGCCCTCGATCGTGCCCGCGGAGTGATAGTCGACGGCCCGCGACGCGTCCACGCCGATCTTGCCGATCTTCTCGCGCATCTCCTCGTCGACGAGCGGGCCCGGCGACTCCTCGATGAGCTTCTGGTGGCGCCGCTGGATGGAGCAGTCGCGCTCGCCCAGGTGAATGACGTTGCCGTGCCTGTCGGCGAGGATCTGTACCTCGACGTGGCGCGGGTCCTCCAGGTAGCGCTCGAGGTAGACGGTGTCGTCGGAGAAGAACTTCTCCCCCTCGCGGGCCGCGCCCTCGAAGGCGTCCTTGAGGTTCTCGGGGGCCATGGCCACGCGGAAGCCCTTGCCGCCGCCGCCGCCCGCGGCCTTCACCGCGATCGGGTAGCCGATGTCCTCGGCGATCCTCTCGGCGTCCTCGACCGTCGCGACCGGCTCGGTGACGCCGGGCACGATCGGCACGCCCGCGTTCTGCATCAGCTCGCGCGCCTTGGTCTTGGATCCCATCGCGTCGATCGCCGAAGCGGGCGGCCCGATGAAGGTGATCCCGTTGTCCTCGAGCGTCCGCGCGAACTTGGCGTTCTCGGCCAGGAAGCCGTAGCCGGGGTGGACGGCCTCGGCCCCCGAGGCCTCGAGCACCTCGAGCAGCTTCTCCACCACGAGGTAGCTCTCGCTGGCCGGGCCGGGCCCGATCAGGTGGGCCTCGCCGGCGCGCTTGACGTGCTGGGCGTCGCGGTCGGCCTCGGAGTACACCGCGACGGAGCCGATGCCGAGCTCGTCGAGCGCGCGGATGATGCGGACCGCGATCTCTCCGCGGTTGGCGACCAGGACTTTCGAGAACATGCGACGCGGCAGGCTATTCGGCGAGATCGAACGCCGCTGATATGGCTGCCGCCAGCGCCGGCTCCTGCTCGGGCAGCAGGTCTCCAATCCACCGGCCCAGGGCCTCGACGTTGACAGTCCGGAGGTTGTCGCAAATGACGACGGATGTGTTATCAAGTCCGTTCGCCGGGCCTACGGCGACCTCGCTCGGAAGCCCGCGTATCCGCGTGGTTATCGGAGCGACGGTCACCGACGTCAAGAACGGACGGACGGCCTCGCGCGTGAGCACGAGCACCGGCCGGTTGCCATCGGCGAGGTCGACATGGATCGCGCGCATCAGTCGAGCGGCGGCGGAGGGTGGCGATCCGCCCAGGCGTGGAACGCCTCGATCTCCGGATCGGGATCGTCCTTGTAGCGGATGAGGATTGCGATCTCGCGCTCGGTCGCCACACGCCGACGCTCGCGCTTGAGTGCCCGTTTGACCACTTCAGCGCGGCTCGACGCGCCGTTCTGTACCTGCTCGTCGACGAATTCCATGAGATCGTCCGGGAGCCGCACCGCGATCTGCTTGCTCATACCGTCATGGTACCGCTCTGGGATGCGCTAGATGGTTGATTCCGAATCGTCCGTGGTCGTGCTTTCCCGTCAGGTGGATGCCAGGCGCCGACCGGATCCGAAGGGAATACGGACGTATTCACGAGGATTCGGGTGGCGCCTGGCGCCGCATGGCGGGCAAGCACGCGCCACCCGAATTTTGGAATCAACCATCTAGAGAAGGCGCTGCACGATGACGAAGACGATCACCGCGACGGCGATCACGCCGGCGATGATCCCCTCTCGGCGCAACGGGCCCCCGGGCTCCGTGCGGCCGTACTGCACCGTCGCGGCAGCGGCGGCGGCCCCGATGGCGTTGAGCAGCACGTCGCCGACGCCCGCCTCGCCGTCGATCGCGAAGGTCAGCGCGGTCAGCGCCGCCAGGACCACGGCGAAGACCGTCAGCGCCGTGCGCAAATCAGGCCGCTGCGGGACGGACCGTGGTCACGTGGATGCCGCACTCGAGCTTGTCCGTGCCCACCCAGCGGCCGGCGCGGCCCTTGCCGGGCGCCGTGCAGGGCACGCAGCCGATCGAGTCGTAGCCCTGGTCGTGCAGCTCGTTGTAGGGGAGCTCCTTGGCGTTGATGACCGCCCACAGGTCCTCTTCGGCCCACAGCGCCAGCGGGTTGTACTTGGTGATGCCGCGCGTGTCGTCGTGCTCCACGGCCTGCGCGTTGGCGCGGGTCGGGGACTGCTCGCGGCGGATGCCGGTCACCCAGGCCTCGGCGCCGTCGAGGGCGCGCTCGAGGGCGGCGACCTTGGCGTCCGAGCAGCAGTTCTCCGCGCTCCAATCGCCGCGGGCGTCCTCAACCGCGATGTCGATGCCGTAGCGCTCCTCGTACTCGCGCCACGTCGCCAGCGTCTCTCCGAAGAGCACGCCGGTGTCGATGGTCACGAAGCGCGTCTGCGGGGCGACCCGCGCAGCGGCCTCGACCAGCACCGACTCCTCCTTCTGGAAGGAGACGAGCATCACCAGCTGATCGCCGTAGCGCGCGCCGGCCTCGGCCAGCGCCGCGTCGAGCTCCTCGACCAGTCCCTGGGTCCCGTTCAGACCGCGCATTCGCCTTCGCCCCGAATCACCTGGAAGGGCACGTTACGACTCCAGTCCATGAACATGTTCATGGAGTCCAGTCCGAACTCGACCGGAAGGGCCAGGTCGCGCACCGCGTCCTCGAAGGTCGTGTTGCCGACGCGGCGGGCGAACTCGCGGAAGAGCTCGCCCTCCTCGCGCTGCTGTTGATAGATGCGGATCCAGCGATCGACGGCCTCGGGCACACGCTTGGAGGCGAGCCGCACCTTCAGGCGCGAGCCGTAGGCGACCTTGCCGGTGTCGAACTCCCCACCCACGTGCACGATGTACGCCGGCAGGGTGTGCTGGCCGACCTTGATCGACGCGCCGTAGAACCCGATGTCGGCGATGTGGTGCTGAGAGCAGCCGTTGGGGCATCCCGACATCTTGATGTGCATCTTGCGCACAAGCGGGTCGTCGATTGCCATCTCGGCAAGGCGCTCGCGGATGGCGAGGTTCAGGCCCATGGAGGAGGTGATGCCCAGCTTGCACGAATCCGTACCCGGGCAGCTGACCACGTCGACGACCTCGTCGGCACCGGGCTCGCCCAGGCCGAGCTCGCGCAGGCGCTGCCAGACGTCGTAGAGCGCCTCGTCGCGCACCCAGCGCAATACGACGTTCTGATGCACGGTCGTGCGGGCGTAGCCGCCGGTGAAGTCGCGCATGATCTGGCCGAGGCCGCGCAGCTGCTCCGGCGTCAGGTCGCCCCTGGAGACGTGAACGTGGACGGTCGAGAAGCCGGCCTGGCGCTGCGGCCTGGCCGCGCTCTGCACGAAGGCGTCGAACTCACGGCGGTCGCCGTTGGGGCTCGAGGCGGCGGCCGGCGGCGCGGGCGCGTTGGGCTCCTCCTCGTGGATCCACAGGTCGGGCGTGAAGTCGCGCTCGTTGACCCAGTCGCCCTGCAGCTGCTCCTCGACCTGACGGCGCAGCTCGTCGATTCCGAACTTGTCGACGAAGACCTTGATGCGCGCCCGGGCGCGGTTGACGCGCAGCCACTCCTGATCGTTGAAGATGCGGAAGACGGCCTCGGCGATCTTCAGATAGTCGCCGTTCTCGGCCTCCACGAAGTCGTAGAGAGTCGGGGCGATGCGCGGCATGATCGAAGTGCCGCCACCGACGCGGATCTCGAAGCCGCGCACACCGTCGCGCTCGCGGGCCAGGAACGCGATGTCGTGGATGCCGGTGATCGCGCGGTCGGGCTCGGCGCCGGTGAACGCGGTCTTGATCTTGCGCGGCATCAGCTGCGTCGTCGGATGGCGCACGAAGTAGCGCACGTAGGCGCCGACGTAGCGCGTGGGGTCGAACGTCTCGTCCTCGCACACGCCGGCCCAAGGGTCGGCGGTGACGTTGCGCACGGTGTTGCCGCAGCCCTCGCGGCTCGACAGCCCCGACGCCGAGACCTCGCGGATGAGCTGGGCCATGTCGCGCAGCGGGATGTGGTGGATCTGGAAGTTCTGGCGCGTGGTCAGGTGCGCCTTGTTCAAGGGCGCGTAGCGCTCCGTGACGTCGGCCACCGCGTCGAACTGCTCGGGCGTGATGCCGCCGAAGGGAAGCTTGATGCGGCACATCTGGACGTCGGCCTGCCGCTGGCCGTAGACGCCCTGCTTGAGGCGGAAGCCGATGAACTCCGGCTCGGGCGTCTGGCCGTCGAGGAACTTCTCGGCCTCGTTGTCGAAGTCGTCGAACTCGCGCTCGAGGATCGGGATGATGTGGCCGGGGACGTCTTCGACGACTTCGGGGTTGTCGAGGGTGCCCTGGCGACGGACGGGGGAGCTCGTCTCCATCGATGTAAAATAGCAAAACCCGACCAGGATTTATGTCTTTATTCCCTACCGGGAAGGCGGCATAGCCCGCCTAAAGCGGGATGTTGCCGTGCTTGCGCTTCGGGCCGGGCTCGCGCTTGGTGAGCAGGGTCTCGAGTGCCGTGATCAGCTTCGGGCGCGTCTCGTGGGGGACGATGACGTCGTCGATGTAGCCGCGCTCGGCCGCCATGTAGGGGTTCGCGAAGCGCGCCTTGTAGTCCGCGATCAGCTTCTCGCGGCGCTCGTCGGGCGTGAGTGACTTAGCGATGTCGCGGCGGTAGATGATGTTGACGGCGCCCTCGGGCCCCATCACCGCGATCTCCGCCTGCGGCCAGGCGAAGTTGAAGTCCGCCCCGAGGTGCTTGGAGCTCATGACGTCGTAGGCGCCGCCGTAGGCCTTGCGGGTGATGACGGTGAGCTTGGGGACCGTCGCCTCGGCGAACGCGTAAAGCAGCTTCGCGCCGTGGCGGATGATGCCGCCCCACTCCTGCGCGGTGCCGGGCAGGAAGCCGGGGACGTCGCAGAAGGTCAGGATCGGGATGTTGAAGGCGTCGCACGTGCGCACGAAGCGGGCGGCCTTCTCGGATGCCTCGATGTCGAGCACCCCGGCCATCGCCTTCGGCTGGTTGCCGACGATCCCGATCGCGTGCCCGTTCAAGCGCGCGTAGCCGCAGATGATGTTCTGGGCGAAGTGCTCGTGGATCTCGAAGAACTCCGCGTCGTCCACGATCAGCCTGGCGACGTCGCGCATGTCGTAGGGCTTGTTGGGGGCGTCCGGAACGATCGAGTCCAGCGCCTCGTCCATCCGCTCCGGGTCGTCGGTGGGCGCGACGCGCGGCGTGGTCTCGAGGTTGTTCTGCGGCAGGAAGCTGAACAGGTAGCGGACGTCTTCGAGGCAGCTCTCCTCGTCCTCGGCGGCGAAGTGCGCGACGCCCGACTTCGTGTTGTGGCTCATCGCGCCGCCGAGCTCCTCGAACGTGGTCTCCTCGCCGGTGACCGTCTTGATCACGTCGGGCCCCGTGATGAACATGTGCGAGGTCTCCTTCACCATGAAGATGAAGTCGGTGATCGCCGGCGAGTAGACGGCGCCGCCGGCGCACGGGCCCATGATCACGGAGATCTGCGGGATGACGCCTGAGCAGCGCACGTTGCGCAGGAAGACGTCCCCATAGGCGCCCAGGGAGACGACGCCCTCCTGGATGCGCGCGCCGCCCGAGTCGTTGATCCCGATCACGGGACAGCCGATCTTGGCCGCCAGGTCCATGACCTTGCACATCTTCTCGGCCATGACCTCGCCCAGCGAGCCGCCGAAGACGGTGAAGTCCTGGCTGAAGACGCAGACGGTCCGGCCGTCGATCTTCCCGTGGCCGGTGACCACCGCGTCACCCCAGGGCCGGTTCTTCTCCATCCCGAACTCGACCACCCGGTGGCGGATGAACGTGTCGAGCTCCTGGAAGGACCCCGGGTCCAGCAGCTTCTCCACGCGCTCGCGCGCCGTTAGCTTGCCCTTGTCGTGCTGCTTGGACTCGGCCTCGGGCGACGAGTGGACCGCGGCCTCGCGGAGCTCGTCGAGCTGCGCCTTCTTCTCCTCGAACGTCTCCGGGCTCTTCTGGCGCATGGCGGCGCCGGAGTCTACGGCGCGGCCACCCCCCGGACGGCCGGCCGCCCGCTCGCCCTCCCATCAACGAGCGCGGCGTCCGCCGTCTGGGATCGGCATTGGCGATGTGCGCGCGACCTCCTCCCGCGACGGCGTCAGGAAATCCCAACACCAACCTGGCCAGTCTGAACTCGCCGCAGGTGTTAGTCTTGCCAAACATGAAGATCGACCGTCGCCAACTACTCGGGGGGGGCGCGCTCGCCGCCGCCGGCGCCGCAGCGGCGCTCGCGCCCGGCGGCTCGTCTGCGCAGGACCACAACGGCCACGCGGCGGCTGCCCCCGCCGGCGGCGGCCACGCCCACGGCGGCGGGGTCAACGGCGCGACCTTCCGCAGCGGCTCACGTGTCGATCACGCCGCCAACGGCTTCGACCCGACCGAGATCCTGCGCGACTTCGACCCGGGCAAGACCACGCGGCTGGCGAGCGGCGGGGTGCTGCGCGAGTGGGAGATCGTCGCGGTCGACCGGGAGATCGAGATCGCCCCCGGCCTCCGGTATCCCGCATGGACCTTCAACGGTCGCGTCCCCGGGCCGACGCTGCGTGCGCGCGAAGGCGAGCGGCTGCGCATACGTCTCGTCAACGGCTCTCAGCACCCGCACACGATGCACTTCCACGGCATCCATCCCGCGGCCATGGACGGCGTGCCGATGGTCGGCCCCGGGGTCATCGACCCGGGCAAGAGCTTCACCTACGAGTTCAACGCCGAGCCCTTCGGCATGCACCTCTACCACTGCCACGCCTCGCCGCTGGCCGAGCACATCGCCCGCGGCATGTACGGCGCCTTCATCGTCGACCCAAAGCAGGGCCGCGAGGACGCGGACGAGCTCGTGATGATCCAGAACGGCTTCAACACCAACTTCGACGCGGAGGGCAACCAGATCTACGCGGTCAACACCGTCGCCTTCCACTACGCCGACGAGCCGATCCAGGTCAAGCGCAACGAGCTGGTCCGGATCTACCTCGGCAACATGCTCGAGTACGACCCGATCAACACGTTCCACCTCCACGGGAACTTCTTCGACTACTACCCCACCGGGACGCGCCTGCAGTCGAGCGAGTTCACCGACACCATCGCGCAGGTCCAGGGCCAGCGCGGCATCCTCGAGATGCGCTTCCCCTTCCCCGGCAAGTTCATGTTCCACGCCCACAAGACGGAGTTCGCCGACCTCGGTTGGATGGGCTTCTTCGAGGTGAGCTGAGTGGGCGCGGCCACCGTCCGCCGCGCGCCTGCGTGGGTGCTCGCGCTCGTCCCGCTCGTGCTGATCGCAGCGGCCCTGGCGGCGCTGCTGGCCTTTGGCGGGGACACGCTGGGCGACCGCGTCGGCCCGCCCATCGAGGAGCTCGCGGTCGAGCGCACCACGCTCGAGCCCGCACAGATCGAGCTGACGGTGCGCAACCCCGGGCCCGACCCGGTCACCGTGGCGCAGGTCTTCGTCGCCGACGCCTACGTCGACTACGAGACGACGGGCGCGCGGATCGGGCGACTGGGGACGGAGACCTTCACCCTCGACTACCCGTGGCAGGACGGCTCGCCCTACCTGGTCACCTTCGTCACCGAGACCGGCGTCACCATCGAGCACGAGATCGCCGCCGCGGTGGCGACGCCGACCGCGAACGGGAACTTCCTCGGGCTGATGGCCTTGCTGGGCATCTACGTCGGCGTGATCCCGGTGCTGCTGGGGATGCTGTTCCTGCCCTTCCTGCGCCAGGCGCGCGAGTCCTGGATCCGCTTCTTCCTGGCGCTGACGATCGGCCTGCTCGGCTTCCTCGCCCTCGACGCCTACGTCGAGGGGCAGGAGATCGCGGCGGCGGGGTCGGGCGCCCTCGGCGGCGTCGAGCTGCTGTTCATCGGCGCGGCGGTCTCCTACCTCGGGCTCGTAGCGGTCGATCGCTATCTCAAGGGCCGCCGCACCGAGGCGTCGGGTGCGTTCCAGCTCTCCCTGCTGATCGCGATCGGGATCGGCCTGCACAACCTCGGGGAAGGTCTGGCGATCGGCACCGCGTACGCCATCGGCGAGCTTGCGCTCGGTGCGTTCCTGGTCTTCGGCTTCGCGCTGCACAACACCACCGAGGGCCTGGCCATCGTCGCGCCCCTGGCCAAGCAGGAGGGCAAGACGCCCTTCGGCAGGCTCGTGCTGCTGGGGCTGATCGCCGGCGCGCCGGCGATCCTCGGCGCGGTCATCGGCTCCGCCGCGCCCAACGCCGAGCTGTCGGCCCTGCTGCTCGGCTTCGGCATCGGCGCGATCGTGCAGGTGATCGTCCAGATCGCCCCGGCGATCCGCGACAAGGCCGGCCGCACGCTGCACCCCGCGAGCGTCGGCGGCATCCTCGCCGGCGTCGCCATCCTCTACACCACCGGGCTGCTCATCCCGGTCTGAGGCGATGCCGCCCGCCTTCCACCGCGCCGAGAGCGAGGCCACCGAGGACTACCTCAAGGCCATCCACGCCCTCGAGGACCGACACGGCACCATGGTGGGGACGATGGAGCTGGCCGAGCGCCTGGGCGTCACGCCGGGCTCGGCGTCGGCGATGACGCGCAAGCTCGCCGAGCGCGGCCTCGTCGAGGTCGAGCGCTACCGCGGCGTGACCCTCACCGACCGCGGGCGCGAGCTCGCGCTGGAGGTCATCCGCCACCACCGGCTGCTGGAGCTCTACCTCAACGAGCACCTCGGCGTGCCCTGGGACCGCGTCCACGACGAGGCCGAGCGCCTCGAGCACGTCCTCTCCGAGGAGCTCGAGCAGCGCATCGCCGCCAAGCTCGGCAACCCGACGCGCGATCCGCACGGCGATCCGATCCCCACCGTCGACGGCCGCATCCTCGAGCCCGACGCGGTCGCGCTGCAGGAGCTCGAGCCGGGCGCCTGCGGCTGCTTCGTCCGGGTCTCGGACTCCGACCCGGCGATGCTGCGGTTTCTCTCCGAACGCGGGATCGCTCCGGGGGACCGCGTCGAGGTGCTCGACAAGCAGCCCTTCGACGGGCCGCTCGTATGCCGCTTCGGGAACGCGATCCACCACCTCGGCGGCGGACTCGCCGCCGCCATGCGCGTCGAGCTCGCCTAACCGCCCGGCTTGTAGGCGCCGAACACGTCCTTCATCGCGTAGGACACCTCGCCGAGGGAGGCGTTGTCCTTGAGGGCCTGGCGGATGAACGGCAGCAGGTTCTCGTCGCCCTCGGACGCGGTGCGCAGCTCGCCCAGGCGCTTGTCGACGAGCTCCTGGTCGCGGTCGGCCTTGAAGGCCTTCAGGCGCTCGACCTGCTCGCGCTCGGACTCGGGGTCCACGCGCAGGGTCTCCTCGACCTCGACGTCGTCCTCCTCGTAGGAGTTGACGCCCACGACGATGTCCTGCTTGATGCGGTAACGCTCCTGGTAGCCCCAGGCGGACTCGTCGATCTCGGAGGTGATGAAGGCAAGCGCCTCGACGGAGCCGCCGAGCTCGTCCACGTGTTCGATGAGCTTCATGGCGCGTGCCTCGATCTCGTCGGTCAGCGCCTCGACGAAGTAGGAACCGGCGAAGGGATCGACGGTGTCCGTGGCGCCGGACTCGTGGGCGACGATCTGCTGGGTGCGCAGCGCGATCTTCGCCGCGCGCTCGCTCGGCAGCGCGAGCGCCTCGTCGT
>JBBJOW010000050.1:0-31263 GCA_037724045.1 Solirubrobacteraceae bacterium
GGCGTCCCGACGCCGCCGCTCGGCGTCAGTGGCGACAAACACTAAGCGTTGGATTCGCGCAGATGATGGCGCTACCCCGTGACGCACCAACGGTCACCCGGCTTCAGGCCTGCAAACCCCCATTCCGGCCGCGGGGTGCTCAGGTCGTTGCCGATGCTGCTCTGATGCTCGAGGAACTCCTCGGTCACCACGGCGCAGATCAGGTGGGTACTGACGCCATGCTCATCAGGCCGGCAGCACCCGTCCCGGGAGAAGCCGGTCATGGGTTCCGTGCCGCAGGGCTCAAGGGGTCGGCCGAGCACGTTGAGTTCGGGCACCCCTGGAGTATCACCCGCGCCTGAGGCTGTCGCCCTAGAGATCATCGAGAGCGACGGCTACAACCAGCCAAACCGGCGTTGATGGTGCGGCCCCCAGACTCATGAGGGTGGTCTTGCCCGCACCCCCGCAGCCGATCACCGCGATGCGCCGCAGCGCCCGCTAGACCCACCTAGCGCTCGCGGCCGCGGGTGCGGTCCAGGCGGCGGCGATCGCGTTTTGTCGGCCGCGCGCCCGCGTCGTCGTAAGCCGGCCGGATGAGCCGGCGCTGCTCGTTGGCCTCGGCGCGTGCCTCGATTGACTCGGGGGTCTCCGTGTAGAGCAGCGCCGCCTCGGAAGCCGGTCCGCGGCGCTCGGAAAGCGCGTGCACGCCGATGATGCGGCGGGTCGGGCCGACGCGCAGCTCGAGCCGGTCCCCTGCCTTGACCTCCCGGCTCGGCTTGGCGGTCGTGCCGTTGATCGTCACCCGCCCGGCTTTCAGCGCCTCGGAGGCGAGCCCGCGCGTCTTGACCAGCCGGGCGACCCACAGCCACTTGTCCACCCGCATACTCACGTACCGTAATGCGCGAGCTCGAGACACCGCGGGGCCTCGCCCGCGTCCACGAGCAGGACGCGCCTGAGGCTTGGGCGCGCATGGTCGTCCACCACGGCGCGGGCGGCTCGGTCAGCGCACCGGACCTGCAGGTCGCCGTCCGCACCGCGCTCGAGGCGGGCGTCAGCGTCGTTCTCGTCGAGCAGCCCTACCGCGTCGCCGGCAAGAAGTCGACGCCGACCCCCGCCCGTCTCGACGAAACCCACCACTCCGTCGTCGATCACCTGCCCTCCGACCTCCCTCTGATCAATGCCGGCCGTTCGTCAGGGGCGCGCATCGCGTGCCGCACGGCGGAGGCGACCCGTGCGATCGGCGTGCTCGCCCTCGCCTTCCCCCTCGTCACGCCCAGAGGCGTCAGCCGCCAGGACGAGCTCGACGCCGTCGGTGTTCCCCTGCTCGTCGTACAGGGCGCGAGCGACCGTTTCGGCGTACCGGACGGCGCTGTGGTCATCAAGGGCGACCACGGCCTGAAAACAGACCATGGTGCGCTTGCTGACGCAGTGACAAGTTGGCTCGTCGCCCTTCGCCGCTGAGGAGTAACGTCAGCCGCAGGGAGCAGTTCACGACTGGGAGGAGAACCCACCTATGTCACGCGTCAGCGTGTCGGTAGAGGTCAACGGGACCCATTACGACAGGGAGGTCGAGCCGCGAATGCTGCTCGTGCACTTCCTGCGCGACGAGGTGGGCCTGACCGGCACGCACGTCGGGTGCGACACCTCCAACTGCGGGGCCTGCACGTGTCACGTGGACGGAGAGGCGGTCAAGAGCTGCACGCTGCTTGCTGCGCAGGTGGACGGTGGCGAGGTCACCACGATCGAGGGCATGGGCTCCGTGGACGACCTGCACCCCGTGCAGGAGGCGTTCTGGGAGCACCACGGCCTGCAGTGCGGCTACTGCACGCCGGGGATGATCATGGCCAGCGCCGACCTGCTCAAGCGCAACCCGGACCCGTCGGAGGAAGAGGTGCGCGAGGCGCTCGCCGGCAACCTCTGCCGCTGCACCGGCTACCACAACATCGTCAAGGCGGTCCGCGCCGCGGCTGCCGCCGGCGCAACGACCGGAGCCTCCGCATGAGCGTCACCGACCCGCCCGTCGAGAAGTTCGTCGGCCAGCCGCTCAAGCGCAAGGAGGACCCGCGGCTCATCACCGGCCGCGGCCGCTACGTCGACGACATCACGCCCCAGGGCACCCTCTGGTGCGCATTCGTCCGCTCGCCCGAGGCGCACGCGAAGATCGTCTCGATCGACAAGTCCCTGGCCGAGGAGCGCGACGACGTCATGGCCGTCTTCACCGGCGAGGACATGGCCGCGCTCGGCATCCTGGACGCGCTGCCGATGGCGTGGGTGCCACCCGACGTCGAGGTGCGCAACCAGCCGCACTGGCCGCTCGCGCAGGGCGAGGTCAACCACGTCGGCGACCCCGTCGCCGTCGTGATCGGCGAGGGCCGCTACGCGATGCAGGACGCCGCCGAGGAGATTTTCGTCGAGTACGAGCCACTGCCCGCGGTGGTCGACATCGAGACGGCGCTCGACGGGTCGACGCCGCTCGCGCACGCAGAGCTCGGCACCAACGAGTGCCACCAGTGGTCGCTCGGCGGCGGGGACATCGACGCGGCGTTCGCCGAGTCCGACGTCGTCATCGAGCGCCGCGTGGTCAACCACCGCATGGCCGGCGCGCCGATCGAGCCGCGCGGCGTCGTCGCCGAGCCGCGGGGCACGGGCCTGACGGTCACCACCTCGACGCAGGTCCCGCACTTCGTTCGCCTGTTCCTGGCCTTGCTGCTCGGCGAGTCCGAGGAGAAGGTGCGCGTCATCGCCCCCGAGGTGGGCGGCGGATTCGGCGCCAAGCTGCAGGTCTACGGCGAGGAGATCCTGCTCGCCGCGGCGGCGCGCAAGCTCGGCCGGCCGGTCAAGTGGATCGAGACCCGCTCGGAGAACATGATGGTCACCCATCACGGGCGCGGCCAGGTCGCCACGCTGAAGATCGGGGCCAAGTCCGACGGGACGCTCACCGGGATCCACGCGAAGATCACCGCGGACATGGGCGCGTACCTCATGCTCCTCACCCCCGCGGTCCCGTCGCTGGGCGCGTTCGTGATGAGCGGCTGTTACAAGTTCACCGCCGTCCAGACCGACATCACCGCCGTCTACACGAACAAGTGCCCGACGGACGCGATCCGCGGCGCCGGGCGGCCCGAGGCCACCCACATGATCGAGGTGTGCATGGACCAGCTCGCCGAAGAGCTGGGCATGGACCGCCTCGAGCTTCGCCGCAAGAACTTCATCACGGAGTTCCCGGCCGAGACGGCACTGGGGATCGTCTACGACTCGGGCGACTATCACGGCTCGCTGGACAAGCTGCTCACGCACTTCGACCAGCCCTCCTTCGAGCGCGAGCGCGAGGAGGCCAAGGCGCGCGGCAAGCTGCTCGGCTGCGGCTTCTCCACCTACACCGAGATCTGCGGCCTGGCGCCGAGCCGCGTCACCGGGCCACAGGGCTTCGGGCTGCAGACCGGCCTGTGGGAGTCCGCCATGGTGCGCGTGCACTTCACCGGCGCGGTCACCGCCTACACGGGCACCTCGCCGCACGGGCAGGGCCAGGAGACGACCTTCGCGCAGGTGGTCGCGGACCGCCTCGGGACCGACCCGGCCAACGTCGAGATCATGCACGGGGACACCGGCACCGGGCCGCACGGCCTGGGCACCTACGGCTCGCGGACGACCGCGGTCGGCGGCGAGGCGCTCGTGCGCGCGACCAACAAGGTCGTCGCCAAGGCCAAGAAGGTCGTCGCGCACACGCTCGAAGCCGCTCCGGAGGACATCGAGCTGCGCGACGGGAAGTTCTCGGTCAAGGGCTCGCCGGACAAGGGCATGACGCTCGCCGAGGTGGCGGGCGCGGCCTTCATTCCCGGCGAGGGCTGGCCTGAGGACCTCGAGCCCGGCCTGGAGGAGACGGCGTTCTATGACCCGGCGAACTTCGTCTTCCCGTTCGGCGCGCACGTCGCCGTGGTGGAGGTCGATCCCGAGACCGGCAACGTCGACGTCGTCCGCTACGTCGCGGTCGACGACTGCGGCCCGGCGATCAACCCGATGCTGATCGACGGGCAGGTGCACGGCGGCATCGTGCACTCGATCGGGCAGGTGCTCTACGAGCAGATCCACTACGACGAGAACGGGCAGCTGACGACGGGCACGTTCGTCGACTACTGCCTGCCCAGCGCCGCCGACGTCCCCTCGATCCAGACCGACCGCACGGAGACCCCGTCGCCGGTCAACGAGCTGGGGGTCAAGGGCATCGGCGAGGCGGGCACGATCGCCGCCACGGCGGCGGTCACCAACGCGGTGATCGACGCGCTGCGTCCGGTCGGCATCACCTACATGAACATGCCGCTCACGCCCAACCGGGTGTGGGAGGCGTTACGCGACGCCAATGGCCAGGAGGCAGGACGATGATCCCCGCCGAGTTCGACTACCTCGCCCCCGACTCGCTCGACGAGGCGCTGTCGGCGCTCGCCGACGGCGGGCCGGACGCGAAGGCGCTGGCCGGCGGTCACTCGCTGCTGCCGCTGATGAAGCTGCGCCTCGCCGCGCCGACGCTGCTCGTCGATCTGCGGCGGGTGCCCGGCATCCGCGGCATCTCGCGCGACAACGGCACGGTGCGCATCGGGGCGATGACGACCCACCACGAGGTGTCGGCGGCCGGCCTCGGCCTCGCGTCGACCGCGGCGCAGACGATCGCCGACCAGCAGGTCCGCAACCGTGGGACGCTGGGCGGGACGCTCGCCCACGGCGATCCCGCGTCCGACATGCCCGCGGTGTTCATGGCGCTCGAGGGCTCCGTCACGGCGATGAAGCCGGGCGGCGCGTCACGCGAGATCGCTGCGGGCGACCTCTTCCGCGATTACCTCGAGACCGCGCTGGAGCCCGGCGAGCTGATCACCGAGGTGCGGGTGCAGGCCACCGAGGGCTGGGGCCACGGCTACCAGAAGTTCAACCGCCGCCAGGAGGACTGGGCGATGGTCGCGGTCTCGGCGCTGATCCGGCGCGAGGGCGATACGTGTGCCGACGTGCGGGTCGGCCTGACGCACATGGGCAACGTGCCCCTGCGCGCGACGGCCGTCGAGGACGCCCTGCGCGGGCAGGCCCTGAACGCGGACTCGATCAAGGCCGCTGCGGCACACGCCGCGGACGGCACGTCGCCGCCGGCCGACCTCAACGCCTCGCAGGACTACAAGCGCCACCTCGCGGCGGTGCTGTGCGCGCGGGCGCTGACGCAAGCCGCCGGTTTTAGTTGACGGTCGACGGTGTCGTGGAGGCGCTGGCCGGCCAGGGCTACCTGGCCGACCGCGCCCTCGCCACCGCCGTCCACCTCGCCGAGACCCTCGAGCAGCCCCTTCTGCTCGAGGGTGAGGCGGGCGTCGGAAAGACGCAGGTCGCCAAGGCGCTGGCCGCCGCCCGTGGGGCCCGCCTGATCCGGCTGCAGTGCCACGAGGGCATCGACGTCCACCACGCGGTCTACGACTGGGACTTCCAGCGCCAGCTGCTCGCGCTGCGCGCAGACACCGCCGAGGACGAGCTCTACTCGCGGCGCTTCCTGCTGCGCCGTCCCCTGCTGGAGGCGCTCGAGGCCGACGAGCCGATCGTCCTGCTGATCGACGAGATCGACCGTGCCGACGACGAGTTCGAGGCGTTCCTGCTCGAGCTGCTCTCGGACTTCCAGATCAGCATCCCGGAGCTGGGCACGACGATCACCGCGGTGCGGCGGCCGGTGGTGGTGCTGACCTCCAACCGCACCCGCGAGCTGCACGACGCCTTGAAGCGCCGCTGCCTGTACCACTGGATCGACTACCCGACCGTCGAGCGCGAGCTGGAGATAGTGCGCGTACGGCTGCCGGGCTTGCCGGAGGAGGTGGCGGTTCGCGTCACGGAGGCGGTGGCGCGGCTGCGCGGGGCCGACCTCTACAAGCTGCCGGGTGTCGGGGAGACGATCACCTGGGCGCGGGCGCTCGTGGCGCTGGGTGACGGCGCCTCCCTGGACGAGACGCTCGGCGTCGCGCTGAAGGTGCGCGAGGACGTCGAGCGGGTGCGCGCGGAGGCGCTGCTTGGTTGACCGGGCGGTCTCGGAGCTCGCTGCGCGGATGCGGGCGTCGGGCGCGCGGGTCGGCGTGGGCGATGTGCTGCTCGCCCACCGGTCCCTGGCCGCCGTGGAGCCGCGGGACGCGCTCCTGGCCCTGCGGGCTTCGCTGTGCTCGTCGCGGCGGGATCTGGCCCGCTTCGACGCCGCGCTGGAGCGCTGTGTCAACGAGGAAGGGGCTCTGGATGCGCTGATGAAGGCGGCGAGCGCCGTACTGCCGCGCGCGGCGATGCCCGCTTTGGAGCGCGTTGCGGTCCCCGTCGACGAGGATCCGCTTCCGGCTGCCTTCAGTGACGAGGAACTGCTCATCGACAAGGACTTCGCCGAGTATTCGGAGGCCGAGCGCGTGGCGGCGCGGACGCTGCTCGCGCGGCTGGCTCGGCGTGGACCACAGCGACTCTCGCGGCGGACACGGCCGGCGCGGCGCGGCAGACCCGATCCGCACGCCACCCTGCGAGCGGCTACGCGCCATGGAAACCCAACCGTGCTCCCACGGTTCCGGAAACCGGTACCTATGGAGCGCAGTTCGGTGCTGGTCGTCGACGTCTCCGGGTCGATGGCCCCGTACGCGCGCATGCTGCTCATGTACGCCCAGGCGGCGGTCGCGGCGCGACGCCGCGTGGAGGCATTCGCGCTGGGGACGCGGCTGACCCGCATCACCCGCGAGCTCGCCGGGCGTGACCCCGACCGCGCGCTCGCCCGCGCCACGGAGCGCGTCGTCGACCTCGGCGGCGGCACGCGCATCGGCGAGTCGCTCGCGGAGCTCAACCGCGTCCACGGCCGGCGCATCGGCCGCGGCGCCGTGGTCGTCATCCTCTCCGACGGCTGGGACCGCGGAGAGCCCGAGCAGGTTGCCGCCGAGATGGCGCGCCTGGGCCGCACCGCGCACCGGCTCGTGTGGCTGAACCCGCTCGCGGCCAATCCGGCCTACGAACCGCTGACCCAGGGCATGCGCGCCGCCCTCCCCCACGCCGATGACTTCCTTCCCGGCAACTCGCTCGCGTCCTTGGCGGCGCTGGCCGACCTCATGGAGACCATCGCATGAAGATGCTGCAGACCTTCGACGTCAACGCCCCGATCGAGACGGTGTGGGCGGCGCTGATCGACATCGAGCGCGTCGCTCCGTGCCTGCCCGGCGCCACCATCACCGGTCAGGACGACGAGGGCAACTACCAGGGCGAGTTCGTCGTCAAGCTCGGCCCGACCACCGCCAACTACCGCGGGACGCTCAAGATCACCGAGACCGACGAGGCAGCCCGCCGCGCGACGCTGGCCGCGCGCGGGACCGACAAGCGCGGCCAGGGTGGCGCGAGCGCCACGATCATCAACACCATGGAGGCCGTCGACGGCGGCACGCGCGTCACCGCCGACACCGACTTCGTCATCACCGGCCGGCTCGCGCGCTTCGGTCGCGGCGGCATGATCGAGGACATCTCCAACCGGCTGCTGCGCGAGTTCGCCGAGTGCCTGCAGGCGCGCCTGGCAGCGCCCGCCCCAGCGGCCGACGAGCTGGCACCGCCGCCGCCGCCGCCGCCGGCGGCCGAGCCGGTCGGCGGCGTCTCGCTCTTCGCCTCCGTGCTGCTCGAGCGCTTCCAGCGCTTCATGCGCCGCACGTTCAAGCGCTCCTGACCCCCCGCCAACGGGGGAGGGACAGGAGTCAGAGGCGGTCGCGCCAGCGCAGCGCGGCGGTGGCGACGTGGCCGAGCGACGTGCGCAGCCCGTGGCGGTCGCCGGTGATGCGGGCGGCGGCCAGCGCGCGGATCGCGTCCGCGAGCGGGCCAGGGCCGGCCGGGCCGGACACGGTCGCCGGCTGGTGCGCCGCTCTCAGCGCCTCCGTCCGACCTCGCTCCGCTCGGAAGCGCGTCGCCGCGTCGGCCTGATCGAGCGCCGCGCGCACACGGGCATCGGCCTCGACGGCCGTCCGCTCGCGGGAACGCCGCGCCCGGGAGGCGCGCTCGGTCGCCAGCCGCGCCCGGCGACGGGCCTCGCCCAGCCGGTCCTCGGCCCGCTCCGCCCGCCGCTCTGCCGCCACGAGACGCCGCTCGAGTGCGCGAACGTCGGCCGCCTCGCCGAACGCGGCGCGCGCAATCGGCGCGACCGGCGCGCGCTGGGCGACGTCAGGCCGTGCGGCGCCCGCGGCCCGGCGCGGACCTGGACGCGCCGGCGCGAAGCCCGCGGCCCTGATGGCGGCGTCGAACGAGCCGCCGAAGGCGCGCTTGACCGCGTTGGTCGACGGCCAGGCACCCTCGTAGTAGCGCTCGGCGCGCCACTCCTGGGCGCGCCAGCGCGCCAGGGACGGGTTCCAGTCCGCCGAGCAGGGCGGCTCGCCGTAGCGACCGTTCCAGTCGACGATCTTCTCGATGATTGCTTCGCAGGACCAGCGTCCAACTGGCCTTCGGCCAGAAGCCCGACGCCCGCCCGCGATCTGCACGGACGGGGGCATCGAATGCGCTCCTGTCCGTTAGCCCGGGGCCTGGGTCGGCTGCGTGTTCCAGCGCATGGCCGACGGACCCGTGCTCACGGGTGCGAGGTCGACCAGGTGGAACGTGCGGAGGCGCATCAGACGAGTCAAGCTACCGAAGGACCCGACGGTTGTCGAGCCGGTTCACGACCGGGTTCGAACCCGGGGCGTCATGAATGCCACCGCGGTTCCGAGGCCCGCCTCGCGCCGCACGGTGGCGATTCGCCGGCCGGGCTGCACCGCGTCGCGCAGCGCCCCGACGAGCTCGGCGGGCAGCGCGCCGAGATCGTCGACCACCGCGGTCAGACCCCACAGGCGGGTCGGCCCTCCGCCTTGCACCACCTCCACGATCACGGCGCCGAGCCGCGCGAACGCAATCGGTGCCGGCACACCCGGTGGCGCCGCTCGCCGACGCTCGGAGCCGCCGACCGCGACCAGCGCCTCCATGGTGCGGTCCAGCGAATCGGTGAGCACGACGACGTGATCGAGGCCTCGCGCACCCGGTGGCCCAGGCTTCGCGGTGGTCCACCGCGTGGGGATGCCGTCGCAGCTAACGCATCTATTGGATGCGTCTTCTGCGGAGAGCGTCCATCCCCGCAGCCCGCCACCCGCGCTGTCGCACCGCACCGTGACCGGCCCGACGCGCACCGCGTCACCGTCGACCGCGAAGCCGAGCGCCGCCCAGCGTTCCGGCGCGTCACCGCACTCGAGTTCGAGGAGCGCGCCGGCTCGAGTCTCAGCGGGCCTGTGCGACTCCGCAGGCAGCGCGGTCGCCTGAGTCTCCGGTCTCCCGCGTGTCGAGGTCGGGTCCGCGCCGGCCGCCATCCGACGACTTGTAGCGCTTCGGGATGTTGGCGGCGTTGTCGGGATCGGCGTGGATCATCACCGCGCTGCCGTCACCGGCGGTCAGCGCACCGACCTTGAAGGAGTCGATCGTGAAGGTCGCGCGGGCGTTGCCGTCGTCGTCGGCGAACAGCGGCGGCATGTCCCCGGCGTGCTCGCCGTGGATCTGCGAGCCGCGTGCGAAGTGGCCGCCCGCGCTCAGGAAGGCTCCCTTCTCACCCTCGGCGGAGGACGGCGCCGCGCAGAGGCCCGTCTCGTGCGCGTGGAAGCCGTGGAAGCCCGGTGCGAGCCCGCCGGCGCGCACCGTGACCTTCACGACGTCACCGCGCTGCTTGAAGCTGGCCGTGCCGACGCGGTCTCCGCCCGGGCCGCGGAGCTTGGCCACGGCGGCGTCCGGCCCGCCGCCTTGGGCAACGCTCATGGCGACGGAGGCGCCGCCCAGGGTGGCGACGGTCAGCAGGACAGGGAGCACAACGGCTCGATCGGGCTTGCGCATGGGAACGGACTAACCGCCGGTGACGCTTCCGAACCGTCCGTAGAGTCTGGCAGCGACGTGCGCGGCCGCAGCCTCCAGCTCATCGGCCTCACGGTGTCGGTCGTCTGCGTCGCCGGCGTCGTCTACTGGGCCACCCAGCAGCCCGCCCCGCGGTTTCCCGACGACGCCGCGCACTGGCTCTATCTGCTCGGCGCGGTCGGGCTCTACACGCTGAACACCTGGGTGCGCGCCGAGCGCTGGCACCGGCTGCTGCGCGACGACGGCGCGACCCCGAGCCGAGCGGATTCCTACGCGCTCACCGTTGTCGGCTACACCGGCAACAACGTCCTCCCGGCGCGTGCGGGCGACGCCGTCCGCGTGCTGCTGATGGCCCCGCGCGCCGACACGAGCCGGCGCACCGTCATCGGGACGCTGGTCGCCGAGCGCCTGCTCGACGTCGTGGTGATCCTCATCCTGTTCGTGACGGTCGGCTACGGCGTCCTCGGGCAGGTCGGCGACGGGCAGATCGGCGTGATCGCCGGCGTCACGGCGCTCGGGATCGTGGGCGCCATCGCCGGCGTGCTCGTGCTACGCCGCAACGAGCGCCTGGCGAACCTGGTCGGCCCCATGCTGACCTCGACGCGCAACCTGCTCGGCCGCGACGGCGTGCCGCTGCTCGCGATGACCGTGACCATCTGGCTGCTGGAGACGTTCGTGTGGATGGCGGTCGGCGCGGCGGCGGGCTTCGGCATGAGCCTGCTCGGGGGCCTCTACCTCGTCGCGCTGGCCTCCATCTTCAGCCTGATCCCCTCCGGGCCCGCGTACGCGGGCACCCAGGACGTGGCTGCGGTGATCGGCGTCAAGGCGATCGGGGCATCCAGTGCGCTTGCTTCGACGTATCTGATCCTGCTGCGGTTCGTCCTGCAGGTGCCGATCACCGCGGCGGGTCTGGTCCTTCTGGCCGCCCGCTACGGTGGCATCGGAAAGCTCAGGCGGGCCAGGCTCCAAGAGGCGACCACGTGACCGACACCCACGTTTCCCCCGAGCAGACCAACGCTTCCCCCCCCGCCGAAGCCTCCTCCCGGCGCGGCTTTCGCGAGTGGCTGCGCGACCGGTCGAAGGTCGAGACGGGCATGTGGCTGGGCCTGCTCGTGGTGGCGATCGTGGTGCGGGTGCTGGACCTCGGCGACCGTCCGTTCCACCATGACGAGAGCCAGGACGCGTACTTCTCCTACACGTTCTACAAAGACTTCGCGAGCTATGAGTACAACCCGCTGCTGCACGGCCCCGTGCGCTTCTACCTCACGGGGCTGACGTACTGGATCTTCGACCCCACGAACTTCACCGCGCGCCTCATGCCCGCGCTGATGGGCGTGCTCGCGGTCGGGCTGCCCTATCTGCTTCGCCACCAGCTCGGCCGTGTCGCCGCCTACGCGGCCGCCGTCGCGCTCGCGATCGGCCCGACCTACCTCTACTTCTCGCGCTTCGCCCGCGAGGACATCTACCTCGCGGCGATCACGCTGGCGATGATCGTCGCCGCGTTCCGCTTCCTGCGCCGGCCGCATCCGGTCACGCTCTGCCTGTTCGCCGCGCTGATCGCCGTCGCCTTCGCGATCAAGGAGTCCGGCCTCGTCCTGGCGGGGATCGCCGGGCTGTACTTCATCGCCGCGATCGTCGTGCAAGGGCTGCTCGCCCGTCACCGTGGCGGCGCCTTCGGCGACGGCGAGGTCGCCTCCGCGCTGCTGAAGGTGCGCTGGACGGGCTGGGTGTACGCGCTGGCGACGCTCGTGTTCGTCTACACGCTCCTCTTCACCCACCTCTTCACGAACTTCGACTGCACCACCACCGCATCGGTCGGCCATCCGGCGCGCGAGACGTCGTGCGTGAACGCCGTGGTCTACGGCCTGCAGTACTGGACCGACCAGCAGGACGTCGCCCGCGGTGACGACAGTGGCTGGCTGTACATCTCGATCCTCTTCGGCGAGGAGTGGCCGGTCCTGCTGCTGGCCATCGTGGGCGCCATCTTCACGATCCGCAAGCCGACGACGCTGCGCGTCTTCCTCGTCGTGTTCTTCGCCGGCGTCCTCGGCTTCCATCTGTGGGGCACGGAGCGCTTCGCCTGGCTGGCGATCCACCCGCTGCTGCCGTTGATCCTGCTCGCCGGCGTCGGGGTGCAAGCGTTGTGGGAGCTGCGTGGCCGGCTCCCTCGCCTCGCGGCCCTCGGCGCGGTGGGCGTCGGCGCGCTCTACATGATCATCGCGTCGTTCTCGGCCAACGCGGTCCAGCGCGCCGACCCGCGCTCGCTGCTGGTCTCCACGCAGTCCTCCGAGCAGGTTGCGCAGGTGGCCGAGCAGGTCGACGCGCTCGGGGACATCACGGTCACCGTGGACTCCGCCGAAGGAGCGACCTTCCCCTACGCCTGGTACTTCCGCGACAAGCAGATCGGCTACATCGACGCCACCGTCGACGGCTACGTGCCCGACACCCAAGCGCTTGTGCTGACCGAGAACGCCTACCTCAAGCTCAAGCCCAACCTCGCGGCCTACGAGTGCCGGCGCTTCGACTTCCGCGTCTGGTGGGTCAAGGACTACGACAAGAAGTTCTCCGTCGGCGCGTGGGCGGACTGGTTCACCCAGCGCAAGGCCTGGAACTCGACCGGCGGCATGCAGGAGCGCTTCTGCCTGAGGCGCGACGTGGGCCCGCTTCCGGGCAAGGGGACGGAGTCGGAGATTCCCCCGCCGCAGCCGGCGCCCGCCGCGTGAGCGCGGCGCGGCGGTTCGCCGGGACTCTCAACGCGCCGACGCTGGTCGGCGCCGCCTGCGCCATCGCGGTCTTCGTGGCGTTCCTGAAGGGCTGGCTGACGAGCTGGACGCCGCTGGAGGGCACATACGCGCGCGACTACATCACGCTGCCGCACTGTGGCCTGGCCGTCCGCGAAGGCACGAACATGTTCACGTCGAGCTTGGACTACCCGGATTACGGCCCGGTGGGCAGCGGCTGGGTGTCACATCCGCTGCTGTGCGTCACCGCCGGCACGCCGCTGAGCTACCTGTCGCCACTGACCGGCTTCAAGCTCGTCAACTTCCTCTACCTGATCCTGCACCTGGGGATCATCGTCGGTTTCGGCCGGCGTCTGATCGCGCCCTACCGGGTGCGCGACTGCGCCATCTTCGTCGCCCTCGGGCTGTTCTTCCCCTGGTACGTCATGTACCACACCGGGCAGTACCACGCGCTCTCGGTGCTGGCGCTGGCCCTCGTGCTCGCAGGGCCGCGCCGGCGCGTCGGCGGCTTCGTGCTCAGCGCGGTCACGAAGCCGGTGCTCGGCCCGGCGGGCCTGGTCCTCATCTTTCGCGGGCACCGGCGCGAGGCCCTGAAGATCGTCGCGCTGCTGCTGGCGCTCAGCCTGCCGTTCGCCCTGTTCGGCTATTCCCGCGAGGTAGGGCTGAACTTCGGCGGCGGGGCGCTGAAGCAGTTCCTGGACATCGGCACGAGCCAGTCCAACCAGCTCGTGCCCGGATGGGATCAGCAGGTCTCGCTTGCGCTGCTGCTCGATGAGCGGTTCCAGTCCTGGGACAACCTGCGGGTCCGCCAGATCCTCACGGGCGCGCTGCTCCTGCTCGCTCTCGTCGGACTCCGTCGGCGTCCCATCGAGGTCGCCATCGCCGTCGCCTCGCTGTGGTTTCTCGTCTACTACGCGCGCGGCCACGAGTACCACGGCACCCTGCTCGTGCCCGTCTTCGCCTACCTCTGGACGGAGTCGCGCGGCCTGTACCGGACCCCGTGGGTCGCCCTGCTGTGCGCCGTCTACGCCCTGCCGACCACGTGGCCACTCTTCATCCACAGGTTCGACCTGCCCGGACCCGGCCCGGAGAGCTTCGCCTTCATGGAGCAGGCCAGCAGTCCCCTGTTCGTCGCGTTCCTGGCTCACAAGCCCGTCGTGGCGCTCCTGCTGGTGCTGACGATCGCATGGAAGGAGCTGCGGCCGCGGCGCGCCGAAGCGTCTGCGGTTGCTCCCGAGCCGGCGTTCACCTGAGCCGGTAGAGTTCCGTCCCGCGGTCGGCGAAGACGCGCTCGGCGCCCGCCACGAGCGCTCCGGGCTCGCCGTAGGTCGTGCGCTCCAGCGGTCCGACGATGGCGTAATCGACCTCGTAGCGATCGAGCAGCTCGGTGAGCACGGCGGCGTCCGGCGTGGTGTAGATCGTCTGGACGTCCTGGCCGCGCGTCCCGAGGTCGTGGCTCCACTGCAGCTCGTGCCCCGGCCACCCGAGCAGCGTCGGCCGGCCCGTATAGGTGGAGATGCGCGCGTATCCGAAGGGGCTGTAGTCGTCGCCTACGGCCTCCACGATGACCGCATCACCCGGCAGCTCCGCCCGGATCCAGTCGATCGCCTCGACGTCACCGGGGGCGGTCCGCGCCAGCCACTCGCGGCCGTCGAGACGGGAGCCGTTCTTGAAGGCGCCCCGGGCCGAGTACGTCGCCGCGACCGGATACGCAAGGGAGACACCGATCCCGATCGCGGCCAGCAGCGCCCACGCCGCCCGGGGCAGCCGGCGCGGAACCCACGCGGCGGCGCCGGCGAGCGCGACCGCCCCGAAAACCGCCAGGAGCACCCACGCCTGGTAGCCGAGCTTGAAGACGGTGTTCATGCGCTCGAGCTCGCCGCCGGCGAACTCGTCGCGCACGACGCCGAGCTCTGCGCCGAGCAGGCACGCAAGGGCGCTCGCCGCGAGGATCCACAACACGCGCTCGGACTCGAGCCGGCGCCGTGCCAGCGCCGCCGCGAGCGTCGCGGCCAGCAGCACCGCGACCAGGACGGCGCCGCCGAGGCGCGAGGGCTCGAGGATCGCGAGCGCGAGTGCCACGCCGCCCGCCCCCCACACCAAGATGCGCAGGCCGTGGCGGGCGTCGGCAAGGCGCGCGAGCAGGGGGACGAACAGCAGCAACAGCAGCACGCCCTCGATCTGGATGTGGTGCTTGACGAAGGCACCGAGACCTTCGCGCTGCACGACCGTCGTGAGCGCCAGCCCCCTCGTGTTGGGGTCGAAGTTCACGATGAAGGGCAGAACGAGCACCGCGCCCAGGGCGATCACGATCGCGGTCCAGCTCAACGCCGCTCGGCGCGCACCCGCCGCGTCTCCCCGGGTGATCCAGACGCCGACGGTCAGCACGAGCGTCCCGACCATCACCGGCCACGACCACGAGTTGACCGCGTAGAGCCAGCCGATCGCGAGCGCGGCGCAGAAGGTCTCACCCGACCGAAGGCGCGGAGGGCCCTTCAAGCCGGCCTGCACGATGAAGGCGAGCGCGAGCAGGGTCAGCGGCACAGCCAGGTAGTGCGCGTGGAGGTCGCCGACGGTCCAGGAGAAGAACGGGAACTCGTTGATCGTGTTCGGGATCACCCGCGATGGCGTGAACCAGTCGAAGGTCGCCAGCTCGGGGGTTCGCAGCGCGGCGCGGCCGCCCGCCCAGCTGCCCATCAGCGCGAGCAGCACGACGCACAGCCCGCCCGCCAGCAGCGGCCGGCGGATGCGCATGCCCTGCCGGCGCGCGCCCTCGGCGATCGTGGCCGCCAGGGCGAAGGCGGTCGCCATGGTGATCGCCATCAGCGCCGCGAGGACCAGGTTGTATCCCGCGGTGGGCTCTACGCCGGTGAGCCGGATCGTCAGCGCGGCCATGTGCTGGCCGAGGTAGTAGTAGTTGACGTCGGCGCCCGACAGCCACGGGTCGCGCGGCGGGAAGTCGCCGTCGGCCAGCGTCGAGTTGATGAGCATCATGTCCATCGGCTTCTCGGTGCCCCAGACGTCGGCGCTATAGGAGCCCAGCAAGGCGGCGATCAAGAAGGACACGACGAAGATCGCCTCCGACGCGACGAACAGCCGCCTCCGGAACGGGTCTCCCGCGGTGCCGCGGTCGCGGCGGCGGTGCAGCCACAACGACAGGCCGGCGAGCGCGAGCAGGCACCCCAGCACCAGGACCAAGCCGTTGGGAATGCCGAGGCTGCCCAGCATCCAGACCAGCCAGGCCAGCAGCAGCCAGGCGAGGATCTTGGCCAGCCCGAGGCCCGCGCCCGGCAGCCGGCCGAGCACGCGCATGGCCAGGGGCGCGCCGATCAGGCTCAGCAGCTCGAAGAGGACCAGGAAGCGCAGGGTCTGCGTCACGGCGCGGGATACTGCCGCAATGGCCGCCACCTTCGACGCGATCCGTGATCTTCAACTGACCATCGAGAGCTACGCGCTCGAGCCGCTGTCGCGCGCGGTGGGACCCGAGTTCACGCGCCGGACCACCGTGTTTCACCTCTGGGGAGCGGGCGAGGAGGGTGTCGGCGAGGACGTCACCTACGACGAGGACGTGCAGATCCGCCAGGTCGAGGCCGGCGCCGCGCTCGACCTGGATGGCACGTGGACGCTCGGCTCCTTCAGCGCGCACGTCGGCGCGCTGGACCTCTTCGGCGGCGTTGCGCCGGACATGACCGCCTATCAGGAGTACCGGCGCTGGGCGATCGAGTCCGCCGCGCTGGACCTCGCGCTGCGCCAGGCCGGCACGTCGTTGCACGAGGCGCTCGGGCGCGAGCCGCGGCCGCTGCGCTTCGGCGTGTCGCTGTGGTTGGGCTCGCCCCCGTCCGCGGCCGGGGTCGACGACCGGATCTTCACCTACGGCAACGTGCGCTTCAAGCTCGACTACGACCCCGAATGGGATGAGGAGCTGATCTCCAACCTCGCGGCGACCGGCGCCGTGGACGTGATCGACTTCAAGGGTGCCTACAAGGGCACGATCGTCGACGTCGACACCGTCCCGGAGATCTACCGGCAGTGCGCCGAGGCCTTCCCCGACGCATGGCTGGAGGACCCGGATCTGACCGACGCCGAGGCACTCGCGGTGCTCGAGCCCCATCGCGATCGCGTCACCTGGGATGGGCCGGTGCACAAGATCGCCGACCTCGACCGCTTCGGCATCACGCCGAGGGGCGCCAACTGCAAGCCGTCGCGCTTCGGGGCGCTGGAGACGCTGTTCGCCTTCTACGACCACTGCGCGGCCGAGAGGATCGTCCTCTACGGCGGCGGGCAGTCAGAGCTCGGCCCGGGCCGCGGCCAGATCCAGCTGCTGGCGGGGATCTTCCATCCCGACGGGCCCAACGACGTCGCACCCCCGGGCTGGGATCACGCGGACTTCCCACGCACCGGCCTGCCGGTCAGCCCGCTCGATCCGTCGCCGGCGCCCACCGGCTTCCGGCGCGCATAGAATCGCCGAATGGCCAAGGAGAAGCCGCGCCAGATCCGGATGGAGAGCAAGACGGCGATGGCCGCCATGCAGCGTCTGGAGACCAAGTCCGACGAGGACCTGCACGCCGAGACCCGGTTTCGCTCGGCTGCCCAGGCCATCCTCGGCGCCCGCGCGGCGGAGCGCTACGACGCCAAGCGGGCGCGGGAGCACTTCCGCACGGCGATCGCGTCCGCGCGCCCGCAGGACCGCCTGCAGCTGCGGCGGATGGCCGAGGCGTCGCTCGCGCTCGCCGAGCGCCGGCCAGACGACCTGCGGGCCGCGGCGATGAAGCTCGGGCAGACGCCGCCGTCGAACCGGCAGCTGCTCGCCCTCCGCTTCATGGGCCTGATCGCGCCTGGGTCCAGCGCGCCCGGCTGGCGGCGCGCACGCGGCGTGGTCATCCTCATCCTGATCGTCCTGGCGCTCCTGCTTCTCGGCTGGGCGGTCGTCAAGCTGATTGCCCTGCCGCTGGGAGGCGTGGACTCGGGCATCGCGATCTTCTACGGATTCCTGCTGGTGGTCATCGCGCTCGGCGTCCTGGCCTGGCGCGGACGCAAGAAACAGGCCGCGGCGCGCGCGGCCCGCGCCTCGGGCTGAGCGGTATGGCGGTCTCCTACGCGCACGGAACGTCCGACGTACCGCTGCTCGGGGAGACCATCGGCGCCAACCTCGACCGCACCGTCGCGGCGCACGGCAGCCGGGAGGCGCTGGTCGTCTGCCATCAGGACGTGCGCTGGACCTACGACGAGCTGGCCGCGCGCGTCGACCGCTTCGCCCGGGCGCTGGTGGCCGCGGGCCTCGAGCCCGGGGACCGAGTGGGGATCTGGGCGCCCAACTGCGCCGAGTGGGTGCTCGTGCAGTACGGATCGGCGAAGGCCGGCGTCGTCCTCGTCAACGTCAACCCGGCCTACCGGACCTCCGAGCTCGAGTACGTGCTCAAGCAGTCCGGCTGCCGGCTCCTGGTGGCGGCGACGGAGTTCAAGGCCTCCGACTACGTCGCCATGGTCGAAGCGGTCGCCCCGCGTTGCCCGGCACTCGAGCGGACCGTGTTCATCGGCACGGACGGCTGGGAGGAGCTGCTGTCCGAGCAGTCCGATCTGCCGGACGGCCTCCAGTTCGACGACCCGATCAACATCCAGTACACGAGCGGCACCACGGGCTTCCCGAAGGGCGCCACCCTCAGCCACCACAACATCCTCAACAACGGCTTCCTCGTCGGCGAGGGCTGTCGCTACACCGAGGCGGACCGCGTCTGCATCCCGGTGCCCTTCTACCACTGCTTCGGGATGGTCATGGGCAACCTCGGCTGCACCACCCACGGGGCGTGCATGGTCGTCCCCGCCCCCGCCTTCGAGCCCGCCGCGACGCTGCGCGCGGTGACGCAGGAGCGCTGCACGTCGCTCTACGGCGTGCCGACCATGTTCCTCGCCGAGCTCGGCGAGCTCGACACGGGGTCGTATGACCTCAGCTCGCTGCGCACCGGGATCATGGCCGGCTCGCCCTGTCCGGAAGAGGTCATGCGCAAGGTCATCGACCGGATGAACATGGCCGACGTGACGATCGCGTACGGGATGACGGAGACGTCACCGGTGTCCACGCAGACCGGCCCCGACGACGCCCTGGAGCTGCGCGTCGGGACCGTCGGCCGCGTGCATCCGCACGTCGAGATCAAGCTGGTGGACCCCTCGGGAGCGGTGGAGGAGCGCGGTGAGCGCGGTGAGCTGTGCACCCGCGCCTACAGCGTGATGCTCGGCTACTTCGAGGAGCCGGAGAAGACCGCCGAGGCGATCGACTCAGCCGGCTGGATGCACACGGGCGACCTCGCCACGATGGACGACGACGGCTACGTGCGGATCGTCGGGCGCTCCAAGGACATGATCATCCGCGGAGGCGAGAACGTCCATCCGCGCGAGGTGGAGGAGTTCCTCTACGGATGTGACGCGATCGCCGACGTGCAGGTCGTCGGACTGCCCGACGAGCGCTACGGCGAGGAGATCGCGGCGTTCGTGATCCTGCGGGAGGGCGCGACGCTCGACACGGACGGGGTCCGCGCGTACTGCCAGGGTCAGATCGCGCACTACAAGGTGCCCCGCCATGTGCTCTTCGTCGAGGAGTTCCCGATGACCGTGACCGGCAAGGTCCAGAAGTACAAGCTGCGCGACCACGGCATCGCGCAGCTCGGACTCCCCGCGGGCCAGAGATCGCAGGCTTAGGGTTCTTGGTCCTCGTTGCGCGCGCCCGTGCCACCGAGCGCCACCGTGGCCTTGGCGGTCGCCAAGTGGTAGACGACGAGCAGCTGCACCAGCCCGAGCGTGTCGGAGCGCTTGGCGTCGTCGCCGGAGCCCAGCAGCCCGAGTCGATCCGAGCGCAGGTGGCTGGCGAAGCTCAGCTTCTCCCAGATGGACTCCTGGATCTTCATGGCATGGTCGTGGTCGATGTTGCCGGGGAAGCGCACGCGTGTCTGATCACTCTCCTCGTCAACCTCGATCCCCTCGCCGGAGAACTCCAGGAACGGGGACAAGTCGGGGTGCTCCAGTGTCCCGCGCAGGACGACCTCGACGTCAAGCCTGTCCTCGCCGCCGTCGCCCTCCAGGAACTGGATCTCCATGTCGGCGTAATGGCGCTGGGGGCGAATGAACTCCTCTGAGTCAGGCTCGCGCTTTTGCATGTCGGCCTTGACCTCGTCCTCGGAGTAGCCGCGCTTGGAGGTGTCGCGCTTGATCTTCCACGTGCGCCGCAGGTCCTCGGGCGGCGCCAGGAACACGCGCACGTCGTAGAGGTCGCGCAGTTCGTCAGTGTGGTAGCCGAGGAGGCCCTCGACCACGGCGAACGGCCGCGGGACGATGTATTCGGGCCGCCCGAGCGTGCCGTCGTCGTGATGGTAGACCGGCTTGAGGATCGCCTTTCCCTGGCGCAGCTGCGCGAGGTCCTGGGTCATGATGTCCATGTAGTTGCACTCTGGGTGCAACGGGGTGATGTCGTGCTCCTTGCGCTCCGTGCGGTCGTAGCGGTGGTAGTCGTCGGTGGCGACGTGCGTCACCTGCTCCCCCCCGAGCAGGTCGACGAGCCCCTCGGAGATCGTCGTCTTGCCGGCAGCCGAATCGCCGACTATGCCCAGGATGATCGGTCGCGTCACTGCCCCTCCCTTGTCTGTCTGTGCCATGCGCCTCGACAGTCTGGCAGCACACCCAAATATTTGTGCCGAGGGGCCCCATCTCACATCCGGCGACCATGGCAGCGTTGCACGAACAGTGCTTCCCCCCTTCGCCCACCTGATCGACGCGCACGGCGACGAGCTGCTCGCCCACGCCCGGCGGCTGGCCGGGCCCGACGCGGCCGAGGACGTCGTCCAGGACGCGCTGCTGCGCGCGCTGCGCGCCTATCCGCGGCTGCGCCACGGCGATCACCTGCGCGCCTGGCTCTACCGCATCACCACCAACGCAGCCATCGACCGCTTTCGATCAGGCCGCCCCGAGATCCTGATGGCCGACGCCGGCGCCGACCGCGCCGCCACCGACGACGAGTCCCTCGACGGCTTCGAGGCCCTGATCGGCGACCTGCCCGACCGCGCGCAGGCGACGCTGCGCCTGCGCTTTGTCGATGACCTCGAGTACGAGGTCATCGCCACCCGCCTGGACTGCACCCCCGAGGCCGCCCGCGCCCGTGTATCCCACGCCCTCCGCACCCTCCGAGAGAGGACCGTCCCCGCATGAACCCCCTGCCCGACTCCCTGCTCGACTCCGTCGCCGCCGAGGCGGTCCGCGAAGGCCTCACCGACGCGCTCTTCACCCGCGTGAAGACGCCCATCGGCGACCTCACCGTCGTCTCCGGCGACCGAGGCGTCGTCCGCGTGGGCTTCCACGAGGATCCCGAGGACTCCATCCTCGCCGACGTGGCCGCCGGTATCGGTCCCCGCATCCTGCGCTCCGACCGCGAGCTCGCAGACGTCCGCGACGCCCTGCTCGCCTTCTTCGAGGGCGACGGTGAGCTCAACATCCCCTACGACCTGCGACTGGTCCGCTCGCCCTTCCGCCGGCGCGTGCTCGAGGTCCTCGCCGCCGACATCCGCCGCGGCGACACGATCCGCTACGGCGAGCTCGCCGCCCGCTCGGGCAATCCGAAGGCCGCCCGCGCGGCCGGCACCGCTTGCGCCACCAACCCGGTGCCGGTCATCGTCCCGTGCCACCGCGTCCTGCCTTCCACGGGCGGCGTCGGCAGCTACGGCGGCGGCCCGCCGCGCAAGGTGGCGCTGCTGCAGCTCGAGGGCGCGATCCTCTGAAGCGCTACGTGATGCAGATGGCGTAGACCGTCGGGTCGGGGATCATGGCGGGGCTCTGGGCGATCTCGAAGCGAACCTTGCCCGACCAGCCGCCGCCGATCGGCCTGGATTCGAGGATGCGGGCGTCGTTGAGCGTCGGCGCCACGACGCCCCCGCCGGTCGCGACGAAGCCGTCCGGGCAACGGACCGCCGTCTCGGTGACCTCCGACCCCTCGCAGGTCGAGAAGCACTCCCGCACGTCGGCGGGCGAGGTGACCGTCATCACCTTGCGCAGGCCCTTCGCGCCCGGCGAGAGGTCACCCGAGTTCAGCGAGCCGTCCTTGACCTGTTTGCTGGCCACGCTGTTCTTCGGGATCTTGATGGCCGCGTAGGACGTGCCGCCGAGGGCGATCACGAGGGCGAGGGTGGCGGTGACGTTGGCGTAGGAGCGTCGCATGCCCTACGCCATACCCAGCCCTACCCCTCGGTGATCTCGACTGACTCGACGACGACCGGGTCGACCGGCATGTCCGTCCCGTCCGTGGCCACGACGCCGATCGTGTCCACGACCTCCTGGCCGCCGGCGATGGTGCCGACGAGCGCGTAGTCGGGCGGCAGCCCGACATCCTCGCCGGTGACGACGAAGAACTGCGAGCCCGAGGCGCCGGGCGGCTCGGTGCCGCCTTTGGCCATGGCCACGACGCCGCGCGTGTAGCGCAGCGACTTCGGCGGCGCCTCGACGACGGTGTAGCCGGGGCCGCCGAGCCCCGTGCCAAGCGGGTCGCCGCCCTGGACGACGAACCCGCGGATGATGCGGTGGAAGCTGGTGGCGTCGAAGAATCCCTCACGCGCGAGCGACACGAAGCTGGCGGTGGTCTTTGGCGCGCGCTTGACGTCGAGCGCGATCTCGAAGTCGCCGCACGAGGTGGCGATCGTCGCGGTGTAGGACTTGGCCGGGTCGAGCTCGAGCGTGGGCTTGGGGAGTTTGCCCTCTCCCTTGCTCTCGGGCTTGTCGACCTTCTGGCAGCCGACTTCGGTGGTCTCCGGCGCGCTCTGCGGCGCGCTCTCCGTCGGCGTGGCCTTCGCCTCGCTCTCCGCGCCGCCGTCGTCGCCGCCGCAGCCGGCGAGCGCCAGCAGGGCGATGAGGGTGATCAGGAGCCGCAGCGATCGCACGAGTGCGGGCAGCATAGGCTCCGGAGTTCAATGGCTCGTGAGGTCTGCCTGATCGTCAATCCTCACGCGGGTGGCGGACGCGGGGCGCAGCGACTGCCCGCCGTGGAGGCCGCGCTGCGTGCGCGCGGCTGCCGCTTCCGGGTCGAGCGCACGACCTCGATCGAGCACGCGCGCGAGCTCGCGCGCAGTGCGCGCGAGTCCGGCGAGGTGGCCGCGGCGATGGGCGGCGACGGGTTGATGGGCGCCGTGGCCGGCGAGCTGCGCGGCACTGCCGGGGTCCTTGGCGTGGTGCCGGCCGGGCGCGGCAACGACTGGGCGCGCAAGCTCGGCATCGCCGACGACGCCGAGGCGGCCGTCGAGGTCATCGCGAACGGCGCCGAGCGGACCGTCGACGTCGCGCTGGTGGGCGAGCGCACCTACCTGGGCATCGCCTCCGCGGGGATCGACTCCGACGTGCAGGCGATCGCCAACGCCACCCGGCTGCCGCTCGGCGGCCTGGTCTACGTCTACGGGACCCTGCGCGCGCTCGCGCGCTGGAAGCCGGCGCGCTGGACCGTGACCGTGGACGGCGAGACGCACACCTTCACCGGCTACGCGGTCGCCGTCGCCAACTCGGGCGTCTTCGGTGGCGGCATGCAGCTCGTGCCCGGGGCCTCGATCGAGGACGGCCTGCTGGACGTCGTGCTCGGCGCCGACGCTTCCAAGCGCCGCTATCTGGTCCTGCTGGGCAAGGTCTTCAAGGGCACGCACGTACACGACCCGAGCTTCACGCTGCTGAAGGGGCGCGAGGTGTCCTTTCACGCCGACCGACCCTTCACGGCGTTCGCGGACGGCGATGCGATCGCCGACCTGCCCGCCACGTTCCGGGTCCTCCCGCGCGCCCTGCGGGTACTCGCACCGTGACGCGGCTGGCGCCCGGGCTAGCGGCCGCCAAGGCGGTCGGCGTCCTTTCGCGGGCCGCCCGGCGCGGCGGCGGCACGTCCCTGCCCGGGAAGGTGCTCACGCGCGTGGAGCCGGCCGCCATCGGGCTGCTCGCCGGGCGATTGGCACATGGATCGGCCCTGATCAGCGCGACCAACGGGAAGACGACGACGGCGGCGATGGTCGCCAGCGTGCTCGAGGGCCGCGGCGCGCGCCTGGTCCACAACCGCGCGGGCGCGAACATGGCCGGCGGCGTGGCGTCCGCGCTGGCCGACGCGGCGCGTGGCGGCGGGCGGCGGGTGGACGGCGACACGGGCCTGTTCGAGGTCGACGAGTTCTGGGTCGGGCAGCTGTTGGGCGAGCTGCGCCCGCGCGCGGTCCTGCTCGCCAACCTCTTCCGCGACCAGCTCGACCGCTACGGGGAACTCGAGACGATCGGCGACCGCTGGAAGGTGGCCGTGGACGGGCTGCCCGCGGCGACCGCCCTGGTCCTCAACGCCGACGATCCGCTCGTCGCCGACCTTGGTCGCGAACGCGGGGCCGTGTACTTCGGCGTCGACGACGACGCGTTGGCGATGGGAGCCATGCAGCACGCCGCCGACTCCAAGCACTGCCGCCGCTGCGGGCATCCCTACGCCTACGACGCGATCTACCTCGGCCACCTCGGCCGCTACCACTGCCCCGACTGTGGGCAGCGCCGGCCGGAGCCCGACGTGCGCGCCTCCGCGGTCGAGTTGCGCGGGATCCGCTCGGCGGCCTTCTCGCTGGACACGCCGGAGGGGTCGGCGCGGGTCGAGCTTCCCCTGCCCGGCCTCTACAACGTCTACAACGCCCTTGCTGCGGCGGCGCTGTGCCGTGCTCTGGGCGCGTCGCTGGCCGAGATCGTCGCCGGCCTCGAGGCCGTCGCACCGGCGTTCGGGCGAGCGGAGACCCTCGAGCTGCGCGGGCGACCGGCGTCGCTGCTGCTGATCAAGAACCCCGCCGGGGCGAACGAGGTCCTGCGCACTCTCGCGCTCGAGGACGGCGAACTCGACGTGCTCGGCGTCCTCAACGACAACATCGCCGACGGGCGCGACGTGTCGTGGGTGTGGGACGCCGACTGGGAGCTGCTCGCGCCCCGGCTGCGCCGCATGGTCTGCGCCGGCACGCGCGCCGCGGAGCTCGCCGTGCGGCTGAAGTACGCGGGTGTGGACCCCGAGCGGCTCGAGGTCGTCGAGGACCTCGGGACTGCGCTGGACCGTGCGCTCGCCGGCGGCAGCGGGCCGCTGTACGTCCTGCCGACCTACACGGCGCTGATCGGCCTGCGCGAGTTGCTCGCTCGCAGCGGCGAGGCCCGGGAGTTCTGGCGATGATTGCGTCGGAAGTCGCGTGGCACGACGTCGAGTGCCACGGCTACACGGCCGACCTGCCGCTCTGGCTGGCGCTCGCCGAGCGCGAGTCGGGCCCCGTGCTCGACGTCGGGGCCGGCACCGGCCGCGTGGCGCAGGTCCTGGCCGACGCGGGCCACGATGTCACCGCGCTCGACCTCGCCGCGACGCTGCTTGCCGCGCTGGCGGAGCGTTGCCCTGATGTGCGCATCGTGCAGGCGGATGCCGGCGCCTTCGAGCTGCGCGGCTTCGGCCTCATCGTCGTCCCCATGCAGACGGTGCAGATCCTCGACGATCGCGCGGCCTTCTTCGCCTGCGCCCGGCGCGCGCTGTCTCCCGGGGGGCTGCTGGCGGCCGCGATCGCCGACGAGCTGGTCTCCTTCGAGGGCGAGCGGCTCCCCGAACCTGACGTCGGCGAATGGGACGGCCGCCGCTTCGTCTCGCAGCCGATCGCGGTGCAGGTCGATCACGAGCGCGCGCGGATCGAGCGGCTGCGCACCGTCGACGGCGTCACCAAGGCCGACACGATCGAGCTCGCGGTCCTCGACCCTGCCGGGCTCGCCGCCGAGGGCCGCGCCGCCGGCCTGACCCCGGTGCCCGGCGAGCGCATCCCGGCCACCGACGAGCACGTGGGCTCGAGCGTGGTGATGTTCCGATGCTGAGGGTGCTCGCGCTCTATCCGGACCTGATGAACATCTACGCCGACCGTGGCAACCTGCTGTTCCTGCAGCGCCGCTGCGAATGGCGCGGGATCGGCTTCGAGCTCGCCGGTGCGCAGATCGGCGAGACCGTCGATCCTGACGCCCACGACCTCTTCTACATGGGCGGCGGGCAGGACCGCGACCAAGCGCTGTGCGCGGAGGACCTCGCCGCGGTCAAGCGCGACGCGCTGCACGCCGCCGCCGCGCGCGGCGCGGTCGTCTTCGGCGTGTGCGGGGGTCACCAGCTGCTCGGCCACGCCTACGAGCTCGACGGCGTCGAGCTGCCCGGCGCCGGCCTGGTCGACCTGCGCACCGTCCGCTCGGACGATCGCCGGCTGATCGGCAACGTCGCCATCGAGGTGCAGCTGCCGGGCCTGGACGGCGCGCGCGTCCTGGCCGGCTTCGAGAACCACGGCGGGCGCACGCATCTCGGCGCCGGCGAGCGTCCGCTCGGCCGCGTCCTGGCTGGGCACGGCAACAACGGCGACGACGGTCACGAGGGCGTGCTGCGCGGCACGGTCGTCGGCACCTACCTCCACGGCCCGCTGCTGCCCAAGAACGCCTGGTTCGCAGACTGGCTCATCGAGACCGCGCTCGGCGCTCCCCTGACCGCGCTCGACGACACGCTGGAGACCGCGGCTCACGCCGGCGCCCGCCGCGCCGCGGGGGTCTGAGCCGACTAGAACTAGATGGTTGATTCCACGACCATCTAGCGGCCGGTCGAGCCGAAGCCGCCGGACGCGCGCGCCGAGTCCGACAGCTCGTCGACCTCGACGACGTCCAAGGCGGCCACGGCGGCGACGACGAGCTGGGCGATGCGCGCGCCGGCGACAACCTCGAAGGACGCGTCGCGATCGGTGTTGAGCAGCAGCACCTTGACCTCGCCGCGGTAGCCGGCGTCGATCAGCCCGGGCGCGTTGACGAGCGCGACGCCGTGGCGGGCGGCGAGGCCCGAGCGCGGGACGATCCAGCCCGCGTGGCCGTCGGGCAGCTCGATGGCGATGCCGGTCCGGACCAGCGCGCGCGCCCCCGGTTGGAGGGTCAGCGCCTCGAGCGCGCACAGGTCGTAGCCGGCGTCGCCAGGGTGCGCCCGGCGCGGGAGGACCGCTGCCGGATCCAGGCGGCGGACCCTAAGCGGGGTGGGAGCCATTGCTGCCGTGCGCGAAGCGCTCGAAGCGCGCCGCCACCAGGCGTGGCAGCCGTACCGCGACACGCACGCCCTCGGCGGTGTCCTCGCGATCCAGATCGCCGGCGAGATCGTGCAGCTCGGACATCACGCCGCCCTCCCGGAACGGGACGAGCAGGTCGACGTCGATCAGCGTCCGTTCGAAGTCCGCCACGATCCGGCCGGTCAGCTCTTTGAGGCCCTCGCCGGTCACCGCGGACACGAGCACCCCGTCGGGGTGGCGGAAGCGGACGGCGTCGCGCGCGTCGGCGGCGAGCGCGTCGACCTTGTTGAGCACCAGCAGGTGCGGCTGGTCGCCGGCGCCGATCTCCTCGAGCACGTCGTCGACCGCGCGGAGCATGTCGTTGAGCTGCTCCTCCGGCGCGGAAGCGTCCACGACGTGGAGGATGAGGTCGGCGCGGATCGTCTCCTCGAGCGTGGCCGCGAACGCCTCGACGAGCTTGTGCGGCAGCTTGCGGATGAAGCCCACCGTGTCCGTCATCAGGTACGTGCGGCCCTCCATGCGCAATGTGCGCGTGGTGGGGTCGAGAGTGTGGAAGAGCCGGTCGCGCACGGAGACCTCGGCGCCGGTCATCGCGTTGAGCAGCGTGGACTTCCCGGCGTTGGTGTAGCCGGCCAGGGCGATGGTCGGGAGGTGCGCGCGCTCGCGCTCGGCGCGCATGACCGAGCGGGTCGCCTTGACCTCCTCCAGGCGCCTGCGCAGGGCGCTGATGCGATCGCGCGCGAGGCGGCGGTCGGTCTCGATCTGGGATTCACCCGGGCCGCGGGTGCCGATGCCGCCGACGCCGCGCCCGGCGCCGAGGCGCTCGAGGTGCGTCCACAGCCCCCGCATGCGGGCCATGTTGTATTCGAGCTGGGCGAGCTCCACCTGCAGCTTGCCCTCGGCGGTGTTGGCGTGCCCGGCGAAGATGTCGAGGATGACGCTCGTGCGGTCGAGCACCGGGACGTCGAGCTCGGTCTCGAGGTTGCGCTGCTGGCGCGGGGTGAGCTCGTCGTCGGCGACGGCGAGGTTCGCGTCGGCGGCCCTGATCGCGGCCTTGAGCTCGGCGACCTTGCCCGGCCCGAGGTAGACGTTCGGATGGGGCTGGTCGCGCGTCTGGACCATCTCCCCCACGGTGGCCACGCCGGCGGTCCGCAGAAGCTCCTCGAGCTCGGACAACTCGGTGCCGCCGCCGGAGGCGGAGCCGGTGGCGAGGCCTCTGGCCGAGACCGGATCGACGGCGAAGGTGTACGCCCGCTGGCGGGCGCGGCCTGGAAGCTGCTGCATCAACCGCTTGAGCTTAGGCGCCGACGAGAGCCGCCCGGGAGGGCGGCGGGAGCTTGTCGTAGCGATTCAGGAGCTCCTTGCCGGGCAGCACGATCACGCCTTCCTGCGGGTCGCCGACCCAGTTCCCGTCGCCCACGGAGAGCGCGTAGGCGGCATAGGCGGCCGCGCACGCGTCGAGCTCGTCGAGCGTGCGGTGCCACAAGCCGCCGTCCTCGTCCACCACACCGCGCTGTTTGAGGACCGCGATCCGCTGCTGCAGGCCCCACGGCGTGCGCTTGGGCGACGGGCGGTGGCCCAGCAGCGAGCAGAAGATCGCATCCGGATAGGTTTCGAACAGGCGGCCGTTGGCCAGCGCGGCATCCCCGACCTGCGCCTCGTAGGTCGGTGAAGGCGACGGCTCGAACCGGCCGAGGGGCCCGAGCTCGGCGAAGAGCTTGAACCCGACGTACATCCATTGTTCCCACGCCGTCTGCGGCTGGCCCTGCTTGGGGACCGGATACAGCGGCAGCCCGCGGCGGAACAGCAGCGCGTCGCAGATCCGCATGCGCTCGTAGCGGCCCTCGGGCACGCCGATCGCGTCGCGCGCCGGGGCGCCGGGCGCAAGCAGGTCGAGGCGGTGACCGGAGGGCGCGTCCACCCCCACCACAGCCTGGCCCCGGCCGAAGCCTTCAACCGTCCGCCCGATCTGCTCGACGAGGCCTGGCGCGTAGAACGTCGCGATCAGCTCGAGCCCGTCGGTGCTGCGCCGCTCGTGCAGCGTGACCAGCTGCTGATTGCCCGGACGGGCGGAGATATCGACACCGCAGTAGCGCAAGGTCGGCGCAGGTTAGCCTGACTTTCATGGACGACTCAGCCTTGGGCGAGCGCCTCGGCGCGCGCACGCTGGAGCTCGTCGACCTTCCCTCGGAGTCGTTCGCCGAAGGTCCGGCGTCGAGCCTGGTCGCCGGCATCCTGCGCGCCGGCGGCGCGGAGGTGCTCGCCCTCGGCGACGACTGCCTGCTCGCCCGCCCGGCGGGCACCCGGCCGCGCGCGCTGCTGGCGGGCCACCTGGACACGGTGCCCGCCCAGGACAACCTCCCGGGCACCCGCGACGGCAGGGCGGTCCACGGGCTCGGAGCGTCGGACATGAAGAGCGGGCTCGCCGTCGCGATCGAGCTCGTGCTGGCCGGCGTTCCGGTCGCCGCTCTGTTCTTCCCGCGCGAGGAGCTGCCCTTCGCCGACACCGCCTTGACCCCGCTGCTCGCGCGCGCCCCGGAGGTGCTCGACCACGACGTGGCGATCGTGATGGAGCCGACGGACTGCGCGCTGCAGGCGGGCTGCCTGGGCAACGTCAACGCCAGCTGGGACTTCGCCGGCGTGGCGGGGCACTCCGCGCGGCCGTGGCTCGCCGACAACGCCATCGAGCGCGCTGCGGCCGGCATCGCCGCCCTGGCCGCGCAGCCGCCGAACCCCGTCACCTTCGACGGGCTGGAGTTCGTGGAGGTGGCGACGGTGACGCGGATCGCCGGCGGGGTGGCCGGCAACGTCATCCCCGATCGGGTGCAGACCTGGCTGAACTACCGCTACGCGCCGGGCCGGACGGCCGCCGCCGCCGAGGCGCGCCTGGTCGAGCTGTGCGCCGGCCACGGCGATGTCGCCGTCACCGCCAACGCGCCTTCGGGGACCGTGCACGTCTCCCACCCCGAGGTGGCGCGGCTGATCGAGGTCGGCTCGCTCGCCGTCGAGCCCAAGCAGGCGTGGACACCGGTCGCCGAGCTCACCGCCGCCGGGATGCCGGCGGTCAACTTCGGCCCGGGCCTGCCCGCGCAGGCCCACCGGCGCGACGAGCAGGTGCCCGTCGCCAACCTCGTCCGCGCGTACCGCGTGCTCGAGGCGTGGGCGTCGTCGCGATGAAGCTCTCCCCCGTGCTCGCCGGCCTGCCGCCGTATCCCTTCGCCCAGCTGCGCGACACGCGCGAGCGGCTCGCGGCGGCCGGCGTGCAGGTCCTCGACTTCGGGATGGGCGAGCCGCGCGAGCGCACGCCGGAGTTCATCCGCTCGGCGCTTGCCGCCGACCCGGTCGCGCCCTATCCGGTCACGGGCGGCCTGCCGGAGCTGCGGGCCGCGATCGCGCGCTGGGTGCAGCGCCGGTTCGGCGTGGCCATCGACCCCGACCAGGAGGTCATTCCGACGCTGGGGACCAAGGAGGCGATCTTCGCGATGGCGTCGATCGTCGGCGGCGAGCTCGTCGCGGTGCCGACGCCGGGCTATCCCGTCCCCGACCGCGGGGCGCTGTTCGCCGGGCGGTCGGTGCTCGAGCTGCCGTTGCTCGCCGAGCATGGCTTCCTGCCCGACCTCGCCGCCGTCCCGTCGGACACCTGGGCGCGGGTCGGCCTGCTGTGGCTCAACTATCCGAACAACCCGACCGCGGCGACGGCCACGCTCGCGCTGTTCGAGCAGGCGGCGGCGCTGGCCCGCGAGCACGACTTCCTCGTGTGCTCCGACGAGGCCTACTCCGAGCTGTACTTCGGCGCCGAGCCGCCCGTCTCGATCCTCCAGGTCGCCGATCGCACCAACGTGCTCGCGCTCAACACGCTGTCCAAGCGCTCCGCCATGCCGGGCTACCGCTCGGGCTTCGCGGCGGGCGACCCGGCTGCGATCGCCGCACTGCGCCGGTTTCGTCCCAACACCGGCACCGTTCCGCAGGACTTCGTCCAGCGCGTCTCGGTGCTCGCGTGGGACGACGAGGCCCACGTGGAGGACATGCGGGCGATCTATCGAGCCAAGCGCGACGTGCTGCTGCCGGCGTGCGAGGCCGCCGGCCTGCGCCACGTCGGCGGCGACGCGACGATGTTCCTGTGGCTGGCCGATCCGGAGAACCACGCCGCGGAGCTGCTCGAGCGCGGCGTGCTCCTCGCGCCGGGCGACTTCTTCGGCGCGGCCGGCCGCGGCTACGCGCGGCTGGCGCTCGTTCCGCCGCTGGCGACCTGCGAGCAGGCGGCGTCAATCATTCGCATGTAGCGCCGCGTTCAAACCGCCCCAGTCGCCCGTGCGCGGGACCGCCTCCAGCGTGCCGGTGACCGAGTGGCGCCGGAAGAGGAGATCGGTCGCCCCGGACAGCCGGATCGCCTTGACGACCTCACCGTCAGGGAGGGTGATGCGTGACCCCGCCGTGACGTAGCAGCCGGCCTCCACGACGCTGCGGTCGCCGAGGGAGATGCCCAGGCCCGCGTTGGCGCCGACCAGGCACCCCTCACCGATCCGGATGACCTCCTTGCCGCCGCCCGAGAGCGTGCCCATGATCGAGGCGCCGCCGCCGATGTCCGAGCCGTC
>JBBJOW010000051.1:0-29881 GCA_037724045.1 Solirubrobacteraceae bacterium
ACGATCGCCTCGGCGGGCTCCAGCACCACCCGCGGAACCTTCAACCCATGCTCTGCCATGAGGCTGATATTCGCGTCAGTGCCGGACAGAGGGACGCGTAGGCGCTCGATTTGGACCCCTCGCCGGAACCGACGCATGCCGTTACGCGTCCACGCAGTCACGAATTTCCTGCTCCCAAAGCACATTGAGGCACGCGACGAGATTTTGAGTCGGAGATCGCCAGTCGATCGCGCACGTGATACAGCTATAGAGCCAGAGCCAGAGCCAGAGCCAGAGCCAGAGCCAGGGCGAGGTCGTCGGCCCCAACGCGGGCTGTCGGCCAGGTGACGGTGACCTCGCCGTCACGCTTGAGCAGCCACCGCACGTTGACCAGCGTGAGTCCGACTACGCGACCCGACGCGTCCAGCTCGACGTTGTGGCCCTCGCTGCTCGCGATGGCTCTCGCTGGCGAGCCTTCGTAGTCGGCAACGCTCACGTAGAGCACGTCGCCGGTCTCGTCGTACTCGTGGTGCTCGAACCTGATGTCCGCGATCGTGACGCTCATCAGGACCGGGTCACGACAACCGGGCGCTGCGATCGTTGGCGGCACGTGCCCGGCACGGCTATCCGTTGTCGTCGGACGGAACGTCGCCAAAGAGGTCGTCGAACTCCTCCTGGGTGACCGGCCGCTGCCCTCCCGCGCACGGCGCTGCTCGGGTCGGCGGCCTCAGTCGCCGAACGTCAGGGTTTGAAGGCGATGAGGCGGTTCTTGACACTCGTTGGCGCGGCGCCGGCGAACAGCACAGCACCACCGGCCGCGACCGGGGAGCCCGAGAGCCCTGGTCGCGGCGGGTCCGCGATTGCGCGCCAGCGGCGCGCCTCGGGGTCGAGAAGCACGCCCTGCCCGCAGTACCAGGCGAGCGGGCCTTCCGGGGTTGCTGCGCTCTGCGGGTAGCACTCGCCGAAGTCGAGCGGCAGGTCGGGCAGTGCCCGCCAGTGGTCAGCGGTGGGGTCGTAGGTGGCGGCCTTCAGTAGGTAGTCCCATGCGACCAGTTCCTCGCCTGTCCAGATCACCGACGACGCTTGGGGCGAGAGCGGGTACCGCGGCAGGACGCGCCATTGGTTGGTCGCCGGGTCGTAGGCGAGCCCGCGCGCGTACATGGTGTCCGAGCCGTTGCCCCCGCCGAGACGTGAGCCGAAGATGATGACCTCTTCGCCCGTCCACGCCGTCGTGGCCTGATTGAGGGCGAACGGCGCCCGCGGCAGCGGCCGCCAGCGATCGAGCGCAGGGTCGTAGGCGGCGCCGTCGCGGGCGCGCTGCAGACGGTCGCTATCACCCCAGACGATGAGCTCCCGGCCGGTCCACACCGCCGCAGCTGGGTCGCGTGCCGACAGCGGCCCCTGAGCGAGCGTCCGCCAGCGGCGAGAGTGGGGGTTGTAGGCGGCCCCACCGTCCACGCCCCGGTACCCGTTTGGCGCGCCGCGACCCTGGCCGCCCCAGATCAGGACCTCGTGGCCGGTCCACACGGCCGCGGCCGACGTGCGCGGCGACAGCGGCCCGTCGGGGACACGGCGCCAGCGCCGCCCGCGTGGGTCGAAGGTGGCGCCATCGTCGTGGGCGGAGGAGTCGGAGTTCGAGTCGCCGCCCCAGAAGAAGAGCTCGCGCTGGATCCATACGGACACGGCTTCGGTGCGCGGGAACGGCGGCGGCGGCAGCTCGGTCCAGCCGCGCGGCAGTCCCTGCCAGCCGCCGCGCCGGCTCGTCCCCGCCCGCTGGCAGATCCCCGGCCGCGGCGCAACCGGGTGAGAACCGGAGCCAGCGGTGATCGTGAACGGCTCGCACGCGGCGGCCAGGGGGACCTCGAGCACGAACAGGCTGAAGCGTCGCTCGTCAACCCGGGCGGCGAGGTCGCGATCGACCTCGATCACTTCCGCGCGCGCGGTGCCGCCGTCGAAACGCGCGACGACCTCCCGTTGGCGTCCGGCCGTCCCCCAGATCACGCGCGCGTAGCCAACGTCGATCCCGTATACCTGCCCGAGCAGGCCGCCGAGTACCTCGAAGCGGCCGAGCTTGAGCTGGCAGACGCCCTGGATCCGCGCCCCCTGCGCGAAGGCAACTCGCAGACACGCGTCGGGCGGTCCGTCGGTGCGGGCCTGGTCAACGCTGAACTCGACGCGCCGGTGGCTGAACGGGACCTCCGCGCAGCCGACAAGCGTCACGGGCCCGAGCTGGCTGTCGTGCGGGACGTAGTAGCCCGGTGCCCGGCCGGTGTCGCACTCGGCGGCCACGGTCGCGTAGCGCGGGCCGGCGCTCCGCTCGCCGCCGGGCTCGCCGGCGCAGTCGCCGAGGCCCACGGCGAGTGCGCACAGCGCGGCGACCGCGCGCGTCACGGCAGCACGCGGAACGCGAAACGCTCGATGACGCGCTTGCCGTCCACGCTGACGGTGCCGCGATAGTCGCCCGGGCACCAGCCGAGGTGCGCGCCCTCGCCGGCCGGTTGGAGGTGCGCGACCATCACGGCGCCGGCGGCAGGTACGGGCGGGAAGTAAGACAACGCGTCTCTGCGGCAAGGAGTGCTCTGCCCGCCGCCGCCGACGGCGCGCGCGGTGTAGACGACTTTCGCCCGCTCGCGGCGTGGCGCCGGCAACGACACTTCGAAGCTCGTGTAGGGGTCGCCAGCCACCGGTGAGATCGGCGCTGGTGCGTCCGGCGCCCACGGCGTGCCCTCGTACCTTCGGAGCCGGCCGCGCGGCCCGACGAAAGCCTGTGGATAGCTGGCGCCGTAGAGGTCTGACTCGAGCGCGGAGCCGGCGGCGTCATATGCGGTGGCTTCGATGTTCCTCGCGGTTGGCGGCAGCTCAGCGAGGTAGTAGCCGTAGGGCACGGACTGGTCGTCGACTTCAACGATGGTCGCGTCGCGGGTGAGGGCGACGCCGTCTACCTCGTAGGTCACGCCTACGCGCGCGACGTTGTCCTTGACCGCCCCGTACACCTCGACCGGGTGGTCGGCGCTGCGCTGGACGACCGGCCCGGCCTGCAGCTCGGCGGGGCTGACCCAGTGCGTTCCACAACCGCGGTCGTACTCGTCAACGCCGCTGATGACCAGGCAGCTCCCCTCCCGGCCCTCGGCCGTGATCACGATCCGGCGGCCGTCAGCGAGTCCGAGCGACGCGACCGGCGCGGTCTCCCAGTCGGCGACATCGATGAAACCGCGCACGGTCACGGCGGTCGTGCGCTTCCTCGCCTGCAACGGCAGGAACACCCACTGGTCGGCGGCCGCGGATGCGACGAGCAGCTTGTCGCCCCGGGGGGAGGCGACTAGGTCGCTGACCGGCCCCGCCGCCGTCAGGCGTGCACGCGGCGGGCCGAGCGGGTCGTAGTCGGCGTCGAGGATCTGACCGGCGGTGGGCTCGCGTTTCGCGGCGCGGTTGAAACGCCGCAGGCGCCGGGTCGACACTTCCGCGCCTGCGGCCAGGACGAGGCGGTCGTCGGCGAGGGTCGCCGCCGTGACGGGGCCGTCGATGGTGAAGCGGCCAGCCACGCGCGCAGAGCCGCGGCGCACGCGGACGAGCAGAATCTCGAAACGCCGCACTACGACCAGCTCCCGATCCGATCGCCACAGCAACGCCACCGGCTCGTCTCCCAACCGGCTCGGCAGCCGCCAACGGCGCACACCGGTGTCGGCCTCGTAAAGCTCGATCGCGCCGTCACGCCGGCCCACCGCGAGCTCGTGACCGGCGCCCGGCCGCCAGGCCAGCGCTGACGTCGCGACGCGTCGCAGCAGCGCATGGTCATCTGAGCCGTCGCCGGCAACAACCCGTACGTCGCTGCCGGTGCTGTAGGCGATTCGATAACCGGACGGCGACCACGCGAGCTCAGCGACCGGGCCGTCATCCAGGGGCACGGTCCAGCGCACCCCGCCATCAGGCGTGATCGCCCGCAGCGCGTCATCAGTCGCCGCCGCGGCGAATACACCCCGCGGCGACCACGTCAGCGCGTTGTAGTCGCCGAGCCGGATGCGCGCCCCGTCGCGGCCGATCGACCACGCTCCGCCCGGCCCACTAACGAGGACGCGGCCCGCGGCGGGCAGCTTGGCGAGGCGCGGTTCAGGCGGCGGCGCTGCCGTCTTCGGCGGTGGTGGGTCGACCAGGTTGGCGAGCCAGCTCGCGATCGCTTCGCCGGTTGGGATCGCGCCAGCGACCACGACGACGAGCGCGATCGGCAGCCAGCGCCGTCGACGCGGCGCCGACGCCACGGGCGCGGCGATCACGACCCGCCGCGCCCGCTCGCGGGTCGCAGCCGCATCCGGTGCCTCCGCCCGCTCGAGCCGCTCCTCAGGAGTCATGGTCACGCTCCAGTTGTCCGGCGAGGGCATCGAGGCCGCGACGCAAGCGGGAATTGACGGTCCCGCGCGGGAGGTCGAGGGCAGCGGAGATCTCGGTCGGTGTGCAGCCGATCACGTGCCGCATGACAACGATCGCGCGCTGGTCAACCGGAAGGGTGGCGAGCGCGGCGAGCAGGTCTGGGTCGGTCGCCTCCACTGCTGGGGCGGCGCGCTCGACGACCAGCTCCGCGCCGACCTCGCGCCGTGCCCGAACAGCGCGCGCGTGATCGATAGCGCGGTTGACGACGACGCGGTGCAGCCACGGCGCCAGCGGCCGTCGGCGGTCGAAGCGGTCCAGCGCGCGCAACGCGGCGAGGAACGCCTCCTGCGCGATGTCCTCGGCGGCTGCCGCGTCGTGAACGATCCAGTAGGCGGAGCGATGCAGCGCATCCCAATGGCGCTCGAACAGCGCTTCTACTGCGGCCGACGAGCCGGTCAGCGCCGCCCGGACCAGTTCCGCGTCGGACCATGCGTGCCTCACGGCGGCGCGCGCTCGGCCAGCCTCGAGAGTGGCGGCATCCACCTCGTCCTCCACCCTACCTGCGGAACCGCAGGCTGTCGAAGAGCGAGACGAGCTCGCGCCAGCTGCCGTCGCCCACGCGCAGGCGCGCTTCGAAGGCGCGCCCGGCCTCGCACCACTGGACGAAGTGGGCGCGACCTAGGCAGCGTGAGCGCTCGCGGCCGGAGTGCAGCGCGTCGTAAGCCGTGGGGCGACCGCGGACGAAGCGACCTGGATCGCGGCGGAACTCGAGGTGGCGCAAGACGAGGTCGAGCACCGCTCTGCGCGACGCGGACACCTCGCGCCCGACGAGCGCTCGGACGCGGAAGCTGCGGCCGGCGTCGTCGAACTCGACGACATGCTCCGCGAGGCGGGTCTGACCCCCGTTGCAGGGATACGAGACGGTGCGGCGAGCGGGGCCGACGCCTGCGGGCCGCGGTGACCGGGGCGCGGACCGGTGGATCTGAATCAGCTTCAGCGTGACGTTCTCCGGGCCCATCTCACAATGCCCTATCGGACCGGACGACACCAGGAACAATCCGCGCCGGCCGTTGCGCTCGAGCATCCACGTTGCCGGATAGGTGACCGAGACGCCGTGCGTCCGATCGTGGACGACCTTCGGCGGCGCCGCCCAATCACCGGGCGCCGGGCAACCGATTCCGCAGTGGCGGCGGAAGCGCAGGCCGTCGAAGAGGGCGGCCAACTCGCGGCGGCGGCGCGTGCTGGTCCTCTCGCCGAGGAAGATGTGCGCCTGGAACGCGCGACCCCGCTCGCGCCAGCGGACCCGGCGAGCGCGACCGAAGCACTCGTCGTCCACGACAGGCGTCTGCAGCGCCTCGCGTGCCAGCGGCCGGCCGCGGGTGAAGACGCCGTCGACGTCACGCGCCTGCGGCCCGCCCGACCAGACACCGAACTCGAGGATGTAGAGCAGCGTCGCGTCGTCGGCCGGCGCGACCCCGCCCGAAGGGCAGCGATCACCCGGCCGGTACCGGCGTACCGCACGATCGCTGAATACGAGGTCGCCGGAGAACGCAACCGCCCCGCCCTGGTGCCACCCGCGCGGAACGATGACGGTCAGGGCTCGATGCTCGTCGTTGAACCAGCGAACGTCGCGCGACGGCAGCGCCGCACCGGGCGCAGCCGCCGGCTGGCCTGCGGCGACAGCCGCAGCGACAAGAGCGATCAGACCGGCACCCACATCGTCACTACGAGTGACAGGCCCTCAGAAGTCCCGATCGCGCTGATGGCTTTCAAGCGTTGTCTTGGCAATGCTGTCAGCGCGCGGCCGGCGCGCCAATTGAGTGTCCTGCTCGGAGCTCTCAGCGGCCTACTACGGCATGAAGCTCATCGACACCACGGCGCGGACTGGACCGGCTGTGTCCAATCGTTGGTATGGACTCGGCTATGGACCCAGCTATGGACATGCGGTCCATAGCAACGTGCCCTGGATCCCGCTCCCCCTGGCGCTTTCTGCCAGCCCGCACTCCGAGACTACGCCCCCTCCACGTACATGTTCGATGCGGCAGGCAATCCCGTGCCGGCAAGCTTCGATCTGCTGGTTGTGTGCTGACGGGCGATCTGTTCGATCACCTGATGAGCCGGACTTCGATCTCTAGGTCGGCGTCGTGCCAATCGCGATCCGCGGTGATTGCCGGCACGTTGAGCCGTGCGGCGAGTGCGAGGCAGGCTCGATCGGCGAGGGACAGGCCCGCCGCGCGGGTCAGCGGTCGCAGCCGGGCGATCTCGACGCAGTCGGATTCCGTGAGAGGTTCGAGGCTCAGCGCGCCGGCGTCCCTTGCGCCACGCAGCTGCTCGAGGACGGCAGCCGGGTCTTGACCGACTTCCGCGAACTTCGACAGCACCTCCGCCACGTTGACGAGGCCGACCGCCGCACCATTGGCGATCGCCTCGCCGACGATGTCGGCGCCGCGCCCCTCGTGCATCAGCGCCATCAGCGCTGAGGCGTCGAGCACCGATCGGGGGAGCGTCATCGTGTGCTTCGTCGTCAGCGGCCACGGTCGAGCGAGCGCTCGTCCGTCTGCTCAGCAGACGCATCGGCTCGACGCTCGGCTAGGAGCTCGTCCACCAGGCTTCGATCGCTGGCGACATCGGCGAACAGGCCGCGCAGGCGCTCAGGCCTGTCGCCGCCGGCGTGCGGCTGCGTCGTCGGTGACGACCTCGCTCATAGAGCGATCGTAGCGAGGGTCGCGGCCGTGGGCCGGGCGGCAAAGCAGAGCGCCTACGCGCCAAGGACTGCGTCCGCGGGAATCTCTTGTCCTGAGCTGGGCTCAGCGGCCTACTGGGCGTGGGACAAGCTACGTCCACTACCGAGGCCTACTTCGAGCAGCTTGCGCGGCAGCGTTCGGCCGCGGCGGTCACTCCCACAGGCCCTCTGGGCACGGCGCAGCTCGTACGCGCGATCGGACCGAGGACCGCGGCCCGCGAGCCTGGGCGGCGACGCGGTCGGCGTCGCCTGCTCGGCGCTGGGCTCACCGCTGCGCTGAGCGCCGTCGTTGCTACCGGCGCGGCGCTGATCGCTGGCGCCCCATCCGTGACCCGACCGGATCCGGCGCCGTCTCGTGCGGTGCGGGCGCCGGGCGGCGCGGTGCCGACGTCGCGCGTCGTGCATGACGTAGCCACGCGTGACGCCGGCCGTTCGCGGGTGAGTCAGACGCGGCCCGTCAGGTAGGTTCAGCGCCCATGCGCCCGGCCCTGTGCATGCTTGCCGCCGTGCTTATCGCGAGCGTTGGCTGCGGATCCTCAGCCAACGGTGACGGCGGTGCCGCCAACGGTGACGGCGGAACCGCCGGTCAGCGGCTCGCCGCGGCGGTCCGGGCCTCGCGGAGCGTCGAGGATGTGCGGACGTCCAACCGGCTCATGCACTCCTTCGCCGGAACGAAGCTAAAGCTCCGAAGCAGAGTCCGCCAGAAGCCGGATGGCTCTTTGATGCATGCGCGCATACGCGTCAGTGAGTCGGTGGGGCAGTTCCGACGCCATCAAGATGTGCAGATGATCGTGGCAGACGGGAGAATCTTCGCGCGCTACGGCGGTCGCTGGCGGCGTGTGGAAGACACCTCGCCTCACTTTTCCTACGACGAGGCGCTCGCACTAATCAGACGCATCGCGAACGTCGAAAGCGTCGGCGCAGGTCACTACCGCGGCGACCTCAACGTCGCACGTCACACCGCTCTCGAACCCCTCAGGTTGCTCGAAGAGGGGCGGGCACACGAAGCGACCGTGGACGTTCTTGTCGACGCGCAGCGCCGAGTGCGTCGGTTCGGTCTCTCGTTCAAATCAGACAAGCAGCAAGACGACCTAGAGGCTCGCGTGGAGGTAGTCAGCTTCGACAAGGGCTTGCAGATCGAATCGCCGGAAGGCTGAGCGCCGCTCCGGCCGGCTGCGCTCAAAGGGCGAGCTCGAGCCAAGCCTCCGGTCTCCCGCCGGCAAGCGCCTCGCCCGCAGCCGGTCTGCACCGAGCAGACGCGGCTCAGCGGGCTCCGCAGCCCAACGCTGCTGTCGAGGCAACCGGAAGCGGTCGCAGCAGCCTGTCGATACCGCCCCTGGCCTTACGAAAACTGGGGGCTTGTCGGGCTTCCCTTCATATCCCTGATCTGCGCGAAGTCACCGCCCTCATCATTGGCCTGCGCCGTCTCGACAGCGAGAGACGCGCCCGCCCATAATGCGTCAAGTGACTGAGACGCTGTTGACGCACGAGGGAGCCGCGGTCTTCCGTGACAGGGACGGCTATTGGCTTGGGGATCTCGGGTCCGGTCCCGGTACGGGGCTAGCCGGCGATCCGGGTCAGGCGCGCGCGATGCAGGGGCTGAGCGACGGACGCTGGGCGCACGGAGGCCGGCTTCCGCATGGCGCGACGCGCGCAACGGTGGCGCGGCTCGACGGCACGTTGATCGAGGCTGTCGCTGGCTTCGGAGCCTGGCTCTACGTCACCGCGGTCGAACGGCACCGGCTGCCGGTGCGCTTCACTGATGATGACGGTGGGATCGTGCGGCCGGAGTTGCCGGCGCAGTGGCCGCGCGAGCCGGTCCATGACGCGACGGAGACCTGTCCCGCCTGCGCCGGGGAAGCATGGGAGTACATCGTCGCGCTCGACGGCTCGCGCGGCCAATCAAGCTCCAACGACGGCCCTATGGAGAACAACGGCGTGGTCGTCTGCGTGTGTTGCGGTTACGAGATCAGCACCGGCGTTTTCTACGCCCCGCTCGAGGACGACACGCGGACCGAGCAGGAACAGCAAGAGGACCTCGAGCGCTTCCAAGCCGAAGAACGCGAGCGCGAGCAAACGATGCTCGCCAATCTCGACTTCGTTGTGGTCGCCGCGGCCGGGGCGTGGCCCGCCGGGGAGATCGGCGGCCACGGAAGCTCGGACAATCGCACGACGTCCGTCACGGTTCAACACACCCTTGACGATCGCTGCTGGCTGAGGATCCAGACGCTGCGCTTCGAAGAGGAGCCCTGGTCAAGCGCGATCGAGCTCGCACGTGGAGGCCTAATCAGCGCAGTCCACGAGTTCGGCGAGTGGCCTGGCGAGCTCTCCGAGCCCGCGCTCTCGCTCTGGCTCGACGCGCGCGAGGGCGAACGTAATGCGGCTGTAGCTGCGGCTGAGGAAGCGACCGCGACCGTGCACGTCGAGGGCACCCCCGTCGGCTTCACCGTGCTCGATGCGGACGGCGCCTGGAGCGCGGCCGCCGATCACGGAGATCTGCGGATCGTGTTGACGGGGCGCGGCGTTCCGCTCGCCGATCTGCGTCTGCAGCCGTACGCGCCCGACGACGACGAAGCGGGGACATCGCTCTCGTGACCCGCTTCGGCGAAGGCTGGAACTGGGTCCGGGGGCAACCTGAGCGAGGCCTGGCAGGGCCTCGACGGATCGACTTGCGGCAACTACGCGCAACCTGCGACGTTGCCTGGCCGTTGCCCCGAGATCCCTCGAGCGCGGGTTAGCCGAGTACGTAAGTCACGGTTGCGGTCGGCAGTCCAAGGCAACGTAGGCCACCCTGTCACGCCGGAGGTCGCGGGTTCGAGTCCCGTCGCTCCCGTCCCCTGCGAACCCTGCTATGGCGCGGTTTCGTCGTTTCGGAGCAAATCGCTCAGGCGCCAAGATCAGCCGCGGGTACCACTCGCGGGTACCAACTGCACCGCCTCGCGGTCGGCGCGTCACAATGGCTTGCACGTGAGCAAGGCATGGACCACCTGGCTACGCCGCCTGAACGTCGCGTTGATCGCGCTGCTGCTGCCGACCGGCGCCGTGGGATTCTCGGCCCTGATCGCGGGGCCGAAGAACACCGCGATCGTCAGCGTGTTCCCGCCGCGCTATTCGGTCACGAACTTCCCCGCGACGGAGACGCACGCGGCGTGGGCGGCGCTGCTCGTGTCACTCGCCTGGCTGCTGTTGCTCACCCGCGCGAAGGGACCGTGGGGCGACTCGGGTCGCTGCGCGCTCCTCCTCGCGCTTGCGACCGGCTCGGGTCTCGCTCCGGAGCCGGTCTGGTTCGCCAGCTTCTACCTGATCGTGGCCGGCGGGAGCGTCGCCCTCGTCCGCGCCGTCCGCTCCCTGCGGGGTGTGGTGGTTTTCGTCCTGACGTGCGCCTGGCTGTTCGCGGGTCTAGTCGGGTGGTTGTTCACCGCCCCGCCAGGGTGGCTCGTCCTCCTGGTCATCCCGGCTTGCGCGCCCATCGGCGCCTGGCTCGAGCGGTGGACCCGTGATGTCCGGTCCCGATCACGCGTAGTAGAGGCGTGACGGGCGCTGTTCTCAGTGGTTGGCCGCCGGTGTGGCGCTGGTCGTGGGCGCGCTCGCGGCAGGGTGCGATGGACAGGGGCCGTCGGTTGTCGCCACGACGACGGCGGAAGAGGGTGGTGCGTTGGCGCCTTCAACCCGGCAAGGGCACGAGATACGCAAACTCGGAGGTCGGATTCGGCGGCAACGCTGACGCCGTGGTGCGGAATTGCAGTCCTTTCCGGACGGAGGGGGCCGGCGCTTCGCCAAGACGGGTCTTTTCATCCGCGGCGACGTCCGCATCAGGTCCCCCACTGGCATGGACCCACTTGACGGCCACCTCCCGGCCCAGGCGCTCGTCGCGGGCGAGGAACACGCTTCCCATCCCGCCCGTGCCCAGATGCCGCAACACGGAGTAGCGGCCAGCAATAGTCGACGGCAGATCGAGCACCCAGTGTGTCTACCCACCCGGAGCCCGATTCGTGCCTGCCGGTCAGGACGACCGTCAGCCGCGCGGCAGGAGCGTCTCCCGTAGCGCGACGAAGGCGGGCTTGGGCAGGTATTCGGCGTCGAACGGCAAGGCCCGCTCGCGCTCGCCGATCCAGGAATGGCGATCGGTGAATCCCCAGGTGGTCAGGCGGGTGCAAGCCGGGACCTCGTTGCAAGCGGCCGCCGCCTGCCGGTAGATCTCGGCCTGGCGGTCCAGGCGCTGCAGGCGGTTGCCGGACCCGAGCACCGTGCCGACGTCCATCTCGGTTATCTGCACCTCCAGACCGAGCGCGGCGAACCGGCGCATGAGTGTCGCGAGCCGCTCACGGCTGGGGTAGCCCGCGAGGTTGGCGTGGTTCTGCAACCCGATCCCGTGCAGGGGCGCGCCCCGCGCGACCAGGTCGGCGGCCAGCCGCACAAGGCCCTCGGACTTGGTGGAAACCAGTTCGGCGGCGATCTCGTTGACGAACAGCTTGGCGCCGGGATCGGCCGCGTGGGCGAAGCGCAGCGCGTGCTCGAGGTAGTCCGGGCCGATGACGTCGAGCCACACGTTGCGCGCCAGCGAGCCGTCGGCGGCCAGCGGCTCGTTGATGACGTCCCACTCGGCGACGCGGCCCTTGTAGCGCCCCACCACCGTAGAGATGTGACGCTCCATCACCGCCAGCAACTGCGCGCGCGTCCAGCGACCGCCGCTCACCCAGGACGGCAGCTGCTGGCTCCAGACAAGCGTGTGGCCGCGAACGGTCTTGCCGTTGGCGCGCGCGAAGTCGACCATCGCGTCGGTCTTCTCGAAGTCGAAGCGCCCGCGCTGGGGCTGCACGAACAGCCATTTGAACTCGTTCTCGGGCGTCAGTGAGGTGAACTCGCGCAGGAACGTCTCGCGGTAGCGGGGCTCCGAGCGGACGAGGTCCCACTGCAGAGCCGTGCCCAGGCCAACCGTGCGCGGCAGCGTCAGTGGCGGAGTTTGAGTTGGCGGGTCGGGACCCGGTACAGGGCCGGGACCCACCGTGCCGCGCGAGCGCTCGATGACGATCTCGTCGAGGCGAACGTCCGGTCGACAGCGCCCTGGAGCGGCGCGCCTGGCTACGGAGACCTCCAACTCGTGCGGGCCCGCGGCCAGCGCCGCGCGACCGCGCAGCAGCGTCCACCGACGGCTGCCCACCCGCGCGTCAAGCGCCGGGCGCCCGTCGACTCTCACGCTGAGACGGGGTGCGGGGGCGCACCGACCGCGCCGGACGCGCACGACGAGCTCGTCGGCGGCCTCGGCGTACAGCTGCCGCCGGGCCACGGCGCGGCCCCGCAGCTGCAGGGCGCGCCGCTCGCGCGCCGAGCTCTCGGAGTAACGGCCGCCCGAGCCGCGCACCACCTTGAAGCCCTCTGCCTGCACGGTTGCGACGGGCTCGCCGGCGGCAGCTCGCTCGCCGCTGCCGACGAGCAGCACGGCCGCCAAGCATCCGACCACGCTCGTCCGCTTTCCCGCTCGCACCGTTCAAATCGTAACCGCGCGTCGAGCGCGCCGCGCCAGCTGCGCGCGACCGTCATTGCCGCGTACGGCCGCGCCTGGCAATAGCAGCGAAGCCAACGACCCGATCAACACCCGAAGGGCAAGACGTGCCAATCCGAGGCAGCCCCATCTCGACCGGCAGAACTCGCCAAGAGAGCGCGAATCCCCAAGGCCAAGCCGTCAAACACCAGGGAAGCCAGCAGCAACCGCAACAGCGATCACACCCCTGAGACCGGATCCTCGCCTCGCCCGATGTCATGCCGCTGACCGACACCGGGGAGCGGGAAGCGTTTCGCACGCGTGACGGGCGCGTGTTGCGCGTGGCCGCAGACGACCGGCGCTACACGACGGCTGGTCTGCTGGCGGTCGAACAGCGGCTCGTCGCTGGCGTCGAGGAGGGGCGTGGCACCGGGCGCGCCGTCGTGCCCGAGCGTGTTGTCGGGGCGCTGATGCCGAAGGGGCTGTCCGAGGAGCAGCGAGCGATGGTGCTGGCGCTGACCACTCGCGGCGACGCGATCGACGTGGTCGCCGGGCGCGCCGGGACCGGCAAGACATTCGCGCTCGCCACCGCGCACGCGGCATGGCGCGAAGCCGGCACGCGCGTGCTCGGCGTCGCGGTCGCGCGGCGCGCAGCTCGTGAGCTCGAGCAGGGTCCGGGGTGGCGAGCACCAGCGTCGCCGCCATGCTGGGCGACTTGGATCGCGGGCGAGCGCTGCCGGTCGGCTGTGTCGTGATCGTCGACGAGGCGGGGATGCTTGGCACGCGTGACACAGCGGAGATCACGGCGCACGTCGAGGCGGCTGCGGCAAGCTGGTGCTGGTCGGCGACCCGCACCAGCTGCCTGAGATCGACGCCGGCGGCTTCCTCCGCGGCATCGTGCGCCGCGGGCACGCCATCGAGCTGACCGAGAACCGCCGGCAGGCCGAGGTGTGGGAGCGTGAGGCGGTCGATGACCTGCGCAACGGCGACGCTGGCCGCGCGATCGCTGCCTACCAGGCGCACGACCGCATTCACGTCAGCCTGTCGCCGATCCACAGCTGCGACCGGCTCGTCGACGACTGGTGGCGAGCGCGGAGTCCGGACGCGATGATGATCGCCGCACGGCGCTCCGACGTCGACTTCCTCAACATGCGTGCGCGCGAGCGGATGCGCCAAGCGGGCCGGCTGGGCGATGACGAGCTGCGCGTCGGGCACCGCAGCTTCGCCGTCGGCGACCACGTCGTGACCCGCCGCAACGACCTCGAGCTCGACCTCGTCAACGGCGAGCGAGCGGTGGTCGCAGGCGTCGATCCGATCCGCCATCGGATGACGCTCACCACGGAGCGAGACACGGTGGCGATCGGGTCCGAGTTCTTCCGACGGCGGGCATCGGACGGCGACGCGCCGCTCGCGCACGGCTACGCGATCACCTGCCACGCCGCTCAGGGCGCGACGTTCGAGCGCGCCTTCATCCTCGCGGACGCCGGCCTGTGCCGCGAGTGGGGCTACACCGCCCTCACCCGTGGTCGGCGCGACAACCACCTCTATCTGTCGGACGACCGCGCGCTCGAGCGCGACGAGTACGGACCGCGCGGCAACCACGACCGCCGCGGCGACGCGATCACGCGCCTGACCGCCGCGCTCGAGCACAGCGATGCCGAGCCGCTCGCGCTCGACCGCGGCGTACCGCCGAGGGGACTCGACAGCCGCGGGCGCGGCCTCGGGATCGGACTGTGACCTCAGAGCCGGTCGAGCCGATCAGAGGGCTGACGCGGGCCGACCTGATGACGGCCGAAGAGCTGGGCCAGGTGCTTGGCGTGGCGCGGTCGACGGTGCTCTATTGGGATCGCATCGGTTTGATCCCGCGCGTCAAGCTCGGCCGTCACGTCCGCTTCGTCCGCAGCCACGTCGAGGCGGCGATCCTGCGCGCCGAGAGCGACACGACTCACGAGCGGGCCGACGGAGCGCGCTGAGAGGGGCGCTCGAAATCCGTCGAGCGCAGGCGCCATTCGGCGCCGGGTCGCAGATGCGTCGTGGCGATCAAGCCGTACGCCTCGCCGCGCAGGCGCAGAGGCTGCAGGATGTGCCAGAGGTCGTCGCGGCCGAGGTATCCACCGCCGAGGATCTGCCACCCATCCTCAGTGAGAGCGTCGAGCAGCTCACGCTCGAGCTCGCCCACGGGGACGCCTTCCGGACCGGCCGCCTGAAGTCGCTCCGACAGGTACCGCCAGGTGGTCGCGTCGATGCCGCCCTCGTGCGCCATGTCGTCGCGGAGCAGCTGAACGAGCTGCCCGGGCGTCCCAGCGAGCTCGACGCCCCGCTTCGTCGCGTGAAGCGCCCGGCCGCGCCGCCGAAGGAGCCGCAGGCGGACGAGGCGCTCGCGCAGCTCGGTCAGCATCGGAAGGTCTAGTTCACGGTGGGGAGGGCCGAAGAGGTCCGCGTGCCACCAGTTGGGCCAGCGCAGAGCGGCGTCGCGCACGAGCGCTCGCGCCAGCGCTCCGGTCTGGGTTAGCGCGGCGCCCTTCTCCCCCTCAGCCAGAAGCCATCGGACGGGCTCACCGGGTGTGGGATCTGCGGTCAAGCCGTCAGGGCGTCGGCGAAGTTCAGGTTGCGCGCGGCTGCGACGCTACGCAGACGGGAGCGCATCCGCGAGATCGGCCGCTTGCACGCGTGCCGCCGGCCAGGTGATCGTCAGCTCGCCGTCGCGATCGAGCAGCCAGCGCACGTTCACGAGCGTGAGGGCGGTGACCTTGCCTGCCCGGTCGTACTCGATCCCGTGTCCCTCGGGGGTAGCGCACGCGCGCTTGGGCGGCCCCTCGCTGCCGGCGGCGGTCAGGTAGAGCACATCGCCCCGCTCGTCGTAGTCGTGATGCTCGAAGCTGATGCTGGCGACGTTCACGCTCACCGTTGGGCAAAGACGCGGCGCGTGCCGTCGGCGTAACAGAGGACGACGACGCGGTCATCGTCAGCGGCGCGTGCGATGGCGTCGCCGAGCCACGGCGCGTCTGCGTCAAGGGAGCTTGCGCGGTCGGGGTAGAGGCTGTCGCCGACGATCGCAGAGTCGATCGCCTCGTCCGTCGCCACCCAGGCAGGCCTTCGGCTGTCCTGCGCGCCGCTCATCGTCCTTCGTCGAGCCGTCGCCTACGCGGCAGCCGACGGCGCTGGCGTGAGCACTCGGCGCGAGCCATCCTCAGAGCAGAGGACGACAACCCGGCCCTCGGCAGCCGCCTCAGCGATCGCCTTGCCGGCTCCGGGTGCCTCGGCATCGATGAACATCGCGCCGTCGGGATAGAGCTTGCGGCCCGCGATGTCGGAATCGATCGCCTCGTTGAAGGCGTGGCTCGCTTGGGTGAGGGGGCGCTCTACTGGCTCGGTCATCGATCCCATCCTTCGATCAACAAAGGGTAACGACGCTGGCAATCCTCGCGAGCGGCGCGCATGCCTTGGCCGAGATCGCCATCGTGGAACGTCTCCGCCGGCCGCTTCCCGCGGGTGCGGGTGTAGCGGTGCATGTGGTTGACGCCATGCGCGCCGTCATAGACGCGTACGGTCTGCTCGGTGCCGCCGCGCTCGAGCGTCAGCACGACGGCGTAGTCGGTCACCTCGCGCCGGACGGTCGTCCACGTGACGTGCAGTTTGACCGTTTCGTCCGGGACGAGTGTGAGGACAAAGCCGCCGCTCAAGTGACCACCGCGACGTTGACCTCGCCTCCGCCGAACGCCTTGGTGAGCCTCGCGGCGTCGGTGCGGCGGGAGCGCGCATGCAGGTAGCGCTCGGTGGTCGTGATCTTCGAGTGGCCCATGAAGTCCTTGCCGGAGACGGGGTCGAACTCGCGGATGACGAGCGATCCGAAGGAGTGCCGGAGGTCGTGGAAGCGCAGCGGGCGAAGGCCGGCGGCGGCCTGGGCGCGGCGGTAGCGCCGACGGATCGCCGAAGGGTCCAGATAGTCGCCGACCGCGTTGCAGAAGACGAGCTCGTCGCGCCCGATGAAGTTGTCGCGCTCGGAGAGGCGGGCGAGGGCGGCGGCGGGCTGGTCGGCGAGCGCGCGGTCGGCGGCCTCACGCGCGGAGACGGCGGGGCGCGACGGATCACGGTGGGTGCCGGACTCGGCGGCCCGCGCGAGCGCGAGGACCTCGTCGGGCTCGTAGAAGTCGATTGGGCGGTCGTCGGCCTCGCGGCGCCGGTCGGTGGCGGCGGCCGGGTTCGACGGCAGCCGGTAGGTGTCCTCGCGCATCGCGTGCTTGAAGATCGAGCACAACAGCTGGCGGTGCTTGTTGACGGTCCGGGCCGTCATAGCGGCCTCCGCATCGAGCCAGCGCAGGAAGCGGCTGACGTCGGCGACGGTGATCGAGGTCAGCGGCCGCGAGCCGAACGCGCGCATGATCCTCGCCACAGGCGCTCGACCGCGCTTGCGCGCACGCGTGGTGGCCGGTGCGAGGAGGTATCGATAGTCGGCCAGCGTCGTCGGCTTGGCGCCGTCGACGGTGCCGTGAATCTGTCACGCCGGAGGTCGCGGGTTCGAGTCCAGTCGCTCCCGTCCCCAAGACAAGGTTGAGGCGTCAGTTCAGCCGCGCTCGCAGCGCCGACAGCTCCGCGTCGAGCGGGACCCGCGTGTCGGGCGTCGTCGGCAGCGCCAGGCGCAGCTCGGCGGCCCGGAGGGCGCGGCTCAGGTCGCCGCGGCGCTCGAAGCCGCCGACGAGGTTGTTGAGCATCCGCATCGCAATCTCCAGCGACGACCACGGGCGCCGCAGCGGTGCTGGGACGTCCGCCGCGACCGGGTTCCCGCCCGCGAAGGGATCGAGGAGCTGCTCGTCGCGCGAGACGACGAAGTGGCCCGGCAGGCCGACGCCCTTCACGGCGACGCCCGCACGCCGCCCGACCTCGATGTAGACCACCGACAGCAGGATCGGCAGCCCGCGCCGCCGCCGCAGGACGACGTCGAGCATGGAGTTCCGCGGGTCGTCGTAGCGCTCGCGATCGCCGGCGAACCCGTGCCGGCCGCCGAGCACCGCCGCGACGTCGCCGCCCACGGCGGCCACCTCGTCGCCCAGCTCGCCCAGGCGCGCGCACGCCCACGCCGCGTCCACGGGTCCGAACTCAGCTGCCATGGCGAGCGCGAGCGCGTCGAGCGCGGGATCCGGCGTTCGAGCCAGCTCCGCGAAGATCACTCCCTCGACGCTACCGCGACGCGGGAGGGCCAGGCCGCGCGAGCGCGTCGTACCGGACGTCTTCGCCGCCAGACCTGGGGCGATCCTCCCTCCGGCGCAACTCCAGACCCGGTCGATCCTACGCTTGGCCGCCGTGACGGGCGAGCGCGTCCAGCACCCACTCGTCGGCGGGTAACCCCTGAATGCCGTCCGGCGTGACGTAAAGCCGGCACTTGAGCCCGAAGTCGCGGCGTTCGCCGGCGCCAGGCTCGACATCCTCGCCGTTGACGCGAACCGTCGGCGAGCCGAGGAAACGCGCGCGCTCCGCTGCCTCCAGGTCCTCGACGCGGACGAGCTCCACATCGACCCCGGTGCCGGTCGAAACCAGCAGTGCGCGTAGATCCGGCAACAACGCCTCGTGATTTGGACAGCCCTCGAAGAACAAGACCTCCACCTTCATACTCCCAACGGTACTCCGCTCAGCAAGGACGCGCCAGGCGAGGAAGCAGCGAGGACGCCGGGCCTGGCCAGGATTCCCGTCCGACGTCGCGGCTCGCCGCCTTCAGCGCTCCTCGCAGCGCGACGACGACGAGCAATGCGACACGACGACGAGCTCACGCGCTTCGGCTCGCTCAAGTGCCTGTTGTCACGCCGGAGGTCGCGGGTTCGAGTCCCGTCGCTCCGGTTCCCGAGGACGGATGACTTGAGCGCTCCGGCGCGCCAGCACGCAGACCGACGGGTACCCGCGCACGTTCCAGCGGGCGGCCTGGACGTCGAGACCGGCATCGCGGAGGGCCGCGCGTGGGTCGAACGCGCGGAGGCCGACGTAGCGCTCCGGCCCGCGGGCCGCCATCTGGTCGAGGACTCGTGCGACGGGTCGCGCGAGGCCGCGGGGCGGGACGGCGGGGGTCACGGTCACCACGCGCCCGCCCGGGGTCAGGACACGATGGATCTCGCCCAAGGCGCGCGCGCGGTCGTCCGGGGAGAGGACGTGAAGCACGTGAGCGGCGGTGACGAGGTCGAACTCGCCGTCGGCGAACGGCAGCGCACGGGCATCGCCGACGCGCAGCCCCCAGCCCGCCGGGAGCCCGCCGACGTGCGCGAGCATGCGCGCGGACGCATCGATGCCGATGACGGTGCCTGGGGGTGCGGGACGACGCGCCAGCGCGCGGAGGACCTCGCCGGTGCCGGTGGCGACGTCGAGCACGCGGGCGTCGACCACCGGCTCGAGCATCGCCACCGCGGTCCGGACCGCGGAGCGCTCGAGCCACAGCTGCCGGTCGTACCCCGAGCTGAGGCGATCCCAGACGGTCGGCGGCAAGGCGCGCAGACTATTCGTCGTAACGCGCCGCCGGGCGGGTCACACTGAGGCCCGTGCACGACGCCGTTTCCCGGACGATCCATGCCTACCCGACCTTCGCCGAGGGCGCCGCGCGGGCCGCCGACGCCCGCGCGCTCGAGGAGTTGCGGGCGAGGCCAGGTCGCGGGGCGCTGCGGATGGCCTTCGGCGCGGCGCGGCTGCTCGCCCGCGTCCGAGGACGTCTACGCTGACCGACGGCGAGCGGTGGACACGTGCGCAACTCGCGCTTGGCCGCGCCGGCGGCTGGCGGCCGGGTGCGGTCGCGGCCTTCCTGGCCGCGGCGCGCGAACGCTCGGCCGACGACCGCCGCGCCCGGCCGGAGCTCACCCGGCAGGCGCGACGCTGGTCGGCGGTCGGCGGTGCCGCCTGGCTCGCCGGCGCCGCCCTCGGTCCCGGGCCGCTGCGCCGCCGCCTCGTCCCCGGTCTCGCCGGCTGGACCGCGACCGCGGCGTTGCTGGACTGGCATCTGGGGATGGTCCAGACTGTGGAGGGCGAGCTGCGGCCGCTCGGGCCGGCGGATGCAGCGACGCTCGCGCGGGTGTGGCTTGCGCCGGTCGCCGCCGAGCGGGCAGCACCCGCGGTCCTGCTTGCCGGTTTCGCGACCGATGTCGCCGACGGCGCGCTCGCGCGCCGCAGCGCGCCGACGCGCTTCGGGCGCGACTTCGACGGGGAGGCTGACGCGGTGTTCGTGGCGGCGGCGACGCTCGGCGCGTACCGCTCCGGGCACCTGCCGGGATGGGCGGCCGCCGCCGAGGTCGCGTGGCTGGGCGTGGGCGTCGCCCGCGCCGTCACCAGCTACTTCGGCGGCGGCGCGCCGCCGAGCTCGGCCCGCGCCGCCGCGGCGCGCACGGCCGGCCCACTGCGCGCCGCGGGTCTTCTCGCCGCGGGCGCCGGCCACCGTGCCGGCGGCCTGCTCGTCCTCGCGGGCATCGCCGCGAGCGCCGCCGCGATGCGCCGTGTAACCATTGCGGCGTGAACCGGACGTGACTCCGGTGCGCACCACCACCATGGTCCACGAACGCAGCCCGGACGAACGCCTCCGGCAGGGCCTGGTCCTGCTCGCGGGCGCGATCGTCTTCATCCTCGTGGTGGGCAACGGCCCGAACACGTTCTACAGCACGCCCTTGGGCATCGGCCTCGTCTACCTCGCCGCCGCGGTCGCCGGGGGGAAGCAGGGCGGATACTGGGCCACGGCGGTCGTCTTGGTCGGCTGGGGCGCGGCCGTCTACTACGTCCGAAACGCGCAGCCGGACCTCGATCTCGCCGGCCTCTACCTCGTGGGAGCCGGGCTCGGCGCGAGCGTCGGCATCCTCCTCGCGCGCGCCGGGTTCGCGGTCGATCCACTCGGCCTGACGGGAACCGTCGTGATCGCGGGCGCGATCCTCGCCTTCGCGTCGCGCTCGCCTGAGGTGATCGGGGAGGCGCGCACCTACGCGCTGGTCGTCGGGGCGATCGGGCTCGGCAACGCGGTAGCGGGCGCGGTCGCGCGCAGGTGATGCCCGAAGACGGTGTCGACCTGTTTCGCGTGGGCGATCTGACCGTGTACCTCGCGGGCGTCTCCCCGGCGCGGCTCGGGCGGCTCTACACGGTGGTCCGGTGATCGAGCGCCTGCGCGCGCTGGAGCGTCTCACGCGGCCGCAGCCGGAGGATCTCGAGGCGGCGCTCGCGGCGCGCTGGGCCGAGCTGCCCTCCGCCGTGAAGACCCCGCAGCAGTTGCTCGGCCGTCGGACGGCCGGTTGCGAGGGCACGCATGGCGTGTTCCCTCGCTGTGACCTGGCGTGCACCCCGTGCTACCACGGCCGGGCGGCGAACCAGGTCCGGGTCGACGGCCCGCACACCGTGCGCGAGGTCGACCGCCAGATGGCGCTGCTGCGCGAGCGGCGCGGGCCGGGCCAGCATGCGCAGCTGATCGGCGGGGAAGTGACCCTGCTCGGCCCGGAGGCCCACGCGGCCGCACTGCGCGCCATGATCACCCACGGCCGCAAGCCGATGTCGATGTCGCACGGCGATTTCGACTACGAGTACCTCGTCGCGCTCGCGAGGGCGGGGAACTTCGACCACCTCAGCTTCGCGGGACATTTCGACTCGCTGATGCTCGGCCGCCGCGGGCTGCCTCGCCCCTCCTCCGAGGCCGATCTCCATCCGTTCCGGCAGCGCTTCTGCGAGCACTTCCAGCGCCTCGAGCGCGAGCACGGCGTTACGCACTACCTCGCCCACAACATGACCGTCACGCCGGGCAACCTCGGCGAGGTCGCCGACGTCGTCCGCGCCGCGCGTGACATGGGCTTTCGCATGTTCTCCTTCCAGCCGGCCGCCTATATCGGCCATCCGGCGCGCTGGCGCGAGAAGCTGCGCGCCATCACCGGTGACGACGTGTGGGCCGAGATCGAGCGCGGGACAGGCGCTCGCCTGCACTGGCGCGCGCTCCAGATCGGAGACCCGCGCTGCAACCGGACCGCCTATGGCGCCTGGGCCGGGAACCGCTACGTGCCGCTGCTCGACGAGGACAACCCCGTTGACGCTCGGGCCCTGCAGGCGTTTTTGACGACCCTGGGCGGCATGGACTTCGACGTACCCCGGCCGCTGCTCGTCGCGCGCCTTGCGCGCGCGATCGCCCGGCGGCCGGGTTCCGTGCTCGCCGGTGCGGCCTGGGCGGCGGGCTTCGCACGGCGCGCCCGCGGCCGGGTGCGGCCGGTGACCTACGTCATGCACTCCTTCATGGACGCCGCCGTCGTCGCGCCGGCGTGGGCGCATCTGGAGGCCGGCACCACGCCCGCGGACCCGGCCGAGGTCGAGGCGTGGGAGCGCCTCCGGGCGTGCTCTTACTCCATGGCGCATCCGGAAACGGGCGAGCTCGTGCCCGCGTGTGCGCAGCACGGCGTGCTCGACCCGGCCGAGAACGAACGCCTGGCCCAGCAGCTCCCGATGTCGGCCGCGTCACGCTGCGGCTCACCGACGACCGCCGGGTACTGCGGCGACGACATCGAAATTCCTTGAAGCGTTCGCGCCGTCCGCGGGTCTACACCGACGAGACATGATCGAGCTGATCGAATCCGAAGCGGCGCCGGTGCTCGCCCGCCCGTACTTCCAGGGCGCTCAGACCAGCCCGATCGTCGCCTCGCTCGCGCACGTGCCCGAGGTCCTCGAGGTAGCGATGCCGTTCATCGGGTTGGTCCTGGGGCCTTCCGCGATCGATGCCCGCACCAAGGAGCTGGTCATCCTGCGCACTTCGGCGCTTCTGGAGTGCGAGTACTGCGTCGCAAGCCACACCGTGGTCGCGCTCGATAGTGGAGTGGCGGCCTCCGAGGCCCGCGCGCTGCGCGACGGCGACGTCTTGGCGGCGTTCCCCGACGCGCGCGAGGCCGCGCTCCTGCGCTGGGTCGACGCCGTCGCCGCCGGCGTCGGCGGCGTGGCGCCGGCGGCGGGAGCCGCGTTGGCCGGCCACTTCTCCGAGCCGGAGATCGTTGAGCTGACGCTGCTGTGCGCGGCGACCATGATGCTGAACCGCTACTGCACGGCGCTGGGGCTGCCGACCGGGCACGGCACCCTCAGCCGCCTCGCGGCCGAGGGATTCGCGTGAGCGTCGCCGCCGCGATCGGCGAGGGCCGGATCGGGTCGCGGCTGTGGATGTACGCCAACTATCACTGCAACCTGCGCTGCAGCTACTGCCTGACCGAGTCGGGCCCGGGTGTCCTGCGCCGCCAGCTCGGCCGCGGCGCGATGATCGAGCGCGCGCTGGAGGCGCGCGAGCTCGGATTCACCGGGCTCGGCATCACCGGAGGCGAGCCCTTCCTACTGGACGACATGCCGGAGCGACTCGCCGAGCTGGCGCAGATCCTGCCGGTCGTCGTGCTGTCCAACGGCACGCTGTTCCACGGCCGGCGGCTCGCCGCGCTGGACTCGCTGCGCGGGCTGCCCGTGGAAGTCCAGATCTCGCTCGACAGCGCCGAACCCGACGAGAACGACGAGATGCGCGGCCCCGAGAACTTCGCGAAGGTCGTCGCGGCGATCCCGGAGTTGCTGGCGCGCGGAATCGGGGTCCGCATCGCGACCACCCTGAATGATCCCGACGCCTATCCGCGGGCGGCCATGGATCGCCTCTGCGCGCTGCACCGGGGGCTCGGCGTCTCCGACGCCCATCACGTGGTGCGGCCGATCGTGCGCCGCGGCCGTGCCGCGACGGGCGACATGGGGGTGGTGGCGGGCTTCGACGAGCTCGAGCCCGAGCTCACGCTGACCGCGGACGGCGCGTTCGCCTCGCCGTTCGGCCCGACCATCCGCGACGGCCGGCTGGACACCGACCTGCTCGTCAGCCGCACGACCGCACCGGTCGCGTTTCCGGCCGCGCTGCTCGCGCGCGCGGCGGGCGCCCACGCGCCGGGCAGCGATGCCCGGCTGGGCATTCGCTGAGCGTAACGACCCCGGGCGCCCGGTCGGGTGCCGAATCACCGTAGGAGGAGCACACCATGAGCGCAGGCGAGTCGAGCACCCACAAAGTTGACGCGGATCCACGCGCGCTGGCGCGCGGGCTCGCCGTGCTGCGGATCTTCTTCGGGCTGATCCTCTTCTCGAACGGGCTGGCCAAGCTCTTCTCGTTCACGGAGGTGCTCATCGGGCCGTACAAGGCGACCCTGATCGACCGGCCCGCGGCGCGCGCGATCCTCGATCTCGAGGTCAACGGGCGCAACGGCGGCACGGACGTCCCGCTGCTCAAACCGATCGTGAACGACGTGATGCTTGCCAACTGGAACATCTTCGAGTGGGTCACCACAGCGGTCGAGCTGGGCGCCGGGCTGGCGCTGATCCTCGGCGTGGCCAGCCGCGGAGCGGCGCTCGTCGGACTCGGGCAGCAGCTCTTCCTCCAGCTCGTGTACCTCTCCAGCGGGCGATTCATGTGGGAGCAGCCGCACGAGTGGGTCCCGCTGCTGATCCTCGCCGTCGTTCCCGCCGGACGGGTCTGGGGCTTCGACGGGCGCTTCGTGCGCCGCGGCCTTCCGCGCTACGGCGGCTGGCCGTTCTGACCGGCGGGATCGCGGTGGGCGCCACGTGCGGGGCCCGTCCTCATCCCGCAGGGGGAGCGATCCTCTCGTCCAGGACCTTGCGGAACAAGTACGACGAGGTGGGCACGCCATACACGCATACGACGGGCTCGCCGCTGCCCGCCTCGCGCACGAACCCGTTGAGGCCCGCGGCGCGGAGCGCGCGGCCGGCCGCGATGTGCGCGCTGACCTCAGGACTCGTCATGAAAGGATTCTCCCGTTCAGGACGGTGCGTTTGCGGCGCGGCCGCTCAGCAGGCCGAGATTCGAGACGACGAACGGGATGAGGAAGTTCGCCCCGCAGCGCACCCAGGTCAACGTGGTCGCGTCCCCGCCGACGATCACCGAGCCCTGATTGATCGTCGTCAGCAACAGGCCCACCACCAGCGCGATCCGTGTCGTCCGGCGCAGATGGGCAGGACGCAGGCAGTACCTCACAGCCGCGCGCAACCCTTTCTCGGATGATGACGATGACGGCATCGCCCCAGATCGTGTCGGACGCTTCAAGTTCACGCTACCCGTCGTGGACGACCTGGCCTGAATGCGCGCTTGGGAGCGCGGATCGCCAGCCTCGCTCATCGCGTCAGAACGTGATCACCTGGTAGCCGTCGTCAACCAGCGTCCGAATGCTCGGATGATCCTTGAAGTCCGCGGAGAACGGCACCCCGGAAGCCTCGACTTCGTCCTTGACGCCGTACGCGCGCGAGCAGTACAGGCAGGCTCCGGCCACGGCCGGGCGGACCTTCTCGAACAGGCGCGCGTACTTCTCCTCGGGATCGGTCAACCGCGGCACCCAGGTCACCCCGGCACCGTCGAAGAACAGTTTGATCTCGTCGCCCGCCTCGGAGAACTCCATGCCGCTGTGAGTGCGTTGGCCATGCGGCCCGTCCCTTCCGCGGTGCTCTCCGCTGCCAGGAGGATGATGGCGACCTTGGACATCTCAGCGTTCTCCTCGTTCGTAGATGCATCGTCGGACCGCAGTCTCGGGCAGACGGTTCGCACCATTCCGTCGCTGGCCGCCGGCGTCGCGTTCGGCCCCGTCATCGGAACCGTCGCGGCGCTCAGCCTGTTGGGGTGGCGCCGGACTCGCCGGGCGCCACCAGCGAGCTGACCAGTTCGGGGAGTGTGCGACCCGACGCGTCGGGGGCCAGGAAGAACCCTGGATAGGCGGTCGCCGGGCGAGCGAGCCATCCGGTGCGTAGGCCGGCCCGCCGCGCGCCGTCGATGTCCCACGGGTGGACGGCGATGAGCGCGAGCTCGTTCGGTCCGGCGGCGCAGCGGCGTGCGGCGTGCGCGTACGCTTCGGGTGCCGGCTTCCAGCGACCCGCGTCGCTGACCGACAGGTAAGCCTCGACGAGGTCACCCAGCCCGGCGCGCTCGAGCAGGGACTCCGCGACGGCGGCAGCGCCATTGCTCAGCGTCACGATGCGCACACCGGCATCCGCCAGCGCTCGCAGTCCCGGGCCGACATCGGCATGCAGCTCGAGTTCCGCCATCCCGGCGACGACGTGCTCGGCAGCATCGACTGGATCCCCCCGGAGGCCGTCGGTGTCGGCGAGCAGTCCGGCGAGCGTTGTGACGGCGATCGTCGAGAAGTCGGCGTACCCTCCCGCGGCGGTGATGGCGAACCCCTCGCGGAGCGTCGCCGCGAACCACAGCGCCAGCAGCTCCGGCGGCGCCCCGACATCGGTGAGCCGCGGGCGGAGGCCGCTGAGATCCGAAAGCGTCTCGTTGACGTCGAAGACGGCGACGCGCGGAGAAGCGAAGCTCATGAGGTACCCGCCGCGGGGGCCATCAGTCTCGCGCGCGCCGTGTCCGCGTCCGGTCCAGCTGCGCCGGCAACCCGGACGCCGGTGGCGTCGAAGGCTTCGGCGACCCAGCGCGACGCCGGGCGCCGGAGGCGCCGCCGCCGCACCCGGATCACCGGGAGAGCCTCGCCGAACGCCAGCGCGTCGAGCACGCCGCGCCGGTCGAGGCGGGCCAGCTGGGCGGCTCCGCCGATCGGGCGGCCATCGATCACGATCTGCGGGACGGTGAGGCCGCCAGTCAGCGTCTGCAGGCGGCCGCGGAAGCCCGGTTCGCCGTCCCCGCAGACGACATCGTGCGTGAGTCCGCGACGCCCGAGAAGCGACAGCGCTCGATCGCAGTGCGGGCAGCCGGCGAGGACGTAGACGGTGATCGCTGCGGCTTGATCGGACGGCACGCGGAATCAGACCCCAACGCCGACGTGACGGTTCGGGATGAACCGAGCCCGCCCGATCAGGGCCCGAGGGAGATGAAGGCCGACCGCTACGACCTGCGGTCGCAGAGCCGTTCGCGACGACGGCGAACCGTCCGGGCGATGTCCGGGTCTGAAGGGTGGATGACCGGCCTGTTCAGTCGATCGCTGCTCGCCGTTGTCCTCGTCGCGATCGGCGGGTGTGGATCTTCGGCCGGTGCGGTGTCGTCGTCTGACGACGCGGCCGGGCGTGCCTTTCCGGGCTGGACGACCGACTTCTCCCGGCACGCGGTCCCGCTGAGCGAGTTCCACGACGGTGGCCCGGGGCGTGACGGCATTCCGCCGATCGATCGTCCTCGTGTGGTGTCGCTGTCGGCCGGCGACGGCTTTCTCGCGGCACGCGAGCCGGTCATCGCCGTCGAGGTCGGCGGCGAGACGCGCGCGTACCCGGAGCAGATCCTCGTGTGGCACGAGATCGTCAACGACATGCTCGGGGGCCGGCCGGTCGTGGTGACCTACTGCCCGCTGTGCAACTCGGCGCTCGCGTTCGACCGCCGGGTGGACGGACGCACGCTGACCTTCGGGACGACCGGCAAGCTCCGTAACTCCGATCTGGTCATGTGGGATCGCCAGACGCAGTCGTGGTGGCAGCAGTTCACCGGCACGGCGCTCGTCGGCGAGTTGACCGGGGCGACGCTTGCGCCGGTGAACGCGCAGGTGCTCAGCTGGAGCCAGTTCAAGGCCGCCCATCCCGATGGCAGCGTCCTGGCGCGGCCGGAACCTTCAGACCGCCCGTACGGCAGCAATCCGTACGTCGGCTACGAAGCCGCGCCGTCGAGCCAACCGACGTTCTACGACGGCCGGGTCGACCCGCGTTTCGAGCCGCTGGAACGCGTCTCAGCGGTGTTCGCCGGCGATCAGACGGCCGTCGTCGGGTTCTCGGAGCTGTCGCGCGATCCGGTGATCGAGGGAAGCATCGGCGGAGCGCCGCTGGTCGTGCTCTACACCCGCGGTGTCGCCTCAGCCCTCGACGAGCGCTCGATCGCCGATTCCCGTGACGTCGGGACGGTGGGGGTGTTCGAACCGCGCCTTGCGGGGCGCCCGCTGCGGTTCACGCCCGTCGGAGACGCGGGCTTCCGTGATCAGACCGGCACCACCTGGGACGTCACCGGCCGAGCGTTGGACGGACCCAGACGCGGGAGCCAACTGCAGGCGTTGCGCCACGACGAGCAGTTCTGGTTCGCGCTCGCGGCCTTCGTGCCGCGCGCACGTCTGTTGGTCGATCGATGAGATCGGGAGAGCCCGAGGACGGAGAGTCGCTCGACGCGGACTGGCGTCGCCTGAGACGCGCGGCTGTCTTCTTCGCGCTCTGCCTGGCCGTCTTTCTCCTCCTGGGATACGTCGGGCTCTTTCACTGACGCGACCATGAACCGTCAGTGCCCGAGACGGGTCAGACGGACCATGACCACGATTGCAACCCTCAACGGCGTGACCATCGCAAGCAGCGGGGAGACCGTCGTGGTGGAGGGCAACCACTACTTCCCAGAGGCTGATGTGAACTTCGAGCTCTTGGAGCCGACCCGCGCCCGATCGCTCTGCTTCTGGAAGGGCATCGCGAACTACTGGACGGTCCGCGCAGAGGGCGCGGCCCTCAAGAACGCCGCCTGGGGCTACCGGCGGCCGACCCCGTTCGCTCGGCGTCTGGTGAAGGGCCGCGTGGCGTTCTCGAACGGCATCGACGTCCGCACCCTTTCTGACGAACCGGCAACGGTCGTCACGGCGTCGCGAACCTGAGGAGCGTGACCGGCAGCAGCCCGGCGGGCGGCTGAAGATTGCGCACCGCCGAGATGCAGCCCGGCACCAGGAGCAGGACGCACGGGACGGGAAGGAAATTGTGCCGGCGGCCACCGCCGCGAACGGCGTGAATCCTCCGGCGCTGTACCGGGTCTCAGTCTGCGACGTGCAGCCATCGCGAGTTGACCCCGCGCTCACATGCCCCTGCCCCCCGCTCCGGGGGGTGGTTCGCGGCGCACGGGAGCGGCGACGTTCGACCGCAATCCGCTGGCCGTGGGAAGATGGTGCGCGTGCCAGGTCGTCAGCCATAACCCATCGGGAGTCGACGGCCGTTGATGACCGGGCGCTGGTCGCCCGCGCCCGCAGTGGCGACCGCTTGGCGTTCGAGGCGCTCGTCCGACTCCATGCCGGCCGGCTCCATGCGGTGGTGCGCCGCCTGGTGGATGACCGCCATGAGGCCGACGAGGTCACGCAGGAGGCGTTCTTGCGAGCCTGGCGTGCCATCGGCACGTTCAAGGGCGATAGCCAGTTTTTCACCTGGCTCTACCGGATCGGCGTCAACGAGGCGCACCGTCGTACGGCACGGCGCGCCACCGCCGACACGTCCCTGGAGGACCAGCTCGTCGAGCCCGCCGATTCGAGGCCCGGGCCGGCCGCACATCTCGAGCAGAGCGATTTGCGTGCGGCCTTGGAGAAGGCTGTGCGCGGGCTCAGACCGGACTACCGCGCTCCGCTCGTCCTGCGTGACATCGAAGGGCTCACCACTACCGAGGCCGCCTCGACACTCGGTCTCAGTGAGGCCGCGTTCAAGAGTCGTCTGCATCGTGCTCGGCTAGCAGTGCGAGACGCGGTGCGCGATCATCTTCCAGGAGACCACGAAGCATGATGCCGCGAGCTTTGCTGCTGCACCCGATCCGGTTCTACCGCGACCACCGCCTCACGTGTGCACGTTCGTCCGAATACATCGACGACGAACTCGGGGTCGACGCTCGCCTCCGCATCGAAGCGCATCTCCATCTTTGTCCGTCGTGTGCGCGCCTCCTGGCCAGCCTCCGCCGGACGGTGCGAGCACTCGGACTGCTCCGCACGATCGACCCCGCTGGCCCGGAGGTCCAGGCCGGCATTCTTGCGCGACTCCGCCACGAGCCGAACCTCGACGAGGATTCGAGTGGCTACCGCACATCCTGAGGCCTGAACTGGACGTCAGCAACGAAGCTCGACGGCAGGCTCCTAGACCCTTGTGCTGAGGGTGGCCGCCGTCGTGGCTCCGGCCAGCGATGCGGCCACCAGCGCGGTGCGGCCCGACCGCGAGCTCTCCGGGAACCCGTAGCCGAGCACGAGGGCCCGGGCCAGGTCCGAGCCGGCGCCGATCCGCAGGCGATCGCTGACGGCGCTGTGCGTCGCGCTGAAGAAGACGGCAAGGCGCCGTGCGCGGACGCGCCAGCACCTTCGGCGTCGTCTGACACGCGGGGATTGGCGGGCGGCGAAGCGTGAAAGGGGGATCGTCACAACCTACGGGAGGAACCGCATGATCCTGCGCCTTGACCAGTGGAGCACCGAGCTGCCGCCGCCGTCCGATCCCGACCCCGCCGGCGCCGCCGCTGTGCAGGAGCTCATGGGCGGCCGCTTCGGCGAGATGTCCACGCTCATGAACTACACGTTCCAGTCGTTCAACTTCCGCGACAAGACGCGCCTGCGGCCCTTCTACGACCTGATCGCCAACATCGCGGCCGAGGAGTACGGCCACATCGAGCT
>JBBJOW010000052.1:0-28590 GCA_037724045.1 Solirubrobacteraceae bacterium
GGCTCGGTCATCAGCGCGCCTGGAACCACGGGTCTCGTGGAATCAACCATCTAGCAGCGCCGCCAGCTCCTCCGGCGTGCTGACCGGGGCGCGGCACGCGAAGTGCTCGCAGACGTAGGCGCCCGGCTGTGCCCGGCCCTCCATGAGCGGGACCCCCGGCGAAGCGGCGAGCACGGACCGGGGCCGGAACGCTGACCGCACGACGCGCGCCAGGGCGTCCACGTCCGGGCCGACGAGCGCGATCTCGCGGACCGGCCCGCGCTCGAACGCGATCGCCTGCAGCAGATGCCCGAACGCCTGCGGGTAGCGGGTTACCGCCTCGCCGAGCGGCCGCATGACGGTCAGCGCCTGCTCGGCGTAGGCGTGCTCGCCGGTCAGCGCCGCCAGCCGCAGCAGTCCGTAGGCCACCGCCGACTGACCGGCCGGGATCGGGCTGTCCTCGAGCTCCTTGCGGCGCGCCACGAGTCGCTCGTGATCGTGCGCGACTGAGAAGAAACCGCCGCGCTCGGTGTCGCCGAAGCGGAACACGGTCTCGTCGGCCAGCGCACGCGCGGCGTCGAACCAGCGCTCCTCGAAGGTCGCCTCGTAGAGCGTCAGCAGCGCCTCGAGCAGGTAGCCGTGATCCTCGAGATAGGCCATCAGCCGTGCTTGGCCACGGTTGTAGGACCGCAGCAGCCGGCCCTCGGAGTCGCGCATGGTCTTCAGCAGGAAGCCGGCGGTCACCCGCGCCGCCTCCACGTAGTCGGCTCGCCCGAGCACGGCCCCGGCGTCCGCGAGCGCCGATACCGCCAGCGCGTTCCACGACGTCAGCCGCTTGTCGTCCAGTCCCGGCCGCACCCGCGCCGAACGCAGCTCGAGCAGCTCGTCCTTCAGGGCTCGCAGGTCAGGCGGGTCCGCGGTCGCGCGCACCGCGATGTTGACGCCCTCCCAATTGCCCTCCGCGGTCATGCCGAAGACCCGCGCCGCCTCCTCGCCGACCTCGTCGAGCCGCCATACGTAGAACTTGCCTTCGACCCCCTCGGAGTCCGCGTCCAGCGCTGACGCGAAGGCACCCTCGTCCTGGCGCAGCTCGCGCAGCAGGAAGTCCAGCGTCTCCTCGCACACGCGCCGCAACAGGGGATCGCCGGTGACCTGCCAACCGTGCAGGTACGCACGCGCGAGCAGCGCGTTGTCGTAGAGCATCTTCTCGAAGTGCGGGACGATCCAGCGGGCGTCGACCGCGTAGCGCGAGAAGCCGCCGCCGATCTGGTCGTAGATGCCGCCGTTGGCCATCGCCCGCAGCGTGTGGATCGACATCTCGCGCTCGCCCTGGCCCAGCAGGAAGTCGATCACCGAGGCCTGCGGGAACTTGGGCGCCCCGCGGTTGAAGCCGCCGTGCTCGGGGTCGTAGATCGCCCGCAGCCGCGTGCGTGCGGTGTCCAGCGCGTCGTCGGGCACCGAGCCCGCCCGCCCGTCCAGATTGTCCGAGCCGCGCAGCCGTGCCACCAGCTTCTCCGTCTGGGCGGCCAGCTCGTCGCGCTGGGTGGCGTAGGCGTTCGCGACGCCCTCGAGCACCTGCGACCACGCCGGCATCTGCCCGCGCGCGGCGGGCGGGAAGTAGGTGCCCGCGTAGAACGGCACCCCGTCGGGCGTCATGAAGGCGTTCAGCGGCCAGCCGCCCTGGCCCGTCATCGCCTGGACGGCGTCCATGTAGATGGCGTCGACGTCCGGCCGCTCCTCACGGTCGACCTTCACGCACACGAACAGCCGGTTCATCAGCGCCGCGGTGGTCTCGTCCTCGAAGGACTCGCGCTCCATCACGTGGCACCAGTGGCAGGCCGAATAGCCGATGGAGACCAGCAGCGCGCAGTCGCGCTCGCGAGCCGCCGCGAAGGCCGCCTCGCCCCACGGCATCCAATCCACCGGATTGTCCTTGTGCTGCAGCAGATAGGGGGAGGTCTCCAGGGCGAGGGCATTGGCCATGATGTGCGTATGTCCCATCACCGCGAAGTCATAACCGCGACGGGCGCGCCGGCCGCCGTCGGGCCCTACTCCCACGCGGTCAAGGCCGGCGGCCTGCTCTTCTGCTCCGGGCAGATCCCGCTGGACCCGGAGACCGGCGAGCTGGTCGGGTCGACCGCTGCCGAACAGGCCACCCGATGCCTGGAAAACCTCGCCGCCATCGCGGAGGCCGGCGGCGCGAGCCTCTCCGACGCCGTCAAGTGCACCGTCCTGCTCACCTCGATGGGCGACTTCGCGGAGGTCAATGAGGCCTACGCGAGCTTCTTCGGCGCCCAGCCCCCGGCGCGCATCGCCTACGAGGTCTCCGCGCTGCCCCGCAACGCGCGCGTGGAGATCGACGCGATCGTCGCGCTCGGAGGGTGACGGACGCGGACCGCATCCGGGCCGCGCGCCCGGCGGTCGACGCGATCGCCCGCCGCACACCGGTCCTGACCTCGCGCGCACTCACCGAACGCTTGGGCGTGCCCGCCGTCCTGAAGGCGGAGAACCTCCAGCGCACCGGCTCGTTCAAAGTCCGCGGGGCGGCGGCGAAGCTCGCGGCGCTCGGGGACGGGTGCGCGCCTGGGGTCGTCTGCGCGAGTGCGGGCAACCACGGCCAGGGTGTCGCGTCCGCCGCCCGCGCGAAGGGCGTCGCCTGCGACGTCTTCGTCCCGCAGGACGCACCCATCGCGAAGGCCGACGCGATCGCCGCCCAGGGCGCGACGGTCCACCGCGGGGGCGCCGGGCTCGCCGAGTGCCTGGTGACGGCGATCAGTTTCGCCCACGAGCGCGGCCTCGCGTTCGTGCATCCGTACGACGATCCCGACGTCGTCGCCGGCCAGGGCTCCCTCGGCCTCGAGCTCGTCGAGGACGTCCCCGACCTCGGCAAGGTGGTCATCCCGGTCGGTGGCGGCGGCCTCGCGAGCGGCACGGCCATCGCGCTGAAGGACGCCGACCCGCGCATCGAGGTCGTGGGCGTGCGCGCCGCGGCGGCGCTGGACGGCCTGACCATCGCCGACGGCATCGCGGTCAAGCACCCGGGGGCGGTCACGCAGCCGCTGCTCGACCGCTACCTCGATGACCTCGTCACCGTCGAGGAGGACGACATCGCCGAGGCGATGTACCTGTGCCTGGAGCGCGCGAAGCTCGTCGTCGAGGGCGCCGGCGCCGTCGCGGTGGCGGCACTCATCGCCGGTGTCACCGCACCGGCACGCTCGGGCAGGACGGTCGCCGTCCTCTCGGGCGGCAACGTCGACGCCGGCCTGCTCGCGGCCGTGGCGCGCCGTCACGAATCCGTGGCCGGGCGCCGACTCGTCCTGCTCACCCGGATCGCCGACCGGCCCGGCGGGCTCGCGCGCCTGCTCGAGTGCGTCGCGACCACCGGCGCGAACCTGGTCGATGTCTCCCACGTCCGTGAGGGCGTCGAGCTCCACGTCCGCGAGACGGCGGTCGAGCTTGTGCTGGAGACGCGCGGGCGCGAGCACGCCGACGCGGTCCTGGGCACGCTGGGCGGTGCGGGCTACACCGCCGACGTGATCAGCTGACGGCGGCGCCGTCGGACGCGATCAGCCCGTCGAAGCAGCGCTCGGTTGCCGCCAGGTGGGTGCGCATCGCGTCCCGGGCGCCGGGCACGTCCCCGCGGGCGACCGCGGACGCCACCTCGCGATGCTGGGCGGCGCTCTCGGTTGGAACGAAGTCCGTCCGCTCGAGGTGCGTCAGCAGGTCCGACAGCTCGCCCTGGACGTGCGTCATCGCCTTGACCGCGCGGTCTGAGTGCGCCGCCTCGGCGAGACGCAGGTGAAAGCGCGCGTCGTGGCGGCGGAAGTTGGCCCATTCGTCCTGCTCGCCGCACTCGAGGGCGGCTTCCTCGAGGCCTGCGCGCTGCGCGTCGGTCGCCCGTTCGGCGGCGAGCTCGACGGTTCCGAGCTCGAGCGCCATCCGCCAGTCGAGCAAGGCGCGCGAACGCTCGATCTCGACCGGCACCCCGGAGGCCACGGGCGGCGTCCTGGCGACGAAGGTCCCGCCGGTCCGCCCGCGCACGGCGACGAGGTGCCCCGTCTCGGTGAGCGTCGCGAGCGCCTGGCGCAGCGTGGAGCGCGATATGCCGAGCTGATCGGCGAGCTCGCGCTCGGGCGGGAGGCGCTCTCCCGGGGACAGGATGCCGATCCGGATCGCCGTTCCCAGCCGGAGCAGGGTCTGCTCGTAGGTGCTGGGGGCCGTGACCGGCTCGAAGACCGCCGGGTTCGTCGTTTCTGCCACGTACAACAAGAACGCACGAGGACGCGACAACTGTCGCAGCGTGTCCCAGATATGTCAGGCAACGGCAATCACGGTTTGCGCAGCGCGCCTCGCCGGACCTTCCCGGAGGTGGTCTTCGGCAGCGCGTCCACGAAGTCGACCACGCGCGGGTACTTGTACGGGGCCGTCTCAGCCTGGACGTGGGCCTGCAGCTCGGCGGCGAGGGCCTCGGATGCGGCGAAGCCGTCGCGCAGGACGACGACGGCGCGCACGACCGCGCCACGCTCGGCATCCGGCGCGGCCACGACCGCCGCCTCCGCCACCGCCGCGTGCGCGACCAGCGCCGACTCGACCTCGAAGGGCCCGATGCGATAGCCGGCCGAGATGATCACGTCGTCGGTGCGGCCCTCGAAGAACAGGTAGCCGTCGGCGTCGACCGTGACCCGGTCGCCGGTGCGCCACGGGCCGGAGGGTGCAGGCTCGCCGTCCAGGTAGCCGATGAAGAACGTGGGGTCCGTGGTTGGGTCGCGCAGGACGAGCTCGCCCTCGTCGACGATGAGGTCCACACCCGGCAGCGGACGGCCCATCGAGCCCGGCACCGGAGGCCGGCCGGGCGGATGGCCGGTGAGCTGGCCGGTCTCGGTCTGCCCGTAGCCGTCGCGGATCCACAGCCCCGTCGCGGCGTGCCAGGCGCGCAGCACCTCGGGATTGAGCGCCTCGCCGGCGGCGACGAGCCCGCTCAGCGATGCGATCGGGCGCAGGGCGACGCGTTTGGCGATCACGCGGTACTCCGTCGGGGCCATGCACAGCACGTCGACGGCCTCGCGCTCGAGCACATCGAGGCGCTCGACCGGATCGAAGCGCGCGTCGTGCAGCAGCGCGGCCGCGCCGCACAGCCAAGGGGCGATGAACGCGTTGCGCGCGGACTTCGACCAACCTGAGGCGGCCGTGCACCAGACCAGCGCGCCGGGCGAAGGCGCGAGCCAGCCGTGCGCCTGCAGCCGCTGGCCCGTGAGGTAGCGCTGGCCGTGGAGCACGCCCTTGGGCTCCCCCGCCGTCCCTGACGTGAAGGTGATCAGGCACGGGTCCTCCGGCGCAAGGTCGGCCGGTGGCGGCGCCGGGGCCTCGTCCTCCCACAGGGTCGGCCCGTGCCAGCCGGCTACGCCGAGCCCCTCCGCGTTGCGCGGATCGACGATGACCGCCGCAGGCCGCGCCGCCGCCAGCCGCCGGCCGAGGTCCTTGCCGCGCAGCTGCTCGTTGCAGGGCAGTGCGACGTAGCCCTGCCGGAAGCAGGCGACCATCGCCAGCGCCCACTGGGGGCGGTTGCCGACGAGCGTCAGCACGACGTCGCCGCGGCGCACCCCGGCCGCGTGCAGCGCCCCGGCCAGTCCGGCGGCACCCGCGGCGACCTCGCCGAAGCTCCACTGCCTCCGATCGCCGCGGCGGTCGCGCTCCACCAGGGCGCGCGCGGTCGGATCCGCCGCCTCGACGACGTCGACGGCGAAGTTCACGCCGCCGCGGACCAGAGCCGCCACGTGCCGGGCACGCCGCGCAGCTCGTGCTCGCCGCGATCGTCGAAGCGCAGCCCCGAACCGACCACGAGGTCCTTGACCGTGTTGGAGACGAGCACCTCGCGCGCCTGCGCGCTGGCGACCACGCGGGCCGCGATATGGACCGCGAGGCCGCCGACGTCGTCGCCCATGACCTCGCACTCGCCCGTGTGCAGGCCCGCGCGCACATCCAGGCCGATGCGCCCGACGTCCTCGGCGATGCCGTGGGCGGCGCGGATCGCCCGCGCCGGCCCGTCGAAGGTCGCCAGGACGCCGTCGCCGACGCTCTTGACCGCGCGCCCGCGGTGGCGGGCGAGCTGGGTGCGGACCGCGCTGTCGTGCTGCTCGAGCAGCGCGCGCCAGCGCGCGTCGCCGAGCTCGGCCGCACGCTCCGTCGAGCGACAGATGTCCGTGAAGAGGACGGTCGACAGGATCCGGTCGGGCTCGCGCTCGGCCCGCGCGCCGGTGAGGAACTCCTGGATCTCGCCGAGGACGCTGTCGCTGTCGCCCAGGAACGGCAGCGAGTCCTCGCCGTCGAGGATGGCCAGGCGCGCGTTGGGGATGTGCTCGGCGAGGTAGGCCGAGTGCCGGTTGTCGAAGCCGGCGTCGTGGCGACGGTGCAGGACGAGCGTGGGCGCCTGGATCGAGGCGAGCACGCCGCGGACGTCGACGGAGCCGTTCATCACCATCACCTTGGCCGCATAGGTCGGGTCCATGGCCAGGCGCTGCAGACGCGCGAACCACTCCGTCATGCCACGGTCGTTCGCGTAGCCGGGCGCGAAGCGCGCGAACATGCCGGTGCCGACGCCCCACTCGGCGTTGATGGCGTTCATCGTGGCTTGGCGGTCCGCGTCCGGCCAGGCGAACTCGTAGCCAGGCGCCGCGCTCATCCGCGCCATCGTCGCGTAGAGGATCAGCGCGCCGGAGCGCTCTGGCGCGGAGGCGGCGAAGAGCATCGCCATCGCCCCGCCCTCGTACGTCGCGAGGATCGCGGCGCGCTCGGACCCGGCCGCGTCGAGCACCGCGTGCACGTCGTCGACCTGCTCCTCCAGCGAAGCCGCGTCCTGGAGGCGCTCCGACATGCCCGACCCGCGCCGGTCGTAGAGGATCAGCCGGCAGAAGCTCGAGAGCCGCTCGAAGAAGGACATCACCGTCGGGTGCTCCCAGAGCTGCTCGGTCGCCGAGATCGACGCCGGGACGTAGAGCAGGTCCAGCGGCCCGTCGCCGATCATGGTCCACGCGATCACGCGACCGTCGCGGGCCGTCGTGTATCGCGTCTGCGGCTTCACGCCGCGGAGATTACGCCCGCGCGCAGTTGGTGAAGGTGCGGCGCAGCACGCGGCGCTTGCCGTTCTTGCGGATGACCGTGACCTTCGCCACGGTCGTGCCGGTCCTCGGCAGCCGGGCCGCGAGATCGATACGGCCCGCGCGCCTGCGGCTCGCGACGCGCTTGCCGGCGATCGAGACGACCACCTTGCGCACGCGCTTGCCGCGCACGACGACCGCGAGGCCCGCCGTGCCGGCGCACGTCGCGCCCGACTCGGAGATCGGGTCGCTCTCGGACCCGGTGGCGTAGGCCTCGGGCACGAAGCGGGTGATGAAGTCCTTGACCGACCCTTCGGCCAGGCGCCCGTACACGCCGGGCAGGCCCTCGCGTGCGCAGCCCTCACCGAAGCTGGTGTCGCCGACGAGCCGGAAGCCGCCGCCCAGCGGCGCGAGCAGGGGGCCGCCGGAGTCGCCCTGGCAGGTGTCGCGACCGCCCTCGGGCAGGCCGGCGCACAGCGAAGTGGCGGGATCAAAGGCGTTGCCCAGCACCGGCGTCGTATTGCTGTAGGCCTCGGAGCACGCGGGATCCGAGACGCGCGGAACGGTCGCCTCCTGGAGCCGGGTGGGGGCGTCGCCGCCCTCTTCGGTCACGCCGAAGCCGGCGATGGTCAGGGTGTCGCCGGGTTCCCAGATGGGCATCTCGCTCGGCGCGGCGATCTTCACCGGAGTGATCTTCGACGCCTCGGTGAGCTCGAGCAGACCAACGTCGGACCCGGTTCCGTTGGAGGCGGCGTAGTTGGGATCAACGTGCACGCTCGTGACGGTGTGTTCTTCCGCGGAGCCGGTGTCGTCGGCTGAGCCGTCGGCCTTCGTGGTCCCCAGCGTCAGCGTGAACTCGCTCGGCGGCAGGGTCGCCTGCGAGGGGATGCCGACCGGGCCGAGGGCCGTGACGCAGTGCCCGGCGGTCACGACCCACTTCGGCGCCACCAGCGAGCCTGAGCATCCGCCTGCGCCGCCGATCGAGACGTTCGCGACGTAGGGATACTCGCCCGGCGCGGCGGGACCGCCGCCCACGATCGCCTCCGCCGGCTGAGCGGCGAAGGCGATCGGACAGGCGGACACCACGAGGACGGCGAGTCTGCGACGCATCCGGTAGGGGTACCCGGCGGGATTTCAGACCATGCGCAGTTGGCGCGTGCGCGTGCCGGTCAACTCGCAATCGGTGTAGGTGCGGACGGTGACGCGCCGCACGCCGCGCGACGTCCGCGTGAACACGCGGACCTTGTTCGTCCCGTCGCTCGAGAGGCGCTCGGCCAGCTGCACGCGGAAGGGCTTGACCTTCTTGGCGCGGCGGCTGACGAGCGTCTTGCCGTTGAGCCGCACGCGCACCTTGCGCAGCGCGGCCCTGCCGCGCGAGCGCACGCGGAAGCTCAGGCCGCTGCGCCCGGCGCAGGTGCGTGCCGTCGAGTTCGAGTTCGAGTTCGGGGTCGGGGTCGCGAGCGGGTTGGCGATCGCGGGCATTCCGGGGCCCGCAGTGGTGGGGGTCGGCGTGGCCGCGGGGCCGGCGGGACCCGTGGGGCCGGCGGTCATCCCTTCGCTGACGCCCTCGGGCGCGAACGCCCCGGCGCCCACCGTCTCGAGGACGAACTCGCGCATCAGGCCCTCGGCGACGCGGGCGTAGATGCCCGGGAAGCCCGGCTCGGCGCAACCCTGGCCGCGGCTGGTGGCGCCCACCAGGCGCAGCTCGTCGCCCGTGCGGGCCATCAGCGGACCGCCCGAGTCACCCTGACAGGAATCCTTGCCGCCCTCGGGCACACCGGCGCAGACCTCCGTCGCCGGATCCAGGTCGTCGTAGGCCGCGGCGCATTCGCCGTCACCGACGACGAACACGTCGACCTCCTGCATGTTCGCGGGCTGATCGCCGCCGGACGCCGTGACGCCGAAGCCGGCCGCGGTCACGGTCTTGCCGGTCGCCCAGATCGATCGCTCGTCGAGCGCGGCGAGCTTGAGCGGCGTCAGCGGCACCGGCTCGGTCAGCTCCAGCAGGCCGACGTCGGAGCCCGAGCCGTTCTGCGCGGAGTAGCTCGGCGGAACGCTCACGGAGGCGACCGAGTACGTCTCGCTGTCGGACCCGTCCGTCTTGACACCGCCGAGCGTGACGGTGTAGAGGAGGGGATTGCTCGGGATCGGGCTCGGGATCGCGATGCCCGTGAGCGAAGAGCAGTGGCCGGCGGTCAAGACCCAGGTGGGCGCGATCAGCGTACCCGTGCACTGGAAGCCCGGCTCGATGGAGATCTTGGCCACCCACGGGTACTTGCCCGGTGGCACGTCCGTGCCGCCCACGATCCGCTGCGAGTCCGCGGAGGCGAGCGCGGTGAGCAGGAGGAAGCTGACCAGGAGCAGAGAGCTGAGGCGGCGCATGCTCGTTGCAACGCACGCGGGCCCGAACACTTGCGGTGGGCGCTGAAGGTCTCCCCGGCGGGGGTATCCTGACGGACCTATGGCCGCGACGACCCAAGCTTTCTACGAGAAGTCCGACGAGCAGCTCGCGATCATCGAGATGGTCCGCCAGTTCGTCGACGAGCAGATCCTCCCGCAGGCCGAGCACTACGACGCGGCCGACGAGTACCCGGCGCCGATCGTCGACCAGATGAAGGAGCTCGGGCTGTTCGGGGTGACGATTCCCGAGGAGTACGGCGGGATGGGCCTTGACCTGACGACCTACACGATGATCGTCGAGGAGCTCTCACGCGGCTGGATCTCGATCTCGGGCGTCGTCAACACCCACTTCATCGGCTCCTACCTGCTGATGAAGTTCGGCTCCGACGAGCAGAAGGACCGCCTGCTGCCGAAGATGGCCACGGGCGAGATCCGCGCCGCCTTCTCGTTGTCAGAGCCCGAGCTGGGCTCCGACGTCCAGGCCATCAAGTCGATCGCGAAGAAGCTCGAGGACGGCGACTACGAGATCAACGGCCAGAAGATGTGGGTGACCAACGGCCTCATGTCCGGCCTGGTCTTCGTGCTCGTCAAGACCGACAAGGACGCCTCGCCGCCCTACAAGGGCATGACCTGCTTCATCTGTGAGAAGGAGCCGGAGGTGTCGGAGAACACGGGCGCCTTCGCCGGCCTCAACGTCCCGCCCAAGATCAAGAAGATGGGCTACAAGGGCGTCGAGTCGACCGAGCTGGTCTTCGACGGCTACCGCTGCCCGGCCGAGAACATCCTCGGCGGCGAGGACGCGGGCCTGAACAAGGGCTTCGCGCAGATGATGGACGCGCTCGAGGTCGGCCGCGTCAACGTCGCCGCGCGCGGCGTCGGCATCGCGCAGCGCGCGCTGGAGCTCGCGCTCCGGTACTCCCAGGAGCGCAAGGCCTTCGGCAAGCCGATCGCCGAGCACCAGGCGATCCAGTTCAAGCTCGCCGACATGGCCACCAAGATCGAGGCCGCGCGCCTGGTCACCATGAAGGCCGCCCGGATGAAGGACGCCGGCGAGCGCTCCGACCTCGAGGCCGGTATGGCCAAGCTGCTGGCGTCGGAGACCGGCAAGGAGGTCGTCGAGGACTCGTTCCGCATCCACGGCGGCTACGGCTACTCCAAGGAGTACGAGATCGAGCGCCTGTACCGCGACGCCCCGCTGCTGCTGATCGGCGAGGGCACCTCCGAGATCCAGCGCATGGTGATTGGCAAGAAGCTCCTGCAGAGACACAAGATTTGAGTTCCTCCGACACCAAGCACCTCGTCGAGAAGGCGGTTCTGGAGTTCCAGAAGCTCGTGCCCGCGCTCGTCAAGCTCAAGCTCGTCGCCGAGCTCGAGTTGCGTGGCCGCGGCGACGTCCAGCTCTACCGGGTCGAGCTGACCGGGGCCGGGCCTCCCAAGATAACCAAGGACATCGCATCGGACGCCAAGGTGCGCGTCTCCATCCCGCGCTCGCACTTCAACGAGCTCGTCGACGGCGGCGGGCTGCGTCACTGGCGCGAGGCCTTCGAGTCCGGTCACGCCCGCGCACAGGGGCCGCCGCAGACGCTCAAGCTCATCGAGCAGGTCGTGCGGCTCCAGGAGGAGCGCGACCGGTCCAAGCGCGCCCGCGGCCAGGGCCGCCGCCGCCCCTCCGCGGCGTAAGGGTCCGTCTCTGAATAACTATGCGGTTTGGACGGGCGATCCGCGGCGCCTGGACCCACCCGATTCCTCGCCGATGCACGCATCGACTCCAGAATCGTGCGGCCCCAGGCATCCACGGCTCACACGTCCAAACCCGCATCTAATTCAGAGACGGACCCCAAGGACCGCGATCTTCCGCCGCCTGGGGCCGGGGCTGCTCGTCGGGGCCGCCTGGATCTAGTCGCCGGAGGCGCCCGAGCGGGCGACCTTGAGCGCGTACTTGGACGGCTCGGCGCGAACCTCGGGGTTGTCGATCTCCCCGAGGCGGTCGATCAGCTTGATCCACTGGGTCGGCTGCAGGACGGCGTTGGCCGCGCGCTCAGCGCTTGGCGTCACGCCGTACAGCGGAGTGAAGCCGACGTGGATGTGGTCGGCGTGGTCGGCCATCGCGAGCGTGTTGTCCGTTCCCTCGACGGTCATGAGGCTGATGATCTGAGCCGGCTTCATCGTGCCCTGCAAGGTGACGAGGCGCCCCACGGCCATCTCGGTGATGCTGCCCGGTCCCTGGTTGCCCAGGACCGGGACGCCGTTGATGGCGGGAATGTCGACCGCGTTGCCACTGGGGTGAGCCGACAGGTTGCCCGACGCCGTGTAGATGGTGCTGCGACCGCAGCGCAGCGACGAGACGGAGGGCTTCAGTCCGGAGGCGGCGAGGAACTCCAGCGTGGCGAGGACGCGGCGGTCGACGAGGCCCAGGCGGATGTCGTCACGGCCGCAGCTGTAGATCTCGATGCGCGGGTTCGCGAGGACGTGCTCCTGCAGCGCGGCCTTGCTCATCAGCAGGATCTGTCCGATCGTCGGCTGCGCGGCGTCGGGGCCGAAAAAGGGGTTCTTGCCCTCCGCGCGGTAGAGCGCGGTGGTCTCGAGCAACTTCCAGCCGTCGAGGATCGGCTTGGGGTCGATCTCCGGCGCGCCCTTACCCGACGGGGTGATCGCGAAGCGCAGGTGGGGGGCCACGCCTTCGGAGATCTTGCCGACGCGTCCGAGGATCGTGCCGGCGATGACGCGCACGCCCTTGCGCATGGGCATCGGGACGTAGTCGTCGGCATTGAGCTTGAGCGCGGCACCGTCGGCGGGGACGTAGTCGTCCTTGGCCACCTGCAGCTCGCCGCCGGCGGCTGCGGCGTTGGGGCGCTTCGGGTTGGCGAAGAGGCGGTCCTTGGCGATGACGACGGGCTCCTCGATGGCCGCCGCCTTCGCGGGCGGATTCTTCGGGGTTTCGCGCTTGGTGGCGGAAGCGGGGGCCTGGGGCGCGGGGCCGGCGTCGGGCAGCTCGAGCTCGCGAGCGACCTGCTCGTCGGACACCGTGCGCTCGCGTGCTGCCGGGTAGGTGGTCGCGACCTTGCCGAGGTGGCTGTAGGAGAAGGTGTTGCCGTAGACGTCGCGCAGGCGGATCCAGCGCCCGTCGGTCGGGTTCTCGCCGAAGCCGATCACGCGGCCGTCGTTGACGGCGATGACCGGCGAGTCCTCGTCGGCGAAGACGTCGATGTAGTCGCGATCGGCGCTCGACTCGACGGGCATGGCGGCGTTGCCCGAGACGACGCGGCGGCCCTTGAGGGGGATGGCGCCCGCGTAGCGCGAGGGGGCGTCGACCGGGAAGCGCGCCTGGGTGAGGCCCGTGAGCGAGCCGACGAAGTCGGCGGGCAGACCGCCGATCATGCGCGCCCGCAGGAGCACGGAGTCGACGTACCAGTCGGCGTGGTTGTACGCCCAGAGGCCCGCTCGGATGTCGGTGTCGGCGTTGGCGGCCTTGAGGTAGCGCGCGGCGGCGAAGATCGCGTCGACCGGGTTGTAGGGGTCCTTGATGCCGTCCCGGTTGGCGTCGGTGCCGTATGCGGCCCAGGTGGCGGGCATGAACTGCATCCATCCGAGCGCGCCTGCGGTGGAGACGTTGAGGTTGCGCCCGTAGTCGGTCTCGATCTCGTTGATCGCGGCGAGGATCTCCCAGCGGATGCCGTACTCGGTGCCGGCAGCCTGGTAGATCGGCAGCAGGAAGGGCGGGATGCGGAACTTGTCGATGAAGAAGTTCGGGACGCCGATCGGAGCGGCGCCGGGCACGGCGATCGAGAGGGCCGGGTTGGAGGTCGTCGGGGTGCCGTCCTCGGCGATGGCGGGCGCCGGCTTGTCCTTGGCCACCCGATGCTCGCGGGCGGCGCGCTCGCGGGCGAGGCGCTTGCACTCTCGAGCTATGGTCGAGGCTGAGCGCAGCTTGCCGTCCTTTCGCAGCGACACGCCCTCGCAACCCTCGAGCACGTTCCAAACCGGCTCCTCGGTCTGCAGGTCGCGCTTGCGGCCCCTGCCGTCGGCGGCGGGTGTCGGCGTGGGGGAGGGCTGTGCGACCGGGGTGGCCGTCGCGGAGGGCGAGGCCTCGGGCGTGGTGGTGGCGATCTGCGTCGCCGTCTCGGTCGCCGTCTCCGTCGCAGTCTGGGTCGGGGCGGTGGTGGCGGCCTCGGTCGGGGCCTCGGTCGCGGTCTCTGTGGGCGCGGTCGTGGGCGCTTCCGTGGCGGTCTCGGTCACCACAGGGGCCGCGGTCTCCGTCGCCACCGCGGTCTCCTCGACCGTGGGGGTCGGATCCTGCGCGAGTGCGCCCACGGGAATGAGGAAGGCCGTGTATACGGACAGCGTGAGGGGGACCTTCTTGAACGGGAGGCGGGGCACTTCCCTTTCCGGATCGGCACGGCGGTTGGCGCCCTTGAACCAAGCCGGCTCACCCACGCCGTCCTGCCGACTAGCTAACCCTCGACTAGAGACTTATAGCTGCTCGGCTGGGCACCAGTACGTGGTCCGACCGCCCACGGTGGCCCGCTCCAGCGACGTCTTGCAGCGCGGACACACACCGTTGCGGCGGCGGTGCTCGATGAAGCCACCGGTGTGCACACCGCCGAGGCGGATCGCGTCGGCGATCGCCGAGCGCAGGTGGCGGTGCAGCCGCGCGTACTCGGTCGTGGAGAGCTCTCCGGCCGGCCGCCTGGGGGAGAGCTTCGCGCGCCATAGGACCTCGTCGGCGAGCAGATTGCCGATCCCGGCCACCTGCCCCTGATCGAGCAGTCTGGCCTTCACGGGCGTGGTGCCCTTGCCGACGCGGCGCCGGAAATCCGCGGCCCCGATCTCGCCGGCGTCCGGCCCGACGTGGGAGAAGTCGGGTTCGAGCACGGCCCGGCCGAGGCGGCGCTTGTCGCGTAGCGCCAGGCGCCCGCCGCCCTCGAAGTCGACCGAGAACCGGTCCCAGTTGCGCGGGGCGGGCCTGCCGTCGATGACGATCCGGCCCGCCATGCCCAGGTGCAGGCCGAGCACCGGCCCCTCGCCGTTGTCGGTCTCGACCCACAGGAACTTGCCGCGCCGGTGCGCCGAGGTCAGCGTGCGACCCGCGAAGGCGCTCGCGATCTCGCCGGGCGCGTGCGGGCGGCAGACGTAGGTGTCCAGGTCGTCGACCGTCTCGATCCGGCGTCCGAGCGCCCTCTCGATCTGCTGTCTGGCCCGCTCCGCCTCGGGCAGCTCGGGCACTACTCGAGGACTTCGCCGGAGTACTTCTTGGTGATCTTGACCGTCCCTGCGGGCGCGACTTCGATGCACAGGCGGCAGAGCACGCACTCGTCGAGGTTGGTCTCGACGATCTCCAGAGCGCCGGCGGCGTCCTGCGCGTAGATGTCGACGGGGCAGACCTCGGTGAGCTTGGCCGCCATGGCGGGGTCAGAGGCGGCGCGGTCGTCGACCTCCACGCCGATGAAGACGCCATCCATCAGCCGATTCGCTCCTTCACCAGGTCGGGGATGTCCTCGATGCGCTCCGCGACGACGATGCCGGCCTCGGCGAGGCGGGCGATCTTCTCCGTCGCGGTGTCCTCCTTGCCCTCCACGATCGTGCCGGCGTGACCGAAGCTCATGCCGGGCATCTCGTCCATGAAGCGGCCGGCCATGAAGGCGATGACCGGCAGGCGCGAGTTGTGCTCGGTCACCCAGTCGGCGAGTTGCTTCTCCATGCGCCCGCCGGGCTCGGTGTAGATGACGATGGCCTGCGTGGTCTCGTCGGCCTCGAAGAGCGGCATCAGCTCGGCGTAGGTCTGGCCGATGATGGCGTCGCCGCCGATGGAGACCGCAGTGGACTGGCCGAGGCCCGCCGCCTTGAGCGTCGAGCTCATCTCGGTGGTCATGCCGCCCGAGCGCGAGATGACGCCCACCGAGCCGGGCGTGTAGGCCTGCGCCGCGTTCTTGGCCGGGCCGCCGATGCCGCCCATCTTGATCTCGTCGGGGACGATGATCCCCAGGCAGTTGGGGCCGATGATGCGGGCGCCGGTCTCGTTGGCGCGCTCGACCATCTGCGCGACGTCGGCGCGCGGGATGCGCTCCGTGACGATCACGATCAGCTTGATCTCGTTGTCGAGCGCCTCCAGGACGGCGTCCTTGGTGAAGGCGGGGGGGACGGTGACGACCGAGCCGTCGATCGGACCGCCGTTGGCCTCGACCGCCTGCGCGACGGTGTCGAACACGGGGACGCCGTGGACGTCACGGCCCTTGCGGCCCGGCGTGACGCCGCCGACGACCTTCGCCCCGGCGCCATAGTCCAGGCACTCTCGCGTCAGGTTGACCGCCTCGCGCCCGGTGATCCCCTGGACGATGAAGGTTGTCTCAGCGTTGATGAGGATGCTCACTGCCCGGCCTCGCTGCGCTCGTCATCGCTGAAGGCTTCGCCTTCGCTGCCCTCCACGGCACGCCGCGCGGCCTCGTTGAGCGACACCGACCGGTCCGCGTAGGGCACGCCGTACTTCTCGAGGATCTTGAAGCCCTCCTCCTCCCACGCGCCCGGGATGCGGAAGATGGTGATCTTCTCGGCGGGGTCGTGGCCGAGCTCCAGGCACGCCTTGATCACGCCGCGCGCGACGATGTCCACGCGGGTGTTGGAGACGATGGACATCATCACGGCGATCTTGTTCACGCCCGGCTTGCTCAGGACGAGCTTGGCCAGGCCGGCGGTCTTGCGCACCGACGGGTTGCCGCCGATCTCGCAGTAGTTGGCCGGGCGGCCGCCGTGGTTGCGGACGGCGTCGAAGAGGGTCAGCGAGCCGCCGCCGGCGCCGATGACCAGGCCGAGGTCGCCGTCGAACTCGGTCACGTTGCCGGCCACGCCGCGGTGGTCCTGGGCGTCCACGGCTTCGCCGGCGATCTCGAACTCCGTCGCCTCGCGCGCCTGCCGGGTCTCCTCATCGCCGACGCCGAGATCGGAGAGGATCGCCTTCTGGCGGCCGCGCGCCTCGTTCTCCATGTCCATGTGCGCGTCGAGCGCGACGAACGAGCCGTCGGCGAGCTTGCCGAGCGGGTTGATCTCCGCCAGCGTCATGTCGTACGTGACGAACAGCTTGGCGAGGCGCGTGATGATGGGCACCAGGCGCTGCAGGTCCTTGCCGGTCACGCCCACCGAGGCGACCAGCTCCTTGGCCATGTAGTCGCTGAACGGCCGGTTGTTCGGGAAGTGGCGGCGCCCGACGCGGTCGGGCTGGTCCTCGGCGACCTGCTCGATGTCGATCCCGCCGACGTCGGAGAAGATCATCACCGGCTGCTTGCGGGTGCCGTCCCAGACGACGCCCGCGTAGTACTCCTGGGCGACGTCGGCACGCGTGTCCACCATCACGCCGCGAGGCATATGGCCGTTGATCTCGAGCGCGAGGACGTCGGCGGCGTGGTCTGCGGCCTCGTCAGGCGTGTCGGCGAACTGCACCCCGCCGGCCTTCATGCGGCCGCCGGTGAGCACCTGCGACTTGATCACCGTGGGCCCGCCGATGTCGGCGGCGATCGCGCGGGCCTTGTCGCGGGTCGTCGCGAAGCCGAACTGCGTCGTGGGGATGTCCGCGCGGCGGACGAGCTCGCGGGACTCGAATTCGAAGAGGCGCATGGACGGCGCGGGAGCCTATCCGGCTTCGGTCTGATGCAGTGCGAAGCCCGCCGCCGCGAGAATTCCCCGGCCATCGAGGCGCTGGAGCCGACCGACGCGTTCACCGTCGGCCACCTCCCAGGCCGACAGCTGGGCGTCGACGACACGCAAGCCGTCGGATGCGGGATCGTCGAAGGCCTGACGCAGCCACGCGAGATCGTCCGTCGCGCGCCGCGGCCGGTCGACGGGTCCCGGCTTCCACGGGTCCTCGTCCACACGGCGCTCGGGGACGCCGGCCGGACGGGTGAGCGCGACCGTGAGCGCGTCCATCCAGCGCGGCGGCGTACGCACCTGCTCGAGCATCACCATGTCGACGAGCTCAGCTGCGGGCAGGCTCGAGGCCGTACGCCTCGGCGAGCTCCGCGTCCTTGGAGGCCAGCATCTCGGCGAGGTCGACCATCACCTTGGCCTGCTTGTAGGTCGCGTCGTCCTGCATCTTGCCGTCGAGCATGTGCACGCCGGCGCCGTCGGGGATCGCCTCTATCACCCGCTGGGCGAACCTGACCTCCTCGGGATCGGGCGAGAAGACCTTCTTGGCGATGTCGATCTGGGCCGGGTGCAGCGACCAGGCGCCGACGCAGCCCAGCAGGAAGGCCGAGCGGAACTGGGTCTCGCAGCCCTCGACGTCCTTGATGTCACCGAACGGCCCGTAAAACGGCAGCGCGCCGACCGACGTGCAGGCGTCCACCATGCGGGCGATCGAGTAGTGCCACGGGTCCTGCTGGTAGGACGGCCGTGCCTCGCCCTCCTCGCCCGGATCGGCGATCGTGCGGTAGCCGGGGTGCCCGCCGCCGACGCGTGTGGTCTTCATGCGCCGCGATGCGGCGAGGTCGGCCGGGCCGAACGACATGCCCTGCATGCGCGGGGACGCGCAGGCGATCTCCTCGAGGTTGGCGACGCCCTGGGCCGTCTCGAGCAGCGCGTGGATCAGGATCGGGCGGTCGACCTTGCCCTTGGCCTCGAGCTGGGCGAGTAGCCGGTCCACATAGTGGATGTCCCACGGGCCTTCGACCTTCGGGACCATGATCACGTCGAGCTGGTTGCCGATCTCGGTGACCAGCGTGGTCAGGTCGTCGAGCACCCACGGCGACTCCAGCGAGTTGACGCGCGTCCACAGCTGGGTCAGCCCGAGCTCGTTCGAACGGGCGAAGTCGACGAGGCCCTGCCGCGCGGCCTCCTTGCGCTCGACCGGGACCGCGTCCTCGAGGTTGCCGAGCAGGATGTCGACCTTCGGCGCCGTGTCGACGGCCTTGGCGGCCATCTTCTCGTTGGAGAAGTCGACGAAGTGGATCATCCGCGAGGGGAGGACCGGGATCTCGCTGGCGGGCGTCGGCGCGTCGATCGCGAGCGGCTTGAAGAAGTCACGGGGATTGCGCATCAGAAACCCGACCGTACACTCCGCGCGCAAATGAGCGACTTCACGACCGATCAGGCCGAACGGGAATCCACCGGCGGCCACCCCTACGGCCGCTACCTCGAGGAGTTCGAGGTCGGCGCCGTCTACAAGCACTGGCCCGCCAAGACGGTGACCGAGTCAGACGACCACCTGTTCTGCCTGATCACCATGAACCACCACCCGCTGCACCTCAACGACGTCTACGCCAAGGCCTCCCAGCAGGGCCGCAACGTCGTCGTCGGGTCGCTCGTCTACTCCCTCGCGCTCGGTATGAGCGTGTCCGACGTCTCGGGCAAGGCGATCGCCAACCTCGCCACCGAGGAGCTCAAGCACCCGGCGCCGGTGTTCCACGGCGACACCCTGTTCGTCGAGTCAGAGGTCCTCGAGAAGCGCGATTCGCAGTCAAAGCCCGACCGCGGGACGGTCAAGGTCCACACCCGCGTCTTCAACCAGGAGGGGACGCTGGTGGCCGAGTTCAAGCGGCTGGTGCTGGTACCCCGGAGGACAGCTGGCCCTCCGGTACAGAGCTGAGCTCGTCGCGCCCGGCGACCGCGGCGGCGGGACATGGACGAGCAGGCCGGCGACGATCACACCGAGCGGCATCGTCTCCGCCGCTCCGCCGACAGCGTGAGCACCGCCGCGAGGGGAATGGCGCCGTCGAGGGCGGGACGGCGGGTGTCGGCCAGAAGGGCCATGTATCAGTGGATCGGCCGCGGGGTGTATGTCCATGAGCACCGTCCGGAGCCTCTCGGCAGACGTACGGCTTAGGATGGCTGGCTCCCCCCCGACCCCTGTTGTGAAGCGAAGAGGAGTTCCGAGCACCGTGAATGACGCCCCGACCAAGCACGCGAAACTCCAGAGCTGGGTCGAGGAGATCGCCGCGCTGACCAAGCCCGCGGGCATCCACTGGTGCGACGGATCGGCCGAGGAGTACGACCGGCTCTGCCAGGGACTCGTCGACGGCGGCACTTTCACGAAGCTCTCCGAGGCCAAGCGGCCGAACTCCTACCTGGCGCTCACCGATCCGGGCGACGTCGCCCGCGTCGAGGACCGCACCTTCATCTGCTCCGAGCGTGAAGAGGACGCCGGCCCGACCAACAACTGGACGCCCCCCGCTGAGATGCGCGAGAAGCTCAACGGCCTCTTCGACGGCTCGATGGCCGGTCGCACGATGTACGTGGTCCCGTTCTCGATGGGTCCGCTCGGCTCCCCGATCGCCCACATCGGCGTGCAGCTGACGGACTCGGCCTACGTGGCGGTCTCGATGCGGATCATGACTCGCATGGGCAAGGGTGCCCTCGACGTCCTCGGCGCCGGTGATGGGGAATTCGTCCCGTGCCTGCACACGGTCGGCAAGCCGCTGGCCGACGGCGAGACGAGCTCCTCGTGGCCCTGCAACGAGGAGAAGTACATCGTCCACTTCCCCGAGTCCCGCGAGATCTGGTCCTTCGGCTCGGGCTACGGCGGCAACGCGCTGCTGGGCAAGAAGTGCTTCGCGCTGCGCATCGCCTCCGTGATGGCGCGCGACGAGGGCTGGCTGGCCGAGCACATGCTCATCCTCAAGGTCACCTCGCCTCAAGGTGACGTGAAATACCTGACCGGTGCCTTCCCGTCGGCGTGCGGGAAGACCAACCTGGCCATGCTCATCCCGTCCCTGAGGGACTGGAAGGTCGAGACGGTCGGCGACGACATCGCCTGGATGAAATTCGGCGAGGACGGCCGCCTCTACGCCGTCAACCCCGAGGCCGGCTTCTTCGGGGTCGCGCCCGGCACGGGCTACGCGACCAACCCGAACGCCATGGCGGCCATGGAGGAGAACACCGTCTTCTCGAACGTGGGGCTCACGCCCGACGGCGACGTCTGGTGGGAGGGCATGTCCGAGCCCGCGCCCGAGGTGCTGACCGACTGGCACGGCAACGAGTGGACCCCGGGCTCGGGGGCGACCGCCGCGCACCCGAACGCGCGCTTCACCGTCCCGGCCGACCAGACGCCGTCGATCGCCCCCAACTGGGACGACCCGGCCGGCGTGCCGATCGACGCCTTCCTGTTCGGCGGGCGCCGCTCGACGGTCGTCCCGCTCGTCCGCGAGGCCTTCGACTGGGAGCACGGCACCTTCCTCGGCGCCACCATGGGCTCGGAGAAGACCGCCGCCGCCGCCGGCACGGTCGGAGAGCTGCGCTTCGATCCGATGGCGATGCTGCCGTTCTGCGGCTACAACATGGGCGACTACTTCGGCCACTGGCTGAAGGTCGGCAAGCACGAGGGAGCCGATCTGCCGCGGATCTTCTTCGTCAACTGGTTCCGCAAGGACCAGGAGACCGGCAAGTTCCTGTGGCCGGGCTTCGGCGAGAACTCGCGCGTGCTGGCCTGGATCTTCCGTCGCTGCGAAGGCGTCGTGGAGACCGAGGAGACGCCGGTGGGAGGCATTCCCGCCGCCGGCGACATCGACCTCGACGGCCTCGACCTCGATGCGGACGCCTTCGAGCAGGTCCGCAACGTCGACCTCGACGCGCTGCGCGAGGAGCTGCCCCAGGTCCGCGAGCACCTCGAGACCTTCGGAGACGAGCTGCCGCTCGAGCTGTGGTCGCAGTTCGAGGCGCTCGAGCAGCGCCTGGGCGCGACCGCTGCCTAGGAACTACACCTAGAGCGCTGCGCAGAAGCGGCGGAAGGCCGCGCCGTCGCGCCACGGGGGCCCGTGGCCGAACAGGACCAGCGACGGCTCGCCGAGATCGGCCAGCGCGCGGGCGGACTTCCGGTTACGCGCCGGGTCGGGCGTGACGAAGTCCTTCGGCAGGGTGAGCCCCTTGCGGGTGGTGATGATGTCCATCGCGTTCAGGACGTCGCCGAGGATGAGGACGCCGTCGGCCTCGCGCCAGTAGACGACGTGGCCGGCAGAGTGCCCGGGCGCGTCGATCACGCGGAAGCCGCCGACGTTGTCACCGTCCTGCAGCCGGCGGTCGACGGGGTGGCCCGGGCCGGTCATGGTCTTGACGAACAGCGTGGCCAGGGGGTGTGACGGCTGGCGGGCGCCGATCAGCGACGGGTCCTGCGCAGCGTCGGCGTCCCCATCGGGCACCCAGTAGGGCAGCCCGAGCTCCGTGCACACGTGATGCGACGCGCCCTGATGGTCGGGGTGGGCATGAGTGAGCGCGTGGGCGGTGAGCTGATGCCCGCGAAGCGCCTTGACGATCCGCTTGCCGTCATGGCGGGTCTTGGCGTCGAAGAGGACGCCGCCCGAGACGTAGGCGTTGATCGAATTGGCCGGGAAGCTGCCCAGCTGGAAGACGCCGGGGGCGAGCTCCGTTGCCATCATCTGACCTTATGTGAGACAGCGTGTCGCCGCGAAGCGAAGACCGCTGCTGTTGCCATCATCTGACCTTATGTGAGACAGCGTGTCGCCGCGAAGCGAAGACCGCTGCTCAGTGCGGGTCGAATCCGGTGGCGGCAGGGGGGCGGGACTCCTCGGCCAGCGAGGAAACCATCAGGCTGCCCTGGGCGGCGGTCTCGAGCGTGTCCATCGCCTCCTGCTGCGAGCGGGCGTAGAGCTCGACGAGCAGGAAGACGACGATGCGGTCCTCGTCGTGCTTGTGAAAGCGCACGTGGGTGAAGAACTCGCGGGTCCCGTGGTCGCCGAAGGCGGCGAAGGAGAGATGGTCGGCGGCGTCGGGACCCGAGCACGACTCGACCTGGTCGGCTTCGACCGTGACCTCGCACGAGGCGACCCAGGGCGCGCCGGCCACCATGCGCTCCCAGCGGTCCTCGATCGGCTGGACGCGGCCCTCGAGGAAGCCGAGGTGCGGCTGGTCGTGCATGCAGTCCAGGCACTGCACGACCGCCTCTTGGAGCTCATCGACGACCTCGGCGCGCTCGCCCGTCGCCGAATCGATGCGGTGGATGCCCTCGTAGTGGACCTGTACCTCGAGGTTCGTCGACCAGCAGCGATAGCAGCGCAGCCACGAGCCGAGTGCGGGGCCTGCTTCCATGCGACGATCCTATCTGTGCGCCGCCTGACCGCCCTCACCGCCAGCCTCGTCCTCGGCCTCCTCGCCGCCTGCGGCGAGGACGCCCCCACCGACGAGCAGCAGGTCCGCGAGACGCTGACGACCTTCGCGAGCTCGGTGGAGGAGCGCGACTACAAGACGTTGTGCGAGGACGTCTTCGCCCCGGACCTGCTCGACGGCCTGCGGCAGATCGGCCTGCCGTGCGAGGTCGCCATGCGGACCTCGCTCGGGGAGGTGCAGGCGCCGAAGCTCACGGTGGGGGAGGTCGCCATCGACGGCACCACGGCGCGCGCGGAGATCAAGACCTCCGCCGACGGTCAGGACCCGTCGTCGGACACGCTGGCGCTCACGAAGGTCGACGGCCGCTGGCAGGTGAGTGCGCTAGGTGCCGATCCCGAGCCGACGGCGACGCCGAGTCCATAGCCAGGACGAAGGGCACATCGCGCGAGGCCCGCTTGGCGGCGTACATGCGAAGCACCAGCACGTGCATCCAGCGCCGGTGCAGGCGCTGCCAGGGGATGACGAGCGTGACGACCGTGCTGACGAACGCCAGGGCGTTGACCGCGTAGGCGTCGGCGTCGGCGTTCAGGAGGGCGTTGGTCGGCAGCGAGGCGACGGCGCCGCACAGGAACAGGAGCGCTGCACAGCGACCGAGCACGAGGTTGCGTTTGCCCCCATGATTCACCCATCGGCCAGCGCTTGGAGAGCCTCGACCAGTTCCGGCTCGGATGCGCCGGGTTCCGTAGCGTCGAGGAACCGCTGAGCGGCGCGTCGGCCGCCCAGGCGGCGCAATCCAGCCTCGCCGCGCTCGGCGATGAAGTCCGCCAGCGCACCCGCCCGGCGCGCGTCAAGGCGCGCCGCCGGCAGGTCCAGCCGGGTCCGGTGCGCTTCCAGCGCGTCGGCCAGGGCTTCGATCCCCCGGGCGGGCGGCACCGAGGACACCGCCACCACGGGAGTGTCGCGCGCGCCGATGGACCGCAGTGCGGCGTGCAGGTCCCGCCTCGCCCGGTTGGCCACCTGGCCGAGGTCGGCCTTGGTGACCACGAGCACATCGGGGATCTCCATGATCCCCGCCTTGAGGAACTGCAGCGCGTCGCCCGACCCGGGCTGGACGATCACCGCCACGGTGTCCGCCGTGTCGGCGACGTCGGTTTCGGACTGACCCACGCCGACCGTCTCGATCACCACGACGTCGAAGGCGTGCGCGAGCGCCTGAGCGGCCGCCCGGGTCGCCGGCGCCAGGCCTCCGAGCCGTTCGCCCGCGGCCATCGAGCGGATGAAGACGGCACGGTCGCGCGGGTCGGTGGCGATGCGGGCGCGGTCCCCGAGCAGTGCGCCGCCCGAGCGCTTGGAGGACGGGTCCACGGCGAGCACGGCGACCGAGCGCTCCCGCTTGCGCCACTCCTGCGTCAGCGCGGAGAGCAGCGTCGACTTGCCCGCGCCCGGAGGACCGGTCACGCCCACGATGTGCGCGCCCGCTTCGGTCCCCAGCGCGGTCAGCAGCGCCGCCGACTCGTCGCGGCGCGTGCGGCTCTCGACGAGGTTGAGGACCTCCGGCGCCGCGGTCAGGTCGCCGTCGCGCAGGCGTGCGGCGAGGCTCACGCCCCGGCCGTGACCCCGTTGCGCTCCTCGACCAGCCGGACGATGTCGCGCATGATCTTCGAGAGGTCGAAGTCCTTCGGGGTGTACACCGCGGACACACCGGCCTGTTTGAGGCCGTCGACGTCCGCAAGCGGGATGATGCCGCCCACGACGACGGGGATGTGCTCGCCGCCCGCGTCGCGCAGCGCCTCGATGATCGCTGGGAGGAGCTCGCGGTGAGAGCCGGACAGGATCGACAGGCCGATGACGTGCACGCCCTCGTCGACGGCGGAGCGGGCGATCTGCTCCCCGGTGAGCCGGATGCCCTCGTACACGACCTCCATCCCGACGTCGCGCGCGCGCACGGCGATCTGCTCGGCGCCGTTGGAGTGGCCGTCCAGGCCCGGCTTGCCGACGAGGATCTTCATCCTGCGCCCCAGCGCCTCGCTTGCGCGGGCGACCTCGTCGCGCAGCTCGGCCATGTCGTCGGTGGGCGGAGCCGCAGCCGCCTCGCCGATCCCCGTCGGCGCCCGGTAGGAGCCGAAGGCGGCGCGGAGCGCCTGCGCCCACTCTCCGGTGGTCGCGCCGGCACGAGCGGCGCCGAGCGTCGCCTCCATCACGTTCTCGTCGGTCTGCGACACGCGCCGGAGCTCGTCGAGCGCGGTATCGACGGCGGCCTGATCGCGCGAGCCGCGCCACCGTTGCAGTGCGTCCTTGGCGTTCTGCTCGACGTCGGGGTCGACGGTCAGGATGCCGCCGTCGCCGCCCGCCGTCAGGGGCGAGTCCTCCGTGCTCGTGTACCGGTTGACGCCGACCACGACCTGCTCGCCGCGCTCGATGCGCGCGATGCGCTCGCGGTGGGACTCGACGAGCGCCGCCTTCATGTAGTCCACGGCCTCGACCGCGCCGCCCTCCTCGCTCACGCGCGCCATCTCGTCGCGCGCGGCGTCGGCGAGCTCGTCCGTCAGCGCCTCCATGACGTGCGAGCCCTCGAAGATGTCGCCGTACTCGAGCAGGTCGGTCTCGTAGGCGAGCACCTGCTGGATGCGCAGCGACCACTGCTGGTCCCAGGGGCGGGGGAGGCCGAGGGCCTCGTTCCAGGCCGGCAGCTGCAGCGCGCGGGCGCGCGCGTTGCGTCCCAGCGTGACGGCGAGCGTCTCGAGGACGATGCGCTGGACGTTGTTCTCAGGCTGGGCCTCCGTGAGCCCGAGCGAGTTCACCTGGACGCCGTAGCGGAAGCGCAGCTGCTTCTCGTCGGTGACGCCGTAGCGCTCACGGCCGATCTCCTCCCAGATGCGGTCCATCGCACGCAGCTTCGCGTGCTCCTCGATGAAGCGCACGCCGGCGTTGACGAAGAACGACATGCGCCCGAAGACCGCGCCCATCCGATCCGCCGGAACGCGCTCGCGGACCGCGTCCAGGACCGCCACGGCGGTCGACATGGCGAAGGCGATCTCCTGCACCGGCGTGGCGCCGGCCTCCTGCAGGTGGTAACTGCAGATGTTGATCGGGTTCCACTTCGGGACCTCTTGAACCGTGAAGGCGATCATGTCCGCGATCAGCTTCATCGAGGGGCCGGGCGGGAACGCGTAGGTCCCGCGGCTCAGGTACTCCTTGATGATGTCGTTCTGGGTGGTGCCCTGGAGGTCCGCGGGCGAGACGGGATGGGTGGGATTCTCTTCCGCCGTGACGATGTAGAGCGCGAGCAGCCAGGCCGCGGTCGCGTTGATCGTCATCGACGTGTTCATCTCGTCGAGCGGGATCCCGTCCAGCAACGCCGCCATGTCGCCCTTGTGGGCCACCGGGACGCCGACCTTGCCGACCTCGCCGCGGGCGAGCTCGTGGTCGGCGTCGTAGCCCGTCTGCGTCGGCAGGTCGAAGGCGATGGAGAGCCCGGTCTGACCCTTCTCGAGGTTCGAGCGGTACAGCGCGTTGGACTTCTTGGCCGTCGAATGCCCCGCGTAGGTGCGCATCATCCAAGGACGATCCGGCTTCTCGAGACGCGCAGGCATCCCACTATCTTCGCAGGCGAATGCGGGTCATCGATACCGAACACCTCGGCCGCCGCCGCGTCATCGGCTGCTGGGAGGTCGACGGGGTGCTCGTCGACCCGGGTCCGGAGTCGACGCTCGCCACCGTGCTGGCCGGCCTCGAGCCGGACTTCGCTCCGCGCGCCATCCTGCTCACGCACATCCACCTCGACCATGCCGGAGCCGCCGGAGCACTCGTGAAGCGCTGGCCGGAGGTGCCCGTGTACGTGCACGAGGTCGGCGCCCCGCACCTCGCGGATCCGGCGAAGCTCGTGAAGTCCGCGACGCGCCTGTACGGCGAGGAGGGCATGCAGCGCCTGTGGGGCGCGGTCACCCCGGTTCCCCAGGACAACCTCCACGTCCTCGCGGGCGGCGAGACGGTGCTCGACGATTTCCGGGTCGCCTACACGCCCGGCCATGCGTCTCACCACGTCTCCTACCTGCACGAGCAGACCGGCACGGCGCTGGTCGGCGACGTCGCGGGCGTGCGCATCCCGCCCGCGGACCTCGTCGTGGCCCCGACGCCGCCGCCCGACGTCGACGTCGACGCGTGGAACGCCTCGCTGGACGAGATCGCCGGGTGGGACCCGCAGCGGCTCGCACTGACGCACTTCGGCGAGATCACGCAGGACGTCCCCGGCCATCTGGAGCGCGTCCGCGAGGCGCTCGACGAGGAGATCGAGCGCACGGGCCGGCTCACGCTCGAGGAGTTCGTCGTCTCCCAGATCGCGATGCTCGAGGAGCACACGGACCTCGAGACCGCGCAGGTCTACGCGCAGGCGCTGCCGCCCGACCACATCTGGCTCGGCCTCGACCGCTGGCGTTCGAAGCGATGAGCCAGACGATCGAGAAGCCGCGCGTGGGCGGTCCGGGTGGCGGCCTCGGTGGGTCCTGGCGCGTGATCGTCCTCAACGACGACCACAACACCTTCGAGCACGTGGCCGCGACCCTGGCTCGCTACATCCCGGGGATGAGCCTCGAGCAGGGCTACGGGGCCGCCGAGCGCATCCACAAGTCCGGCCGCGCGATCGTATGGAGCGGCCAGAAGGAGCCGGCCGAGCTCTACTGGGAGCAGCTCAAGGACGCGGGGCTGACGATGGCCCCCCTGGAGGCCGGTTGAGCACACCGGGCGTGCGGTTCGCGTCGACGGACCCCGAACGGGGCGCCTAGTGCTGAGACTCAGTGAGGGTGGCTTCGCCCGCGACCTCGGAGTGGCCGGCCGCGACGATGTCGTGCCACACGTAGAGGACCGGCACCTGGTACCAGCTCGTGTACCTGGCGCGCCAGTCGCAGAACTCGGGCCCGTTCCAGTAGCGCAGCCAGTCGAGCTTGTCCTCGAAGTCCACCGTGTGGACGAACTTGTAGCCGTCGTCGCGCGAGCGGTAGACGGCGAAGTCGGTCGCGCCGTAGCGGATCGCGACCGGGGCGATGTCCCCGAGGGCCTCGGCGAACTTGTCGCCACGGAAGAACGTCGCATACCAGGGGATGTGGACACTGCCGGCAGCCATGCGGTCAGCCTATCTCGGCGTAGATCGCGCCGGGACCCTCGGCGGTCTTGCCCAGGCCCTCATCCTCGGCCCCGACGAGAATCGAGATCTTGCCCGAGTGCTTGTTGTCGCGCATGAGCTGGTGCGCCTCGCCGACGCCGTCGAAGCCCATCGTGCGCCACAGCACCGGCCGGATGAGGCCCTGCTCGATCAGCGCGTTGGCGCGGTTGCACTCATACGCGTTGGCGAAGTGCGAGCCGAGGATCGACTTCTGGCGCATCCACAGGTAGCGGACGTCGAAGTCGAGGTTGTAGCCCGTGGTGCCGGCGCAGATGACGACCTTGCCGAACGGCTTGACGGCGAAGACCGAGGTCGGGAACGTGGCCATGCCGACGTGCTCGAAGACGATGTCGGGCTGGTCGCCGAGGATCTCCTTGACCCGCTTGGAGAACGCCCGCGAGACCTTGAAGCGCGCCTTCTCCTCATCCTTGGACTCGGTGCCCGTGCGCATCATGCCCTTGAACTCCGCGCGGTCGATGTAGTCGACGGCACCGAGCTGCTTGACCAGCTCGCCCTTCTCCGCGGTGGAGACGACGCCCACCGCCTGCGCGCCGACGGCGGCGCAGATCTGGGTGGCGAACACGCCGAGGCCGCCGGCGGCGCCCCAGATCAGGACCTTGTCGCCCGGGCGGATGTTGCAGCGCGTGATCAGCATCCGGTAGGCGGTGAAGTAGACGAGCCCGTAGGAGGCGGACTCCTCCCATGACAAAGCTGCAGGCTTGGGGATGAGCTGCTGGGCCTGGACCTTCGTGAACTGCGCGAAGGAGCCCCAGGTCGTCTCGTAGCCCCAGATCTTCTGCGACGGAGCCGCCATCGGGTCCAGGCCGTGGACCTCGACGTCCTCGTAGGAGGCCTGGTTGCAGTGGACGATGACCTCGTCGCCGGCCTTCCAGCGGGTGACGCCCTCGCCGACCTTCC
>JBBJOW010000053.1:0-28504 GCA_037724045.1 Solirubrobacteraceae bacterium
GCAGCACGAAGCGCGTCTGGGGCAGCGGGCCCTCGGAGGCGTCGACGAGCAGCAGTACGCCGTCGACCATCGTCAGAGCGCGCTCGACCTCGCCGCCGAAGTCCGCGTGGCCGGGGGTGTCGACGATGTTGAGCTTGACCTCGCCCAGGGGTGCCGAGGCACGATCGTCGGCGCCCTCGCCGTGCCGAGGCGGGCCCCCCTGCCGATACCTCACCGCCGTGTTCTTGGCGAGGATCGTGATGCCCTTCTCGCGCTCGAGATCCATCGAGTCCATGACGCGCTCATTGACGTCCTGGTTGGCGCGGAAGGCGCCGTTCTGCCAAAGCATCGCGTCCACGAGGGTCGTCTTGCCGTGGTCGACGTGCGCCACGATGGCGACGTTGCGGATGTCTTCGCGGCGCGTAATCACCGCATCGAGCCTAGATGGGTTGGTCCGCGAGGCCCGTGGTCGCGGGCGCGGTCATGACCGAGCCGGGCGTGGCCGGCCGGCGAAGCCCGTACCGGTGGTACGGGCAAGTCCGGACGGACGCGATCCGGCGGATCAATCCCGCCCGCCCCGTGATCCGCGGCCGCGGAGTCGTGGAACAACCCATCTACGCTTCACTTCGCGATGACCACCCTGCTCTCCCTGTTGGCGATGGGCGCGGTGGTCCTGTACGGCGCCTTCACGCTGCTCGCCGGCATCGCGCCCGCGGAGGCGGCGACGGCCGGCGGCGTCGCGGCGTCGCTCGCCGCCCTGCTGTTGCTGCGCTACGTGCGCCTCGACTACGAGCTACGCAGTCAGGGCGGGGATCCGGTCCTGCGCAGCGCCCGCAACCGGCAACGGGAACGCCGCGGCTTGTCGGTGAAGCGCTCGCCCGCGAGCATGGAGGCCAGCTCCATCACGCACGCGCCCTCGGCGGGCTTTGCGTGCCGCCCGCGCGCCAGGCGCACAGTCTGATGCGAGGCCCCCCGCCACTCGTCGGCTCTACCCGGCCGCAGGATCCTCTGATTGGATGTCGACGCGCCCATCCGATACGCGCAGCACGCGTTCGCCGCCCAGGAGCGCCAGGAGCTCGTCGCCGACGAGCGCGCGACGCCAGCCCTCCAGCGTGCGCACCGCCGGCGGGTCGAGGCCGCGGCGGGCGGCGACGACCACCGGGGTCAGGTCCGCGCGGGCCGCGATCAGCTCGTAGGCGAGCCCGGCCTCCAGCGCGCGCGTGCGCACGAGCGACTCGGCGAGTGCGATCACCGGACCGTCGCCGGACTCGCTCATCAGGCGCTCCTCGCGCTCGAGCTTGATCGGCTCCGCCTCCCGCCCGCGGTCGATCGCGTCGAGGATCTCCTGACCGCGCCGGCGGCCGACGTCGGGCGTCAGCCCGCGGATCGAGCCGAGGGCGGCACGGTCGCGCGGCGCGCGCTTGGCCAGCTCGACCACCGACGGGTCGCGCAGCACGCCGCCGACGGGACGGTCCTCGCGCTCGGCGGTGCGCTCGCGCCAGGCGGCCAGCTCGCGGGCGATCGCGCGCTCGCGCGGGTCCAGGCCGCTGGAGCGCGGCAGGCGCCGCCAGACCTCGTCGGCGTCGCGCTCGTCGGTCGCGCCCGCGATCGACAGGCATTCCTCGCGCGCCCACTCGAGCCGTTTGAGCGCGCTCAGGCGCCCCTGGATCTCGTCGGCGAGCGGCAGCAGGTGCTCGACGTCCTCGGCGGCGTAGGAGAGCTGCTCCTGCGTCAGCGGCCGCTGGTCCCAGCGTGTGAAGGACGCGGACTTCTTCAGCCGGATCTTCAGGACGTCGTGGAGCAGGCCGAGGTAGCCGGCCTGCGCGGAGAAGCCGGCGAAGCCCGCCGCCACCTGGGTGTCGAAGACGTTGGTGACGTCCGTGGACCAGCAGCGGCGCAGGAGCGCGACGTCCTGGCGGCCGGCGTGCAGGACGATCTCGATGGAGGGATCCGCAAGGCACTCGGCGAGTGGCTGCGGGTCGAACTCGGGCCCGGCGATCGGGTCGAGCATCGTGATGTCCTCGCCGACCACGATCTGGACGAGGCACAGCAGCGGCCGGTAGCGCCCCTCGGGCATGAACTCCGTGTCGATGCCCAGCCGACCCTCGGCCCGGGCACGCTCGGCGATCTCGACGACTTCCATCAGCGGTTCGCTCCTTCCCGGTCCGCGTGCGCTCCTGGCCAGGCGGCGATCGGCGCCCGGGAGAGCGCGGGGATCGGTACGGAGCGGGCCGCCAAGTCGCGCACCCTACCCGCGGAGTGAGATACGTTGAAACGCAGCGTGGCCCAGGGACACCTCGACCGACTCTCCGCGATCGACGCCGGGTTCCTCGCGCAGGAGGGCCCGACGACGCACATGCACATCGGCGGCGTCGTGCTGCTCGACGGGCCGCCACCCGACCTCGACGAGTTCATGGGCCACGTGCGCTCACGGCTGCACCTCGTCCCGCGCTACCGCCAGAAGATCGCCAAGGCGCCGCTGGAGACCGGGCTGCCGCTGTGGATCGACGACCCAAAGTTCAACCTCGGCTACCACGTCCGCCACACCGCGCTGCCCAAGCCCGGCAACGACCGCTCGCTGCTCGATCTCGCGGCGCGGCTGTTCTCGCAGCAGCTGGATCGCTCCAAGCCGCTGTGGGAGCTCTACCTCGTCGAAAACCTCGCCGACGGCGGCTTCGCACTGATCTCCAAGAGCCACCACGCGCTCGTCGACGGCGTCTCGGGCGCAGACCTGGCCACCGTGCTCTTCGACCTGCAAGCCGATCAGGCCCCCACGACGGCGCCCGAGCCCTGGATCCCGCGCCGCGAGCCCAGCCGCGCCGAGCTCGTGGCACGCGGCGTCGAAGGCGCCGTGCGGACCGTCGGCAGCCTGGCCGTCAAGGCGGTCGGCGAGGCGGCACCGCGCGAGATCCTCGGCCGCGCGCGTGAGATGGCCGCCGGCATCGGCGAGGTCGCCCGCACCGCGCTGAAGGCGCCTCCGCCGACGCCCTTCAACGTCGCCCCGGGACCCCACCGCCGCTACTGCATCGTGCGCGCGGAGCTGAGCGAGTTCAAGGCCGTCAAGGGGGCGCTCGGCGGCACCGTCAACGACATCGTGCTGACCGCCGTCGCCGGCGGCATCGCCCACTTCCTGCGCGAGCGCGGCCTGAACACCGAGGACCTCGAGTTGCGCGCGTGCGTGCCCGTCTCCGTTCGCACCGAGAAGACGAAGAACAGCATGGGCAACGAGATCACGATCATGATGGCGCCGCTGCCCGTGGGCGTGGCCGACCCGGTGCTCCGCCTCGCCCGCGTGCGTGAGGCGATGGACGGGCTCAAGGAGTCAAAGCAGGCGATCGGCGCGCAGGCCCTCGCGCAGGCCCAGGACTTCGCGCCGCCGACCATCCACGCGCAGGCATCGCGCCTGCAGTTCTCCGGGCGGATGTACAACCTGCTCGTCACCAACGTGCCGGGGCCGCAGGTCCCGCTGTACGTGCTCGGCCGGCGCATGCGCGCGATCTTCCCCGTCCCGTTCCTCGCCGGCGACCGCGCGCTGGCCATCGCGATCATGTCCTACGACGGCGGGATGAACTTCGGGCTGCTCGGCGACCTCGACGCCATGCCCGACCTCGACGTCCTCACGGAGGGCATCGAGGGCTCGCTCGCCGAGCTGCAGGCGGCCGCCAAGCGGGCCAAGCGCGTCGAGGCGCGCAAGGCCAAGCGGCGCACCGCCCGCGCCTGACGTCCGACGGCGGGCCATTGGCCGACTCAGCGGGCGCTGCGATGCTTCCCGCCTGGCCAGCATGTCCAACCGCTTGCGGGAGCTCCTCGAGGAGGTGGAGCGCCTGCCTGCGCTCCACGACGAGCGGATGGCGATCGTCAGGGGCGCACTCGCCGGGAGCCCTCCGCCGGACTACCCCCTCGACGGACCGCACCTCGCCGTCGTGGCGGATGACTCGGACGCCGAGGCGGTCGTCGCGTGCATCGGCGCGCCCGTGCTGAGCGCCCGCGATCCAGGCGGCCGGTGCCTGGCCTGGCTGGCCGCTGAGGCCGCCGAGCTGAACCTGGCGGGGCCGGCCGGCGTCGCCGGCCCCCGGTACGGACCGGAGGGCTTCCGCCTCGCGCATCGCCACGCCGAACTCGCCCACCACATCTCCCGTGCGCGCCGCGGCGAGCGCCTCCACGTACGCGACGCGACGATCGAGGCGATGGTGCTCGGCGACGCCGACGCGACCGGCGCGCTCGCGCGCGACGAGCTGCGCGGGCTCGGCAGCGGGAACCCGCGGGCACGCGTCCTGCGGCAGACGGTCGAGACGTGGTTGGAGCGCGGCGGGCTCAACGACGCCGCCGCCGCGCTTGGCGTGACCCCGCGCACGGTCAGCTACCGGCTGCGTCGGGCCGAGGAGCTGCTCGGTGGCCCGATCGCAGCGCGCCGCGCCGAGCTCGAGGTCGCGCTGCGGCTGCACGGGCTCTTCGACGCTGGAGCGCCGCCCGCACCGTGATCGCCAGCACGCTGACGGCGGGGAGCACCTCCTCGACCGGCACAGCGCCAGCGTGCGCGAACGTCACGTGGCCGGCCCGGCGCCTGCGCCCATCGGGTCGTCGTGCGCGCAGTGGCTGCCCGCCGCCGAAGGCGGCATGTCGAGCGCCGGGTTGCCGTCGAAGAAGCCGCTCGGTTTGAGCTTGAAGCCGATGTGGGTGACGGGCATCACGGGCCAGTCCTCGGGGCGGACGACGTGGTGGGCGCCGAACGTGTGCCAGACGACGACGTCGCGATCGGCGATCTCGCGGTCGGCCGCGGTCCACTTCGGCAGGCCCTCGCCCCGGGGTGCTGGTTGGGATAATCCCCGGCGGCGTAGCGCTCGCGCGGGTCGTAGGGCGTCACCCAGAGGTGCTTGTAGGCGAACTGCGCTCGCGAGCCGAAGGCGCCGTCGGGCGACACCATCGGCAGGCACGTCTCTCCCGGCATGAGCTTGTACGCGACCGGGTCGCCCACCGCGTTCTCGACGCCGGGGTTCTCTATCCGCCAGAAGCGCGCCTTGTAGGGGTCCACGACGCGCTGCGCCTGCGACTCGCGCTCGAGCACCGTCCGCTTGGTCACCCACGCGTTGCCGACCGGGTTGTCCGGGCCCATCGCCAGCGGCTCCGAGTCGACCTCGACCACCGAGTTGCGCTCGCCGTCGACCTCCATGTCGAGCCGCACGGAGAAGAAGTGCTGATGGTGGGGCCCGTACAGACCGGGCGCCACGAGCGTGCCGTGTTCCGGCCGCTCCCCTGGGGCGACCGCGCCGGTGGAGATCACGCCGGAGAGCTTGACCTCGTACTCGATCGTGCCGTCGGTGTACAGGTACCAGAAGTACCCGTACTCGTAGTTGCCCACGGTGGCGATCATCGAGATCACCAGCCGCCGCTGCCGGCGGACCTCAACCTTCTCCGAGCGGAAGTCCGTGTGCTTCCAGCCGATGCCGTAGTCCTCCTCGTGCATGCAGACGGCGTTCGGGATCGTCACCGCCGCCCCGTCCTGGTCGTTGATGACGCCGTCGAAGTAGCGGATCTCCCCCAGGCAGTCGCAGCCGAGCTCGAGCGGATTCGCCAGCCAGCCGATCCCGTACTCGCCCATGTCGAACACGTTCTTGAACGCGTGTGTGGGCGCCGGGTCGCCGTAGGGGATCCACATCTCCGACAGCGACGCCCGGCTGAGCACGGGCCGCAGGCGGCCGGAGTCCTCGTAACCGACCTGGTGCAGCGTCAGGCCCTCGCGGCCGTTGAAGCCGAGGCGCAGGCGCCACTTCTGCCAGCGCACCTCGTGCCCGTCGACGGCGAAGCTCGGCCCCTCGGGCTGCGTGATCTCGATCGGCTTGACGTCGGAGCGGAGCGTCTCGACCGCGGGCACGTTGTCGGGCTCGCGGAGCAGCAGCCGCGGCACGTAGTTGCCCGACTTCGGCGGGAAGGCGACGATGCCGTAGTCGCTGACCTCGGCGACCTCCATGGCGTCGAGGTCGACCACGACCACGAGCCCCTCGGCGGGCCGCGCGTAGCCGTTGTCGTCGGGGTCGCCGACGCGCAGCCAGGTCAGCGGCCGCACGATCCGCCGCAGGTCGGGATGGTCGCCGGGGCCCGTGCAGCTCGCCGACCACGGGTCCAGCATGCACATTTCGAAGTCCTCGACCCCGCGGGCGCGCATGGCCTCCTGCCAGCGCTCGTCGGCCCGCACCAGCTCCGCGGTCGCCATGAACTCCTCCATGGTGATCGGGGCCTGCACGCCGTCCTTGCGCTCGACGTAGACGACGCGCTCGGCGGTGAGCGAGACGACCGCCTCGTAGGTCCCGCGCGTGGCCCTGTCGCGCAGGACGACAAAGGCCTCGCGTGCCGGCGTCGGGCCGTCGGCAGACCATGCGCGCACAGCCTCTTTGGGCGGCTCGTGGAGCATGATGAACACGAAGCGCGGCTCGGCGAGGTCGCCGGACGTGCGCAGCAGGTCCGCCGCCGCCGAGATCTCCTCGGCGGCCAGCGGCTCCAGCGGGTGGGTGGTCGTCGCGATGGCCATGGCGCTACGCCGCCGTCGCGACGTGCTCGAAGGAACCGATCTGCGCGTAGCGCTCCTTCGCTCTCGACCGCAGGACGAGCGCGGCGACCATTCCGGCCGCAAAGACCGCGAGCGGGACGAACGGCAGCACCTTGATGAAGAGCACGTCGTCGGCTCCAGACAGGTCGCCGCGATACTTGATCAGCAGGTAGCAGGCTCCGGCCTGGGCGACCCCGCCGACGATCGGCGCCACCAGCGTCTTGAACCAGTGGAATCCGTCGCGCGCCGTGGTCAGGAAGTAGCGGATGATCGCGAACGACACCAGCGACTGGATCGCGAGGAGGCCGAGCACGCCGAGCAGCGGGCTCCAGGTCGCGAGCTTGAGCAGGAACCCCTGCGTCGACGAGTCATAGATCGTGAAGCCGAGGATGTAGACGAAGCACAGACCGGTGACGGCCAACGACGCGATGTAGGGGCCGTGGCGCTTGGGGTGGGTGCTGCCGAGCGCCGCCGGCAGCACGCGCTCGCGCGACAGGGCGAACAGGTAGCGGGCGGCCGTGTTGTAGAACGCCATCGCACAGGCGAACGAGCTGGTGATGACGAGCACCTCGAGGCACGTGGTCAGCCCGCCGCCGACGAAGCGGTCGGCCAGCGGGTAGAAGGCCGAGCCGTACTCGCCCTCGAACTGGCCGGCGACACCGGCGCCGACGCCATCGATGCCCCAGCCCGTCACGAAGGCGTAGGAGACGAGGATGTAGAAGAGCCCGAGGCCGATCACGGAGCCGTAGGTCGCCGTCTTTGCGATCTTGCGGGGCTCGCGCGACTCCTCGGCGTAGTTGGGCGCCATCTCGAAGCCGACCCAGGACCAGAAGGCGCCGAAGAGGGCGATGCCGGCGGCCGCGGCGCCGAAGGTCTTGATCGCCTCGTCGTTGCCGAAGATCTGCGCCGGATTGAGCGGCTCGGCGCTGAGGCCGTCGGCGCCGCCGGCGGCGAGGACGCCGATCGAGAAGATCAGCAGCACGACGACCTCGAGGACGAGCGCGACGCCGAGCACCTTTGCGGTCAGCTCGATGTGAAACCACGCGAAGGCCGTCATGACCGCCAGCGCGAGCGCGGTGTACGCGTAGGCGGGGATGGTCACCGCGAACCAGTCTTGGAAGCTGGTCGCCGCGAAGTAGCCGAACGCGCCCATGACCGCCGACGCGAAGATCATGTAGCAGAGCGCGATCAGCACCCCGGTCCCCAGCCCCGCGACGGGGCCGAAGCCGCGCGTCACGAACGTGTAGAAGCCGCCGGCCGAGGTCACCCGCCTGCTCATCTCGATGTAGCCGACGGAGAAGATCGTCAGGACGACGGTCGCCACCAGGAACGCCGCCGGCGAGCTGAAGCCGCCCCCGAGCACTGTGATCGGGACGTTGAAGACCATCGCCGCCAGCGGCGCCGCGCCGGTCACGATGCAGAAGAGGACGGAGGGGAGGCCGAGGGCACCTGCGGCGAGCCGCTGCCCCTCGGGCTTGGTGGGTGCGACGGCGATCGCTGCCGGTGCTTCGATTGTCGAACTCATGCACCGGCAGGCTCGTGGCCCGCCGGTGCGCGCTGAAGGGCCTCCGGGCCGAAAGACGGCGGCGGCCGCGCACCGCTCGGCCGTCACCCTTCCCGACCGGGCAATCGCGCCGGCCGGGCTTGCCCGAACGGGAAATCAGCCCGCGATGAGGACCGGCGTCCCGATCTCGACGCGGTCGAAGAGGTCGATCACGTCGGCCTCGTGCATGCGGATGCAGCCGTGCGAGGCGCGGGAGCCGATCGAGTAGTCCTCGCCGGTGCCGTGGATGCCGATGGAGCCGTTCACGCCCATCCAGCGCGCCCGCAGTGGGTTGTTGGGATCGCTCGAGTCGAACGACTGGCCGGCGGATTCTCCCGCCCATGGGCTGTTGGGCGCCGTCCACGTCGGGTTGACCTGCTTGCTCTGGATGGCGAAGACGCCGTTGGGGGTCGGGTACTCGGCCTGACCGACGGCGACGCCGTAGCTGCGGTCGTAGCGCAGGCGGCGGAACAGGCGCAGGGTGAAGGTCGACTGGTCGATCGTGACGATCGTCGGATAGGCATCCTTGAGGTCGGCGCCCGTGACGTCGGGCTTGACGGTCGCCAGCGGCGCGCGCAGCGAGTGCGGGCTCAGGGGGTCGCGCAGGGCGCGCTTGATCGCGGAGACGACGGGCTTGAAGTCCAGCCGGCGGCCGGGCTTGCCGGGCGAGCGACCGATGCGGGTCACGTTGATCTGCACGGCGGCGTCCTGCGCGGCGACGGCGACACGCGGCGCGAAGCGCTTGAGGAACGCCTGGACCGGCTTGCGCTCGAAGTCGGTCACCGGCAGGGCGACCCCGTTCGCCGGTGTGGCGAACACGCGGTCCGCGGTCTTGCCGACCTCCATCCGCAGCTTGACCGCGCGCGGCTTGAGCGTCCCCTTCTTGCCCGCGCGGCTGATCCTGACCGGCCGCTTGACGACGTCGAGCACCGGGCCGCGCAACGTCTCGATCAGCTCGGCGCGCGTCTGGCGGGCGACGGCGATCCCGGCGATCCGCACACCGGACGCGACGACGGGTTCCGTTCCGGGCCGCGGAGTGCCGACCGGCGCCGGAGTCGAGGTCGGGGCCGGGGCCTGGGCGGCGGCGGGCGCCGCGATCGAGAGCAGGGCGAGGACGGTGATTGCGAAGGCGCGCATGACCCCTTCCAGGCTACGCGGCGACCGTGGTCTCGGCCGCGAATGCAAGCAACAGTTCAGCAACCCGGTCGGTCTCCTCGAGCTGCGGGCAGTGGCCGCAGCCCTCGAGCAGGACCACCCGGGTGTCGGGAAGCGCGGCGGTGAGCACCTTCGCGCCGCTGTGGCTCACCATGCGATCCCGCGTCCCCCAGATCAGCAGGACCGGGCACTCCACGTCGAGCAGGTCATAGCAATCGGTGAGCTCCGGGAACAGCCGGCGCCCGGTGGTGATCAGCCGGTGAACCGCGTCGCGGCTGGGGTGATGCGCGGCCATCGCTGCGAGCACCCGCCGGTCCGCCGCGCCGGGCCGGGCGAACGCGAGCCGCCGGAAGGTCTCCCCGACTGCGAGCGCGAGCGCCTGGCGCGGGACCGGCACCGGCAGCGAGAGCACGGTCCGCACGACGGGGTCGCGCTCGATGAGTTCGAACCAGCGCGGCATGTCGAAGCCCGCGGGCGCGATCGGGACGACGCCTGCGATCGGCAGGTCGGCACGCTCGGCCAGGCGCAGGGAGACGACGCCGCCCAGCGAGTTGCCGCTCGCGATCACCCGGGTGGGCGGGTCTCCGTTCTCCGCGACCCACTCCACGAGCGCACCCGCGAACGCGTCCAGCTGCGGCAGGATGGCCCCCGGGCCCAGGCGCGACGCCGCGCCGAAACCGGGCAGGTCGACGGCGAGCGCGCGCTGATTGCGCCGGCCGAGCACGTCGAGCAGCGGGCGCCACGTGTCCGCGGAGTCGCCGAAGCCGTGGAACAGGATCAGGCCGGGCCCCTCGCCTTCGAGCTCGAGGACCCGCGTCTCGTAGCCGTCCACCTCGAGCCGGTGCTCGAAGAGCGGCTGGACGCTCACGCCGGCGCGCCGTGTTCCACGAAGTCCTTCGGCCGGATCAGCACCAGGCACAGGATGGCACCCACGACGGCGAGAACGCCTGCGCACAGAAGGATCCGGTCGAACCCGACGATGAAGGCCTCGCGACCGGCTTCGACGGCGTCGGGCCCGAGCTGCCGGTACAGGCCGAAGGAGATGAGTCAGAGAAGGAGCCCTCCTGTCCGGCGGGCATGCGGCCGCCGACGGCCCGCGCGAACTCGTCCGCCTGCCCGTCGACGGCGGACTGGAAGATCGCGCCCCACGCGGCGATGCCCCTGGCGATGCCGACCTGGCGGAAGGTCGCGTTGATCCCCGAGGCCATGCCCGCACGGGCCGCCTTGACCACGCCGACCGCTGCGGTGGCCAGCGGCGGGTTGACCATGCCGATGCCGACGCCGGTGAAGCACAGGCCGGCGAGCAGGCCGGTCCAGTCGTCGCTCGCGCTGACGCCGCTCATGAGCAGCAGCCCGGCCGCGACGAAGACCAGCCCCACCCCGACGAACCAGCGGATGCCCAGAGGCGCCGGCGAGCAGCGCCAGCGCGCAGGCGAACATCATCGCCGCGCCGGTCCCTGCAGGCCGCGGGCCAGGTTGAGGAGAAACGGCGAGTTCGCGAGCCCGCACAGCAGCGACGCGAAGGTGAACAGCCCGACGCCGATCTCAAAGACGCGGCGGCGGCCGATGATGTCTGCGATCGAGCCCGCAGTCAGCAGGAATGCCGCGAGCGTCAGCGCGTAGGCGTCGACGACCCACTGCAGGTCGGCGAAGCTCGCGCCGAGGTCCGCCTCGATCGCGGGCAACGCGACGTTGACGATGGTGACGTCGAGCAGCAGCATGAACGTCGCCAGGCAGACGGCGACGAGGGTCCACCACTTGCCCATTCGGTCTCGCTTTCGCTCGCCACCGCTGAAGACTCCGTCTTCGCTCCGCCAACGTACCGTTCCCGGTACGCCGTCCGGATGCCCGATTACGTTTAGTCGGGCCATGAACGAAGGTCCTTCGCGCACCGCAGAGCAGATGGAAACTGACCTGCGGACCCTGGTGGCCACCGTCCAGTGCCCGCACCTGCGCGGGCTGCTGGAGACGGTGTTCGCGCCGGAGTCAGAGACCTGGGAGCGCTATCGCTGCGCACCCGCGGCCAAGTATTACCACCAGGCCTACTGCCACGGGCTCCTGGAGCACTGCCTGTCGGTGGCCCAGGGCGTGTCGGCGATGGCGGCCACCTTCCCGGGGATCGACCGCGACGTCGCCGTCGCCGGCGCGCTGCTGCACGACATCGGCAAGCTCGACGCCTACACGAGCGAGCCGCCGCAGTTCGACATGACCGACCTCGGCAAGCTGCAGGGCGAGATACCGCTCGGCTACTACCGCGTCCGCCGGGCAATCGAGGACGTCCCGGGCTTCCCGGCGGCGACAGCGGCCGGCCTGCTGCACATCATCCTCGCCCACCACGGGCTGCTCGAGCACGGCTCGCCCGTCGTCCCCTGCACCCGCGAGGCGACGCTCGTGCACATGATCGACAACCTCGGCGGGCGCCTGGGCTCCTTCGACCGCATCGAGCGCGAGCTGCCCGAGGGCGCGCGCTGGTCGAGCTTCGATCGAGCGCTCTCGGGCTCGGCGTACTTCGCCGACCGAGAGGCCGCCTGACCGCCTTCACCCGCAGTACGAATAGGAGCCGTGCGACCGACCCCACTAACGCGCGTCACCCTCTCGGCCTGAGTAGGGTTGCGCGGGTTATGCGTGTATACCCCCGATAGTCCCGCGGACCCCTTCCGCGGACCACTGGGTGGCGCGGGTTAGCGGGGCCCACACGCGAGTCGGAACCTACGCCGGGACGGTGACGGACCTTCAGCCGAGCGCCTCGTTCATGAGCTGCTCGAGCTCCTCGGAGGCGCGCAGGATGCGGACGGCGTAGTCGCGGCGCTCCTCGTCAGTGACGGGCCGATCGCCCGAGAGCAGCTGGGCGAAGCCGGCGATCACCACGAGCGGGGAGCGGAGATCGTGTTGAAGCTTGCGCAGGGTCTCCTCGTCCACACGCCAATGTTCGCAAAGAGCACGCATCCAGCGCGGTGTGGCCCCTGGTGCGGTCTACGCTTGAGCGACCTTGGCCAAGGACACCGAGAAGCTCATCCGCCAGCTGTCGCTGATCTCGTATCTGATGGCGGAGCGGCGCCCGGTCACGGCCACGGAGATCCGACGCGACGTCGAGGGGTACTCCGACATGACAGAGGACGCATTCGCGCGGCGCTTCTACGCCGACCGCGCGGAGCTCGACTCGCTCGGCATCAACCTATCGGTGGACAAGCCCGCCGAGGGCTTCTCCGAGCAGGAGAACTACTCCCTCGCGCGCGAAGCGTTCCACCTGCCGGCGATCGCCTTCACCGACCGCGAGCTCGCTTCGCTGCAGACCGCGCTGAGCCTGCTCGACGGAGAGTTCGCCTACGCGGAGCCGCTGCGCCTCGCGCTGCAGCAGATCACCTGGGGCCGGCCGAGCCCGCTCGACCTCCCCAGTCAGCGCACCGTCGGCCTGGGCATCACGGCGAAGGCCAGCGGCCACGAGGTCTCGCAGCGGATCGCGAAGATCGACACCGCCATCTACCGGCGCAAGCGCATCGAGTTCGAGTACCACACGATGGCCACCGACGAGTCCGCTCTGCGTCACGTGGACCCGTACCACCTGCTCTTCGAGGGCGAGCAGTTCTACCTCGTCGGCTACTCGCATGAGCGCGACGCCCTGCGCGTCTTCCGCCTGGATCGCGTGCGCGGGAAGGTCGCCTACGCGACCAAGGCCGAGCACGACTTCCAGCGGCCCGACGACTTCGATCCCCGACGCTACGCCAACCGCGTGCCGTGGCAGCTCGGCGCGCCCGTGGGGACCGCCGAGGTGTGGTTCTCCGAGCGCATCGCGTGGATGGTCGAACGGCACTTCGCGGCCTACGGCGGGCTCGAGCGCGCCGACGACGGGTCGTGCGTCTTCCGCACGGAGTACGCGCTCCCGCGGCTGCTGATCGCGTGGACGTTCGGCTTCGGCGAGCACGCCCGCATCCTCGGGCCGGCACCGCTCGTGGAAGAGGCCCGCGACCGCGTCGAGCGGCTCGTCGAGGGCCACCGCGCAGAGCCGGCGATCACGCTGGACGCCGAGAGCGAGCGCCGCGCGCGCATGCGCGCCGCAGAGGTCGCAGCGGAGGAGCCCGAGCCGCGCTCGCGCTCGCGTGAGCCCGGGATCCGCCCCGAGCGCTTCGCGCGGCTCGTCACGCTCGCATCGCATCTCATCCGGGCCGGCCGCGAGGAGAAGCGCCTCAAGGTCTCCGAGGTCCGCGAGACGCTGCAGATGTCCGACCAGGAGCTGCGCGAGGACATCAACGTCCTCAACGTCGTCAACTTCGGCGGCGGCACCTACGTGCTCTACGCCGAGATCCTCCCGGGCGGGGAGATCGAGGTCGACACCGAGCCCTACTCCGACACCTTCGACCGCCCGGCGCGCCTGCTGCCGATCGAGGCGAAGGCGCTGGTGGCCGCCATCGACCTGATCGGCGACCACCTGCCCGCCGGCGCGCTGGATTCCGCCCGGGAGAAGATCGTCGCCGCGCTCGGCGACGACCCGGTCCGCGAGGGCCTCCAGGTGACGTCCGCCGGCGGCAACGACTCGGAGGTGGCCACGGTCGTCACGTCCGCAGTCGAGGAGCGCCGCCTGCTCTCGCTCGAGTACTACGTGGAGAGCGAGGACCGGTTCTCCGAGCGCGAGATCGAGCCTTACGCGCTCATCAACGGCCGAGAGGGCTGGTACGTGACCGGTTACGACCCGGCCAAGGAGGCCCTGCGCCACTTCCGCCTGGACCGCATCAAGCGCGCCGAGGTCTCCGACCGGTCCTACGAGCCGCGGCCCGAGCTCGACGCGCTGGCCGACATCGAGGGCTGGCCGCGGACGGGGACCGTCGGAGGCTCGCGCGTCGCGCGCGTCTGGGTGTCCGCCGAGCAGGCGCGCTGGATGCGCGAGCAGCGCACGGTCGTCGGCGAGCTCGCCGACGGCTCGGTGATCGTCGAGTGGTCCTTCAAGGGCGAGGGCTACCTCGTCAAGGAGGTGTGCAAGGAGGCGGGCGACGCGGTCGTCCTCGAGCCCGCCGACCTGCGCGACGCGGTGCTGGCCGCCGCCGAGCGGCTGCTCGTCACCGCCTGACGCCGTGAGTAGGCGCTTGAGCGGATACCGACACAACGTCATGACGGTACCTGGAAGGTGTCGGTATGCGTAGCAAGATCGTCATGTCGGACGCGGAGGCCGCCGCGTTCCTGGACGAGCAGTTCGTCGTGACCTGCGCGACCCTCGGTCACAACGGCTTCCCGCACCTGATGCCGCTGTGGTTCGTCGTGCGCGAGGGCACGCTGTGGGCGTGGACTTACCGCAAGTCCCAGAAGGTCGTCAACCTGCGCCACGACCCGCGCACGACCCTGCAGGTCGAGGCCGGGGGCACGGACTACGGCCAGCTGCGCGGGATCATGATCGAGGCGCAGACGCGCCTGCACGACGACCTCGACGTGGTGGCCGGCGTCGGCGCCGCGGTGGCGTCGCGATACGGAGGCGTCGAGGTGCCACCGGAAGCGGTGGCCCAGCAGGCGCCCAAGCGGATCGCGCTCGAGTTCGCCGAGACGCGCCGCGTCACCTGGGACCACCGCAAGCTGGGCGGCGGATATTGAGGTTCGCCCGGCCGGCACGTCGCAAGCGACGGCCTCTGGATATTGAGGTTCGCCCGGCCGGCACGTCGCAAGCGACGGCCTCTGGGCGACGTCACACAAGCGTCGCCCGAATGGCCTCGATGAGCCGGTCGGGCTCGCCCTTGTCGACCGTGCGCAGTCCGAGGTCGGCGGCCTTCTGCTCGACCTGCGGGTCCAGGAAGGCGGAGTAGAGGACGATCGGCGTGCTCGTGCCGATCGTGCGCACGCGCTCGGCGACCTCGATCCCGCTGATCCCGGGCGGCATGCGCTGGTCGAGCAGCACGAGGTCGTAGTGGTTGGTCGCCAGCTTCTCGAGCGCCTCCTCCCCGGAGGCGGCCTCGTCGAAGTCCATGCCCTCGTCCTGTAGAAAGAGCGAGAGCATGAACCGGACGTCGGCCTGGTCGTCGACGAGCAGAATCATCGGGCGACGGAAATCAGGTCGGCGGAGGCCGGGGCGGCGGCGATCGCCGACACGACGGCGGCGATGACACGAGGACGGCGAAGCATGGCGGGGTTTCTTCCTGGAGGGGTGCTACGGCGGGGTTGCGGCGAGTCCGTGCACCGCTGAGCTGAGCATCGGCGCTTTGTCAACGCCGCAGGATCGGACCTTCGTCCAGCGCGTCGGGGCCGCGGCTTAGCCTGCCGCTGGTGTCCGCCATCGAAGAGCCGCAGCTGGTCCGCGAGGGCTATTCGCGGCGCGGTAGACCGCTCGCGCCGCGACGGGCGGCTGCCGAGGCGGTGCTCGGCGGCATCTTCGTCGTCGTCGCGGTGGCGCTGGCGCTGCTGGCCGGCGCGGAGGCGGACCTCGAGGTCGGCCCGACGGTCGCGCTCGTCGCCATGTTCGCCCTCGGCATCCGCATCCGGATCGACGTCGGCGTCGCCTACACGTCGCCGGTGCAGCTGGCCTTCGTGCCGATGCTGTTGCTCCTCCCGGCGCCCTACGTGCCGCTCTTCGTGCTGCTCGGCTGGTTCCTGGGCCGCCTGCCCGACCTGCTGGTCGGCAAGCACCGTCTGCACCCCGACCGGATCCTGCTCATCCCGACGGACTGCTGGTTCTCCCTCGGTCCCGCGCTTGTGCTCGTGCTCGCGGACGCGCAGGTCCTCGACTGGGGCAACTGGGCCGTGTACCTCGGGGCGCTCGCCGCGCAGTTCGCCGGCGAAGCGGTGTCCAGCTACGTACGCGAGTACTTCGGCGAGGGCGGCAGCCCGCAGCTGGTCGGCAAGGAGCTGGGCCTGATCTGGGGCATCGACGCGCTGCTTTCGCCGCTCGGCCTGCTCGCCGCATTCGCGTCGGCGACGTTCGACTACGCGTTCCTGCTGCTGGCGCTGCCGGCGATCCTGCTCGGTTTCTACGCGCGCGAGCGGACCCGCCGCCTCGAGGTCGCCGTCGCGCTCGCCGACGCCGCCCGCGACCGCCAGGACCTGATCGCGGGCGCCAGCCACGAGCTCGTGACCCCGCTGGCGGTCCTTGTGGGACTCACGCACCGGCTGACCTCAGGCCGCCCGGTCGCGCCCGAGCGGCGCGGAGAGGTCGACGTGGTGATGCGGCGCGAGGTCCTCGCCCTGCGCCAGATCGTGCGCCAGTTCGTCGACTACACCCGGATCAAGACCGAGCGCGACCTCGTCCTTCGCCCGCAGCCAACCGCGCTCGAGCCCGTGGCGCGCGAGGTGGCGATGGCGCTCGCGGCCATCGGCGAGCTGCGCGTGGCCGGCCCGCCGACGCTGCCCGACGCCCTCGTGGACCCCGACCGCGCGCATCAGATGGTGATGTCCGTGGCCGCCGAGGCACTGGAGGGAACCGGCAGCGCCCACCTGCTGCTCGACAGCGCCGCCGACGCCGTGTCCGTCATCCTCACGAGCCCGGCCCCGCCGCGCGAGCGACCCTTCGCCGAGGGCGGCGAGGGCTCCTCGGGCGGCCTCGGCCTCTACGTCACCCGGGAGCTCGCGCGCATGCAGGGCGGCGACGCGACCGCCGAGCCCACGGCCGACGGCGGGGCGCGCTACGTCCTCGTCTTCCCGCGTACGTCCTAGTACGGTGCGCCCGCCATGGCGGACCTCAAAGGCCTGATCCTCTCCGGCGGGCGCGGCACGCGACTGCGCCCCATCACCTACACCTCGGCGAAGCAGCTCGTGCCGGTGGCCAACAAGCCCGTGCTCTTCTTCGGCATCGAGGCGATGGCCGAGGCGGGCATCACCGACATCGGGATCATCATCGCCCCCGAGACCGGCGACGAGATCCGCTCGGCGGCCGGGGACGGCTCGCAGTTCGGCGTACGGCTGACCTACATCGTGCAGGACGAGCCCGCCGGCCTGGCGCACGCGGTCCTGACCGCGGAGCCCTTCCTGGGCGACTCCTCGTTCGTGATGTATCTGGGCGACAACCTCCTGCAGGGCGGCATGTCGGATCTGGTCGGAGCCTTCCGCGCCAACGGGCCCGAGGCGCTGATCCTGCTCACCGCCGTCTCAGACCCCGAGAACTACGGCGTGGCCGAGCTCGGCGAGGGCGGCGCCGTCAATCGGCTCGTCGAGAAGCCCAAGGACCCGCCGTCGAACTTCGCGCTCGTCGGCGTCTACATGTTCACGCCGCTCGTGCACACCGCCGCCCGCGCGATCGAACCGTCGCCGCGCGGCGAGCTCGAGATCACCGACGCGATCCAGTGGCTCGTCGACCAGGGCCACAACGTCGAGTCGCACATCGTGCGCGGCTGGTGGAAGGACACCGGCCGCCTCGACGACATGCTCGAGGCCAACCGCCTTGTCCTCGAGCGCGCCGAGCGGCGCGTGGACGGCGAGCTCGTCGACTCTCAGGTCGACGGCCGCGTGATCGTCGAGGCCGGCGCGCGCCTGGAACGCTGCACGGTTCGCGGCCCGGCCATCATCGGCGCGGGCGCCATCGTCCGCGACGCGTACATCGGCCCCTACACCGCGATCGGCCCGGGCTGCCTCGTGGACTCCGCCGAGGTCGAGCACTCCATCCTGCTCGAGGGCTCGAGCGTCGAACACCTCCCCGGCCGCATGGAGTCCTCGCTGCTCGGCAAGAACGCCCGCATCGCCCGCGGCGTCCGCCAGCCCCGCGCCTACCGCTTCATGGTCGGCGACAACTCCGAGATCGGAATTCTGTAGGCGGCCGAAGGCGCCGACCAGAATTCCAATCCGCGGAGACCGCCGAAGGCGGTGGTTCTCGGGTCGGGATCCGCTAGCGCTTGGGGCGTGGATCTCGCGCCCGCCCGCCCAGCGCGCCACCGCCGAAGTCCTGCCGGCTGAGGATCTTCGCGCGTGCCAACTGACCCGGGCAGAAGGGCATCTTCACCCAGCGCTTGCGCGAGAACATGCGCGTCTGGTCGGCGAACCAGCGGGACTCTGGCGAGGTGGACTGCGAGTATGTGAGGATCGTGCGCACGCGGGCGCAGCGGCGCCTGGGCAGCTCGACCGCCTGCACGTAGCTCGAGCCGTGGGGCACGTTGGTGTAGCCGGCCTTCGGGTCGAAGACGACGTTGATCGCGTTGAAGACGCCGACGCCGCCAGGACCGCCGTGGATCGGGATCTTCTCGTCGCCGCGCTTCTCGTACTGGAAGTCGCGCAGTGGCGCGTCGAGCGGGATGCCCGCGCCCTCGAGGTCGCTCACCGCCTGGCCGAGCGCGTTGCGCACCGCCGGGGACTCCGTGTTGAGGCCGCGCGGCGTGTTGACCGGATCCTCGACGTCGAAGGGCTCGCGGAACGGCGACGGCGCCGCAGGCAGCGCGCTGGACGCCGGGTTGGTGAAGGCGCGGCTCGCGAAGCGGCGGAACAGCAGCGCGCCCGTCGAGTCGAGGTCGTCGCGCACGTTCCAGCCGGCGAGGATGGGACACGCGGCCGCGGGGCCGTTGGCCTCGCATAGGCCCACGAGCTCGTCGCGCCACAGCTCGCCCAGGTACTGGCGGTTGTTGAAGGCCGCGTCCTGGAGCTGGCGCAACGTGAACCGCTTGCCCTTCAGCCCGTCGGTGCCGTCGAGGCGCTCCTGCACGATGCGCAGGCCGAGCCGGGTGCGCGGCGTGCGCACCGTGCGCTCATCGCCGATCACGCGCGAGAAGCCCTCGAGCGGCTCCTCCGGGTTCGAGAGCCAGTAGGAGTCGTTGCCGTTGGTGACGTAGTCGTCGCGGAACAGCGACGGCAGGTTGCTCGGGCCGAAGACGCCCTCCGTGACCGCGTCGGGGTCGTTGTCGTAGGCGCACGTGCTGCGGGCGCCGTCGAGCACCTGGACGCGCAGCGCCTTGTCCGTCGCCATGCCGAGAGCCACCGAGCACTCGGCGATCTTGGCGTTGGAGACGTTGGGGACCGAGCCGATGTCGGCGTAGTAGGCCTTGCCCCTGGAGTCCGACGCGATCGTGTTGACCCACGGGATGCCGAGGTACTTGCGCTCGATGCCGTCCAGCTGCTTGACCGACTTCGCCTGGTTGGTGAAGAAGAAGTGGTTGAGGTAGCGGAAGTTGGCCGCATTGGCGTCGCCGAGCGCGAACGCCGACGTCGGCGTCCACGGGAAGATCGGCAGGCCGAGGATCGAAGTCAGCATCGGGCCCCAGCGCGTGTCGTAGAGCGTGCGGGTGCGCGGAGCGTCCTCGTCCTTGACGTCCACGCTGACCTCGGTCGGCGTCATGGGCTCCACCTTGCCGTCGACCAGGTAGGCGTGCTGGTCGCCAGGCGCGAGCGTCACCTGGTACGGCGTGAAGCGCCGCGCGGTGGAGACGGTGTGGCTCCAGGCCATCGTGCGGGTGTTACCGATCAGGATCAGCGGCACGCCCATGAGGCTGCCGCCCTGCACGTCGACCTTGCCCGGGATCGTGAGGTGGGCCTGGTAGAAGCGCTCCGAGCCGTCCCACGGGAAGTGCGGATTGCCGAGCAGCATGCCGTTCTGAGAGCGCGTGCCCTGCTTGCCGAGTGCGATCGCGTTGGAGCCGATGCCACCGAGCAGCTCGTCGAAGCGTCCGGGATCCATGTTGTCCAGTTCGGTCTTCTGCGTGGCCCGGGCGGAGCGGACGTCGACCGCCGGCGCCGCGCCGCCGATCCCGTCGATGGCCACGCCGGCCGACGCGAGCAGTGCGAGCTGATAGAAGCGCCGGTAGGCGTCGATCACCTTGATCGGCCGCACGTAGTCCTCGCCGCGGCAGGCAGGATCGGGGATGTTGTCGACCCCGGTCTTGCGCAGCCAGTCGTTGTAGCCGCGCACGTAGCCGCGGACCGCCTGCTTGATCGCCGGCACCGGCCCGAGCGGCGGCGGCTGCGCGACGAGCTTCTCGATCGTGCCCTGGGCGATGATCTTGCGAAAGAAGAAGTCCGAGTCCAGGTTGTTGGCCGTGGTCCCGTTGCCGCGGAAGCTGTAGCCGGCGTCGGGCCCGAAGAACTTCGAGCGCTCGCCGCGAACGGTGGTGTAGGTGTCGGCGAGCACGCACACGTTGTCCTGCGCGAGCGCCTGCGCGTAGCCGTACGCCAGCCCGGTGAACGTCTTGGCGGTGATGTGCGGGATGCCGTGGGCGGTGCGGCGGACGGTGACCCGGGGCGCGGCGGCCTCGGCGGCGGCGGTCAGCACTGCGAAGGCGACCAGCGTCGCGGCAACGGCTCTCCTCATGGCGCGCAGACTAAGCGCGGAGGGCCTACCCGCGCGCCGGTCGGGATCCTGCGGGCTAGCCTGACGCCGATGCGCCTCCTTGTGACCGGCGCCGGCGGGATGCTGGGCCAGGACGTCGCCGCCGCCGCCGCGCGGGCGGGCCACGACGTCGTCGCCTTCGCCCGTCGCGACCTCGACATCACCGACGTCTCCGCCGTCCGCCGCGCGGTGCTCGACGCCTCGCCCGCGGCCGTCGTCAACTGCGCGGCATGGACCGACGTCGACGGCGCCGAGGCCGCCGAGGACGAGGCGACACGGGTCAACGGGGTCGCCGCGGGCATCGTCGCCGGCGCAGCCGCCAACGCCGGCGCGCTCGCGGTCCACGTGTCGACCGATTACGTGTTCGCCGGGGACTCCCCGGACGCCTACGAGGAGTCCGACCCCGTCGACCCGCGCTCGGCCTACGGGCGCTCCAAGCTCGCCGGCGAGCAGGCCGTGCGCGAGAACGCCCCGCAGCACGCCATCGTCCGCACCGCCTGGGTCTTCGGGCCCGGCGGGCGCAACTTCGTCGACACCATGCGGCGGCTGGCCTCGGAGCGCGAGAACAACGCCGGGGGGCCCGGCTCGGCCGGCGGCGGGCTCGGCGATCTGGCCTCGCCACCCCCGATCACCGTCGTCGACGACCAGGTCGGCTGCCCGACCTACACGGGCCACCTCGCCGACGCGCTCGTCGACATCGCCGTACGCGGGCTCAACGGCACCCTGCACGTCGCGGGCGGAGGGCGCTGCTCCTGGTACGACCTCGCCGCGGCCACGTTCGCCGCCACCGGCGCCGAGGTCGCGCTGCGCCGCGGCTCGAGCGCCGACCTCGACCGTCCCGCCCCGCGGCCGGCGTTCTCCGTGCTGGGCAGCGCTCGCGACGACGCGCCGCGGCTGCCGAGCTGGCAGGACGGGCTGACCGCCCATCTCCAAGCAAGCAAGGTGGTCCTATGAAGCTCCTCGTCTGCGGCGGTGCCGGGTTCATCGGCTCGCACTTCGCCCGCATCCGCGCCGAAGCCGGCGACGAGGTCGTCGTGCTCGACAAGCTCACCTACGCGGGCCGGCGCGAGAACCTCGCTGACGTCGACCACGCCTTCGTCCACGGCGCTGTGGAGGACGCCGCCGCGGTCGGCTCTGCGCTCGCAGGCATCGACGCGATCGTCAACTTCGCCGCCGAGACGCACGTGGACCGATCGATCGCCGAGCCCGACGCCTTCGTACGCACCCACGCGCTCGGCACCCACACCCTGCTCGAAGCCGCCCGCGCAGCCGGCGTCCGCTACGTCCAGGTCTCCACCGACGAGGTCTACGGCTCCATCGACGAGGGGACCTTCACCGAGCAGTCCCCGCTGCAGCCGTCCTCGCCCTACTCAGCGACCAAGGCCGGAGCCGACCTGCTCGTCGCCTCCTACTTCCACACGTACGGGATGGAGACCGTGATCGTCCGCGGCTCCAACAACTACGGCTCCTACCAGTACCCGGAGAAGCTCATCCCGCTGATGGTCCTCAACGCCCTGCACGGCGACCGGCTCCCGGTCTACGGCGACGGCCAGCAGGTGCGCAACTGGATCCACGCGACCGACTTCGCCCGCGCGATCGGCCACGTGCTCGAGCACGGCGAGCACGGCGAGGTCTACAACGCCGGCGGCCCCGACGAGTGCCCGAACCTCGAGGTCGTCGAGCGCATCATCGAGGCGACGGGCGCCTCCACCGACCTGATCGAGTACGTCACCGACCGCCCGGGTCACGACGTCCGCTACTCGCTGTCGAGCGAGAAGGTCCGGGCGCTGGGCTGGGAGCCTGCCGTGCGCTTCGAGGACGGCCTCGCCGACACCGTCGCCTGGTACCGAGACAACGAGCCATGGTGGGCGCCGATCCGCTCCGGCGACTACCGCGCCTACTACGAGCGCCAGTACGGGCGCGCGCTCAGCTGAGGTCGCGCAGGACGCGGTCGACGAGCCCGGGATCGGCGCGAGCCGCGGCCGCCCGCGCGCGACGCCCGCCCGCGGGGGGTGGGGAGGGCGGCAGGAGCTCGTGCCAGAGCTCGTGCGCGATCAGGCCGAGGCGGTCCATCCGGCCGACGATGCTCATGTAGGCCGGCTGACCTCGGTCGGCGTCGGCAAGCAGCTCCTTGAGCTCGTCCTCGTAGCGTCCCGGGAAGCCGATCGCCGTGAGGTCTGTGAGCCGGTGGCGACGGGCGATCTCGACCAGCCAGAGCCACTCGTCGAGCTGCTCGCAGTCGTCGGCTCGCCTCAGGTCAGCGCCGGCGCCGGGAGCGAGCTCGATCAGCAGCCCGGCCAGCGCAGGAGTCTCGAACCCGGCGGTGAGGCGCGCATCAGAGGCCAGCCAGGCGGCGACGAGGGCTCCGTGCAGCCGGCGGCCGTGCGTCCAGGCACGCGCGATCCAGCCGAGGACGAGTCCCGCGAGCGCCTCGACCTCGGCGAGCTGGGCGCGGTCGGTCGCGTGCCGGGCCGCCGCTTGCAGCGCTTCGAGCAGCGCGAGCAGCTCTTCGTCGGCGAGCTCTGGCAGCTGCTCGTGCACCCGTCCGCAGAGCGCGTCCCAGTCGGCGTCGACGCGCAGCAGCGGCAGCACGCGCTCGCCCGCCCGTCCGCCCGCGCTCGACAGGGCCAGCAGCACCCCCGCCAGTCCGCACCGCGACAGGAAGTCCCGCCGCGCGTCACCGTCGAGCGCGAGCTCCTCGATGACGAGATCGCGCCAGCTCGGGTGGACCCAGCTGATCCTCATGTCACCCGCACGAAGTGGTCGGCGAGGCGGTCGACGAGCTCGCGCGGCGCCTGCGGGAGCCCGCCTGCGTGATGACGGCGCAGCGCGGCGGCGAGATCGCGCTCGTGCACGGGCGGATCGGGCGCGTCGAGCATCGCCACCAGAAGCGCTCGGTGCCGTGGCTCGAGCGCCCGATACGACGCCGCCATCGCCGCCGTGGGCTCCTCGAGCTCCTGCTCCACGGCGGCGCCGAAGTCGACCTGCTGGCCCCGCACGTAGCTGCGCAGCAGCACCGGCAGCCGGTCGGTGACGAAGCGGCGGATGCGCTCGGGCGTGAAGTGCGGGTGCGCGACCGTCTCGCGCCCATAGGCGCGCACAAGAGTCACCCCGTCGGCGGGCAGCGCAGCCGCCTGCGCGTGCCGGAAGAGGATCAGCGCCTTCTCCTCGTCGTCGAGTGAGCCGGCGTCCACGTCCACCTCGCCGGGCGCGGGAAACCGCTCCAGGCCGCGCTCGCGATGCAGCCGGCGCAATCCAGCCTTCAGCGGCGCCGGACGGGAGGTCCACACGAGCCGATGACGGTCGTCGAGGTGCCGCAGCACGCGGTCGAGCTCGCCCGCCCAGCGTTCGGCGGCGTCGGGGCGGTACTCGGTGGAGCCGAACGCGTCGTCGGCGATGAACAGCTGCGGCCGATCTGCGTCAAAGCGCGCCCAGAGCTGCTCGGCGGTCGTGCACTCGTGCGCCTCCCAGCCGCAGGTCATCTGCGCCAGACCGAGCATCCGCGCGATCGCTGTCTTGCCCATCTCTGGCGGGCCGGCGAGGACGACGAAACGGTGCTCATCGAGCGCTTCCAGCGCCCGTCCGTAGGCGCGCGTGGTGACGAAGACGCGCGCCAGCCGCTGCGCTTCGTCGAGGGCGATCGTCGACCGCTCGCGCACCTCGGCGGTGATCAACCCCTCGAGGTCGCGGACGCCCAGCAGCGACGGCAGGGCGCGACGCAGGCCCTCGGAAGCGTCGATGTGCGCGCTCAGCTCCGCGGGACCAAGCAGCTCGGCGCCGATCCGTAGCTGCGGCATCGGGCGCCACGTGACGACGATCTGCGTGCCCTCGTGCTCGCCGGCGCGGCGCCGGTCGGCGTCGCCGGTCAGCACCGCGGAGCGAGCGCCGAGCACCAGATCGCACAGGCGCTGGAACTGCAGCCAGCCGAGCTCGTCTATGCGGTACGAAGCAGCGGACACGTGAGGCAGGTCGGGCCGCCGTCGCCCTTGAGCGAGAGCTCGGAGCCGTCGTAGGTGTGCACCTCGACCCCGCGGGCCTCGAGCCGCTCCTGCAGCGCGGGGACGCCCTCGACCATGATCACGACGCCGGGCCGGACGCAGAGGAGGTTTGCTCCCATTCCGAGGTACTCGTCGGCGGCGAGCGGGAGCCAGTCGTAGCCGCGCGCGCGCAGGTCGTCGAGCAGGCGCACCGGCATGAGCGGCTCGTAGACGACGAGCAGGTCGTGGGTCACAGCGGAGATCAGCGACTGCAGGTGCAGGACGTGGTCGGGGCCCGCGTCGTGGGGCAGGTCGTAGCCGACGACCTCGATGCCTTCGGGCGCCACCAGCGCGCCGAGCGCGGCAACGCCGGCGCGCGTCGTCCGGTAGCCCATGCCCACGGCCATCGTGCGGTCGTCGCTCCAGAAGCGGTCGCCACCATCGACCCAGGCGTCCTCGGGCAGCCGGCCGAGGACCGGGACGCCGAGGCGCTCGAGCTCGGCGGCGAGCAGGTCGGGCTCGGTGGCCCGGACCGGCTTGCGCATGCGCAGCAGGATGGCGCCGGCGCCGGTGAGCATGACTGGATCGTGCATGTAGACCGCGTCGACTAGGCCGTCCTGTGCGTCAGCGACCTCGACGTCGCAGCCGAGCCCGTCCAGCAGCACGCAGAAGTCCTCGTGCTGGCGGGCCAGCAGCGCCGCGTCGGGCGCACGCCAGCCGGCGCCCGCCCAGTCGCCGGTCAGCGCCGGGCGGCGGACGAGCACCCGCCTCAGCGGAGCGCTCATGGAGGTCACGCCAAAGCCGTTCAAGGGACCCGCCGGAGGTAGCGGCCGCTGCTGTCGCCCTGGGCGATCGGCTTTCCGCCCTCGTAGTAGACGCCCCACGTGACGTCACCTGAGAACACGGAGACGACGAAATAATCGACGTCGGCTTCGGACCGGTTCACGCGGGCGTTGGCCGCTTTCATCAGCCGTGCGGGTGCGGTCGGGTTGATCTGCTCGTAGCTGAGGGCATCGGAGACTCCGCTGTCGGAGACGGTCGCCTGCACGTCGGGCACCTCGGCGTCGGCGGCGAAGTACACGACGCGCCGCCGGCCGCCCCGGACGACATGGGCGCCGATGTAGTCCCGCCCTATCGAGAAGTTGACGATCTTGCCCGGCACCTCGCGCTCCATCACCTTCAGCGCGGAGCGAAGCCCCTCGGCGGTGAAGAACTTCCGGGCGCCGACCTGGCCGGGCACCGTGTCATCGCCCCGGTCGATCCCGCCGCCGCCGCCGCCGTTCGGCGACAGCTGGTCGAGGGTGTCGCGGGCGGTGTTGAACGCGTCGCGGCCGGCATCGACGGCGACGTAGATCCCACCGCCTGCGATCGCCAGGACGACCAGGAGTGCGGGGACGCAACCCAGGCCGCGGCTGCGGCCGACCCTGAACGACGTCGACGATGTCGTCGGCGACGCTGTGGAGACCGGGGTGAAGTCGGGTTGCCCGCTGAAGGCGGAGTCGGGCGTGGAAGGAGTCGGGGGCGTGGCGACCCGCTCCACGTCGGCGTCGGCGGTGCCCCAGCCGAGGTCGTCGTGACCCGATTCGTCGCGCTTGCGGCCAAAGGCGTCGTAGTCGCTCATCCGCGGGGAATCATCCCACGCGCGGGAGCGAGGATTCAACCGAAGGAGTCGATCCGCCAGTCGTCGTTCTCCTTGACGAAGGAGAACGTGCTCGTCACGTCTTCAGGAACCTGCTCGGAGCGCACCTCCGCGGTGGCCTGGACGCCTTCGACGGCGACCTCCCGGACCTCGACGATGAAGCCGTCCGCGTCCTCGAAGGCCTTCTCGACCTCACTCACGCAGCTGGTCTCGTCGGCGACCTCCTCCTGCAGGCGCTCGCTGAGCAGGTTGTCGCAGACTGCCGCTCCCTCGCCTCGAGTCGCACTGTCGCCGAGCTCGCCGACGACTTCGGCCACCGCCCCCTCCTCGCCCGAGAAGTCCCCGGTGTCGCTCGAGGATCCCTGACCGCACCCCGAGAGGACGAGCGCGGCGAGGAAGACCGGCACCAGGCGGCGAAGCATGGGCGCGATTCTAGGCGTCCCAGTCGAGTGTCCGGCGAGGTACATTTGACGCGCACAGTGCCCGATCGCGACACCGTTCCCCGCGGGCGTCATGCCCCGCCGCTCGAGGTCCGTCAGGAGCTCCAGCGCCAACGCCTCGCGGAAGCGGCGGCCTCCGTCTTCGCGCGCACGGGCTACGCGGACGCAACGGCGGAGGCGATCGCCCGGGAGGCGGGCATGTCCAAGGCGACGTTCTACGAGCACTTCGCCAACAAGGAGGACTGCATCCTCGCGCTCTTCGACCGGGCGATGGCGCTGCTGATCGGCGCGATGCAGGGCGTGCGCGACAGTCAGAGCGACGTGGCCCCGATGGAGCGCTACAAGCACTCGATCACCGCGCTGCTGGGCGTCATGGACCAATACCCCGACTACGCGCAGACGCTGCTGATCGAGATCATCGGCGCCGGCCGGCCGGCGATGGAGCGCCGCGACTCGGTCTTCGCCGCCATCGCCGGCTACATCGACGCGCGCAACGCCGAGGACGCCGAGGCCGGCCTTGCCCCGCGGCTGGCGTCCCCCGACGACGCCCTGGCGGTCGTCGGCGCAACGGTGGAGCTCGCGTCGCGACAGATCCGCACCGGGGTCCCCGACAACATCGCCGACCTCGCGCCGGTCATCGAGCGACTGATCCGCGGCGTGCTGATCGCCGCCGAGAGCGCCCCGGCAGCGGTGTGACGTCTCTTCCGGCGGCGGCGGAGACGCCTGCCCCCACCGAGGCGCCACCCGTGCTGGGCCTGGCGCACGTCGCGAGCTGCTCCTTCCTGGCCTCCCGCCTCGCGCCCTCGGGCCAGTTCTTCATCGCCCTTGGTGGCGGCTTGGCGCTCGCGCGTGCGGCCCAGCGCCACGGCCTGCGCGCCGGGTACGGCGCCTCGATCGCCGCGATGGTGCAGACCGTCGCCCTGATCGGCCCGGCCCGCTTCAACGCCCCGCTGACGCAGGCGCTCAACGCGCCCGTGATCGGCCGCCTCATCGATCGCGGCTCGTCGTTCGTGGTCCAGCTCGCGGCCTGTCTGGGCATCCGCCTGGTCCACTACGCGATCCTCAACGTCCTCTTCGTGGCGATCGTGGTCGGCGGCCTCGACGAGTACGTCGCCACCTACGACAGCTTCTCCGGCGGGATCGAGAAGGTGATCGCGTTCCTGATCCCTGGCGTGGAGCGGGTGAACATCTTCCCGGCCGGTCAGACGGCGGCCCTCCTGCTCACGCTCGTGGGCTCGGTCTTCTACGGCGCCGCGTTCTCGGCGATCCAGGTCATCGTGAGCGGTCGGGCGTTGCGCTCGTGGCCCGAGGAGCCCGACGGGCAGCCCTCCGTCATCGTCCCGGGCGCGGTGCGGGTGGGCGGGGTCCGATCAGTCTGGCTCGCCCCGGTGCTGGTCGCCATCGCCTGGATCGCGATGCTCAGCTTCAACGAGTGGGTCGTGCTCGCCGCGGTCGCCGGCGCGCTCGCCGCGGCCACGCTCTTCACGCGCGCCCGCCGTGCGGGCAGGACGACTTGGACGGTCGGCATCGCGCTCGCCGCGCTGCTCGCGCTCGGCGCGCTCGTGCCCGCCATCATCGGCGCGGTGGACTTCGAGCCGGCCGGCCGGCGCGCGGTCCGCGCGGCGCTGCTCGTGCTGACGGCGACATGGGCGCGGGCGTTCGCCGGGTCCGACGGTCTGCGCGAGGCCGCGCGGCGCACGCTGTGGGCGGGGCGCAGGGTGCCCGCGGCGGCGGAGGCGGCGCGCATCACCGCCTTGCTGCAGTCCGACGAGAAGCTGATGCCGGCCGCCAACGCGCTCGTGGCCAAGTTCCGCAACGTGCCGACCGAACCCGGCCCGCTCGCCGACGCGCTGACGGAGTGGGTCGCGGCGGAGGCGCGCGGCTACCGCCCGCCGGGTGAAGAGCCTTAGGGTCCGTCTCTGACTTAGATGCGGGTTTGGGCGTGTGAGCCGTGGATTGAGGCGGGCTGGGTTTCGCGGAGACCGGGTTAGTTGGTTTCCTTGTTTCATTAT
>JBBJOW010000054.1:0-9431 GCA_037724045.1 Solirubrobacteraceae bacterium
ACCTGGCTGAGCGCCGACTCGAAGCCGTTGTAGAAGACCTCGACGCGATCGACCTTGCCGTCGGTGTACTGGGCGATCAGGCCCTGCGCGATGTCTCGCGCGTCCGAGTAGGTGGGGCGGTCGGTGAAGCCCGACCACGAGTCCTCGAGGTTGAGCCCCCGGAAGGCCAGCGACGAGGCCCCGCGCTTGCCCGAGGCGAACCAGGCCACCTCGTGGCCCTCCTCGCGCTCGATGGCCTTGCCGCGCGTGGTGCCGGCGCGCAGGATCTGCGAGTTGAAGGGGCCGGCCAAGCCGCGGTCCCCGGTCACGAGCAGAATGCCCACCCGGTCGGTGGACTCGTGCTCCTTGAGGATGGGGAAGTCCGGCATGGTGTCGGCCGCCTCCACCGCCTGGCGGGTCATGCGCCGGATGGCGTCGGCGTAGGGACGCAGGATCTCGATGCGCTCCTGGGCCTTCCGCAGCCGCGCCGCCGCGACCATCTCCATGGCGCGGGTGATCTGCTTGATGTTCTTGACCGAGGAGATTCGGTCCTTGATGTCCTTCTGCGACGCCATGCGGGGCCCCTAGCCGGGGGTGACCTTGTCCTTGACCTTCTTGAGCGCGCCGCGGTCGTCCTTACCGTCGTCGTCCGAATCCTCGTCGTCGGTGTCCGAATCGTCGTCGCTCTTCGCCTTGGCGCCGTTGCTGCTGTCGTCGGAGTCCGAGTCGTCGTCCTCGGAGTCGGAGTCGCCGTCATCCGAGCGGCCGCTCTCCTGCACGCGGTCGGACTCGCCCTCCTCGATCTCCTGGCCCTCCTCGTCGAAGTCGGGCCCGAAGTCGTCCACGGCGGACTTGATGGCCTTCTCGAGCTGGTCGGAGATGTCGTCCTCCCACTCGCCCTGGCCGATCTTGTCCATCAGATCCGAGTGCTCGGAGTGCAGGGTCTCCAGCAGGCTCGTGTGGAACTCGCCGATCCGCTCGACCTTGAGGCGGTCGAGCGCGCCGGAGGTGCCCGAGAAGATCGAGGCCACCTGGTCCTCGGTGTTCATGGGGTGCAGCTCGTTCTGGTTGAGCGTCTCGATCAGGCGCTCACCGCGGGCCAGGGTGGCCTGGGTCTCGGGATCGAGCTCCGAGCCGAACTGCGCGAAGGACTCGAGCTCGCGGAACTGCGAGAGGTCGAGGCGCAGCGTGCCGGCCACCTTCTTCATCGGCTTCTGCTGCGCCGATCCGCCCACGCGGGAGACCGAGTTGCCCACGTTGATGGCCGGCCGGGTGCCCGAGAGGAAGAGATCCTGCTCGAGGAAGATCTGCCCGTCGGTGATCGAGATGACGTTGGTGGGGATGTAGCTCGAGATGTCCCCGGCCTGGGTCTCGATGATGGGAAGGGCGGTGAGCGAGCCCCCGCCCTCCTCGTCGCTCAGCTTGGCCGCGCGCTCGAGCAGGCGGGAGTGCAGGTAGAACACGTCACCGGGGTAGGCCTCGCGACCCGGCGGGCGGCGCAGCAGCAGCGACATCTGCCGGTAGGCGTCGGCGTGCTTGGTCAGGTCGTCGTAGACGCAGAGCGCCGCGCGCCCGCTGTACATGAAGTGCTCGGCCATGGCCGTGCCCGCGTAGGGGGCGATGAACTTGATCGGGGCGGCCTCGTCCGCGGCGGCCACGACGATGATCGCGTTGTCGAGCGCGCCGTGCTCGTCGAGCAGCTCGGCCACGCGCACCACCTCGGCCATGCGCTGGCCGATGGCCACGTAGACCGACACCATGTCCTTGTCGCGGTTGTTGATGATCGTGTCGATGCCGACGGCGCTCTTGCCGGTCTGGCGGTCGCCGATGATCAGCTCGCGCTGGCCGCGGCCGATCGGGATCATCGAGTCGACGGCCTTGAGGCCCGTCTGCATCGGCTCGACCACCGGCTGGCGCTGGACGACACCCGGCGCCTTGAGCTCGGCGGGGCGCGTCTTCTCGGTCTTGATCTCGCCCTTGCCGTCCAGCGGGCGGCCGAGCGGGTCCACGATGCGCCCGAGCAGCTCCTCGCCGACGGGGACCTCGAGCAGGTGGTCGGTGCGCTTGACGGTGTCGCCCTCGACGATCTTCGTCCAGTCGCCGAACAGCACGACGCCGACGTTGTCGGACTCGAGGTTGAGCGCGAGCCCCGTCACGTCGTGCGGGAACTCGAGCATCTCAAAGGACTGAGCGTTCTCCAGGCCGTGGACGCGGGCGATGCCGTCGGCGACCGAGAGGACGGTGCCCACCTCGGCCAGATCGGCCTTATCGGTCTCCAGGCCCTCGATGCGGCTCTTGAGAATAGAGGTGATCTCGTCGGGCTTGATCTGCATCAGGTTCTCCTTACGCCGCGCGGGCGACTTCTCGTCTCAAGGATTCAAGGCGCCGCCGCACAGAGGCGTCGAGCACGGTGTTGCCGACGCGCACCACGAGGCCGCCGAGCACTTCGGGGTCGACGTCGGCCGACAGCTCGACCTTGCGGTCGGTCTGCTCGGCGATCTGGTCGCCGATCTGCTTGATGGTCGCCTCGTCGAGCTCCACGGCAGAGGTGATGCGCACGGGGAGCAGCTTGTTCTCCTCGTCCCACAGCGCCTCGAACTCGCGCCGGATCTTGAATATCGAGGTCATGCGCTGGTTCTCGATCAGCAGCTCGAGGAAATTCTGTACCAGGTCATCGGCGCCCTCGACCGCCTTGCTCAGGCCCTCCTTCTTGTCCTCCGACGACAGCGACGGGGAGAAGAAGAAGACCTGCAGGTTGCGGTCGCCGTCGATGGCGTCCGCGATCTCGCCGAGCTCGTCGCGAACGGCCTCGAGCTTGTCCGCCTCCAGCGCCGCCTGGAACAGCGAGCGCGCGTAGACCGTCGCGATCTCCTCCATCAGTGGCCCGTCTCGCAACTCCGCGCCGGAAATGCCGCTTCCGAGCGAAGCGAGGTTGGACCGGCGCCGGCTGGCAAGGACGCAGGGAGGGTGCAATGGCGGAGCCATTGCCCCGAGCGAGGACACAGCCAGGCGGTGATCGGCGCCCGGCATTTCGGGTGTGGAGTTGCGAGACGGGCCACTAGTTGTTCTCCGCCCCTGTGCCGGCCTTCTCGCCGGCGAGGCTCGAGAAGTCGAGCTCTGACAGCGCGTCCTCGACGAGCTTGCGCTGGTCGTCCTCGGTGAGCGTCTTGCGCGTGACCTTCTCCGTGGCGAGCACGGTGAGGTCGGCGACCTCGCCGCGGATGCCCTGGATGGCCCGCTTCGTCTCCGCGGCGATCTCGCGCTGCGTGGCCTCCATCATCTCCTCGCGCTTGCGCTTGGCGTCCGCCGTCGACTCCAGCTCGTGATGCTCCGCGGACTTGCGTGCGCGGGCGACGATCTCGTCGGCCTGCGAACGTGCCTCGCTCAGCCGCTCCCGGTACTCGGTCAGCAGCTCGTTGGCCTCGGCGCGCGTCCGGTCGGCGGTGTCGATCGCCTCCTCGATGGCCTGCTGGCGCTTGTCCAGCGCCGCGGCGATCCGCGGGAAGGCGAACTTGCCCAGCACGTACATGGCAAGACCAAAGACGATCAGCGTCCAGATCATCAGCCCGACATCGGGCGCGACGAGAAAGGAGCCGTCCTCCGGGGCCGTTGATGCAAAGAGAGTCGTCACGCCTGCGGCCTAGAGGAAGAAGGCGATCAGGCCCGCGACGAGGCCGTAGAAGAAGCACGCCTCGGTGAGCGCGAAGCCGAGCCACTGGATCGAGGTGATCTCGTCGCGCATCTCGGGCTGACGCGTGACGGACTCGATGACCTTGCCGAAGATGATGCCGATGCCGACGCCGGCGCCCACGGCACCGAGGCCGCCGCCGATGCCGAGCGCGAGCGCCTTGCCGGCTTCCGAGCCGTCCTCGGCTGCGGCGAAGAAGAAGTTGAGGATGGTGGCAAGCACTGCGTGGGCTCCTTTAGTGACCCTCGGCGACGGCGCCGCCGAGGTAGATGGCAGACAGGGTGGCGAAGATGAAGGCCTGCAAGGCGGCGACGAGGCCGACCTCGAAGAGGAAGAGGATCACGCCGAGCGGCAGCGTGAGCCAGCCGATCACCTCGATCCCGAGCAGCACCGCCAGGCCGCCGGACATGAACAGGATGATCAGGTGGCCCGCGAGGATGTTCGCGAACAGGCGGACGGTGAGGCTGACGAGCCGCATGAAGTTCGACATGAACTCCAGAATGAAGATGAACGCCGCCATCCCGCCCTCCACGCCTGAGGGGATCAGCGCCTTCAAGTACCCGATCGGCCCCTTGGCGCGGATGCCCTCGACGTTGTAGGAGATGAAGACGATCAGCGCGAGGACGAGCGGGACGGAGACGTTTGCGGTTGCGGCGTAGATGGCCAGCGACGGCACCTCGATGCCGAAGATGTCGACCGCGTGCTCCGTGTTGGTCGGGAGCGGGATGTAGCCGATCAGATTGCTGAAGAGGATGAAGAGGAAGACCGTGCCGATGAACGGGAACCACTTGCGCGCCATGCGGTCGTCCATCGAGCCGCGCGTGATCTGGTCGCGCATGAGCGCATAAAGCATCTCGACCGCCGTCTGCACGCGGTTGGGCCGCGCCTGCATGCGGTTGGCGATGTAGAGCATCGTCGCCGTGGTCAGCAGGCCGGCCGCCAGGACGTACAGCACCGCCTTGTTGATATCCATCGGACCGGGCAGCGCGATGAAGGTGTCCAGGTAGAACTCGTTCTGCGGCTTGAACTCGTCGTTGGCGGTGCCGCCGCCGAAGATCGCGACGAGCAGGACCATGCCCAGGACATACGCACCGCTACCGGTGAGGACAATTTGGCGACGGGTCACGGTGAGGTTTTCCCCTGCGGACGGAAGACGAAGGACAGCAGCATGTAGATCGTGAAGGCGACCAAGGCGATGAGGGCGGCCGTCAGGCCATCCTCTCGCTCCCCTACCTCCCCGATCGCGAGAATGGTAAGCCCCAGGATCAGCGGACGCAGCATGCCCCCCGCGAAGGTGACCGCCGTGGCGCGGCGGAATTCCTGTTTTGCGGCGTAGACGTCCATGGCCAGCCCGATCGCCCGCAGCACGATCCACAGCGACACACCGGCGACGGCGCCGAGCGCCGGCAGCCCGGCCAGGAGGGCGAACGGCAGGAACGCGACGACCAGCAGGACGTCGAAGAACCGGATGGGCAGAGGGACGCTGTCGTGCGGCGGCAAGGCGTGATCGGTGGCGTTCGCGGGAGCGTTCATGGGCAGCGTCTCATGGCCGGGAACCACGTGCGGCGCGCCGCTGAGGGGGCTCGCCTCACTACCGGGATCTGACACCGCGGAGCATAGCGCTCCGCGGGACTTTGTAACAACATTGTGACAGCCGCCGCGAGCGAGCGTCATGCGGCGGCAATCAGCTCGTAGGAGCGCACGCGGGCGGCGTGGTCGTGGGTGATGGTGACGATGATGGCCTCCTCGGCGCCGTAGGCGTAGGCGATGGTCTCGAGGCCGGCGCGGACCTCGGCCGGCGTGCCGACGATCGCGCGGCGGCCGGCCGACCGGTGGCCGCGCGGGACGTGTCTCAGATACTCGACCGCCTTCTCGGGCGGCGGGACGGGTATCGGGTTGCCGCGCCGCAGCTCGAGCATCGCCATGCGCGACGACGCCGCGAGGTGCTCGGCCTCCTCGGTCGAGTCGGCGGCGAGCGCCCACACGGCGACGGCGCGCGGCGGCTTGGCCAGGCTGAGTCTCGCGCCCCCGGCGTTGATGAAGTCCGCGAACGCGTAGTCGAGGCCGAGCTGGTCGGCCCAGACCGCCGACTCCGACGACGAGCCGAGCAGCCACGGGACCGGCCGCTCGGAGGCGGGCAGCTCGAGGCGCGCGAAGGGGTGGTCATCGGGCAGGGTCCCGTCGAGGTAGGCCAGCAGCTCCGACAGCTGGTCGGGGAAGTCGTCCGGCGCCACCTGCCGGCGGTCGCGTTGCAGCGCGAACGTGGTCAACGCATCGGTGCCGGCGGCGCGGCCGAGGCCGAGGTCGATCCGGCCCGGGAAGAGCCCCGCCAGCACTGCGAAGGTCTCGGCCACCTTGAACGGTGAGTAGTGGGGCAGCATCACGCCGCCGCTGCCGACGCGCATGTTGGGCGCGGCCAAGGCGACCGGCCCGATCAGCGCCTCGGGGGACGGCCCGGCGAGCAGGGCGCCGCCGTGGTGCTCTGCCACCCAGTAGCGGTGATAGCCCAGCGCGTCGGCGCGCCTGGCCAGGTCCAGGGTGTTGGCCAGCGCCTGCGTGCCGGTCGAGCCCTCGCTGACCGGCGACTGGTCCAGGACGGAGAGCCTCACCTGACGCGCAGGGCCACCGCGGAGGGCTTCACGCCGGGCGGCGTGGCCGTCACGCGCAGCTTGCCGGGTTTGCGCCGCAGCACCAGTCGCGCGATACCCCGCGGCGCGGCGGCGACCGCGGTCCGTCCGCGCAGCCGCGCGACGACGTTCGTCCCGGCCGGGAGACGGCGCACGGTGACCAGCAGGCGCTTGCCCTTGCGCTTGACGGCGACCATGGGGCGCTTCAGCGTGAACGGCAGCGCGTAGGACGGCGCGGGCTCCGGCACGATGGTGATCGAGCGGACGAAGACCAGGTTCGCGTCGGTCAGGCTGCCGCCGGCGTAATCGCGGACAGGCAGTTCGCCAAAGGCCGAGCCGGCCTCACCGCCGCTGCCGTCGATGATGTCGAGCGCGCCGATGGCGTCCATCACCGCAAGGCTCGCGCGGTCGTTCACGCGGCCGAAAACGGTGTAGTTGTCCGCGCTGGCGTCGAGCGCGGGGTTGTCGGCCTGGTTGAAGAACCACTGGCTGGTGGAGCGGTTGGGCTGCCCGGGCAGCCGTGCCACCGCGAGCGTGCCGCGCTGATTGGGGCGCGTCCGAACGTCGCCGTCGGCGATCAGCTCGTTGATGGGTGTGGTCTGCCCGTTCACCGAGCGGTAGCCGCCGCCCTGAATGACGAAGTCACGCACGGAGCGGTGGAAGTAGCTCGAGTCGTACGCGCCCGCCGCGACGTAGCGCATGAACGTCTGCACCGTGTTGGGCGCGGCGTCGGCGAAGAGGCGGACGTCGATGTTCCCCAGCGAGGTGTCGAAGCGGACCGTGGGGCCGTCCGCCGCGCGGGCGGGCGCGGCCGCGAGGAGCGTCAGGAACAGGGTCAGGACAACGCGGCGCATCGGCGCGGAGCGTATGGGTACACGCTCGGGCATGGCCAAAAACACTGCAGACGCGACCTGGACCGGCACGCTGAAGGAGGGCGACGGGCACCTGGCGCTCGGCAACGGCGCCTTCGAGGGCGCGTTCTCCTTCCGCTCCCGCTTCGAGGACGGCGAGGGAACCAACCCCGAGGAGTTGATCGCCGCGGCCCACGCGGGCTGCTACTCGATGCAGCTGAACCTCTTCCTGCGCAACGACGGCATCGAGCCGGAGTCCGTGAAGACCCTCGCCGAGGTGACGCTGCGTCCCGTCGACGAGGTCCCGACCATCACGGCGATCGCCCTCTCGACGACCGTCACCGCCCCGGGCGCGGACGAGGCGGCGATCCGGTCTGCCGCCGAGGCCGCCAAGGAGAAGTGCGTCGTCTCGCGCGCCCTCGCCGGCGTCGGCGAGATCACGCTCGAGGTCACGATCGTCTAGTTGAGCCCCCCGGCGGCGACAAGTGTCGAGCCGTCGTTGCCGTCGAAGGGGCTGGCGATGAAGTCGATGATGCGGTCGAAGACTGCGGCCTGTGCGGGCGTGACGACGCGGTTCTCCAGGCGCCCGTCGCCGCTCTCGAAGACCTTGGGGCGTCGCCCCATGATCGTCTCCCACACGCTTCCCGCGTCGGCGCGGACCACCTCGATCTCCCCCGCCCAGGTGGCCACGCCGGACTCGCCGACGCTCTTGGAGCCGTTGGGATGCGCCGGCAGCTTCCCCCTGCCGCCCTTCTCCGCGAGGCTGAAGTACGCATTGCTCGCGGAGCCGATCTGCTGACCCTCCGCCGGGACAGTCAGTGTCCACCGCGAAGGACGGTGAAGCCAGCGCCCGCTCGGGACGGGCTTTGAGGGAGAAGGGGTCGTCGGCCGCAGCGGGCCCGGCGCGTCAAGGATTGCAGCAGTCAGCGGGGCTAGAGCCCCCTTAGGCGTGCAGGGTCGGTGTCCGACGGCACCCGCAGCCAGATCGTGCCGACTCCCGCCCGCCCGACGGCTGCGGAATTGTCGTCGCGGCGAAAAGGGCTTCGGTCAGTCGATCAGCCGGAAGGGGCCGGGCGGGCTCGGTTCGAAGGCGCGGATGACCTCCAGGCGGGTGGAAGCGCGCGGCCCGGCGCGGCGCAGGGCGGCGAGGACGTCGTTCATGGCGTCGAAGCCCGCCCGCGCGAACGGCCCGGGCGTCAGGCCCGGATAGGCATCGGCGAAGCCGGGCGGCGCGCCCGCGCGCACCGACGTGAGCGCGCGGACGCGCGGGCCCAGGTCGCCGGCGATGTCGGTTGTCGCCAGCTCCTGGGTGAGCAGGACCTGCGCGCGGGGGCTCTCGGCGAGCACGCCCCGGACGACACCGCGCGCGTTGACCGGATCGCTGCCCGAGTAGACGACGGTCTCGGCGTCCACCGAGCGCTTGGTCGTGCTCCCGAGCGCGTTGGCGACCCCCAGGCCGCCCGGCTCGGACTCCACGCCCACGGTGCCGCGCTTGAAGGTTCCGAGCGCCGCAGCCTGCGCGGCGTCCGCGGGCACGAGCGGCACGAAGCTGGGCTCGGCCGCGGGCTGGGCGAGCCCGGAGGGCGCGGTCCCGGGCGACACGTGCAGGATCCCGACGGCGTTGAGCAGCGGCGCGGTGTAGCGCGCGGTGCGCGCGTCGAGGTCGCCGATGACCGCGACCGTGCCGGTGTCGCGGACGACGGCCTCGACGACATCGGCGATCGGGTCCGCCTCGAGCGACGCGGGCAGCGCGGCCGTCGCGAACTGGACGGTGACCTCACCGGCGCGCCCGCCGGCCTGCGCCAGCGCGAGCTTGGCGCCGCGGTTGATGTCCTGCGCCGCCTGCGCCCGGGGCCCCTCGCGGGGCAGCAGCGTATAGACGGTGAGGATGTCGCCGGGAGCGCGGCCGCCGGCCTCGATGGACGCGCGGTCGCCGCAACCCGCGAGGGCCGCGGCGACCAGCAGCAGTCCGGCGACACGACGCATCCGGAAAACGCTACTTGAGCGCGATGCGGGCCGCCTCGGCGTCCAGCCGCCAGGCGAGCCGGGCGACGACCGAGGCCGCTCGCCAGCGGACCCGCGAGGGCGGGTGCCAGGTCTGCGAAGCCAGTTCGCGGGCGCGCGCACGCCGCAGACGATCTGCAGCCTGCTCACGGGCGACCAGCTGATTCATGCGATGCACTTACGGACTCCTTGGTTGGGTTTCGCCCTTCGGTCGGCGCAAGCGCAGACCTTCGGGCGACGTCACACCCACGAGAGTCCTTCGATGACTGAGGAGTCGTGGGG
>JBBJOW010000054.1:9441-10676 GCA_037724045.1 Solirubrobacteraceae bacterium
CACGCCCCACGACGAACGCGAGCGCGCTAGCCGGTGAGCCGGGGGTTGTCGCCGGAGGCGACGTGGTTCAGGAACAGGCGCGTCATCGAGGGCTTCACGTTACGGGACGCCGCCATCGCTTTCAAGTACGCCGAACTCACCCGTGTCGAGGTCGCGCTCGATCTCGGCCTCGATCTCGAACTCCGCCGTCCCGGGCTTCATCTCCATGCGGAAGCGCTTGAGCTTGAGGATCTCGAGCGTGTACACCACGTAGGCGCTCGCGAGCAGGCCGAGCGTCAGCAGCACGCCCATCACCACCGACCAGCCGGCGTCGAAGTTGCCGGCGTCGTCGGAGTAGGGCACGAAGCGCAGCGCCACCGCGAGCCCCGCCATGGCCGCCGTCCACGCGTACAGGTAGCCGACCGTCTTGCGCTGGCTGAACCCGATCCGGGCGAAGCGATGGTGGAAGTGCTGGTCGTCGGCGGAGTAGATCTTCTGCTTGTACTTCATGCGCTTGAGCACCACGAAGGTGGTGTCGAGCACGGGCACGGCGAGGACGACGAGCGGCACCACGAGCGTGATCGCCGCCTGCGTCTTGAGCGATCCCTCGACGATGGTCGCCCCGAGCAGCAACCCGAGCAGGTTCGAACCGCAGTCGCCCATGAAGATCGACGCGGGCGGGAAGTTGTGCACGAGGAAGCCGAGCGCGGCGCCGCAGGTCAGCAGCGCGAGCACACCGGCCGCTTCGCGATCGAGGTCGAAGGCGATGATGCCGAACGCCGCCGCCGACAGCGCGCAGACGCCGGCGGCGAGGCCGTCGACCCCGTCGATGAAGTTGAGCGCGTTCATGATCGCCACCAGGGCGATGAGCGTGATCGGCTCCGCGAGCGGCCCGAGCGAGACCGCGCGCACTACGGGCAACGTGAAGTTCTCCACCACCACCCCGCCGACCACCAGGATCGCCGCGGCGACGAACTGCCCCGCGAGCTTCCAGACCGCCGGCAGCGGACGGGCGTCGTCGATCGCCCCGACGAGGGTGATGACCGCGGCGCCGACGAGGATCGCGAAGTAGCGGTCGGTGTGCGGGAGAAACAGTGCCCCGCCGAGGGCGGCGCCCGCGAAGATCGCCACGCCGCCGAGCAGCGGCGTCCGCCGCATCGCGAGCCCCCGCGCGCGAGGGGCGTCGACCGCGCCGACGGCGCCGGCCAGCCGGGCGACGAGCGGTGTGACGAGGGTGGCGACGACGAAGGCGACCA
>JBBJOW010000054.1:10776-27927 GCA_037724045.1 Solirubrobacteraceae bacterium
CCCAGGTGCGCGTAGAGCGGGTACCGGTCCGCCACCGCGCTGACCCGGTCGGCCAGGTCGCCACGCTGCGCGTCGAAGTCCGGCGTGAGGGCGGTCGCGATGATGCGCCCGACCTCCTCGAAGTCCTCGGCCTGCAGGCCGCGGGTGGCCAGCGCCGACGTGCCGACCCGCAGGCCGCTCGTGATCATCGGGGACCGCGGGTCGTCCGGGACGGCGTTGCGGTTGACGGTGATGCCGATGTCGTGCAGCCGGTCCTCGGCCATCTGGCCGTCGAGCTCGGAGTCGCGCAGGTCGACCAGCGCGAGGTGCACGTCCGTGCCGCCCGTGAGGACGCTGACGCCGTGTTCGGCTTCCCCCACCATCGCGGCGGCGACGGCCTGAGCCCCGGTGACGGTGCGCTGCTGACGCTCGCGGAACGCCTCCGTGCCGGCGATCTTCAGCGCGACCGCCTTGCCGGCGATGACGTGCTCGAGGGGCCCGCCCTGCTGGCCGGGGAACACGCCCGAGTTGATCTTCTTCGTGTGCTCCTCCCGGCAGAGGATCATGCCGCCGCGCGCGCCGCCGAGCGTCTTGTGGATCGTGGTGGTCACCACGTCGGCGTACGGCACCGGATCGGGATGGATCCCGGCGGCGACCAGGCCCGCGAAGTGCGCCATGTCGACCATCAGCAGCGCTCCCACCGCGTCGGCGATCTCCCGGAAGCGCGCGAAGTCGAGGGTGCGCGGGTACGCCGACCATCCGGCGAGCAGGAGCTTGGGCTTGCGCTCGTGGGCGATCCGCTCGACCTCGTCCATGTCGATGCGCCAGTCGAGCTCCTTCGACACGCCGTAGGGCGCGATCTCGTAGAGCCGCCCCGACAGGTTGGACTTCATGCCGTGGCTCAGGTGGCCGCCGTGCGACAGGCTGAGGCCCTGGATCGTGTCCCCCGGCTGCAGCAGCGCGTGGTAGACGGCGGCGTTGGCCTGCGCGCCGGCGTGGGGCTGGACGTTGGCGTGCTCGGCGCCGAAGAGCGCCTTCGCGCGGTCGATGGCCAGCTGCTCGATGACGTCGACGTGCTCGCAGCCGCCGTAGTAGCGCTTGCCCGGGTAGCCCTCGGCGTACTTGTTCGTGAGCACCGACCCCTGGCAGTCCAGGATCGCCTGCGGCACGAAGTTCTCCGACGCGATCATCTCCAGCGTGCGCTGCTGGCGGACCAGTTCCGCGTCCATCGCCTCGGCGATCTCCGGATCCACCTCGTGGAGGGGGCGGTCGAAGAAGTCCGACGGCAGATCGCTCATGCGGTCAATCTACTCGCAACATCGGCGGTGCTGAGGGCGCCTTCGCGCACGATCGACCAAGCGCCGGCCTCGAAGCGGGTCAGGTCCAGGACGGTCGACGGCGTCCCCGGCAGCGGCCCCGCGCCCAGCACGAGCCCGGCGCCCGACCGGATCTTGAGCGGGACCTCGTCGAGCGTGCGCGGATCGAGGCCGCCGGCCAGGTTCGCGCTGGACTGCAGCACCGCCACCTGGGCGCCCGCGAGCGGCGAGCCGGCCGGCACGCGGACGCCGATCACCTCCGGATCGTCCCCGCAGGCGAGCGGAAAGTGGCGGCCGGGGTTGGGAACCAGCAGCGTGACCGGGCCGGGCAGCAGCGAATGGGCCGCCGCGGTGGTGCGCGGCCCCATCGGCGGCAGCCAGCCCATGTCGAAGAACATCACCGCCGACGGCTTCCCAGAGTCGCGGCCCTTGAGCGTGTACAGGCTGCGCACCGCATCCGCGTTCTCGGCGTCGCACGCCAGCCCGTAGACGGTGTCCGCCGGGAACAGCGCGACCCGCCCGGCGCGGATGCAGACCTCGAACGCGCTCTTCACCGTCGCCACACCACTACACGGTCGTGCCCGGCGAGGTCCTTGACGACTTCGGTCGACGAGGGAAACAGCCCCGCGACCTCGGCTGCCTGCGAGGCGCCGATCTCGAGGGCGACGAAGTCCGCGACCGCGAGCGCCTGCGTGACGAGGCGCGCGTAGAGGTCGCCGAACAATGCACCGCGCGGCTCGTAGGCGAGCTCGGGCGCGAGCTGCGCGCCTGCCTCCACGTACGGTGGGTTGGAGACGACTGCGTCGGCGCGCAGCCCGACGAGCAGGTCGCCTTCGACGAACGTGACGTCGAGACCCAGCCGGGCTGCGTTGCCGCGCGCGACGTCGAGCGCCCCGGCCGAGATGTCGGTCGCGATCACCCGCAGGTCCGGCCGCTCGTCCTTGAGCGCGAGCGCGATGGCGCCGGAGCCGGTGCCGACGTCCAGGACTGCGGCATTGAGCGGAAGGGTCAGGGCGGCTTCGACGAGATGCTCCGTCTCCGGACGCGGGATGAGCACGCGCCGGTCCACGGTCAGGTCGAGGTTGCGGAAGCCCTTCACGCCCGTGATGTAGGCCACCGGCTCCCTCCGAGCCCTCCTGTCGATGAGCAACTCGAACCCTCCCGGCGGCTCGACGACCCGGCGGAAGAACTCGAGCCGCTCGACCCCGAGCGCGTGCGCGAGCAGGACCTCGGCGTCCAGGCGCGGCGTGGCGCAGCCCGCTGCGGCGAGCGCCGCAACCGCCTCGCGCAGGGTCACGCGCCGAGCAGGTCGGCGACGTCGGCGGGGCGCTCGCGGAAGGCGTCGTGGCCGCAGTCGAGCTCAAAGGACTCCATGGGCACCGAGCGCTGATACGCCGGCGCCACGACGCGATCGCGGGCACAGACGACGTACCGCCCGGGCACCGCCGCCTCGAGCGCGTCGAAGTACGGCGCGAGCGACTGGCCGCGCATGGAGGTCGGGTCGAGGCCGAACGAGGCGGCGTCCGTCCAGAAGTCCAGGCCGTCGCGGCGGGCCAGGGCCCTCGCCACGCCCGGGCACATCATCTCGACGAACTGCGCCTTCAGCGCGACCCCGGCCTGCGGCAGCAGCGCGGCGACGTACACGACCCGCGCCCCATCGCGGCGCGCGACCAGGGACGCGGTGACACCACCCATCGAGTGGCCCACGATGACGTCGCCGCCCGGGACGGTGGCCGCGTAGTCGGCGAAGGTCGCGTCCCGGTCCTCGATCGGCAGGTCCGGTGCGACCACCTCGTGCCCGCGCGCGCGCAGCTCCCCGGCCAGCGGCGCGAACGCCGCGCCCGTGCCGTTCGCGCCGTGAATCAGGACGTAGCGGACGCCTACGCCTCCAGGCCGCGGCGCTTCTCGTCGGCCTGCAGCGCGCCGGTGAACTCGTCCAGCGCACCCTGCAGGACCTCGTCGAGGTTGTGCACCGTGACCTTGACGCGGTGGTCGGTGACCCGCCGCTCGGGGAAGTTGTAGGTGCGGATCTTCTCCGCGCGCGTGCCCGACCCGACCTGGGCCTTGCGGTCGGCCGACAACTCGGCCTGCCGGCGCGCCAGCTCGGCCTCGTACAGGCGCGCGCGCAGCACGCGCATCGCCTTGTCGCGATTCTGCAGCTGGGACTTCTCGTCCTGCATGGAGACCACGATGCCGGTCGGCTTGTGGGTGATGCGCACGGCGGAGTCCGTCGTGTTGACCGACTGCCCGCCCGGCCCGCTCGAGCGGTACACGTCGATCTGCAGATCCGACTGCTCGACGGAGACGTCGACGTCCTCCGCCTCTGGGAGCACCGCGACCGTCGCCGTCGAGGTGTGGATGCGTCCCTGGGACTCAGTCTCGGGCACGCGCTGCACGCGGTGCGTCCCGCCCTCGAACTTGAAGACGGAGTACGCGCCGTCGCCGTCGATCTCGAACGTGTACGCGCCGTCGGAGGCTGACATCGTGTCCGTCTTGAAGCCCAGTCGCTCGGCGTAGCGCGTGAGCATCTTGTAGAGGTCGCCTGCCCACAGTCCGGCTTCGTCCCCGCCCGTGCCGGCCCGGATCTCGACGATCACGTCCTTGGCGTCGTTGGGATCGGACTCCACCATCGCGAGGCGGATCTCCTCTTCGAGCTCCGCCGTGCGCGTGCGCGCCGTCTCGAGCATCTCGCGGACCTCCGGGTCGTCGCCCTCGGCGAGCATCTCCAACGCGCCCGCGAGGTCGTCCTGCGCGCGCCGCCACTGCTGGGCGAGGCGGTTCGCCGTCTCGAGCCAACGGAACTCGCGGCCCGCCGCGGCCAGGCGGTGGCGATCCCCGATCACCTCGGGGTCTGACATCTGCGCCTGCACCTCCGCGTGGCGCGCCTCGATCTGTGCGACGAGTGACTCGATCACGACAGCCCGAAGGCTATGCGACGACTTCCATGCCGACGCGGTCGTCGGCGCTCGCGGCGCGCGGGTCCTCGCGCTCGAGCACGGATTCCAGCGCGGCAATGGCAACGGCGAGCTGGTCGTGGTCGGGCTCGCGCGTGGTCAGCTTCTGCAGCTGCATGCCCGGCCAGATGATGCCCTGCACCCAGCCCTTGTCGCGGTTGCGCCCCGCGAACTTGATGATCTCGAAGGAGATGCCGGTGATCAGCGGGATGCCGAGGATGCGCGTCGTGAGGAGGATCCACCAGTCGGGCAGGCCGATCGGGGCGAAGACGAAGATGGCGACGATCATCACGATCAACAGGAAGCTGGTCCCGCAGCGCGGATGCAGGCGCGAGAACTGCCGGGCGTTCTCGGGCGTCAGCGGCAGGCCGGCTTCGAAGCAGGCGATGGTCTTGTGCTCGGCGCCGTGGTACTCGAACACGCGACGCAGATCCTTCAGCCGGGCGATGAGCACGAGGTAGCCCAGGAAGATCGCCGTTCGCACGACCCCCTCGACCAGCCAGAAGAGCACCGCGGAGTCCAGCCAGTTCTTGATCAGCGAGACCAGCGTGACCGGCAGCACGAAGAAGAGCCCGGCGGCGAGCGAGAAGCCGGCGACGACCGCGAAGACCCAGGTGGCGCCGGAGATCGGGTCCTCGTCCTCGGACAGCTGCGCGTTGGCGGAGATGTTGAGCGCCTTGACGCCCATCGACAGGGACTCGACGAGCGCGATCACGCCGCGCACGATCGGCAGCCGGAACGCCCGGCGGCGCTTGACCCAGGGGTCGAAGGAGAACGCCTCGATGGCGATCTCGCCGTGCGCGCCGCGCAGCGGGTCGACCTGCCCCTCCGCGTCGCGGTCGGCGGCGACGGGCTTGCGCACGGCGACCGCCCAGTGCGAGACGCCGCGCATCATGACGCCCTCGAGGACGGCCTGGCCGCCCACGGGGGCATCACGCTGCTGGCCGGGAGGACTCACCCGACCCGTATCGGCGGAAATCGAGCGGGGGCCCACCCAGCGGGCCACTCCGTGTGGAGCGGTGTCCCGCTGGGCACCCCTAGGCCTACCGGCCGGAGCCGGCGCCGTCGCGCTTGGCGGCGCGGCGCTGGAAGCGCTCCACGCGGCCGCCCGTGTCAACGAGCTTCTGCCGGCCCGTGTAGAACGGATGGCAGTTCGAGCAGATCTCGACGTTGATCGCCGGCTTGGTCGAACGTGTGGTGAACTCGTTCCCACACGTGCAGCGCACGTGGGACTCGATGTATTCGGGGTGGATCTCGGTCTTCATTTCCCTATCGATTCTAGAAGCCCCTAGGAGTTCGGGCATTCCATGGTCAGGACGTTGTCGAGCTCGTTGGCCTCGTCGACCGTCGCGCCGGCGTCGACGGTCGCGGTGATCTGGGAGCCGGGGGCGCAGCGCGGCGCCTCGAACAGCAGGGTGTCCGTCTCCTCAGGCGCGAGCGGCTCCCCGGTCGATTCCTCGACCGCGGCGCCGGAGACGTCAAGGCGGGTCGCGAACGCCGGCGCGTCAGCCAGACCCGAGTTCACGACGCCCACGCTGTAGAAGCGGGTCTCGTCCCGGGACCCACTGCTGACGCTGATGCGGGTCGGCTCGAGGTCGGCGCGGGTGTCGGGCTGGCGGCAGGCGCGCGTGACGTCGGCCGCGCGGGCGACGATCTTGCCCTTCGGCCCTCGCCAGCGGAAGCGAACCACGGCGCGGTAGTCCGCACCCGGCGGCAGGTTCTCCACGGCCTTCTCGAAGACGAAGCGCTTGGTGCCCTGCTCGGCGGGCAGCCACTCGTCGAAGCTCGGGGCCTCGACGCGGCGAAAGACGGGATTCGCGAGGTCGCGCACCTCCAGCGTGAAGCGCATGGAGAGGTTCAGCGCGCGCCCGAACGCCTTCATGTCGCCCTTGAAGCTCGCGGCGCGCGCCTCGGTGTCGCAGGTGAGCAGACGGACGGATGACTTGCGGTCGGCGACGGGCGCAGCGAGGGCGGCGGTCGCCGACGCAGCGAAGATCAGGACGAGGAGGAGAAAACGCACGGCCCCCAACTAACGCAGTTGGGGGCCGCAAAGTTGCGCCGGGCAGACGAACCGCGTCAGGTGATCTGGTAGAGCGGGCCGTCGCCGCCCTCGGGCACGGTCAGGCGACCGCCCTTGGCGGTGATCGCGCCACACTGGACGCAGTTCGTGTAGTTGACGACCACGTCGACGTTGCCGGTCTCCGGCGCGTCGTCGGGGATCTCGTAGACCCCCGCCGGGCACATCCACTTCCAGGTCTCCGCGATCTCCCGCGGGACGTTCTTGCGCAGCCGGATGTGGTTGGGCGCGTCGTCGCGGGTGGCGTTGCCGGTGATGTAGACGCTCGAGAGCTTGTCGAACGTGTACTTGCCGTCGGGCTTCGGATACTTCTTCGACGTGTCGCCCATGAACATCTCTTGGCTGTCGTTGCGATGCCAGGACAGCTTGCCCGGCGGCAGCTTGCCCTTGGTCGCGATCGCGAGGTTGACCATCGGGCCGCCCTTGATGAAACCCTTGGAGAAGGGCTGGCGGGTGTTGCGCACCGTGTAGAGCTGCTTGCCCACGGGCGACTCCTCGATCGCCTCCTCGTAGGGCGTGAAGTCGCTCGAGCCCGACTTCAGCGAGGCGTAGATCTGCTCCGCAGCGAGGATGCCGGCCGCGATGCAGTGGTGCACGCCCTTCAGCGACACCGTGTCCACCATGCCGCCGGCGTCGCCGACGAGCAGGGCGCCCGGCATCGTGAGCTTGGGCATCGACCAGTAGCCGCCGCCCGGCAGCGCCTTGGCGCCCCAGGCGACGCGCTCGCCGCCCTCGAGGATCTTGCGCACGAGCGGATGGGTCTTAAAGAGCTGCAGCAGGTCGTGGGCCGACGTTGTGGCGTCGCGGTACTCGAGGTCGATCACGAAGCCGATCGAGACGAGGTCCTCGCCCTTGGCGTTCTTCATGGGGTAGATCCACGTGCCGCCGATCTGGCCGTACTTGGCCGGCAGCTTGAGCGGCCACGGACCGATCGTGTGGATCACGCGGTCCAGCGCCTTGGGGACCTTCCATACCTCCTTGACGCCGAGCTCCCACACCTGCGGCTCACGGTCCGCGGCCAGCTCGAACTCCTTGATCGCCGCGCCGGTCAGGTGGCCCCAGCAACCCTCGGCCAGCACGGTCGCCTTGGCGACGACGTCGGTTCCGGGCTCGAAGTTGCCCAGGGGCTGACCGTCCTTGCCGCGCCCCTTGTCCCCGGTCCGCACGCCCTTGACGTGCCCGTCCTCGACCAGCAGCTGGGTGGCGGCGGTCTCCGTGAGGACGTAGGCGCCGCCCTCCTCGGCCTGCTCCTGCTGATAACGGGCCAGGGCGGCGACGGAGACGACCTCGTTGCCGTGGTTCTTGAACGGCGGCGGTACCGGGATGCGCAGCGCGCGCTTGGCGCTCGGCAGCATGTACACGGCTTCCTTGGTGACCTCGCCGTACGCGAAGCCCTTCTCGCGCCACTGCTCTCGGGACAACGTAGGAAAGAGCTCCTGCAGCGGTTCGGGGCGCATGACTGCGCCCGACAGGTTGTGCCCGCCGCAGGTCTTGGCCTTCTCGATGATCGCGACCGGGACCTCGCCGAGTGACTCCATGAGGTCCGGGTCGTCGCCCAGCAGCTGCAGCAGGCGGTTGGCGGTGGCGAGGCCGGCGGTCCCGCCGCCGACGATCGCCACGCCCACCTCGATGACCTCGTCCTCCGGGTCCACCTCGCGCTTGATGAACTCGGCCTGCGAGTCGACGTCCGGGAGGAAGTCGAGCGGTGCGTGGTGTCCGTTTCCGTTGGAGGAAGCCATCTGTGCCACCTAGCCCTTCTTGGCCTTCACGGCCTCGGTCAGCTTCGGGACGATCTTGTTGAGGTCGCCCACGATGCCCAGGTCACTGAACTCGAAGATCGGGGCGTTCGAGTCCTTGTTGATCGCCACGATGTGCTCGGAGGATTGCATGCCCACCTTGTGCTGGATGGCGCCGGAGATGCCGGCCGCCAGGTACAGCTTCGGCGCGACGGTCTTGCCCGTCTGGCCGATCTGCCCGGCGTAGGGGAACCAGCCCGCGTCGACCACGGCGCGCGTGGCGGCGACGGCGCCGCCGAAGGCGCCGGCGAGGTCGTCGAGGAGCTCGAAGCCCTCGGCCTTGCCCAGGCCGCGACCGCCGGCGATGAGGACGGTGGCGTCCTCGATGTTGACGTCGGCGCCGCGCTGCTCGCCGCGCTGGACCATCTTCGAGCGCGTGGAGAACTCCTCGAAGGAGACCTCGACGTCCTCGACCGTCGCGGTTCCGGGGTGGGTGGGATCTGATCTCATCTCGAAGGCGTTGAGCCGGCCGATGATGATCCCGAGGTCGCCCTCGTAGGACACCTGCGAGAGCGACGAGTCGCCCAGGATCGGGCGCTCGGAGACCAGCTTGCCCCCGTCGACCTTGACGTTGGTGACCTCCATGACCACGCCGGCACCCCTGCGCGCCGCCAGGGCGGCCCCGATCTCGAAGCCCAGCAGGCCGCCGCCGAACAGCGCGTAGCCGTGGCCGTTGTCCTCGATGACCTTGGCCATCGCGTCGACGACCGGCTGCGCGAGGCCCTCGGGGCCCTCGACGCGGAAGACCCTGGTCGCGCCGTACGCGCCCAGCGAGCTCGCGAGCTCGTCGGGAATGCCCTCGCCGACCATGATCGCGTGCGCCTCGCCACCGATCTCGGAAGCGAGCTTGGCCGCTTCGGACACGGCGCCGAGCGAGTTCTTGTTGATTGCGCCCTCGTAGTGGAGGGCGTAGACCAGGATGTCGGTCATGAGTGGTTCTCCTTCAGCTGCGACGCGGCGATCTGCGGGATGCCGGCGCCGGTGGTCAAGGACGCAGGGGTGAAGGTGTGCCTCCGGCACATCGAACCCCGAGGACGCAGAGCACCGGTGATCGGCGCCCGCGGATCGTCGTGTCGTGCGAGGGGGGCCACTAGAGGAGCTTCCTCTCGTCGAGCCACGCGATGATGCGCTCGACCGTCTCGTTGGTGTCCTCGTCCTCGATGATCTCGCCGGCGGCCTTCTGCGGCGGCTCGTGGGACTCGAACCACTTGGCCTTGGAGCCCTGCTCGCCGACCTGGCCCGCCTCGAGCCCGACGTCACCGATGGTGACCTTGTCGACGGGCTTCTTCTTGGCGCCCATGATCGCCTTCAGCGACGGGTAGCGCGGCTCGTTGATGGCGTCGCCGACGGAGATGACGGCGGGCGTCGTGATCTCGACGGTGTCGTAGCCGTACTCGGCCTGGCGCTCGCACCTGAGGCCGGACTCGGAGACGTCCATGGCGATGACCTGCGTGAGCGAGGGCATCTTGAGGTGGTCGGCCACGACGGCGCCGATCGTGTAGCACTCGCCGTCGTCTGACTGCTGGCCGAGGAGCACGAGATCGGGGCTCTCGCGCTCGAGCGTCTTGGCGAGGGCGAGCCCGGTCGCCGCGACGTCTGAGCCGGCGACGGCGTCGTCGCAGAGGTGCACGGCGCGGTCCACGCCGAGCGAGATGGCCTTGCGGATCGCGCGATCGGCGGACTCCGGGCCCATCGAGACGGCGACGACCTCGTCGACGGAGACGTTGCCCGCCTCCTTGATGCGTACCGCCTCCTCGATGGCGTGCGTGTCGTAGGGGTTGAGGTTCTTCTCCCCGCCACGGTCCATGCGACCACTGCTCAGTCGCTTCTGGACTGCGGCGTCCGGGACCTCTTTGACCAGGACGCAGATCTTCACGAAGGCTTCTCCTTTGACGATGGGTCCCCGCAAAGTTGACTGACGAGTCAATCGGCGAGGGTCGCTGCGCTCATCCTACCGCTGCTTTAGCCCACGGTCACGCCGTACGAACGTCCGCGCCTGACTGGGCGCGAACGCCTTGCCATCGAAGGACCAGAGCTCGGTGGCGACCTCCGTGCCGGTGGCGCGCACGACGAAGAAGCCCTTGACCGCCTCCAGGCAGTGGCTGGGGCTCGGCCCCTCGATCGCGAGGATCGGCCCGGAGGTGATGTGGGTCTGGTGATGGTGCCCGGCGAGCACGACGTCGACACCGGCCCGCTCGGCGGCGGCCAGCGCGGCGGGGGCACCCTCCAGGGGGCGCCGGACGAGCGGGTGGTGCGTGACGAGCACGCGCAGCGCACCCGGCTCGCCGCCCTCCAGTCGGGCAATGGCGGCGATCCGCTGCCCGGTCAGCCTGCCGGTCACCTTGCGCCGCGTCGAGTCCAGCCCGAGCACGCGCACGCCGGGGCCGACGAACATCGGCGCGCTTTCGGCGGATACGAACCGGTGATAGCGGCCCAGCGGCGAGAAGACCCGCCGGAACAGGTCGTACAACGGGACGTCGTGATTGCCGGGAATGGCGAGCCACGGCACTTCGAGAGCGTCGAGGAAGGCGCGCGCCGCCCGGAACTGGTGCCTGCGCGCCCGCTGCGTCAGGTCCCCGCCGACGATGACCAGGGCCGGGCGGATCTCCGCGAGCGCTGTGGTGAGCGCCGCGATCGCCTCCGGCTCGGACCGCCCGAAATGCGGGTCGGTCACATGCGCCAGGACGACCGCGTCAGGCGGTGGAACGGGCGTCGCCGACGTTCGCGCGGATGAAGTCGATGATCGCCTGCGTCGGCGCGCCCGGCGTGAAGACCTCAGCGACCCCGAGCTCCTTGAGCTCCGGGATGTCCTGGTTGGGGATGGTGCCGCCCACGACGACGACGATCTCCTGGGCTTCCTGCTCTTTGAGCAGTTCCACGATCCGGGGGACGAGCGTCATGTGCGCGCCGGACAGGATCGAGAGCCCGATCGCGTCGGCGTCCTCCTGCAGCGCGGTCTCGACGATCTGCTCCGGCGTCTGGTGCAGGCCGGTGTAGACGACCTCCATGCCGGCGTCGCGCAGCGCTCGGGCGATGATCTTCGCGCCACGATCGTGTCCGTCTAGGCCGGGTTTGGCGACCACCACGCGAATCTTTCGTTGCTCGGCCATGCCGGCAGGATATCTTCGTGGCTCGTGGGGAGCCTGCTCGGATGCTCGCTTGCGGCGATCCTTCTCGCCGGCAGCGGCATGGGCGCACAGCCGGTCGAGACGGTCGTCCAGGACGACGCGACGCTGCTGCACCGCTCCGACGCGGCGACCAACCGCGCGGTCGCCCAGATCCGCGACCTCGGAGCCGACCGCATCCGCATCACCGCCGGCTGGTCGGTCCTGGCGCCGGACGCGCGCTCGACCAAGCTCCCGGACTTCGACGCAACAAACACGCGCACCTATCCGCAGGCGCACTTCCGCACGCTTGACCGCGCCATTCGGGCGGCCGCCTCGCACGGCCTGAAGGTGCAGATCGACCTCGCGTTCTGGGCGCCGCGCTGGGCGGTGCGCAGAGCCTCGCCCAACCCGGATCGCCACCGGCGCGCGCCTGACCCGGAGGCGTTCGGCGACTTCGCGGGCGCGATCGCCGACCGCTACTCGGGCAACTTCACCGATCCCGCCAGCGGCGTCGTGCTCAAGCTGCCCAAGGTCGAGCTCTACACGACCTGGAACGAGCCGAACTTCCCGTACTTCCTGCAGCCGCAGTGGCGCAAGACACGCACGGGCTACCGCCCCTACTCGCCGCACCTCTACCGCCCGATGCACGAGCAGGCCTACGCCCAGATCAAGGCGGCCGACCCGCGCAACGACGTGCTGATCGGCGGCCTGGCCGCGTCGGGCTCGAGGCGGCCCGGCCGCGGCGCCGTGGCGCCGCTGGAGTTCCTGCGCACGCTCGCGTGCGTCAACGACCGGCTCGCGCCGCTGGGTGTGAAGGAGTGCAAGGGCGTCCGCAAGCTGCACGCGGACGGCTTCGCCATGCACCCGTACTCGATCGGGGTGGCCCCGGGCGTGGGCGCCGAGCACCCCGACGACGTCTACCTGGCCGACCTCGACCGCCTTGCGCTGCTCATCTCCCAGCTGCACAGCCAGGGGCGCACGGACGCCGCCTGGCCGATCTACGTGACCGAGTACGGCTACGAGACGCGGCCGCCGGACCCCGAGGCGCTGTTCACGCCCGAAAAGCAGGCGCGGTATCTGAGCTGGGCAACCTACCTCGCCCACACCCAGCCGGGAGTGCGCATGTTCGCCCAGTTCCTGCTGCGCGATATCCGCACCAACCGCCACCGGCCGGGAGCCGACTATCAGACCGGTCTGCTCTACCACAACGGCCGGCCCAAGCCGGCCGCGCAGGCCTTCAAGCTGCCCCTGTTCGCCTCCGCGGCGGACGCGCCGGACGGCTCACGGGGCCTCGTCCTCTACGGCGGGGTACGGCCGGGCCAGGGGCGCCAGATCGTGCGGGTGCAGCGGCGCGTGGCCGGCACGGACATTTGGATGCCCGTGGCCACCGTCGGCGAGTCGTGCGATGAGTCGACCGGCGGCTTCGTCACCGACGCCGACGGCTTCTTCCGTCGCACGGCGGCCTGGGAGGGGCCGGGCGAATACCGCCTCGGCTGGGAGCACGGCGGGATCGTCGAGTTCGGGCCGGCCCTCGCGGTGGCCGAGCGGTCGATGATCGACGGCTGATTCTGGACGTGTGGACAACTGCACGGGTGCCTCGTGCGGGCACGCTGCAGGTATGCCCAAAGCCATGAATCCCGCAGACCTGCGGCGGGCGAGCGCGTGGGGTCGCCCCGTCCGGACCTATCCCACCTTCATGGTGCGGCCCAAGCCGGATACGCCGCCGGCCAAGCTCACCCCGCCAGCTGGTCCCGCAGCTCGCGCTTGAGCAGCTTGCCCGAGGCGTTCTTGGGCAGCTCGTCGACGAAGTGGATCGCTTTGGGGACCTTGGGTCCCGACAAGCTCTCCTTCGCGTAGGCGATCAACTCCGTCTCGGAGACCTCGCCATCGCGCACAGAGCGCGTCCTCGAACGTCAGCGCGACCGCGTCGGGCGTGCGGCGCGCGCTGCGCTCGACGATCCGCCCGATGGTGCTTCCGAACCGCATTGCGTCAGAAGACCGGAGTCTCCCGGTAGGAGCCCCAGACCGCCTGCAGTGCCTGGACGATCTCTCCTTCCGAGCAGTGAGCCTCCGCAGCCTCGATGAAGAGCGGCAGCAGGTTCTCCTCGCCCGCACCGGCCTCGCGGATACGGGTGAGCGCGCGCTCGACGGCGCCTGAGTCGCGGCGGGCGCGCACGCCCTGCAAGCGGTCGATCTGCTTGCGCTCGAGCGCCGGGTCGACCCGCCAGGTCTCGAGCTCGCCGTCGTCGCCCTCGGTGAACTCGTTCACGCCGACCACCACCCGCTCGCCGCGATCGATGCGCAGCTGCAGCTCATAGGAGGACTCGGCGATCTCGCGCTGCGGGAAGCCCTCTTTGACCGCGGCGACCATGCCGCCGAGCTGGTCGATCTTGTCGAAGTACGCGTAGGCCTGGCGCTCCAGCTCGTCGGTCAGCGCCTCCACCGCGTAGCTGCCCCCGAGCGGGTCGATGATCGCCGTCACCCCGGTCTCGTTGGAGATGATCTGCTGGGTGCGCACGGCGACGCGAACCGCTTCCTCGGACGGCAGCGCGAGCGCCTCGTCGTAGGAGTTGGTGTGCAGCGACTGCGTACCGCCCAGCACGCCCGCGAGTGCCTCGATCGCCGTCCGCACGATGTTGTTGAGCGGCTGCTGGGCGGTCAGCGACACGCCTGCGGTCTGGGTGTGGAAGCGCATCAGCCAGGAGCGCGGGTTCTGCGCCCCGTGGGTCTCGCGCAGCTCGCGCGCCCAGATCCGGCGCGCCGCCCGGTACTTGGCGATCTCCTCGAAGAAGTCGATCTGCGCGTTGAAGAAGAAGCTCAGGCGCGGCGCGAAGTCGTCCACGTCGAGGCCGCGATCGATCGCCTGTTCGACGTAGGTCAGCCCGTCCTTGAGGGTGAACGCCAGCTCCTGCGCCGCCGTCGAGCCGGCCTCGCGGATGTGGTAGCCCGAGATGGAGACCGGGTGCCAGCGCGGCATCTGGATCGTGCACCACTCGATCAGGTCGCCCATCAGGCGCATGGCCGGGTCGACCGGGAAACACCACTCGTTCTGGGCGATGTACTCCTTGAGGATGTCGGCCTGGACCGTGCCGGCCAGGCGGTCGCGCGGGACGCCGGCGCGCTCGGCGGCGACGACGTAGTAGGCCATCATGATCGCCGCGGGTGCGTTGACGGTCATCGAGACCGACGTCTCCCCCAGATCGATGCCCGCGAAGAGCGTCTCCATGTCGTCGGGCGTGTCGATGGCGACGCCTTCGCGCCCGACCTCCCCGAGCGACATCACGTGGTCGGAGTCGTGGCCCATCAGGCTCGGCATGTCGAAGGCGGTGGATAGCCCGGTCTGCCCGTGGTCGAGCAGGTAGCGGAAGCGCTCGTTGGTCTCCTCCGCCGTCCCGAACCCCGCGAACTGGCGCACCGTCCACTGACGCCCGCGGTACATGCTCGGATACACCCCGCGGGTGAAGGGGTATTCGCCGGGCACGCCGATCTGGTCCGTCGGCGGGAGGTCAGCCTCCGTGTAGAGCGGCTTGACCTCGTCGCCGCTGAGCGTGCGGAAGTCGCGGTCGAGCTCGGGCGTGGCCTTGTAGCGGCGCTCCCACTCCTCGTAGAGGTCGGCGGTGGTCAGGCTCATGCGGGGGCGGCCAGCAGGAGCTCGAGCGGGAGGCGCATCCGCTCAGGGTCGCACAAGCACGGGGCGGCTGTTGACGATCGTGGCGCGGCGGAAGCGGTACGAGGCGACGCGGCGGCGGGCGAGGCGCAGCTCCAGGATGCCCGTCCGCTCGGTGCTCGGACTCGCGGCGGAGAACACGAAGTTGCCCAGGCTGTAGGCGACCAGGCGGCGCTCGCCGACCCGCCGGATGGGCTGCAGGACGTGCGGGTGGGCCCCGATCACGGCGGTGGCCCCGGCGTCGAGCGCCACCTGCGCAAGGGCGCGCTCACGCGGATCCTCGACTGGGTCGCGCTCGATGCCCCAGTGGAAGGTCGCGACGACGACATCGGCGCCCATGCGGCGGGCGCGGCGGACACCGGCCCGGACGCGCTCCGGATAGCCCCAGGCGGTGCCCGGATCAGCGGCGCCGGCCTGGAAGTCGAACGGCAGGATCGTCGAGAAGCCGACGAAGGCGACCCGCAGACCGAGGCGGCGGACGATCCGCGGCCGGTAGGCGCGGCGGGCGTCGCGACCCGCCCCCACCGTGGCGATCCCGAAGCGCCGCGCATGGCGCAGCGTGTCCAGCAGCGCGCCGTCGCCGAAGTCGCCGGCGTGGTTGTTGGCGAGGTTGACGACGTCGAGGCCGCCGCGGTCCGCCGCGGCGCGCAACGACGACGGCCGGCCGCGGAAGGTGAAGGTCTTCTGCACGGCGGCACCGCCGGTGCTGACTGCGCACTCGAGGTTGCCGAACGCCAGGTCGGCGGCGCGCAGCCGGCGCCCGACGCTTCCCCAGGGATAGTCCGCCCCGTATGCGGCGATCGCGGTGCCCGGGCCGTTGCCGAGGTTGATGTCCCCCACCGCGCTGAGGCGCAGGTGGCGCACGCGGACCCGGCGCACGCGGGTGAACTTGCCGTCGGCGCCGCGTCCGCGGAAACGCAGGACCTGCGGCCGCCCGGGCGCGCGCAGCCGTGTGGACCGCCGGCGCCGCTTCTCCCGCAGCGCGCGCCACGGCTTGCCCGCGTAGCGAACCTCCAGGGTCGCCGGCAGCTCGATCCGCGGAAGGCCGACCGTCAGCTGCCCGCCCGGTGCAACGACGCGCGGCGCGCGCACGGCAGCGCGCGCCGGTGCCGCCGCCGCCAGCAGCGCCGCGCCCGCGACCGCGACCGCGGTGACGAGCGCGCGGGTCAGCGCCGTGCGAGCAGGCGCGCGATCAACAACCCGACGGCGGCGTAGATGACCGCGGCGAGGCCCCAGTTGACCGCGACCTCGGCCTTGCGCTCCTTGAGGTCGAAGACGTCCTTGAACGGTCCGACGAGGAAGCGGGCGATGTCGAGCAGGAAGTCGACGAGGCCGTTCTTCTGGTTGGCCCCGAGTAAGACGAGCAGAATCCCGATCACGATCAGCGCGACGACGGTCAGGGTGATCGCCCGGATCACCCTGGCAACGATCAGCGGGGCTGACCCCCTGGTGCCTCGACCTTCTTTGACGGCGCTCATATCTCCCTCTCGTTGGCGTGGGCCAGCCGGAGACTGCCCGGCAGGGCGCCGCTTTACGCCTCGGCGAGGATGACCGCCGGCAGCGCGAGCGTCGTCACGCCGGTGCGCCACGGGCCGTGCCCGCGTACGTAGAAGGCGTCGGTCGCCGTCAGCGGGGCATCGGCGAGCGCCGCCGCCGCCGTCTCGGCGTTGTAGGGCTCGTCGTCGTGGACGATCATGTCGGCGCGCTTGCCGCGTATGGCGCTCATCCGGCCTCGCTGCGCTCGTCACCGCTGAAACCTGCGGCTTCGCTCCGGGCGCGGCGGGCGAGGGCGGGGCCGGCGGTCCCGCCGAGCACGGCAGCGCCCGCGAGGGCGCCCGCCATCCGCAGGCGGCGGTGCAGCCGGTCGAAGCGCAGGATCTCCCAGCCTTCGGCCAGGGCGACGCGGCCCAGCTCGGCGTCCGGGTTGACGGCGATGGGGTGCCCGACGAGGCGCAGCATGGGCAGGTCTGACTCCGAGTCCGTGTACGCGTAGGACGCCGACAGGTCGATCGCCTCGCGCTCGGCGAGCTCGCGGATGGCCTGCGCCTTGCCTTCCCGGTAGGTGAACGGGCCCCCCTCGCGGCCGGTGTAGGCGCCGTCGATCACCTCGCTGACCGAGCCGATCGCGCCGTCGAAGGTGAGCACGACCGCCATCAGCTCGGCCATCTCCTGCGAGGCGGCGGTGCAGATGAAGATCGGCCGCCCGGCGTCCTGGTGGCCGTAGGCGATCTCGAGCATCTGCGGATACAGGCGCG
>JBBJOW010000055.1:0-27459 GCA_037724045.1 Solirubrobacteraceae bacterium
GGCCAAGCCCGAGGCGAAGGCCAAGCCCGAGGCGAAGGCCAAGCCCAAGGCCAAGGCGAAGGCAAAGCCCGCCGCGAAGGACGCTCCCGAGGGCGCGACCACGTCGTCGGCGAAGCCTGCCCCGAAGGCCAAGGCCAAGCCGAAGGCCAAGCCGAAGGCAGCCGCCAAGAAGCGCGCCGCCGCGAAGGCGAAGGCCAAGCCTGCTCCGCGCCGCCGGCGCGACGCTGCGGACGCCGATCTGATCGTGCGCGCCCACGCCCGCTACGTGCGCTCCTCGCCCCGCAAGGCGCGCCTGGTGTGCGACCACATCCGCGGCAAGACGGTCGAAGAGGCCCGCGCGATCCTCGCCTTCTCCCCCCGGCACATCGCCGAGGCCTGGCAGAAGCTGCTCGAGTCCGCAGTCGCCAACGCGGAGAACAACCACGACCTCGACGGCGCCGACCTCAGGATCGCCGCGGTCTTCGCTGACGCGGGGCCGACGATCAAGCGCTTCCGCCCGCGCGCCATGGGCCGCGCGACGCGCATCCGCAAGCGCACCAGCCATCTCACCATCCACCTGACGGCGAGGCCATAGACATGGGACAGAAAGTCCATCCCGAGTCGATGCGAGTCGGCTACATCCACGACTGGAAGTCGAACTGGTTCAACGAGAAGCACTTCGCGGATTACCTGTTCGAGGACATCCAGATCCGTGGGCACATCCTGAACAAGCTCGCCCACGCGGGCCTGTCGGACATCACGATCCGCAAGGACGCCAACGAGGTGGAGGTCAACATCCACACCGCGCGTCCCGGCATCGTGATCGGCAAGTCGGGCTCCGAGGTCGACGCGCTGCGCAAGGATCTGCACCGCATCACGCGCAAGCAGATCAAGGTCAACATCCTGGAGATCAAGCGCCCCGAGCTCGACGCCAAGCTCGTCGCGCAGTCGATCGCCGAGCAGCTCGTCAACCGCGTGGCCTTCCGCCGCGCGATGAAGCGCGCGCTCACGAGCGCGATGCGCTCGGGCGCCAAGGGCTGCAAGGTCCAGGTCGGCGGCCGCCTCGGCGGCGCCGAGATGGCCCGCACCGAGGCCTACTCCGACGGCCGCGTCCCGCTGCACACCATGCGCGCGGACATCGACTACGGCTTCTACGAGGCCCGCACCACCTTCGGCCGCATCGGCGTGAAGGTGTGGATCAACAAGGGCGAGATCATGCCCGCCGGCTACACCGGCGCTGACCTCACCTCGCTCGACGAGCCCGCGACGCCCGGCGAGGACGACCGCCGGCGCGGCGGCCGCGACAACCGCGGCGGCGGCGGGCGCGGCGATGGCCGCGGGCGCGGCGGCCAGGGTGGCGGGGCGGGCGGGGGCGGATCCCGCGGCGGCCAGGGTGGCGGCGGCGGATTCGGCGGCGGCGGCGGCCGTGGCGGCGGGCAGGGTGGCCGCGGCGGTGGCGGCGGCGGCCGTGGCGGGCGCAACGACCGTCCCGACCTGTCCGGAGGAATCAGTCGCTGATGCTCTCCCCGAAGCGCGTCAAGCACCGCAAGCAGCACCGTGGCCGTCGCGGCGGGCTGACCCGTGCCCAGCCGACCGTGCAGTTCGGCGACTACGGCCTGAAGGCCCTCGAGGCCGGCTGGATCACCAACCGCCAGCTCGAGGCCGCACGTATCGCCATGACCCGCAAGATCAAGCGTGGCGGCAAGGTGTGGATCAACATCTATCCTGACAAGCCGGTGACCAAGAAGCCCGCCGAGACCCGCATGGGCTCGGGCAAGGGCAACCCGGAAGGTTGGGTCGCCGTCGTCAAGCCAGGCCGCGTGATGTTCGAGCTGGCCGGCGTGCCCGAACCGCTCGCCCGTGAGGCCATCCGCCTCGCCGGGCGCAAGCTTCCGATCAAGACCAAGTTCGTCCACCGTGAGGACGGCCAGTAACCACCATGACCGCGAAAGAGCTCAGAGACATCGAAGACGACAAGCTCCAGGAGCACATCGCGACTGCGCGTCGCGACCTCTTCGGCCTGCGCATGCAGCACGCGACCGGCGAGCTCGACAACACGGCGCGCCTCGGGCGCGTCAAGCGCGACCTCGCCCGCGCCCTGACGGTCGCGCGCCAGCGCGGCCTCGAGCTCCACGCCCACACGCAGGGGAGCTCTCGCTCCCCTACGGCCGCCTAGCGGCGTCCCACCCCTGAGATAGACAATGAGCGACCAAGAACCCATCGAAGAGACCCCCGCGCCCGACGCGCCGATCACCGAGGCGGACACGCCGCCGGCCGACGCCCTCCCCGAGGGCGCGCCGACGACGGAGGACCCCGCACCGGTCCTGGACCCCAAGGAGCGCCGGCAGGCTCGCCGCTCGGCGGCCGTCGCCAAGCGCGGCCCGCGCCGCGGGCGCACCCAGGAGGACCGCGACGCCGATCGCAAGCGCAAGGCCGACCAGCGCCGCCGCTACCGCGCCCGCGTCAAGGCCAAGGCCGCCGACAAGGGTGGGCGGGATCAAAAGGAGGCGCCCGAGCCCGCGCCCAAGGCGACGGGACAGCAGAAGGTCCGCCAGGGCATCGTCATGTCCGACAAGGCCGACAAGACGATCACCGTCCGTATCGACGTCGCCCGTCGTCATCGTCGTTACAAGAAGACGATCCGCTCCTCGAGCACGCTGCACGTGCACGACGAGCGCAACGAGGCCAACGCCGGGGACACCGTCCGCGTCGTCGAGGCCCGTCCGCTCTCGCGCCTGAAGCGCTGGCGGCTCGTCGAAGTCGTGGAGCGTGCACGATGATCCAGAACGAGACGCGCCTTCGCGTCGCCGACAACACGGGTGCCCGCGAGCTGCTCTGCATCCGCGTGATGGGCGGCTCCCGTCGCCGTTACGCCGGCGTCGGCGACGTCATCGTCGCCACGGTGAAGACCGCCACGCCGCAGGGCACTGTCAAGAAGGGCGAGGTCGTCAAGGCCGTCGTCGTGCGCACCCGCAAGGAGTTCGGGCGCGACGACGGCACCTACATCGCCTTTGACGAGAACGCCGCCGTGATCATCGACGCAACCGGCCAGCCGCGCGGCACCCGCATCTTCGGCCCGGTCGCCCGCGAGCTGCGCGACGGCGGCTACATGCGCATCGTCTCACTCGCCCCGGAGGTGCTCTAGGTGGTCCTCCTCGCAACCACCCACACAATCTGCCGGGCGCCAGCAACCTCGCTTCGCTCGGAAGCCGCCTGGCCACGTCCTCGACCCTCGATGTGCCAGAGGCACGCCTTCGGGTCTGCGTCCTCGCCATGCGGCGCCGGTCCAACCTCGCTGCGCTCGGAAGCGGCAGCTCGCGCGGCCGGTCACGAGGAGAACCACTGATGGCTTCCCATCCCATCCGCATCCGCCGCGACGACACCGTCGTGGTCGTGTCCGGCAAGGACAAGGGCAAGACCGGCAAAGTCCTGCGCGTCGACCGCAAGCGCCACAAGATCATCGTCGAGGGCGTCAACATGGTCAAGCGCCACCAGCGCGCGGAGCCCGGACGCCCGAACCTGCAGGTCGGCGTGATCGAGAAGGAGGGCGGCATCCACGTCTCCAACGTGGCCATCGCCGAGAAGGACGGCTCGCCGAGCCGCGTGCGCATCGAGCGCCGCGAGGACGGCCGGCGCATGCGCGTCACCAAGAAGTCCGGAATCGAGCTCGACTGACCATGCCTGAAGCACGAATGAAGACCGTCTACAACGAGGAGCTCCGGCCCAAGCTCAAGGAGCACTACGGCTACTCCTCGGTCATGCAGGTTCCGAAGATCGTCAAGATCACGCTGAACATGGGCGTGGGCGAGGCCAAGCAGGACCGGGGCATGTTCGAGAACGCCCAGGAGCAGCTTGCGACGATCGCCGGCCAGAAGCCCAACACGCGCCGGGCCAAGAAGTCCGTGGCCCAGTTCAAGGTGCGCGAGGGCATGCCCGTCGGCTTGTCGGTGACGCTGCGCGACAACCGCGCGTACGAGTTCTTCGACCGGCTGACGTCGGTCGCGATCCCGCGGATCCGCGACTTCCGCGGCCTGAACCCGAAGTCCTTCGACGGCCGCGGCAACTACTCCATGGGCGTCCGCGAGCAGATCATCTTCCCCGAGATCGACTACGACGCCATCGACATGGTCCGTGGCCTGGACGTGACGATCACCACCACTGCGAAGTCCGACGCCGAGGCGTTCGCGCTGCTCGACCTGATGGGCATGCCGTTCTCCCGTGACGGCCGCCCCGCCGGCTTCGAATCCCTGAAAACGACTGACACAGTCACCGCGTAGGAGCACCCTCCACATGGCGAAGACCTCCCAATGGGTGCGCCAGCAGCGCCCCGCCAAATTCAAGAGCCGCGAGTACACGCGCTGCCGCCGCTGCGGCCGCCCGCGTGCGGTGTACCGCAAGTTCGGCCTGTGCCGCATCTGCCTGCGCGAGCTCGCGCACGAGGGCATGGTCCCCGGCATGACGAAGTCGAGCTGGTAGGAGTGGCCCTCCTCGCAACACCCCGCACCCTCACGCGGCGTCACAAGGAGAACGACTTATGTCGATGACCGACCCGATCGCCGACTTCCTCACGCGGATCCGCAACGGGATCACCGCTGCCCACGAGACGGTGGAGATGCCCGGCTCCAAGCTCAAGGCCGAGATCGCGCGCATCCTTGTCGAGCAGGGCTACATCCGCTCCTACGACCTCCGGACCGATCCCGCCCTCCCCGGCCAAACCCTGGTGGTCGAACTCAAGTACACCGAGGCGCGCGTCAGCGTGATCAGCGGCCTGCAGCGCGTCTCGCGCCCGGGCCGTCGCACCTACGTCGACTCGAAGTCCGTCCCGAAGGTCCTGGGCGGCATGGGCACCACGATCATGACCACCTCCAACGGCGTGATGACCGGCCACGACGCCCGCAAGAGCGGCGTCGGCGGCGAAGTCCTCGCCAAGGTCTGGTAGGCCCATGTCTCGAATCGGCAAGAAGCCAATTCCGGTGCCGGTTGGCGTCACCCTCAGCGTCGAGGCCGAGGTGGTCCGCGTGGCGGGCCCCCGCGGCGACCTCGAAGAGCGCAAGTCGGCGGACATCGAGGTCCGCGTCGAGGGCGAGGAGTGCCTCGTCTCACGACCGACGGACCGCGCGGAGCACCGTGCCCTTCACGGCCTGACCCGGTCGCTCGTGGCCAACATGGTCGAGGGCGTCACCAGCGGCTTCACCAAGACGCTGGAGATCCAGGGCGTCGGCTACCGCGCCCAGCTCAAGGGCGACGACATCGAGCTCGCACTCGGCTACTCGCACCCCGTGAAGATCCCCGCTCCCAAGGGGATCGAGTTCGAGGTGCCGGTGCCCACCCGCATCATCATCAAGGGCAACTCCAAGCAGCAGGTCGGAGAGACCGCCGCCATCATCAGAAAGCAGCGGCCCCCGGAGCCCTACAAGGGCAAGGGCATCCGCTACGAGGGCGAGCACGTCGCCCGGAAGGTCGGGAAGCGCGCATGACCGTTCGTACCAAGCAGGCCATCCGCCTCAAGCGCCGCCGCCGTGTGCGAGCGAAGGTCGTCGGCTCCGCCGAGCGGCCGCGCATCGCCGTGTTCCGCTCCAACCGGGGCGTCTCGGCGCAGCTCATCGACGACACGGCGGGCCAGACGCTCGCCCATGTCAGCTGGACCGAGGAAGATCTCAAGTCGCTTCCACGCATGGACCAGGCGCGCCGCGCCGGCGAGATGCTCGCCGAGCGCGCGAAGGCCGCCGGCGTGGAGTCCGCGGTGTTCGACCGCGGCGGCTACCAGTACCACGGGCGCGTCAAGGCGCTCGCCGACGGTGCCCGTGAGGGCGGGCTGGCCTTCTAAGTGGCCGACTAGGCTTCTTCGAGCTCATGGCAGCCCCTGATCGCTCTGTCCCCTCGACTGGCCTGGACCTCCAGGAACGCGTCGTCGAGATCAACCGCGTCGCCAAGGTCGTCAAAGGCGGCCGGCGCTTCTCGTTCACCGCGCTCGTCGTCGTCGGCGACGAGGCCGGCACGGTCGGTGTCGGCTACGGCAAGGCCAACGAGGTCCCGCTCGCCATCCAGAAGGGCGTCGAGCGCGCGAAGAAGAACCTCTTCAAGGTCCCGCGCCACGGGTCCACCATCACCCACCAGGTGACGGGCGTCTTCGGCGCCGGCCGCGTGCTGCTCAAGCCGGCCTCGCCGGGTACCGGCGTCATCGCCGGCGGCGGCGTGCGCGCGGTGCTCGAGCTCGCGGGCATCCACGACATCCTCTCCAAGTCACTCGGGACGCAGAACCCGATCAACCTGGTCCGCGCGACCGAGACCGGGCTGCGCGACCTGCGCAAGCCGGAGGAGATCGCGGCCCTTCGAGGGCTGTCGATCGACGCGGTGCTCGGGCTCTCGAAGGAGTCCAACGGCGCCACGGAGACGCTGAGCGCCGACCCGGTGGGCGACGCGCAGGCCGAGGCCGCCACCGCTCCCGCGGGAGCCGACGAGGCACCCGCCGACAGCCCGGTGGGCAAGGGCTCCGCCGGTGCCGGCGCGAGTACGCAGGTCGAGGACGGCTCCACGGACCCCACGGTCGAGGCCGACGCCCCCGCCGCGGAGGCCGACGCTCTCCAGCCCGCCGCCGAGGACGAGGCCGGGCCGGTCGCATCCGCCGTCGGGGCCGTGACCGGTGGCGACGACGACGAGAAGACTGAAGACGAGGCGGAGAAGCCGTCGTGAAGATCACCCAGGTGAAGTCCGCCAACGGGACGAACAAGCCGCAGCGCGAGACGCTGCGCTCACTGGGCCTGCGCGGGATCGGCAAGTCCGTGGAGCGCGAGGACTCCCCGCAGCTGCGCGGCATGCTGCACCGTGTCCGGCATTTGATAGAGGTCTCCGATGAATCCTGAAGACGTCAACCTGCACTCGCTGCAGCCGGCCGACGGGTCGCGCAAGAGCCGCAAGCGCGTCGGCCGCGGGCACGGCTCGGGCCACGGCAAGACGGCGGGTCGCGGGCACAAGGGCTACGGCTCGCGCTCGGGCGCCAAGGACCGCGCCCGTTTCGAGGGCGGCCAGAACCCGATCCACATGCGGATGCGCAAGCTGCGCGGGCCGAACAAGAAGATGTCGATGCCGTTCGAGCCGTTCCGGACGCACACGCAGCCGGTGAACCTGCAGGACCTCGAGCGGCGCTTCGACTCGGGCGCCGAGGTCACTCCGGACTCGATGAAGGCCGTCGGCCTGGCGACCCGGCGCGACACCCCGGTCAAGATCCTCGGCGGCGGTGAGCTCACGAAGGCGCTCACCATCACGGCACACGGGTTCTCGAAGTCTGCGCGGGAGGCCATCGAGGCCGCCGGCGGCTCAGCCAAAATTTACGGCGAGTAGCTACGGTCGGCGGCGCCGGTGCTTTCCACGATCCTCAACTCCTTCCGGGTCGCCGAAATCCGGCGCAAGCTGCTCTTCACCGCGGCGATCCTCGCGCTCTACCGGCTCGGCAGCTTCATTCCGGTGCCCGGTGTGGACACGGAAGCGGTCAAGGCATCCCAGAACCAGTTCGCCGACGGCGGCATCCTCAACCTGCTCAACACCTTCACGGGCGGCGGCCTGTCCCGCGTGGCGCTCTTCGCGCTCGGGATCATGCCCTACATCACAGCCTCGATCATCCTGCAGCTGCTGACGGTCGTCTCGCCGTCGCTGGAGAAGCTGCAGAAGGAGGGCGAGGTCGGCCAGGCGCGCATCACGCAGTACACGCGCTACCTGACCGTGGCGCTCTCGGCCGCCCAGGCGGTCGGCTACGTCTACCTGTTCCGGTCCTCTGGCGGCGGAGCGGCGCCGCTGATCCCGAACTTCTCCGTCGGTAACGTCCTGCTGATCGTCATCTGCCTCACCACGGGCTGCGTGCTGCTGATGTGGATGGGCGAGCTGATCACCCAGCGCGGCATCGGCAACGGCATCTCGCTGATGATCATGGCGTCGATCGTGGCGGGCCTGCCCAACGGGATCAGCGCCTGGTACACGAACTCCGACAAGGTGTTCGTCGTGATCATGCCGTTCATGGCGCTGGCGGTGATCGCGGCGATCGTCTTCATCCAGGAGGGCCAGCGGCGGATCCCCGTCCAGTACGCCAAGCGCGTCATCGGCCGGCGGATGTCGGGCGGCGGGCAGACCTATCTGCCGCTGCGCGTGAACATGGCCGGCGTCATCCCGGTCATCTTCGCCGCGTCGATCATGGCGTTCCCCCCGACCATCGGCCAGCTCGTCCCGAGCCTCGGCGGCCTCGCCACCTTCTTCAACCCGAGCGGGTGGCAGTACATCGCCGGGGAGACGGTGTTCATCGTGCTCTTCACGTACTTCTACACCGCGGTGACCTTCAACCCGGTCGACCAGGCGGACAACCTGAAGAAGTACGGCGGCTTCATCCCGGGGGTGCGGCCAGGCAGACCCACGGCCGAGTTCCTGGACCGCGTCCTCGCGCGCCTGACGTTCCCGGGCGCGCTCTACCTCGCGGCGGTCGCCGCGCTGCCGACGATCCTCATCAACCAGACGTCGGCGAACTTCTTCTTCGGCGGCACCTCGATTCTCATCGTCGTCGGCGTCGCGCTGGACACGATGAAACAGCTCGAGGCCCAGCTGATGATGCGCAACTACGAGGGGTTCCTGAAGTAACGTCGTCCAGAGGCCGAAGGCCGGCCGGACGAAATAGGCTCTCCTCGTCTTGAGCGAGCTGAACCTCATTCTCATCGGCCCTCCCGGGGCCGGCAAGGGGACCCAGGCCGAGCGCCTGTACAAGCACTTCGATCTGCCCTATCTCGCGACGGGCGACATGATGCGCGCCAAGCGCAGCGAGGACTCAGACCTCGGGCGCAGGATCGACACCATCATCAACCAGGGCGGGCTGGTCGACGACATCATCGTGTGCGAGGTGCTGATCGAGCGCATCGAACGTGAGGGCGACGACGGCTTCCTGCTCGACGGCTTTCCCCGCACCGCGGGACAGGCAGACATGCTCGACGGCGCGCTCGAGCGCCGGAGCCGGTCCATCACCGCCGTCCTGCTGATCGAGGTCGGCGACGCGATCATCGAGCAGCGGCTCACGGGCCGGCGCACCTGCCCCAGCGGCCACGTCTACCACCTCGACAACAACCCACCCGAGCAGGAGGGCGTGTGCGACGAGGACGGAGAGCCGCTGACGCAGCGCGACGACGACAAGCCCGAGACGGTGCGCAAGCGCCTCGCCACCTATCACGAGCAGACCGAGCCGCTCGCCGGGCGCTACGAGGATCAGGGCCTGCTGCGCAGCTTCGACGGCACCAACTCCCCCGACGCAGTGGCCGAGCACCTGCGCAAGACGATCACCACCCTCCGCCTCGAAGCCGACCTCTGAGCGCGCGCCTGGCGCGCCGCGGGAGGTATGCCAAGATCCGGTGACGCGCCGCTCCCTCGCGCTCGGCCCGCCCTTCGACGTCGGCCCGCTGCTCGATCCCGGCTACGCCGTCGACGGGTCCGCGCTCGGCGTCACGCAGGACGTCGCGGCGTTGTCCCGCGGCTTCGCGGCGGTGCACACCGAGCCTGATCCGCGGGCGACCACACGCGTCGTCTACACGCGCGTCGGGTTGCGACGCCGTCGCTAGCCAAGGTCGCGGGCGCGCATTCGCGCGGTTCTAGACTTCGGACGAGTGATCGTCAAGAAGTCCTCTGAAGAAATACATGCGATGGCGGCCGCCGGCGCCATCCACACGAAGGTGCTCGACCTGCTGTCGCGCAAGATCCGCCCGGGCGTCACGACGGGCGAGCTCGACGCCGCTGCCGAGAAGCTCATCCGCAGCCACGGCGCGGAGCCGTCCTTCAAGGGCTATCGCGGCTTCAAGGGCTCGATCTGCGCGTCGCCCAACCACATGGTGGTCCACGGCATCCCTGGTCGCTACAAGCTCAAGCGCGGGGACGTCCTCTCCGTCGACGTCGGAGTGACCAAGGACGGCTGGGTCGCCGACGGCGCCATCACCTTCGCGGTCGGCGAGGTGAGCCCGGTGACGGCCAAGCTCCTCGACGTCACGCGCGAGTCGCTGTTCAAGGCGGTCGAGCAGTGCCATCCGGGCAACCATCTCGGCGACATCGGCGCAGCCGTCCAGGGGCACGTCGAGGGCGCCGGGTTCTCCGTCATCCGCTCGCTCGTCGGCCACGGCGTCGGGCGCTCGATGCACGAGGACCCGCAGATCCCCAACTACGGCACCGCGGGCCGGGGCGTCGAGCTGCAGGAGGGCATGGTCCTGGCCATCGAGCCGATGACCACCGCCGGCCGCCACCAGGTCCGCATGGGCGACGACGGATGGGCCATCTACTCCCAGGACGGCTCGATGACCGCCCACTTCGAGTTCACCGTCGCCATCACCGCCGACGGCCCTCAGATCCTCACGCCGTGGCACGAATCCGTGCTCGTCGCGGTCGCGTAATCCCGTCTCAGGCGGCTGCTACGCTGGTTCGTCGCGCTCGCTGCGGGGACTCCTGTGCGGGTGCGGTCAGATTTCATCGACCGGATGAGTAGCGGCGGCCGCACCGGCAGCCAGAGCCATCCAGCGCGATCAGCCCGAAAGGACACATGAAGGTCAGACCGTCGGTGAAGCCGATGTGCGAGAAGTGCAAGATCATCCGCCGTAACGGACGGGTTCTCGTCATCTGCTCCAACAAGCGCCACAAGCAGCGTCAGGGCTAACAAGTGGTCGCTTTCGCAGCCGCACACCGCAACTGCCGGGCGCCGATCACCGCCTGGCTGTGTCCTCGTCCCTCGATGTGCCGGAGGCACACCTTCGGGACTGCGTCCTTGCCAGCCGGCGCCGGCATCCCGGCAGTTCCGGCGCGCAACCACGAAAGCGACCACTGATGGCTCGTATCTCGGGGGTCAACGTGCCCCTCAACAAGCGCGTCGAAATCGGCCTGACCTACATCTACGGCGTCGGCCAGTCGACCTCCCAGGGCCTGCTGGCCAAGACCGGCGTCGACCCCAACACCTACGTCCGCGACCTCACCGAGGACGAGATCTCCAAGCTGCGCGACGCGGTCGACGACATCACCGTCGAGGGTGACCTGCGCCGCGAGCAGTCCCAGAACATCAAGCGCCTGATGGAGATCGGCTGCTACCGGGGCGTGCGCCACCGCCGCGGCCTCCCCGTCCGCGGCCAGAAGACCAAGACCAATGCGCGCACCCGCAAGGGTCCGAAGCGCATGCAGGTCGCCGGCAAGAAGAAGGCGGTCAAAAAGTGAAGCGCAGCGGTCTCCCTGACCAAATGTGCGATCCGAGCGAAGCGAGGATGCAGTAGATGCCTGCCGCTCCCCGCCGCCCGCGCTCGGGCCGCCGCAAGGTCAAGAAGAACATCCCCATCGGCCAGGCGCACATCAAGACGTCGTTCAACAACACGATCGTCTCGCTCACCGACCGCGAGGGCAACGTCATCGCGTGGGAGTCCGCCGGCGGCGCCGGTTTCAAGGGCTCGCGCAAGTCGACGCCGTTCGCCGCCCAGGTGACCGCCGACGCCGCCGCCCGCAAGGGCATCGAGCAGGGCCTTCAGAAGGTCGAGGTCTTCGTCAAGGGCCCGGGTTCGGGTCGCGAGACGGCGATCCGCTCGCTGCAGGCCGCCGGCCTGGAGATCACGGGCGTCAAGGACGTCACGCCGCAGGCCCACAACGGGTGCCGCCCCCGCAAGAGGAGACGTGTCTGATGGCTCGCGATACATCGCCCCAGTGCAAGCAGTGCCGGCGCGAAGGCCAGAAGCTCTTTCTCAAGGGCGAGCGCTGCCTGACCGACAAGTGCGGCGTCGAGCGCCGCTCCTACCCGCCGGGCGACCACGGCCGCGGCCGTCAGAAGCAGTCCGAGTACCGCGTCCAGCTGCGTGAGAAGCAGAAGGCCCGTCGCTACTACGGCGTCCTCGAGAAGCAGTTCCGCACCTACTACGCGAAGGCCTCGCGCCAGCCGGGCATCACCGGCGAGAACCTCCTGCGCCTGCTTGAGTGCCGCTTCGACAACGTCCTCGTCCGCCTCGGCTTCGCCGCGTCGCGGCGCCAGGCCCGCCAGCTCGTCCGGCACGGGCACTGGACGGTCAACGGCCGCCGCGTCGACATCCCCTCCTACCAGGTGCGCGAAGGTGACGTGATCACCTTCAAGCCGACTGGTGCGGATGGTGTCGAGACCGTGATCCGCGACGCCACCGAGCTGACGGCGCAGGTGCCGGCCTGGTTGCAGGCCGACCACGACGCCTTGACCGCGAAGGTCCTCCGTCGCCCTGAGCGTGCGGAGATCGCAGCACCCGTGCAGGAGCAGCTCATCGTCGAGCTGTACTCCAAGTAGCCACGCGCCCACGCCCCGGAGCGCCCACTCTCCCCGAACAACGAGGAAACCCGCATGCTTGACTTCCAGATCCCGCGCATCACCGCCGAAACGGTCGAAGAGAACCGTGGCAGCTTCGTGGTCGAGCCGCTCGACCGCGGCTTCGGCTACACGTTCGGCAACTCGCTGCGCCGGGTGCTCCTCGCGTCGCTGGGCGGCGCCGCCGTCACCTCGGTCCGCATCGAGGGCGTCGCGCACGAGTTCTCCACGGTCGCCGGCGTCAAGGAGGACGTGACCGACATCATCCTCAACCTCAAGGGCGTCGTGTGCAAGATGCACTCCGACGCGACCGAGATCGAGGCCCCGCTCGTCGTGACCGGCCCGGGCGAGATCACCGCCAAGGACATCGACTTGCCCTCCGGCGTCGAGATCCTCACTCCCGACGCGCCGATCGCCACGCTCGAGAAGAAGACCAAGCTCGAGATGTACCTGACGATCGGCCGCGGCCGCGGCTACCGCCCGGCCGAGGAGAACAAGACTGCCGACCAGCCGATCGGCGTCATCCCGATCGACTCGATCTTCTCGCCGGTCCGCCGCGTCGCCTACAACGTCGAGCCCGCTCGCGTCGGCCAGCGGACGGACTTCGACAAGCTGACGCTCGACATCGAGACGGACGGGTCGATCGACCCGCAGGCCGCGCTGCGCGAGGCCTCGGAGATCCTGATCTCCTCGCTCTCGATCTTCACCGACGAGGACCGCATCGAGGAGCTGCGCCAGGGCCCGGCGGCACTCGGCGGCGTGGACACGATCACCAGCAGCGGCGCCGTGCTTCCCGGCGGCGGCGGTCGCGGCGGCTCGCCGATGGACGACATCCTCATCGAGGAGCTCGAGCTCGGCGTCCGCTCCTACAACTGCCTCAAGCGTGCCGGCATCCAGACCGTCGGCGACCTCATCTCGAAGTCAGAGGGCGAGCTCAACGCGATCCCGAACTTCGGCAAGAAGTCGATCGACGAGGTCGTCGAGACGCTCAACCAGCGCGGCCTGAACCTCCGCGGGGACTGACGGCGATGCGGCATCAGAAGTCACGCGGCAAGCTCTCGCGCGACAGCGCCCACCGCAAGGCGCTGCTCGCGAACCTGTGCATCGAGGTCATCGACCACGAGCGCATCAAGACGACCGAGGCGAAGGCCAAGGCCGTCAAGCCCGAGATCGAGAAGCTGATCACGCTCGCGCGCAAGGGCGATCTGCATGCGCGCCGCCAGGCCATCTCCACTCTGCAGCACCCCAACAAGGGCGTCATCTACAAGCTCTTCGAGGAGATCGCTCCGCGCTACGTCGACCGTCCCGGCGGCTACACGCGGATCCTCAAGCTCGGTCCGCGCCGCAGCGACTCGACCGAGATGGTCTACCTCGAGCTCGTCTGAGCCGAGCTGCGAGCGAAGCTCACTCTCGAGTACGACGGCACGCACTTCCTCGGCTGGGCACTCCAGCCGGGGCAGCGCACCGTCGCCGGTGTCCTCACCGACGCCCTGAACACCCTGGAGCGACGGAGTGACGTCGTCCTCACCGTTGCCGGCCGGACGGACCGCGGCGTCCACGCGCTGGGCCAGGTCTGCTCCTACGATGCCGGCGAGCTGCCGCGCCTGCGCTCGCTCAACGCGCTGCTGCCCGACGATGTCGGCGTCCTGCAAGCCGAGGAGGTGCCCGCCGGCTGGTCGGCCCGTCACGACGCCCGTTCGCGCACCTACGCCTACCGCGTGCACACCCGCCGCACCGGCCCCTCGCCGTTCGCTCTCGGCCGCGCGCTGTGGTGGCCGCACGCCGTCGACGTCGACGCCCTCCACGCCTGCGCCGCCGCCCTCCCCGGCACGCACGACTTCACCGCCTTCACGCCGACCGACACGGAGCACGTGCGCTTCGAGCGCGAGGTCGCCCGCGCGTCCTGGTCGGCGCCCGACCCGGAGACGCTGGTCTTCGAGATCGAGGCCGACGCGTTCATGCGCAACATGAACCGCGTCCTCGTCGGCACGATGCTCGAGGTCGCTGCCGGCCGTCGCAGCGCCGAGTCCTTCGTCGCGTTGCTCGCCGGCGCGCCCCGCACCGCCGCCGGCCCCACCGCCGCCCCCCACGGGCTGTACCTCATGGCGGTGCGATACTGAGCGCCTTGACGGTCCTCTGGCACATCCCGGTGTCGCACTTCAGCGAGAAGGTGCGCTGGGCGCTGGACTACAAGGACGTCGCCCACGACCGCAAGGCTCCGCCGCCGGGTCCGCACATGGCGTTCGCCCTGTTGTTGACGCGCGGGGCCGTCAACACGCTCCCCGTGCTGCAACTCGACGGGCGCGGGATCGGCGACAGCGCGGCGATCCTCGCCGCGCTGGAGGAGCGTCATCCCGACCCACCGCTGTATCCGCAGGATCCCGACGACCACCGCCGGGCGCTCGAGCTGCAGGCGTTCTTCGATACGGGCCTCGGGCCCGCCGCGCGCCATCTGGCGTTCCACCACCTGCGTCGCGACCCGGACGCAGTCGCTGCGTTCGCCGCCGAGCAGATGCCCGGCCCGCTTGCGCGGATCGGGCCCGTGCGCAAGGCCGGGGGCGCACTCGCGTCGGTGTTCGCGGGCGCGCGCTACGGCGTCGGCGCCGACACGGCTGCAGACGCGGTCGGCGCGACGGTCCGGGCCGCCTTCGATCGTCTCGAGTCCGAGCTCGACGGCGGCGACCACCTGGTTGGCGGCCGCTTCTCCGCCGCCGACCTCACCGCCGCGTCCCTCTTCGGCCCGATCGTGCTGCCGCCAGAAGGACCGGCCGTGCCGCCGCCGACGGCCGGACTGGAGGCGTTTCGCGCCACCGTCCGCGACCGCCCCGGCTACGCGTGGGTGCAACAGACCTTCGCGCGCCACCGCGGCATCGCGCGGCGCCCCTAGGCCTTTCACGTGGCGTTCACGTCCGCCGGATCCGAGGACGCCAGGCTGATGCGATGAGCAGTCGGTTCACGCGCCGCCGCGCGGTCGCGCAGGGAGTGGGCTTCGCCCTCGCCGGCACGCTCGCCCCGACCGCCGTCGCCAGGCAGGCGCGCCGGCGCCCGCTGCTGCGCGAGGGCGCCTTCGCCCAGGGCGTCGCCTCGGGCCTCCCGTCACGGCGCCGCGCCTCGGTGTGGACCCGCGTCGACGGGCTCGGGCCACGGGAGGGCGGGCTGGTCCGCGTCGAGGTCGCGCGCGACGCAGCCTTCCGGGACGTCGTCGAGCGACGGACCGCGCTCGCCGACCCAAGGCGTGACCACTGTGTCCGCGTCCAGGTCGGAGACGTGCTTGGCCCGGGCGAGGAGTACTTCTACCGCTTCTGGACCGCCCGGGCGGAGTCCCCTGTCGGCCGGCTGCGGATCCCGCGGCCGGCGGACAGCGCCGAGCCGGTCCGGATCGGCTTCTTCTCCTGCCAGCGCTACGTCGAGGGCACGTTCGCCGCCCACGCCGGGCTCGCGGCCGAGGACGACCTCGACCTGGTCGTCTGCCTCGGCGACTACATCTACGAGCGCAACGGCGCAGGCCAGGTCGCCGGGCGCGACGACGCCACCAGCGCAGCAGAGGACGGCCAGGTCGCCACCCTCGACGAGTACCGGCGCAAGTACCAGCTCTACCGCAGCGATCCCCAGCTGCAGGCGATGCACGCAGCGCACCCCTTCCTCGCCGGCTGGGACGATCACGAGGTGGCCTCGAACTACGAGGGCGCGGCCGGCCCCTCGCCCGCCCGCGTCCCCTTCAAGACGCGCCGGCGCAACGGCTACGTCGCCTTTCTCGAGCACATGCCGTTCCTGCCCGAGCGCTCCGACCGCTTCCGCACCTACCGCGCCCTCCCGCTGGGCCGGCGCGCGGAGCTGATCGTGCTCGACACCCGCCAGTACCGCGACCGCGCCGCCGGCACCATGCTGGGCGAGGCGCAGCGGAAATGGCTGTTCGCCCGGCTGGCCGCGTCGACGGCGACGTGGAAGATCATCGCCAACCAGACGATGTGCATGGCCAACGACATCGCGCCAGGTCGCAGCGGCGACCTCGACGGCTGGGACGGCTTCGCCGACGAGCGGCGCCTCATGTTCGAGGAGGTCCGGGCCCGCGGCGTCCGCAATGTGGCGTTCGCCACCGGCGACGAGCACGAGTTCTACGCCGGGACGCTCTCGCCGTCGGGCCGCACCGACACTCCCGCCGTCGCCACCGAGGTCGTCACCGGGGCGATCAGCTCGGGCGCAAAGCCTCCCGGGTCCGAGCGCCAGCAGAGCGCGCTGGGGGCGACCGCGCAGAAGCTCGCGAACCCGCAGTGGGCGCTGGCCGACGGGGAGCACAACGGCTACGGGGTGTTCGAGGCGCGGCCTGACGAGCTGACGGTCACGCTGCGCGGCCCGCGCGAGGTGCAGGACGCCGCGAGCCCGACGGCGACGATCGCCTCGCTGCGCGTCGCGTCCGGGGTCCCGGGCGTCGAGATCAGCTGACAGTCCGCAGCCGCGGATAGCCTGAGCCGCGTGCGGGTCCTGCTCACCAACGACGACGGCATCGAGGCCGAGGGGCTGCAGGCGCTGCGCAGGGAGCTGCTGAAGGTCGAGGGCCTCGAGCTCGCGGTGATCGCGCCTGACGGCAACCGCAGCGCGACCGCGCGGTCGATCACCATCCGGCGGCCTTTGTGGGTCGAGGAGATCGACTTCGGCGACGGCACGATGGGGTACGCGACGGACGGCACGCCGGTCGACTGCGTCCGCCTTGCGACACTCGGGCTGATCGAGGGCTTCCAGGCGGAGCTGATCGTGTCGGGAATCAACCACGGCTCCAACCTCGGGGACGACATCACCTACAGCGGGACGGTGGCGGCGGCGCTCGAGGGCGTCGTGCTCGGGCTGCCGGCGATCGCCGTGTCCCAGCAGTCCGACGCGCGCGAGCTCGACTTCCGCCTAGGCCGCACCTTCGACTTCTCCGCCGCCGCGCGCTTCGTGGCGAAGATCGTCGACCAGATCGACGAGGTCCCGCTGCCGGAGGGGACATTGCTCAACGTCAACGTGCCCGCCGGGGAGATCGGCGGCGTGGACGTGGCCAAGCTCGGCAAGCGCATCTACCGCGACGAGCTCTCGCTGATCGAATCCGAGGGCGCGCGCTCGCGCTACCGGATGTACGGCGAGGCGCCCGGCCACGTCGAGGACGACGGGACGGACCTGGCTGCGGTCGCGGCGGGGCGCATCGCCGTCACGCCGCTGCACTTCGACCTGACCGATGAGCCGGGCATCGAGACCCTCGGCGCCTACGACCTCGCGCGCCTGCTCGAGCCGGCCGCAGAGGAGGTGGAGTGACCGCGCCGCACACGCGCGCTGCGGAGCTCCGCGAGACGCTCGAGCGTCTCAACAAGGCCTACTACCAGGACGACGAGCCGCTCGTCGCCGACGACGAATACGACGAGCTGCTCGACGAGCTGCGCGGGCTCGAGGCCGATCACCCCGACCTTCTGACACCCGATTCGCCGACCCAGAAGGTCGGGGCGGAGCCGGTGGGCCGTCTTGAGAAGGTCACCCACCTGCAGCCGATGCTCTCGCTCGCCAACGCGCGGTCGGAGGAGGAGCTGCGGGCCTGGATCGACCGGATGCGCAACCACCTGGCCCGCGAGGGGATCGAGGCCGCGGAGTTCCGCTACGTGGCCGAGCCGAAGATCGACGGGCTCGCCATCAGCCTCGTGTACCGCGATGGGAAGCTCGAGCGCGGCGCGACCCGCGGCAACGGCGAGATCGGCGAGGACGTGCAGCACAACCTCCGCCAGATCGCGACCATCCCTGAGCAGATCGAGGACGCTCCCCCCCTCGTCGAGGTCCGCGGGGAGGTCTACATGAGCCTGCCCGACTTCACCGCGCTCAACGAGCGGCGCGCCGGAGCCGGCCTGTCCACGTTCATGAACCCGCGCAACAGCGCGGCCGGCACGATCCGCCAGCTCGACCCGAAGCTCGCCGCCGAGCGGCCGCTGAGCTTCTGGGCCTACGCCGTCGGCGTGACCGAGGGGCTCCGTTTCACCCATCATTCCGAGGCGCTGGCGTGGATGCGTGCGCGCGGCTTCCCGGTCAACCCCGACATCGCGATCCTCACCACCGAGGAGGAGGTCGTCGAGCGCTGCCGGCAGTGGGAGCAGCGCCGCGGCGGCCTCGAGTTCGAGATCGACGGCGTCGTCGTCAAGGTCGACGACACCGAGCAGCAGCGGCGCCTCGGCGTGGTGGGCCGCGATCCGCGCTGGGCGATCGCCTGGAAGTTCCCGCCCACCACCAAGACCACGACGCTCGAGGGGATCGAGTGGAACGTCGGGAAGTTCGGTGACCTGCACCCGTTCGCGCGGCTGGACCCCGTCCACGTCGGCGGCGTCACCGTCCGCAAGGCGACCCTGCACAACGAGGAGGACCTCGCGCGCAAGGACATCCGCGTCGGCGACGAGGTCATCGTGCTGCGCGCCGGCGACGTGATCCCGCAGGTCGTCTCCCCGGCGCCGCACGCGGTGGAGCGCGAGAACCGCGCCGACCCTCCCGTACCGCCGCAGCGCTGCCCGTCCTGCGACACGCCGACGGTCAAGCCCGAGGGAACCGTCTTCACCCGCTGCCCGAACCGGCTGTGCCCGGAGCGCCAGTGGCAGCTGTTGACCCACTGGGCCAGCCGCGGCGCGATGGACATCGACGGCCTCGGCGAGAAGCAGGTCCGCGCGCTCCAGGCCGCGCAACTGGTCGCCACCCCCGCCGACTTCTACGCGCTCACGGCGGAGACGCTCTTCCAGCTCGAGCGCGTGGGGGAGACCTCCGCGGCCAACCTCGTCGCGGCGATCCAGTCCTCACGCGAGCGCCCCTTCGCCCGCGTGCTGTTCGCCATCGGCGTCGAGGGCGTGGGCTACGTGACGGGCCGCAACCTCGCGCAGCGCTTCCGTACCATGGCGAACCTCCTGCAGGCGGGTCCCGAGGACATCGCGCAGACGAGCGGGATCGGCCCGATCGTCGCCAACCTCATCCACGCGCAGCTCCAGGAGCCGACGATGCGCGAGCTGATCTCCGCGCTCGAGTCCCACGTCTCCTTCGAAGAGGAGGGCCCGCCGCCTGGCGAGGGCAAGCTCGACGGCCTCACCTTCGTCCTCACCGGCACCCTCCCCGAGCTGACCCGGGAGGACGCCACCCAGCGCATCAGCGGCGAGGGGGGCAAGGTGACGACGTCAGTGTCGAAGAAGACCGACTACGTGGTCGCCGGCGAGTCGCCGGGTTCCAAGCTCGAGAAGGCCGAACGGCTCGGCGTCACGGTGCTCGACGAGCCGGGCCTGCTCACCCTGTTGGAAGATGGCCCCCCACCGGTGTCACTGCCCGACTGAGGCAGACCGGGCAGGAGCCGTCGATCCTGCCGCCGGACCCGACCGCCGCGAGCAGGTGGCTGCCGCAGCTGTCACACGAGCACCGGACCTGGTCGGATTGCGCAGTGCCCGGGAACGGCGCGAGCCGGCCGTAGTGGGCGAAGCGCGGGTCCTGCGTCGAACCTGTCTCCTCCACCTCGGCGAGGTGGTCTCTCGTAGCCATCGGATTCCCTCCCTGAGAAGTCTCATACGAGAATTCCCGCCTGAGCTGAGCTTTACTCTAAGCGAACTATGAGACTCGCCATCCGGTCTTGGATGGCGCGCGCGCCGAAGACGTTCGTCCGGTTCATCATGATCGAGTAGGCGAGCACGTCGCCCCCGAGCGTCTCGCAGTAGCCCGACAGCGCCGACACGTCACGCAGCGACCCCGTCTTGCCGCGGCAGCGCCCGCGGGCGGGGCTCGACTCCAGGCGCTCGTCGAGCGTGCCGGACACGCCCATGACGGCCAGCGAGCGGAAGAAGGCGTCGTCGTCGACCAGCTGCCCGAGCAGGCTCACGAGGTCGCGCGGCGAGGCGCGGTCGCGGCGGGAGAGGCCCGAGCCGTCGACGACCTCCGGCGCCACGCCGTAGACCTTCTCGGCGACACGAGACGCGTACGCCGCGCCGCGCCGCGTCGTCGCGCGCGCCGCCTCGGTCATCCCGACCGCCTTGAGCAGCATCTCGGCGAGGAAGTTGTCCGAGGGCACGTTCATGGCCTGGATGAGCGTCCGGATGCTGGCCGAACGGGCGAGGGCGAGCGCGAGCGCACCCGGCGGCGTGTTCTGAGAACGGGTGTCGAGGGAGACCTTGACGCCCGCGTCGCGCAGCTGGCGGGCGAGGACCTCGGCGGCGTGGGCGGCGGGATCGGCGGCGCCGCTGGCGCCTCGGTCGAGGATCAGGGCGCCGAGCGGACCGCCGACGTCAGAGTCGATGCCCCGGCTCACCGGCCCGCGGCGGGAGTCGAACGCGCTCTCGTCGCCGATCACGCGGCCGGTCACGCGGGAGAGGCCGGCGTCGGCCAGGTCCTGGGCGAGCACCTCCAGCCGTGCGGTCGAGAGCGTCGGATCGCCCTCTCCGCGCAGGTAGAGGTTGCCCTGCAGCGTGCCGTTGAGCGACAGCGGGCGGAGGGCGAGCGCCGTGGTGCGCAAGACGCCGTCCTCGCCGAAGCGCTCCAGGGCGGCGACGGTCGTCCACAGTTTCTCGTTGGAGGCCGGGATCCTCGCGGTCTGCGCCCGCAGCTGGTAGACGCGCTCGCCCGTGGTCAGGTTCTCCACGTAGGCGCCGCTGGCAGGTGCGGCCTGGCGCATCTCGACGGCGAGCTTGCGCGCAAGCGTGCGCTCGCCAAGGGCCGTGGCGTCTCGGGCGCCGGCGACGAGCACGAACGCCATGGCGAGCAGCGGGATGAGACGGCGACGCACGACCCGCCCGATCCTACCTAGACTCAAGGCAAGCCATGAGCAACGTCGTCAACCTGCGGACAGCCCCCAGGGACCGTCCAGGACGAAATGCTCGCAGGCGCAAGCGCTCGGAGAAGACGGCCCTCGTGCTGGGGGGCGGCGGCTTCACAGGCGGCGTCTACGAGATCGGCGCGCTGCGCGCGATCGATCTGCTCTCCGTCAACAAGTCGATCAACGACTTCGACATCTACGTCGGGACGAGCGCCGGGTCGCTGATCGCCGCGTTCGCGGCCAACGGCATCACGCCGGAGCAGATGATGCGGGTCGTCAACGACCAGGTCCCGACGCCGTTCGCCGACATGGGCCCCGACACCCTGCTGCGCCTGAACACGCGCGAGTTCGCGCGCAAGGCGCTGCAGACGCCCTGGCACGTTGCCCGGATGCTCCGTGAGGTCCCGAGGTCGCTGCTCACGCTGTCGCCGATGGACCTCGTGATGGCGCTGGCGGACATGCTGCCGTCAGGTTTCTACACGGGCGCGGGCATCGAGGAGTACGCGCGTGAGGTGCTCACCGCCGACGGGCGCACCGACGACTTCCGGGAGCTGCGCAACGAGCTCTACATCGCCGCCACGGACCTCGATACCTGCGAGCGGATCGTGCTCGGCGCCGAGGGCTGGGACGACGTGCCGATCTCCTCGGCGGTGCGCGCGTCGGCCGCGCTGCCGATGGTCTACGCCCCGCACGTCGTCAAGGACCGCGAGCTCATCGACGGCGGCATCGTCTCCACCACGAACCTCGACATCGCCATCGAGGCGGGGGCGACGTTCGTGCTCGTGGTCAACCCGCTCGTCCCCTACGTCAACGACTTCGCCTCCGAGGTCGGCTCGCCGCTGGGCGGTTCGCGGCCCAAGCGCGTGTCGGACCTCGGGTTCACCAAGATCGGCTACCAGACCTTCAAGCTGCTCGCCTATCAGCGCCTCCACGAGATGGCGCGGACGTGGGAGGAGCGCTACCCCGGGGTCGACATCGTGCTCGTCGAACCCGAGCCCGACGACCGCCTGATGTTCGAGACCGACATCATGAACTACTCGTCGCGGATCGACATCGCGCGCCACGGCTTCCAGTCGGTGACCATGTCGCTGGCCAACGACTACGACCGGCTGCACGAGGTGGCCGCGCGCCACGGCATCGAGATCTCCGCGACACGGGTGCGCAAGGTCGTCCAGCACTTCGGCGTCGAGCGCGAGAAGACGCGCGCCTGGCGGCGCATCCTCGAGCAGACGACGAGCGCGCTGCTGCGCCAGTCCGCCGACGCGTAGCTACTCGTAAAGCCCGTCGAACAGCGCGGCGTACTGCTCGTAGACGACGTTGCGCTTGACCTTCAGCGTCGGCGTCAGCTCGCCGGTCTCCTGGGAGAAGTCGTGGTCGAGGATCGCGAAGCGCTTGATCTGCTCCACTTGCGCGTACTTGGCGTTCATGCGGTCCAGATGCGCCTGGACCTTTTCGCGGGCCTCGTCGCTCGCGGGGTCGAGGCCGGCGTCGGGATCGAGGGTGATCAGCGCGACGGGATAGGGGCGCCGGTCGCCGTACATGACCGCCTGGCTGATGACGGGCGACTGCTTGAGGTCGTTCTCGAGATTGGCGGGCGTGAGGTTCTTGCCCCCCGCCGTGATGATGATGTCCTTCTTGCGTCCGGTGATGAAGACGAAGCCGTCCCCGTCGATGCGGCCGAGGTCGCCCGTGTGCAGCCAGCCATCGACGACGGCGCCGAACGACGCGTCCTCCATCTTGTAGTAGCCGCCGAAGATGTTCGGGCCGCTCAACAGGATCTCCCCGTCCTCGGCGATGCGGACGTCGGTGCCCGGCAGCGCCTTGCCGACGGAGCCGAAGCGGTAGTCCTCGGGCGTCTGGCCCGTGGCGGCGGTGGACGTCTCCGTCATCCCGTAGCCCTCGAGGACCGGGACGCCGGCGGCGAAGAAGAACTCGAGGATCTCCTTGGCGATCGGCGCGGCGCCGGTGGTCGCCTGCGTCACGCGCCCGCCGAAGATGGCCCGGACCTTGGCGAACAGCGCCGCGTCGAACTGGTCGAACGCCGCCCGGAGCTCGGCGGGGACCTCGGTGCCGGCGCGCTCGAGCTCGCGGACCTGCATGCCGACCTGGGTGGCCTTGGTGATCGTCTCGGGGTCCGCCTGCCCGGCGACGAGCGTGAAGAGCTTCTCGAAGATGCGCGGCACCGACGGCAGGTAGGTCGGCCGCACCTCGCCCAGCTCGGGGATGATCTTCGTCGCGTCGCCGGAGAAGTAGGCCATCGGCAGCCCGAGGTCGGTGCACAGCAGCTGGATGAGCAGCGCGTAGGCATGGGCGAGCGGGAGGTAGAGGTAGACGACCTCATCGTCGCTGGACTCGCCGAGGATGCCCTGCGCCTCGACGGAGTCCATGATCGCCCGGTAGTTGCCGTGGCTGAGCACGCAGCCCTTCGGCGGCCCGGTGGTCCCGCTCGTGTAGATGAACGTGTAGGGATCCTCGGGCCGGACGGCGCGGGCGCGGTCGAGCACCTCCTGCGGATCCCGCGAGCGCCCGCGGGCGCGCAGGTCGTCGAGCTCGGACTCGATGACGATGACCTGCTCGAGCGCTCCGAGCTCGCCACGGACCTGGGCGATCTTCGCGGCCTGCCCGGCGTCCTCGCAGACGACCATCCTCGCCTCGGAGTTGCCCGCGACCCACGCGCACTCCTCCGGGGAGTTGGTGGGGTAGACGGGCACGACGACACCGCCGGCGCTGGAGATGGCGTAATCGAGGTAGGACCACTCGGGGCGCGTCGTACACAGCAGCGCGACGCGGTCGCCCGGCTCGAGGCCGAGATCGATCAGGCCGCGCGCGGTCTCGGACACGATCGTTCCGACCTCCGCGAAGGAGGTGTCGACCCATTCGTCTCCGCGCTTGGCGCGCACGGCCGGGCGGTCCCCGTAGCGATCCGCCGCGCGCAGCAGCAGATCGGCGATGGTGGCGCTCTGCGTCGAGCGCTCGCTCGCGACCGCCATCGCGGCAGTCAGGCGGCGGCGACGCGCTCGCTGGCCTGAGCGGCGCCGGAGGGTTCTGACGCGCTGACGGAGGCCATGAACAGGGTCTTGTCGATGCGGCCCTGGAAGATCGGTACCCCGAGCTCCATGCACTTCTCGATCACGTCGCGGCGGTCAAGGCCGGCTTCGCGTGCGAGTTCCGTCGGCGTCAGGTGATTCGCCATGTCAGGGAAAACCCTCCTCTGTGTCGATTGCCACTTCCCACTGCGGCAACCGTACCGCAGCCTCGGGACGAAAAAAAGTTTCGGCCGCCGGTCCTCTCGAGTTCGGACCTATGGTCGACGTCTCAGACGGCGTTCGGCTCGTCGACCCACACATGTCCGATGCCGAAGCGCGCTTCGAGAAGGTCGCCGAGGCGGCGAACGCCAAAGGTCTCCGTCGCGTAGTGGCCGGCGGCGAAGAAGTGCAGGCCGAGCTCGGCGGCGTCGCGGTGGACGTGCTCGCGCGGCTCGCCGGTGAGCAGCCCGTCGAGGCCTTTCGCGGCTGCCTCATCGAGGGAGCCGGCACCCGCGCCGGAGACGATGCCCAGGCTGGTCACCGTGTCGGGCCCCGCGCCTTGCAGAAGCGGCTCGCGCTCGGTGACCTCGCGCACGCGCGCGGCAAGCTCCGCGATCGCGACCGGCTCCGCGAAGTGCGCCGCGCGCCCGATCGGCGTGCCGTGGTAATCGCCGAAGGGCTCGTGCGTGTCGGCGCCGAGCGCCTCGGCCAGCAGCGCGTTGTTGCCGTGCTCGGCGTGGGCGTCGAGCGGCAGGTGGTAGGCGGCGAGGGCGACGTCGCTGCGCATCAACGGGCGCAGGCGCTCGGCCAGGACCGGCGTCAGGCCTGTCGGGTGGAAGTTCCAGAAGAGGCCGTGGTGGACGAGGATCAGCTGCGCGTCGGCGGCGATCGCGCGCTCGATCAGGCCACGTGAGGCCGACACTCCGAGCGCCACGCGGGTGATGGCCTGGTTTCCGGGCACTTGCAGGCCGTTGGGACCGAGATCGTCGAACCGCTCCGGATCGAGGATGGCGTCGAGCGCCTCGACGATGTCAGCAGCCGACCAATGAATGGTCAAGATCCTTTACAAGCGGGTAACTGACGCTACGGTGCATGAAAGAAGCGCTCCAGCTGGAGAGTCGGGCTGCGGCGGGCGCCGGTTCGAGGGGTAACGAACGACATGAGTGTGGCAGGGATTGCTTTGGAGGTTCGCACGGACGACGACGTTCTTGTCGCAGCCGTCCGGCGCGGTGACGATCGCGCATTCGAGCAGCTCTACGGGCGCTATCAGCGCCGCATCGCCGCATACGTCTACGGCATGGTCAACGATTACGGCCGCGCTGAGGACCTCACTCAGGAGATCTTCGTATCTGCGCTGCGTCGGATGCGCGCCACCGAGCGCCCGATCGCCTTCAAGCCGTGGATCTACGAGATCGCGCGCAACGCCTGCATCGACCAGTTCCGCCGCTCGCGCCGCACCGAGGAGGTCTCCTTCGACGCCGAGGAGGCCGCCGGCGCGCTCGAGCTGGCCCACCTCGCGGGTGGCACCTCCCCCGACGCCGCCATCCACGCCAAGCAGCAGCTCGACGACCTCTGCGGCGCCTTCGGCGGTCTGTCGGACTCCCACCACGAGATCCTCGTCATGCGTGAGCTCGAGGGTCTGTCCTACCGCGAGATCGGCGAGCGCCTCGGCCTCAGCCGCCCGTCGGTGGAGTCGACGCTCTTCCGTGCGCGCAAGCGCCTGACCGAGGAGTACGACGAGCTCGTCTCCGGTGAGCGCTGCCGCCGCGTGACCGAGCTGCTCGCGCAAGGCCGGCGCGCCCTCGGCGCTCGCGAGGAGAAGCGCCTCGCCCGCCACGTCGCGCACTGCCAGCCCTGTCGCCGTCAGGCCTACGCCGCCGGCGTGGACACCACGACGCTCACCAACGTCCCCCGCCGCAGCATCGCCCGCGTGGCCGCCTTCCTGCCGCTGCCCGCCTTCCTGCGCCTGCGCGGTGCGTCGGACACGACCCACTGGTCCAACACGCTCGCCACGCTGGCCGAGCCTGCCGCGGGCTGGACGAAGGCAGTCGCCGCGGCGCTGCTGATCGCGGGCGGTGCCGGCGTCGCCGGGCACAGCGACCGGCCCGCGCCGGTCGAGCCGAGCGCGCCTGTTGTCGCCGCCCCCGCGGCGGTCGAACGCCCCGCCGACCTGCGCGGCGAAAGCGCCCGTCCCTCACTGCGCCCGGCCGCCTTCCCGGCCGCTGCGGCTGCGTCCACGTCGCCCTCGGCGCTGTTGAACAAGGTCAGGGTCCGCGCGCCGCGGACCTCCGTGGCGGAGCCGATCGTCCCGGCGGCCCCGCCCCGGACGCCCTCGGCCGACCCGCTTGCCGTCACGCCCGCGCCGTCGGCGAAGGAGCTGCCCCCGTCGGGCGGAGAGCCCGTCACCGTCCTGCCGTCCGTGCGCGCCGTCGGCGATCCGCCGTCGCCGGACTCGAGCGATCCGGCCGTTCCCGTGATCAACCCGCCGACGACGGTCGGTCAGACGGTCGAGCAGAGCTCCTCCGCGGTGACCAAGGCCGACGGGAACGCAGGCCAGGCGTACAATTCGGCCACCGCCGCGCTCGGCTTCGGCGAGTAGTACCGGTAGCGTTCGCGGCCGATGGCCACGGACGCCGACTTCCTCGAATCGCTGATGGACACGAGCCTGTACTCGCTCGGTGCGGCGTTCCAGGACGACCACCCCGAGCTCGTCGACGATGTCATCGCGCAGGCCGACGCGATCGAGACCGCCGGCCTCGAGCACTGGGCCGAGCAGCAGGCCGTGCCCCTGGAGAGCGCCTTCCAGACGCTGCTGACGGGCCTCGCCCTGCGCTACTACCGCGCGCTCGGCGCGTAGCTGCGACGTTCGGGTCCTAGTATCTGCTCCGCATTCGGGGCGTGGCGCAGCCTGGTAGCGCGCGCCGTTCGGGTCGGCGAGGTCCCCGGTTCGAATCCGGGCGCCCCGATGCTTCCGCCGGATCGGGAACTGGGCGCGGCCGCGCGGGTAACCACCCCCGCCCGGCCCGGCGAGGTCCCCGGTACTCGAAGGTGAGCTCGTCCTCCTCAAACAGCAGGTAGGCGAAGGCGGCGTCACAGATCAGAAGCTCGCCGCGGAGCACCCCCGCCACCGGTCCGATCGGGTGAGCGATCTCGTGTTGCCATGAGCGGGCGGAGAACTCAGTGCGACGCTCGCGTGCGGCGCGCGAGGGCAACGTCGTGACGCTCGCCACGGCTGCCGGCTGAGCACTACGCGGCGGCCGCGCAGGCGGGCGTCCCATTCGACGATCCTTGATCGGGCTGGTGGGCACGATCTGACGCCGGGTTAGCCTCTTGTGATGATCCAGTGCGCGCTC
>JBBJOW010000056.1:0-26912 GCA_037724045.1 Solirubrobacteraceae bacterium
CGCCGCTGGTCATCACGGCGGAAGAGGTGGACGAGGCGCTCGCGCGCCTCGCCCGTCTCTTGTCCTAGTAGCTAGGAGGCGTTGATGGTGATCGTGGCGGTGCCGATGACGAAGTCGCCGGCGAGCGCGTCGATCTTGAACGTCTTGTTGAGCAGCTCGGCGGCGGACTGCTTGAGCTTGACCGTCGTGCCCTGGAGCGTCGCGGTGTTGCTCTTCTTGTCGACCTCGAGCGGGTTCAGCGTGCGGCCGTCGAGGAAGAACAGCTCGGCGTCCTTGGCGGCGACCTTGCCGTCGACGGAGACGTCGCCGGTCAGGACGGAAGCGCCGGGATCGACGTCGAAGTTCTCGAGCTCGACGAGCGTGCCGCCGGCCTCGAGGCTCAGGCCGGAGCCCTCATGGTTGATGATGCCCTGGACGGACGGGGACTCCGTGCCGGGCTCGTAGTAGGTCACGTTGCCGCCCGTGATCGGGAAGACGGCTTCGCCGGCCTTGGTGATCTTGGCGTCGCCGACCGGACCGGGGGTGACCTTCAGCGTGGTGAGGGCCTCGACGAAAGCGGCGTCGAGCGCGACTGACGTGCTCACGCCGGTCAGCTTGTCGACCTGGGCGACGGGCTCGCCGCCACCGCCGCCGCCGGCCTCATCTTCGTCGTCACCACAGGCGACAACGCCGAGTGCGAGCGCGCCGGAAATCAGGAAAGCAATGGGAGTCTTAGTTGTCATGCAGTTGCATACGCACCGACTCCCGATTTGGACGACTTTCAGCCCTCCTCGACGCGCTCGATGAGGAAGGCGACCCGGATGTGGGCCCGCCATTCGTCGAGTTCGGGCCCTCTGAGGCCGACGGAGACCACATCGACGGCCTTGATGTTGCGCAGCGTCCGGCGGGCCTCGGCGAGGGCGTTGCGGACCGCGTCGTCGGAGGATTCCGGGGACGAGCCCACCAGCTCGATGATCTTGACGATCGACATAAGGACCGCGTTGAACTTATACCGTGCTGCCGCCATGACCGAGCCGCTCACCGAGGTCCACCAGTTCGTCGACCCTTCGACGAACGTCGACCGCGTCGCCCGCTACCTGGCCCGCAAGGACGAGGTCGGCCGTGTGCTGCTGCTCTACAGCGGCGGGCTGGACACGAGCGTGATGCTCAAGTGGATCCAGGACGAGTACGAGGCGGAGGTCGTCGCGCTGACGGTCAACCTCGGCCAGCCCGGCGAGGACTATGACGTCGTGCACGGCAAGGCCATGATGCTGGGCGCCATCGAGTGCCATGTCGTCGACGCGCGCGAGGAGTTCGCGCGCGAGTACGTGACGCCCGCGATCAAGGCCAACGCCGACTACGGCGACGGCTACCCGCTCTTCACCGCGCTCGGCCGTCCGCTGATCGCCAAGCTGGCCGTCGATTACGCGCGCAAGACCGGTTGCGACACCATCGCTCACGGCTGCACCGGCAAGGGCAACGACCAGGTCCGGATCGAGGCGACGGTGGCGACGCTGGCGCCCGAGCTCAAGGTGATCGCGCCCGTGCGCTCGTGGCAGATGGGGCGCGACGCGGAGATCGCGTACGCCCGCAAGCACGGCATCCCCGTCAAGGGCGGGACCGAATCGGCGCCCTACTCGATCGACGACAACCTGTGGGGAAGGTCGAGTGAAGGGAAATGGATTGAAGACCTTTCCCACGCGCCCGACGACGACGTCTTCCAGCTCGTCACGCGGCCCGAGCTCGCACCCGACGAGCCGCAGACGGTCACGCTGACCTTCGAAGCCGGCGTCCCGGTGGCCGTCGACGGGGAGCCCATGGCGCTCGTCGAGCTGCTCGAGCGGGTCGCGGAGATCGGCATCCGCCACGGCGTGGGGATCGTCGACCACATCGAGGACCGGATCGTCGGCCTGAAGGTGCGAGACATCTACGAGGTGCCCGCTGCGGCGATCGTGCTGAAGGCCCACCGGGACCTCGAGCGGCTGACCGGCACCATCCACCAGAACCAGTTCAAGCCCGGCCTGGACCAGAAGTGGGCCTACCTCGTCTACGCCGGCCTGTGGTGGGAGCCGCTGCGACTCGATCTCGAGGCCTACATCGAGCACGTCAACCGCAATGTGACCGGGACGATCGCCTTGAAGCTGTTCAAGGGCAGCGTGCGCGTCGTCACCCGTGAGAGCGCGAACGCGGTCTACGACGCCCAGCTGGCCACCTTCAGCGACTCGGGCGGGCTCTTCAGCCAGCACGCCTCGCCGGGTTTCATCGAGCTCTGGTCGCTGCAGAGCGCGCTCGCGCACCGGCTCCACGAGCGCGACGCAAAAGCCGAGTGAGCAGGTGGAACCGCTTAGGCTTCACGCCATGATCTACACGTTCGTCGGAAAGGTCGTCGTCAAGGCGGCGAAGGTCTTCCTGAAGCGCAAGTACGGCCCCACCATGACCCCGAAGCCCGTCATCGCGGGCGTGGTCGTGGCCGCCATCGTCGGCGTTGCGGTCTTCTCGGCCAAGCGCGACTCGGCCTAGGTCCGTCCCGCCCGCATTTCCGCGTCCGCGCCTTGCGTGTGCGCGCCTGTGGGACGATGACCGCGTGAACGAGCCCGGCGCGCTTCCCGATGGCTTCTCCGTCGATGCCGTCGACTGGCTGCCCTCGGGCGCCAGGTCGGGGCTCGTGCGCGTGCGCGGGCACCGTCTGGCCGGGATGTCGGACCCGCCCGCCCCACTGCCGGAGCTGATCCTCGAAACCGGCGGAGAGTCGCGGCGCTACGTGTCCCTACCGGACCCGCGCGCCGATCGCGACCCCACGGCGTGGCGCGGCGCCTACGTCCTGGAGGCCCAGCCGGCTGCCGAGGCGGATCGGCTGTGGCTGGAGTGGCCGGGCGCGCGCCGCATCGCGCTTCCGCCCCTCGCGGTCCCCGAGCATCAGGTGGCGCGGTCGGCCGAGAGAGGGCAGTCCGAGCCGCCGTCGGCGGGGGAGGTCGTCGTCGATCGTGCCGTGCTCGCGGAGCGCCGTGCCCGTCGCGCCGAGGCGTCCGGGCAGGCCCAGGCACGCATCTCGCGCGAGGCGCTGCGGGCGGTCGAGGTGCTCGAGCTGCGGGCGAACGAGTTCGAGCAGCGTGCGCTCGAGGCCGAGGGGGAGCGCGACGCCCTGCGCGGGCAGGCGGTGGAGCCCGACATGCGGTTCGAGGTCCTGTCCAGGGAGGTGCGCGACCTTCGGGCCGCGCTGGCCCGGCGCGAGGCCGAGCTCGAACGCCCCGAAGCTGCGCCGATCGCCGGGGGTGACGCCGAGCGCCGTGCCGAGCGCCTGCGGGCGGCGCTCACCGCAACGGTCGCAACGGTCGGCGAGCTGCGGCTGCGGCTGCACGAACTGCAGGTGGCGCGGCGCACGGTCGACGTGGCGGCGGCGGCCGACGCGGTCCGGCTCGCGGTGTTCGAGCGCGAGCGCGAAGGCCTCGCCGCGGCGCTGGAGACGGCGCGTTCGCAGCTGCGCGACGCCCTGCAGTCGCGTGACGAGGCGGCCGCAGCGCTCGAGGGCGTCCGGGGCGCGCAGGAGGCGCTGCGCACGCAGTTCGGCGCCATGTCCGCCGAGCTCGGGGCTGCGCGGGAGCGGATCGCCGACCTCGAGAGCGAGATCGCCGCGGTCACCGCGGTGGCGGAGCGCTCCTCGGTCCAGGCGCGCGACGCCGCCCGGGCGGAGGCGGCCGCGCTGGCCACCGAGCAGGCGCACGACGCGCAGGAGCAGACGGACGCGCTGCGCGCCCGCCTCGCGGCGGCGGAAGCGGCCATCGCGGGCGCCGAGACCGCGCGCGAGCTGGCCGAGGCGAGCGCCATGGCGGCGGCGACGCAGCGCCAGGCCGCCGCCGTCGCCCACGCCGCGAGCCGGCCGCCGCGCGCCGAGGCCTCCGGTTTTCGCCGGCCGCAGCCCCCGCCACGGGTGCCGCAGGCGCTGATCGCCGCCGCCGCGGAGGCCGAGCGCGCAGCCTCCGAGCGCCAGCGGACCGATGAGTCCGATCGCATCGTCGCCGACCTCGACAGCGCGGCCGCCGCCCTGCGCGCGTCCGAGCCCGCCGAGCAGACCCCTGTCATCCAGGAGCCCGCGGCCGCGGAGGAGCCTGCCGCGGAAGTCGAGGCCGGGCGGACGGACCTGCGGATCGTCGCCGCGACCGCGGACCCGCCTGCAGACCTTGCGCGCGGGCGCTCCACCCGCGAGTACCCGCCGCTGCGGGGGGCGCTGGTCAAGCTCGCCCACGACGATCCCGCCGCGGCCGGGCGCATTCTCGCCGGCCTGCTCAAGGCCCAGCACGCCGTCGTCGACGCGCCCCCCGACTACGACCTCACGATCACCGAAGTCGGGACCTTCGCCGTCTCCGCAGCAGGCCAGACCACGCTCGTGAGCCCGGTCGACGCCCCCCGCGGGCGCGGCCAGGCCGCCTTCCACCTGCAGACGGACGCGCTCACGTTCGCCGAGACCGTCGCCGGCGTCGAAGCCCGTCCCAGCCGGCGCCGCGGTGCGCTGCGCGCCTCGGGCAGGGTCCGCGCCGCGCGCAAGCTCACCGAGGGTCTGCGCAGCGACGCGTCGCTCGCCGAGCTCGTCCAGGCCGGCGCCGAGCTCGACCCCGGGCTCGTGCTGCGCGGCTTCGCCTACGCGGTGCGCCCCGCGTGGACGCAGGGACAGAACTGGGCGGTCGAGCTGCACGTCGCCGACCGTCCGCTGACCGTCGTCGCGCGCCACGGCGGCGGCCTGACGATCACCGACGGCCCGCACGACGCCGAGCCGGACGCCCGGCTGCGGCTGTCTGCAGACGCGTTCCGCGACCTTGTCGCGGGCTCGGGGGCCGCGACCGGCGGCGAGGGCGACGAGCGCGTGCTCGCCCGCCTGCTCGCGCTCGCCGAGCGCGCGCGCACCGGCTCCGACTGACCCGGCATCTGTTTGTCGCAGGATGCGGATCCCGCCCGCGCCGGGCGCCGGTCCCATCCGACGCCACCCGTATCTTCTCGCCCTCGCATGACCTCCGCCTGCTGCGCGCATCTCCACGTCCACTCGGAGTACTCGCTCCTGGACGGGGCTTGCAAGATCGACGCTCTGGCAGCCCGTGCGGCGGCGTTCGGCCAGCCCGCGCTCGGGTTGACCGACCACGGCGTCATGAACGGCGCGGTGGAGCTCGTGACGGCCGCCAAGAAGCACGGTGTCAAACCCATCGTCGGCTTCGAGGCCTACTTCGTCGACGACCGCACGTTCCGCGACGGCAAGGTGGAGCGCAACCACCTGACACTGCTGGCAGCTGACGATGCGGGGTATCGCAACCTCGTCAAGCTCTCCAGCGGCGGGTTCCTCGAGGGCCTGCACCACGGCAAGCCGGGCGTGGACATGGAGCTCCTGGAACGCCACGCCGAGGGCGTGATCTGCCTGACTGGCTGCCTTGCCTCGCGGTCGAGCCGGCGCATCGTCGAGGGCCGGGAGGGCGAGGCGCGGGCGCACCTCGACGAGCTCGTCACCGTGTTCGGTCCCGAGGACGTCTACTTCGAGCTGCAGAAGAACGGCATCGCCGAGCAGGAGGTCGTCAACGCGGCGATCGCGCGCTTCGCGGCCGAAATGGGCCAGCCGCTCGTGGGCACGGCCGACGTGCACTACCTGCGCCGGGAGGACTACGAGCACCACGCAGCACTGCTGTGCGTCCAGACGAAGTCGACGCTCGAGCAGCCGAAGATGTCCTTCGACACCAACGAGTTCTATCTGAAGAGCTCGCAGGAGATGGCGGATGCGTTCTCCGCGTTCCCGGGCGCGCTCGAGACCTCCCTGGAGATCGCGGAGCGCTGCCACGTCGACATCGAGCTCGACCGCCAGCTGATCCCGAGCTTCGAGTGCCCCGGCGGGCTCGACGAACCGGCCTACCTGCGTCAGCTGGTGGAAGCGGGTCTGCGCGAGCGCTACGGGGACCCGCCGCCGGCCGAGGCGGTCGAGCGGATGAACATGGAGCTCGGCGTCATCGAGCGCATGGGCTTCTGCGGCTACTTCCTGATCGTCCACGACTTCGTGGCCTACGCGAAGGACAACGGCATCGCCGTCGGCCCGGGCCGCGGCTCGGCGGCCGGTTCGATCGTCGCCTACACACTGCGGATCACCGACGTGGATCCGCTGCGCTACGACCTGCTCTTCGAGCGCTTCCTCAACCCCGAGCGCGTGTCGATGCCAGACATCGACATCGACTTCTCCGTGCGCGGGCGCGAGCGCGTGATGCGCTACGTGATCGACAAGTACGGCACCGACCGCGTCGCGCAGATCATCACCTTCGGCAAGATGTTCCCCCGGGCGGCCACCCGCGACGCAGCGCGTGTCCTCGGCTACGACTACGGCAAGGGCGACGCGCTGGCGAAGCTGATCCCGGACCCGATCATGGGCCGCGCCCCGAGCTTCAAGGAGTGCCTGCAGCCCGGCACCGAGCTCGCCGCCGAGGTCGGCCGCGACCCCGACGCCAAGCGCATCGTCGACGTCGCGCAGGGCCTGGAGGGCATCGTTCGCAACGCCTCGATCCACGCCGCCGCGGTCGTCATCGCCGACCGCCCGCTGACCGACATCGCACCGCTGCAGCTCGCCGACGGCGGGACGGACGCCAACGGCCGAAAGGTCCATCGCACCGTCACCCAGTTCTCGATGAAGCCCATCGAGGAGCTCGGCCTGCTGAAGATGGACTTCCTCGGGCTGCGCAACCTGGACGTGATCGAGGACGCGCTGGACATCATCGAGCGCTCCGCGGGCGCGCGCCCGGACATGGCGCGGCTGCCGCTCGACGATGAGGGCACGTACGCGATGCTCGCCCGCGGAGACTCCGTCGGCGTGTTCCAGTTCGAATCCGAGGGCATGCGGGAAGCGCTCAAGCGCGTCGAGCCGACGGAGTTCGACGACCTCATCGCGCTGGTCGCCCTCTACCGCCCGGGGGCCATGGACCAGATCCCCACGTACGCGCGCGGCAAGAAGCATCCCGACCAGGTCCGCTTCCTGGATGAGCGGTTGCGGACGATCACCGAGTCCACGAAGGGCGTGATCCTCTACCAGGAGCAGGCGATGCAGATCGCCAAGTCGCTGGCCGGTTTCTCCGGTGCAAAGGCGGACGACCTGCGCAAGGCGATCGGCAAGAAGAACCGCAAGGCGATGGCCGAGCTGCAGCCCGAGTTCGTCACCGGCTGCCGCGGGTCAGGAACGGCGGAGTCGGTCATCGAGCAGCTGTGGGCCACCAACGAGCGCTCAGCTGACTACAGCTTCAACAAATGCGCCTCTGGAAACACCCGGGTGATCTTGCCCGACGGAGAGCGCCTGCGACTCAGTACGGCGTACCGGATGCAGCCGACGGAGATCATGTCGATGTGGTCCGACGGCGAGGTGCGGCCGCACCGGGTCCAGCGCATCGTCAAGACGGGGCGCAAGTTCGTCCACCACGTGCGCTGCGAGAGCGGGCGGCAGATTCGGGCCACGGCCGACCACCGGCTGCTGACGACAGCGGGCTACATGATGATCAGCGAGATGGAGATCGGCACCGAGCTCATCACGATGCCGATGATCAGCGACACGCAGCGCGAGGCGCGGCGAACGACGATGACTCGACTCGCCCGTAGTCCAGAGCGCAAGGGTTGGGACGAGCAGGCGGCCGAGCGCATGAAGGACTGGCAGGCGTCCCGAACGCCCGCCGAGAAGGCGGCGCACATGCGCCGCGTCCATGCGGCGAATCCGGACATGACGCGCGCCGGCGTCGCAGCGATGCACGAGCGCATCAAATGGTTATGGGCGAACGATCCTGAATGGCGAGCCAAACAGATGGCGCGCTCGTTCGCCGTCGTCCGCGAGGCCTACGACACCGGTCCTGGTTACGGGCACTGCTCAATCGCCTCCAACGGCATGTGGTGCGCGAGCTGGCCCGAGCGTGAGATGTGCGAATGGCTTGCGGAGCGAAGCATCGAATTCGAGATGCACAAGGTTCTCGGCAACGGCCGCATGTGCGACTTCTACTTCGCAGGGCTGTACTGGGAGATGGACGGCATGGACCGTGCGCCCGAGTACTTCGCCGAGAAGTACGGCGAGCTCCCGTACATCGTGGTCACGCCCGAGGACTTCCGCTTTCGTGTCGAGCGCCACCTCGCCACCGCAAACGTGGAGAACGGCGACCCGATCGTCGCCATCGAGCCGCTCGGCTTCGAGAGCACCTACGACATCGAGATGGCCGCCGACGGTCCGCTGAACTTCATCGCCAACGGCATCGTGTCCCACAACTCCCACGCCGCCTGTTACGCGCTGATCTCCTACCGGACCGCCTGGCTGCGGGCCAACTACCCGGCGGAGTACATGGCGGCGCTGATCTCCTCGGTGATGGACACCAAGGACAAGGTGCCGTTCTTCGTGGCGCAGGCCGAGCAGATGGGCATCGAGATCCTGCCGCCCGACGTGAACCTCTCCGACCACGCGTTCATGGTCGTCGACGGCAACATCCGCTTCGGGCTGGACGCCGTGAAGGGCGTCGGACACGCGGCGGTCGAGGCGATGAAGACCGCGCGCGACGGCGAGGACGGGCCGTTTGACTCGCTGTGGGACTTCTGCGAGCGCGTCGACGCGCGCTGCGTGAATAAGAAGGCGATCGAGGCGCTGATCAAGTGCGGCGCGTTCGGATCCACCGGAGCGACGCGCAAGGGCATGCTCGAGGTGCTCGAGGCCGCGCAACAGGCCGGCGCCAAGGCGCAGCTGGACGCGCAGATCGGCCAGTCGAGCATCTTCGACCTCGCCGGCTTCGGCGAGCCGGCCAACGGCGCCCCGGCGTTCTCGCGGCCCGCGCACCCGCCGATCCCCATCGACGAAGCCGACCGGCAGACGCTCCTGCTCTACGAGAAGGAATCGGTCGGGCTGTTCATCTCCGAGCATCCGCTCAAGAGCGTCCGTGAGGTGTTGCGCACGAAGGTGGACTGCGCGTGCTCGGATCTCGGCGGGCGACGCAACGGCGACTGGGTGAAGATCGGCGGGATGGTGTCGGCGGCGAAGAAGATCCGCACGCGCTCCGGCTCGGTGATGATGTTCGCGACCATCGACGATCTCGAGGGCAACGTCGAGGTCCGCGTCTTTGAGAAAGCGCTGACGGCAGCCGAAGGCGCGCTCGCCGAGGACAACATCGTGCTCGTGCGCGGCCGCGTCGACCACATGGACGGCGGCAAGATCTGCGTGATCGTCTCGGAGGCGACATTGTTCGAGCCCTCGGAGAAGGAGATCGAGCAGGCGAAGGTGCGCGCGGCCACGCAGGCCGAGCGCGTCGCCGTGCCGCTCAAGCTGCCGATCGACGCTACGCGCCTGCCGGCGACCGTGATCGAGGACCTCAAGTGGCTGTTCGCCGAGCACCCGGGGGAGACGGAGGTCGTCCTCGAGGTCGCGACCTCCGGCGGCCCGCGCCGGCTCAAGCTCGGCTCCGGCTTCACCGTCACCCGCTCGACCCGGCTGCTGTCGGAGTTCGAGCACCTGGTCGCCAGCCGGCAGCTGCCGGCACCCGGCGCGGTCTGAATTTTCGCGGCGCGCGTGGCGCGCGGCGGATCAGCCGCGCGCGGCCCGGCCCTGGTCGCGCAGCTCGCGCATGCGCCGGATGTCGCCGGCCTCGACGTTCTTGCCGCTCATGCCCGGGCCCTCAAAGACGGTCGGCAGCCCGTCGAACGCCGGCTCGGACAGAAACGCGGCGCAGCCCGCCTCGCCGATCTCGCCCTCTCCGAGCGGAGCGTGGCGATCGCGGTTGGAGCCCAATGCGGTCTGGGAGTCGTTGACGTGCAGCGAGCCGAGGCGGTCGAGGCCGACCTCCTCCTCGAAGGCGTCGACCGTCGCCCTGACGCTCGCCGCGTCGCGAACGTCGTAGCCCGAGGCGAGCAGGTGGCACGAGTCCAGGCAGACACCGAGTCGATTCCCGCCGCCGCCCGCCTCCAGCAGAGCAGCCAGCTCCCCGAACGAGCGTCCGAGCGTGCCGCCGGTGCCCGCGGTGTTCTCGAGGTGCAGCGGGCAACGGTCGGTCTCGTCAAGGGCGGCCTTGATGACCTCGCCCGCGCGCGCGATCGCCGCGCCCACGTCGCCCTGAAGCGCCGACCCGGCGTGCAGGACGACCGCGTCGGCGCCGATCGCGTCGCCCACCCGCAGGGAGTGCTTCAGCGAGGTGAGCGACTTCGCGCGCAGCTCGGCGTCCTCAGAGGCGCAGTTGACGAGGTACACGGCGTGAATGAGCACGCCGTCGATCCGCGTCTGATCGCGCGCCTTGCGGAAGGCGGCGAAGTCCGCGTCGGAGTAGTTCGTCGGCTTCCACTGCCGCGGGGACTGGTTGAAGATCTGCAGAGCGTCGCACTCGCGCTCGATCGCGCGCTCGACGGCCTTGGGAAGCCCGCCGGCGTTGGAGACATGAGCACCGATCACCACGGCACCGGAGGCTAATAGCGTGGCGGCGATGCGCGTCCGCTTCGCACCCTCGCCGACCGGCGCTCTCCACGTCGGGGGCGCCCGCACCGCGCTCTTCAACTGGCTGCTCGCCTGCGGGACGCCGGACTCCCAGCTCGTCCTGCGCATCGAGGACACCGACCGCGAGCGCTCGACGCAGGACAACGTCGATCAGATCTTCGAAGCGCTCGAGTGGCTCGGGATCGACTACGACGGCGAGCCCGTCTTCCAGTCTGCGCGTGCCGAGCGCCACGCCGAGGTCATCGAGCGGCTGCTCGCCGACGGGCACGCCTATCGCTCGACCGCGGGCCGCGACGAGATCGAGGCGTGGCGCGCCGAGCACGACAATCGCGGGTTCCGCGGAACCGACGAGGGGGAGGGGGCGGTGCGCCTGCACGTCCCCGACGGCGGTATGACCGTCGTTCGCGACGTCATCCGTGGCGAGAGCCTGTTCGCCAACGCACTTCAGGACGACCTCGTGATCGCGCGCGCCGACGGCTCGCCCGTCTACCACATGGCTGTCGTCGTCGACGACCTCGACGCTCAGATCACCCACGTCGTCCGCGGCGCCGACCACTACTCCAACGTTCCCAAGCAGATGCTCATCCTCGCCGCGCTCGGCGAGCCCGCGCCCGTGTACGCGCACCTCCCGCTGCTGCACGGGCCCGACGGCAAGAAGCTCTCCAAGCGCCACGGCGCCGCCTCCGTGCAGAACCTGCGCGACGCGGGCTATCTGCCCGAGGCGGTCCGCAACTACCTCGCCCTGCTCGGCTGGGGCGCCGCCGGCAGCGAGGAGACCTTCTACACGACCGCCGAGCTGCAGGACCAGTTCGCGCTCGAGCGGGTGTCGCGCTCGCCCGCGGTCTTCGATGAGCCCAAGCTGCGCTGGATGAACGGCCGCTACCTGCGCGAGCTCGCCGTCGAGGACCTGCGCCGGCGCCTCGAGGCGCTGACCGGGCGCGAGCTGCGCGACGACGTCGTGGCGATCACCCAGGAGAAGATCTCGAGCCTTGCGGAGTTCTGGCCGTTGGCGAGCTTCTTCTTCGACGGCCCGGCCGACGACCCGGCCGCCCGAGCGAAGGTGTTCGGCGCCGAGGGCGCGCTCGACGCGCTGCGCGTCGCTCACGACGAGCTCGACCGGGCGCAGGATTGGAGCGTCCCCGGCCTGGAGACCGCCCTGCGCGGCGCCGCCGACCATGCCGGAATCAAGCCCAAGCAAATGTTCCAGCCGCTTCGCGTGGCGATCGCGGGCTCGACCATCTCTCCGGGGATCTTCGAATCGGTGACCGTGCTCGGTCGCGAGGAGACTCTGCGCCGGATAGACAACGCCCTCGCAGCGGAGTAGACATCCGTCCGGGTCGTGACTTACTCAATCATGGGTCCACCGGTGCCGATAGACGGTCAAGAGGCGAGCCGATGAGCGGCGAGCCCCCACCGCAGCTTCCCGAGGAACCCATGTCCGCCCCCGCCGCCAGCGCCCCACCATCCTTCTCCGCCCGCCCGGCATCGTCGACTCTGGCGCAGGCCTACGGCGCCCCGCGCCCCGCCGGTCACGGCGCACGCCTGACCGCGGCCTTCCAGGCGCTCGAGCGCTTCCCGGCCCTCGCCGAGTCGCGCAATCGCGTCCTCGCCCTCGTCTCTCAAGAACGTCCGTCCACGGGCGAGGTCGTCGCCGCGATCGAGTCCGACGTCGCCCTCGTCATCGCCGTCCTGCGCCTGGGCAACCAGGCCGGCGGCAGCACCGCCGGTCGCGTCGAGAGCATCGTCGAAGCCGTCGAGGTCCTGTCGCCCGAAGCGGTCCAGGGGCTCGCGTCCAGCGCCGAGGTCTTCGAGTTCTTCGAGCGCGGCAAGACCTGGGACGCAGCTCCCGAGCGCTTCCGCCTGCACGCCGTCGCGGTGCAGCGCGCCGCCGACCGGCTCGCCGTGCAGTCCGACTACGCGCACCGCGACCGCCTGCTCGTCACCGCGCTGTTGCACGACATCGGCAAGCTCGTGCTCATGCACGCCTACCCGGGCTACCCGAAGCAGGTCCACGGACCCGCGCGCACGCCCGAGGAGCGCCTGCACTACGAGCGTCGCGAGCTCGGCGTGGACCACGCCCTCGTCGGCGGGGTCCTCGCCCGCCGGTGGAACCTTCCGAAGGCTGTCGCCTCAGCGATCGAGCGCCATCACTCCGAGGACGAGGAAGGCGACGCCGCCTACGTCCGCCTCGCCGACATGGTCGCCCACTACGCCCAGGGGGCCGCCGTCAATCCCAACGAGCTGCTGCGCGCCGCGCGCAACATCGGCCTCGGCCCGTCCGAGCTGCGCGTGGTGCTGTACGACCTTCCCTACCCGAGCAACCAGCGCCCACGGGCGATCGAGCCCTGCCCGCTCTCGACGCGCGAGCAGGAGGTCCTCCGGTGCCTCTCCCAGGGCATGGTCTACAAGCAGATCGCTCACGAGCTGTCGCTGTCGACGAGCACCGTGCGCACCCACTTGCACAACATCTACGGCAAGCTCAACGCGGTCGACCGCGCGCAGGCCGTCCTCATCGCGACTGAGCGCGGCTGGCTCTGAGCCGCAGCGCGGCAAAGGCGACGGCCAAGGCCACGCCCGCCGCGTCGATGACCCAGTCCGTCGGGGTGCCGTGCCGGCCGTCGACGAAGGACTGGTGCCATTCGTCGCTCGCGGCGTAGACGAGCGCGATCGTCACCGCCGGCCCCGGACTGCCGAGCGCGCGCCACCACAGCAGCGCGAGCAGACCGAACTCGGCCATGTGGGCGAGCTTGCGCAGGATCAGGTCCCAGTCGCCCAAACCGCTGTCCAGGCTCGGCTGCGCCGACAGGAAGAAGATCACCGCCATCAGCGCGAGGGGCGGTCCGAAACGGGATTTCGCCGACGGCACGTCGCATAGGATGGCGACCCGGCCGTGCTCTCGATCACCACCAAGTCCCCGTACGCCCTCCGGGCCCTCTCGGAGCTGGCCGCGATGGGACTCGACACGCCGGTCCCGATCGCCGAGCTCGCCCGCCGCCGCGACGTCCCGGTCCAGTTTCTCGAGCAGCTCTTCGCGGTCCTGCGGCGCGGCGGCCTTCTGCGCTCCCAGCGAGGCGTCAAGGGGGGCTACACTTTCGCCCGCGACCCTTCCGAGATCACCGTCCTCGAGGTCGTCGAACTGCTCGACGGCCCCGTCGGCAGCGGCGCGGAGTCGGTCTTCGCCGACGCCACCGCCGCGACCCGAGCGGTGCTGGCGAAGTTCTCCATCACCGACGTCGCGGAGCGCGAGCGGCGCGCCGCCGGCGCCGTGATGTATCACATTTGAGAGCTTCGCCGCGCAGAGCCAAGTTTGGCTCTACAGCGCGACGTTAGACCGCTGGGAAACCGCTAGAAACCGCTGTGCGCTGCACTCGACTGCAGCGCACTTGCAGCGCACCCGGCCCCTGAACGACGACGACCGGGCGGGAACCCGGTCGCACGTCCCAACGATCTCCGCGCGGCAGCGGCAGGAGGTCGCCCAAGCGTAATCGCTGGCACGGTCAACCAGCGGCGGGTGTCCTGAGTGGACCCCCTACGGACCCGTCGCACGAGATAGAGCAGTCGATTCTGTGTAACCGGCACCGATGAGCCGGAAGGGGTTCCCTCTCCCAAGGGCGTAGCCAATCGTCACGGAGAGTTCCAGAGCCACGCCCGCCCCGGCGTGGCTTGATAGTCCTGACCGCCACGGCGGCTGGATCTGCGGCGAGCGCACCTAGCGCCCGCGACATGCCATCCCGCCCCGCCTGACGCGGTGGCAGGCGAAGACGAACCCGGCCACGCCGGGTCACGGTGGGGAAGCAGGTACCTGGCACCGTCATCAGTCTTCGCGCCGATGCTCTCGGATACCTCAGTCCTCACCGGACGGTTTTCGTTTTGCGCGCTGCCTCCCGTTGACGGGGGCAGTGCGCCTTCAACCCCCGTTGTGTCCTCGAACCTCTCGGATCGGGGTTGCGTGGGCGGTCGGGTTGCGTGGCGGTCGGGTTGCGTGGGCGGTCTGAGCCATCCCGGGTTTGACGGAGGCCTTGAAGCCAGGATGATGTCCTGGCAGAGAGGGATTCTCCCGAACTCATGGCCAGACCGAAGAAGTACCCCGACGAGCTGATTCAGCGCGGTATTCGTCTCGCGTTGGAGGAGTGAGCGCCCGATCGCGCATATCGCCGCCGACCTGGGGATGCACCCCGAGACGCTGCGCAAGAAGGTGCGCCAGCACGAGGCCGACAGCGGCAAGCGGCCCGATCTGCCGACCTCGCAGGAGCGTGAGGAGATCCGCCGGTTGCGCGCGGAGAACTTCGAGCTGCGCCGAGCGAATGAGATCTTGAAGTCCGCGTCGGTGTTTTTCGCCAAGGAGCTCGACGAGGACCGAACGAGGTGAGCCGCTACGTCGACGAGCATCGCGGCCGCTTCGGCGTCGAGCCGATCTGCGAGACCCTGGACGTGTCGGCGTCCGCGTACTACCACCGCAAGACCGGGCAGCGGTCGGCCCGCAGCGTCGAGGACGAGCGGCTGCTCGGGCGCATCGGCGAGCTGCACGCCACCAACTACTACGCCTACGGCGCCCGCAGGATGTGGAAGGCCCTCAAGCGCGCGGGCGAGACCGAGGTCGCGAAGTGCACCGTCGAGCGGATCATGCGCGCCCATGGCATCCAGGGCGCCAAGCGCCGCGGCAAGCCGTGGCGCACCACCAAGCCAGACGTTGACGCGGCGCGCCGGCGAGCCGATCTCGTCGAGCGCGACTTCACCGCCGAGGCGCCGAACCGCCTATGGGTCGGCGACATCACCTACCTGCGCTGCTGGGAAGGCGTCGTGTTCCTGGCGTTCGTCCTGGACGCCTACAGCCGGCGGATCGTCGGCTGGCAGCTCGCGGGGCACATGCGCACCAGTCTCGTGCTCGACGCGCTTCGGATGGCGATCGGCGTCCGCGGCCCCGGCGCAGACTTCGAGCTCGTCTGCCACAGCGATCGCGGATCGCAATACACGTCGATCGACTACACGCAGACGCTCGCCGACCATCGCGTCCTCGCCTCCGTGGGCTCGGTCGGCGACGCCTACGACAACGCGATGGCCGAGAGCTTCGTCGACACGTTCAAGACCGAGCTGATCGCCGACCGCGTCTGGCAGACCAAGGGCCAAGTCGAGCTCGCGATCGTCGAATGGATCGGTTGGTACAACCACGCCCGGCTGCACAGCTCCCTCGATGACGTGCCGCCGGTGGAGTTCGAGCAGACGGCACTCTCTGCCGATCCGCTTTCCTTCAACGACGCAATATCAATAGGAATGCAGGAAACCACCGTGAGGGCATGGACGACTCCGAGGAGTGGGCTGCGCTGGATCGAGCAGGCCGACCCCGACACGCTCATCGAGATCGGTGTCCTCATCGAGCACGAGCTGCCGGCGCATTCTTGGCCCGTTTGCTTTCGGGCGGCGATTCTGTACTAATGGTCCAGAGTGGCTCCTTGGGGGCCTTTCTTCGTCCAGGAAGGAGCCCGCCCGTGGCTCGTCTTACCAGTCGTCCCAGCCACGCGACGGTTGTCGCTTACATGGCGTTGTTCATCGCGCTCGGCGGAGTGTCCTACGCCGCGATCACGCTTCCGACCAACAGCGTCGGCAGCAAGCAGATCAAGAAGGGCGCGGTGAAGAACTCCGACCTCGGCAAGAACGCCGTGAAGACCGGCAATGTCAAGGACGGCTCGCTGCTCTCGACAGACTTCGAGCCTGGTCAACTGGTTGCCGGTGCGCCGGGGGCGACGGGTCCCAAGGGCGACAAGGGCGATCCCGGCACGACGGGTGCTCCGGGGGCGACGGGTCCCAAGGGCGACAAGGGCGATCCCGGCACGACGGGTGCTCCGGGGGCGACGGGTCCCAAGGGCGACAAGGGCGATCCCGGCACGAACGGCACGAACGGCACGAACGGCACGAACGGCACGAACGGCGCTCCTGCGACGGCGCTCTGGGCGGTCGTCGGCGAAACCGGCACGCTGGCCCGCGGCAGCCATGTGGTTTCCACCCGCCCATTCGTCGGTTTTCCCGGGTTCTACGAGGTCATCTTCGATCGTGATGTTTCCAACTGCGCGTTCGTCGCCGGTCTGGGAGGAACCAACAGTGAAACCCCCGTCGGGCAGGTATCGACCGCGCGCCGCAACACCGACGTCAACGGCGTGTTCGTGAAGACCTACGACTCCGCGGGGACGGAAGGCAACCGCGCGTTCCACCTTGCGGTCTTCTGCTGATCGAACACTGGGCTGGGCTACCGGGCGCGCGGACGTTTTCTCTGCGATGGGGTAGCTCACCGGTCCGCTTGAGGGCTGAATGGCGTCAAGGCCATTCAGCCCTCAGGGACGCACGATGAAGTCGATGGAGTAACGGCCGGGGTGACCGCTTACGTGATCTGCGCGGCTCCGTGACGGGAAAGCGAGGTCCGGTTGCCTCGGCACGTGTTCCGGGTGCCCGCCGTGTTTGCTCAGCGCCGTGGCGGGGTGCGTACGGTGTGCCTGACGTGCCCCTCAGACCCTGCACCCGCTGCCGTGCCCTGGTCCCCCTTGGCCGTGACTGCCCACGCTGCGGCTCGTCGCGGTCGACGCCGGGCCGGGGCTCAGGCTGGGCGGCCGGCGCCTTCCGGATCCCGGCAATCCTGCGCGACTACCTGCTGGAGCACAAGATGCGGACCGGGGGCGACGGTCGCGTGTTCCTGCCCGACCGCCAGTTGCGCAGCCGCATCGAGCAGGCGCGTGCGCGCTGGCGTGGTCTCGGCCTTGTCGACCCCTCGCCGCACGAGTGCCGCCACACCTACGCCTCGTACATGATCGCGGCGGGCGTGAACGCCAAGGCGATCTCGACGTTCATGGGCCACGCGAACATCAAGATCACCTTGGATCTCTACGGGCACCTGATGCCCGGGTCCGAGGACCAGGCGGCGGGCCTGCTGGACGCCTACCTCGCGCGCAGCGCCGGGGACTCGACTGCAGCGCAGACTGCAGCGCACCCCACGGAAGCGGCGGTGTAGAGCCAAGGTGCGCTTCTGTATCACATCTAGGGCCGGTTTCCAGCCAGAGCCAAGTTTGGCTCTGGCTGGCGGTTTCTTACCGCTGGGGACCGCTGTCGACCGCTGCTGTGGGCCCCTCTCGGGCCCGAAAACTCGGACCACGAGAGGCTGCTGAGGGGTGCTTGCCGGCCTCGCCAGGCCGCCCGTCAGGGCGTGCCTGTGCGAGACCGAGCGCCTGCGCGAGGTGTCCGTCCAGGACACCTCGCGCGATTTGCTGTGATTGCAGGAGGTTCGCGGCAAGTCTTGCCAGGACTCCGCCTGGCCGCTGCCTCGCCCGTGCCTCGTCCGTCGCCTCGACTTCCCAACAGTCTCGGGGCTTGGCGCGCAGTGGTGTATGTGGCGCAGCGCATCGAGAGCCTTTCGTTCCCGCCGCTGCGCACGGGCCCGTATCCGCTTGCCGAGTGGATGAACGGGTCGACGTGGGAGGTCGTCCGTGGCGAGGACTTCGAGGGGACGCCACAGGTGATGCAGGCGGGGCTGCAATGAGGACAGGGACGTCGGTCGCGCCGGTGCCTCGTCTCGCGCTCACCCGATCCGAGGCCGCCGCCGCGCTGGCCATGAGCGTGGACTCGTTCGAGCGGTACTGCCAGCCCGAGCTTCGCCTGGTCCGGATCGGCCGGATGCGCCTGGTGCCCGTCGCCGAGCTCGACCGCTGGCTGCGCGAGAACGCCGAAGCGGGAGCTGCCGCGTGGCTGAGGGTGTTTGTGTGCGCATCGGCAAGGACGGCAGCCCGTCCTACCGAGCGTCGGTCTGGCACGCGGGCGACCAGCGCAAGGTTCGTAAGTCGTTACCGACCCTCGCGGCGGCGAAGGCCTGGCGGGCGGACACGATCGCCGGCATCAAGGCCGGCCGCATCCGAGCCAGTCAGCCGCCGCGGCTGGAGGACATCTTCGGGCGCGTGGTGGATGGCCGGTGGGAGGACGGGGTCTGGATCGACGGCGCCCTGGCCGGCGTCATCCGGACCCGCGGCCGGCGTCCGTTCAAGGAGTCGAGCGTCCGCGCCGTCCGCCAGCACTATCAGCGCCGGCTCGCCGAGCCGTTCGGCCGTACACGCCTCGACCAGGTGTCGCTGCCGGATCTGCAGGAGTTCGTCGATGCGCTGGAGATGCAAGGCCTCAGCCCCTCGACGATCGAGGGCACCGTGCTGCCTTTGCGCCTCGCGTATCGCTGGGCACGGAGCAAGGGTCTGATCGCCGTCGATCCGACGGACGGTCTGGAGCTTCCGGGCAAGCTCGTCGGCACCCGAGTGCCACCATCGCCGCAGAGCGCCGCCGCGCTGCTGGCCGCCCTGGCGCCCGGCGACCAGGCGCTGTGGGCGACCGCGATGCTGGCTGGGCTGCGCCGCGGCGAGCTGCTCGGGCTGCGCTGGGAGGACATCGACCTCGAGGGCGGGATCCTCTCGGTGGAGCGCAGCTGGAACCCCGACGGCGGCGTGTACTCGACGCCCAAGAGCCGCAACGGCCGCCGCAAGGTCCCGATCGGCGCCTCGCTTGCGCAGTACTTCCGCACGCACATGCTCGCGACGGGGCGCCGCGAGGGTCTCGTCTTCGGCCAGACCGCGAGGAAGCCGCAGCGGCCTGAAGCACTGCAGTCCCGCGCGGACACCGCATGGAGCAACGCGAACGCGGTCGCAGCCGCTTGGGCAACGGGGAGGGGAGAGCAGGAACCGCTTCCGCTGGAGCGCGTGACGCTGCACGCCTGCCGTCACCTCTACGCGTCGATGTCCATCGCCGCCGGCGTCAACGCCCACGCGCTGTGCAAGTACATGGGCCACAGCGGCATCCAGGTCACCTACGACCTCTACGGACACTTGTTCCCGGGCAACGAGGCCGAGGCCAGCGCCCTGCTCGACCGCTACCTCGAGCGATCGTTCCTAGCGGTCGCAGATTGCTAGCATTCTGCGACATGGCGACGCTCTACCTCCGCAACGTTCCCGACGACGTCAGCGACCGGCTCGCAGCCCTGGCGGCACGCGAGGGACTGTCCGTGTCTGCGTTCGCGGTCCGCGAACTCGCCTCGGCCTCGAGGCGCGCCGATAACGCGGCGCTCCTGGCCGACCTTCCGGATCTGGGCGTGGCGGCCGGGGCCGTCGTCGACGGTCTCGACGCTGGCCGCGCCGCCCGGTGATCGTGCTCGACGCCTCCGCCGCCGTCCTGGGACTGCTCAACGACGGTGACGCGCGTCGAGCGCTGATGCATGAGGACGTGGCCATCCCACACCTTGCTGATTCGGAGATCGCCCACGCTCTACGAGCTCAAGAGCTCCGCGGAGATCTCGACAAGGCCGTCGCGGCCACGGCGCTGTCGCGCTGGGGCAGGCTCGGGCTACGCCGTTTCGGTGCGTCGGCGAGTCTCGACCGCGTCTGGGAGCTACGCCACAACCTCAGCGCGTACGACGCTACCTACGTCGCGCTGGCCGAGACGCTCGCATGCACCCTGGTCACCGCCGACGCCAGGCTCGCTCGCTCACCAGGGCCCAAATGTCCCATCACGGTCTTGCGGCGATAGCCGTGGCGCTGACCCCTCGCTCGGAGCTGGTTTCAAACAGCAAGCTGCTCCTATGTCAAGAAGCTTTGCTTTCGTCTGCTGGAGGAGGTCGAAGTCTTATGGCCGCCGCAAGCCAAGCGGAGCAGCCCTACAGCGCTGCCACGATGAGCATCCCGGTCCCGGCTACGGCACAGACCAAGCTCGCCGCCAAGCTACCGAGCTCGATCCAATCGTCCGCGAAGACCTCATCTCTCTCGGGCTCCCAGACCCAGAAGTGGACGGCAAGCGAGAGCGCAGCAAGGCCAACGACCCCGAGCACCGGCGGCTGCGCGATTGCACCAGCCGCTACGACGAGCAAGGCAGCCGCGAGGGAGTAGCGGTTGAATGGACGCAGGCCGCAATCGTACGGTTGCGCTACCAAACAGCACGACTCGGTCTCCGCGCGAGCGCAGCAGTCGAAGGTGCCGGTCACGCTCTAAGTGACGCCCGTACATTTCGACCCGTGAGCTACGACCTCATGGTGTTTTGCTCGACGATACCGACGCTTGCGGATGCGCTTCAACACGATCTGCGTGTGCTCACCGTCGAGGGGGAGGTGGAACCGGCCGGCGGCTCGGTCGCGCTAACGCGCCGTCAGGGAGCTGGCTTCGATCACTTATGCGTCATCGACGGACCATTCGAGGCGGAGGACGACGACACACCGGCCGAAGTCGCGGCGGCTCTGTTGGTCTGCAAGTGGACCGTCCAGATCAGCTACCCCAGCGACTTGTCGAACGCTGCCTCGAAGATCGTCGACCGGATCGCCCGACGCCTCGCTAACTCCGGCGACGGTGTGCTCCATGACCCGCAGGTCGACAAGATCGTTTGGCCTCGCAACCCGAAGCGCCTACGCGAGCTGCCGAGAAGCCGGGAGCCAGACATGGCGCGGGTCGAACTCGAGTGGCTTGTTGCACGCCGGCTCACGCCTGCTGATGCTCACGCGGCGCTACGCGACGATCCTGGATCTCCAGGCGGCCGGTCTGCCCGCAGCCGCCGCAGACTCTCCGCCGCCGCGTGAGTGCGACGGTCACGACCACCCCCTCGCAGGTAAACGAGACGTCTCGGACGCTTGCGCCGGACAGGCGCAACAGGCGCTTGGTGGAGTCGGGCCGGGGCGCGGTGCCGCCGTTACCGGCGGCCCGTTTCCCCGGCCCGCGCCCCGAACCGGACGTGCGGCTTCCACCGCATCCGGCTCTCCACGAACCCTCTGGTCATGCCGTTGTCCTTCTCGGCCGCTGGGTCCACGGGTCCGCGATCCTCGTGCCGCGGTAGCGATACCGAGTGACCGGCACCGAAGCGGCATTGAAGAGCGCGATCCCGTCGTCGTAGGGCACCAGGGTGCGAGCCGTGACGGCCCGCATGTAGCGCCTGCGGATCGACTTCCAGGTAGCGCGGCGGTGCTTGCGTCGCAGCCATCCGACGACCCGTAGCCACGTGTAGTGGTTGAGGTAGCCGAAGGTCTGCTTGGAGCAGCCGTGCCGGAAGTAGACCGTCCAGCCCCGCAACGCCGCGTTGATCTGGCGCAACAGGACCGACAGCGGCTGGCTGGTGGGTGTTCGGGTTATCGCCTTGATCTTGGCCATGATCGACGCGAGCGCCTTCTTAGATGGCCACGAATAGACGAACACCCGGTTCGATCCCCGCCGACGTTTCCGCTGGATGCGGAAGCCGAGGAAGTCGAACCCCTCGTTGATGTGACACACCGTTGTCTTCTCCTCGGCCAGGCGAAGCCCGATCGTGGAGAGCACCACCGCGACCTCGACCTTGAGCGCCTCAGCGTGAGCCTTGGCGCCCGACACCAGCACCACGAAGTCGTCCGCGTAGCGCACGAGGCGATACATCGGCAAACCGCGGCGCCGGCGTTTGCGGCGGTCGGGATCGCTGACCATCAACGTGTCCCAGGCGTCGGCGAAGTACTCGTCGAGCGCCGAGAGCGCGATGTTGGCCAACAGCGGCGACAGGATGCCACCCTGCGGGGTGCCGGTCTTGGCGCCCTTGACCCGGCCATCCTCAGAGAGGACCCCGGCGATCAGGAACGCCTTGACCAAGCCCAGCACACGCCTGTCCTCGACTCGACCGCGCACCCGGTCCATCAACGCCGGATGATCGATCTCGTCAAAGCACGAGGCGATGTCACCCTCCAGCACCCACTCATAACTGAGGCGGCCGAAGTGGTGAATCTCCTCGATCGCGTCCTGGGCTCGGCGCATCGGGCGGAAGCCGTAGCTGCACGGCTTGAAGTCCGCCTCGAAGACCGGCTCGAGGACCAGCTTGAGGCTGGCCTGCACGACACGGTCACGCGCGGTCGGAATCCCCAGACGCCGCAACTTGCCCGACGCCTTCGAGATCATCCGCTCACGCACCGGCAACGGCCGGAACCTGCGCGCCTTGAGATCCTCTCGCAGCGATCGCAGCAACTCCTCACCATCGCGGTCGATATCGACGGGCTTGACGCCATCGACACCGGCCGTCCGTGCTCCCCGGTTGCCCCGCACACGATCCCAGCCGACCATCAGAAAGGCCGGGTCGCACACGAGGTTGAACAAATCACCAAACCGACGATCAGGACCGTCGGTCGCCCATCGGTGCAGCTTGGTCTGGATCTCCAGTACCCGCACCCGAGCCTCACCGAGACTCGGCCACGGCGCGTCGGTATTCACCGGCGACCTCCTGGCCTTCCAGCCACCATGCTGCTGGTTCGCTGGGTCCCTTCGCCATGTGGCCGGCTTTCCCGACCTCGGACTACTACGGACCCTCCGTCCCATCCCGGCGTCATCAGCCGACAGCGAGCCTGCCCACCCACACCCGAAGGCGCAATGGGCGACACCGGGACGGTTCCCACGTTCACCACGTCTCGATCGACGGGGTCGGCGCCCAGCTCTTCCCCTTGCAGCATCGCCGCGAGTACGCCGCAGACCTTCCTCGCGGCCTCACCACCGACTGCATTAGGTCGGCTTCGGAGTCCCCGCCCATCAACATCTTGGGCGACGTGCGCTGCCTCCCGGCCCAGATCCACCAGGTTGGAGCCGATGTCGCGCTTGAGGGGGTTCAACCACTGGTTCACTTCCGTTACGCCTTTCCGTCTCGCTAAGCGAGCGCTGGACCGTCCGGTGGTCCCGGTCCGCCTCGCCGTCGTCGGGGCCGCTCCCGCCCTCACCCGCGCTCCCGGGATCAGGCTGCCCCCAGCTTCAACCCAGCTGCTGCGACAGCCAGGCGGCGGAGTCCTTTCATCTCCGCTCGATTCGTGGCGCCTCGTGGCGCACAATGCGGTGGTGACCCGCACGTCGCCCTCCTTCTCAGGCCGCTAGCCATCAGACAGCCAGCAGCCTGCTGCGGAGGCGGCGGCGCGTCATCTGCGCTCTGCGCAACCTCCGAACGAATCCGTCGCCCGCGAAAGCCCTGCTCACGCGGCGATTACGCCGCGCCGTTCACCCCCAAATCGAACGGAGACCCAAACGTTGCCGAGTGCACCACTAGCTGGATTGGCCGACGCTCACCCCGAAGAAAAAGCACAAACTGAGTATGACCCCACGCTCGAGGCGAACAGCCATGGACGCTCGCGTGGCGAGATGGTGAATGCCCAGGATGCAACGAGCGTCCCGACACCCTGAATGATGTATGCCCAGACCATCCTGCCTCCTTCAAAGCAGCACTCCCGCATAGTGAGCAAATGTAAAGGTCGGGAGTTGCGAGGCTGCAGCGCTCCTCCTGCTCCCTGACAGGCAACGCTGCCTGCCCCAAACCACTCGCGGAGCGCGAGCATACCTGAGGCTGCCCCGAACGCAAGGGTCTGCCGACCTCCAGACGCCGATTCTTGTCCGACAGAGCGGCGACTAGCCCATCGAGGCGGGGAGTCGTCGAGGTGGTCAGCGACGACCCCGACGGACGATCGGACCGATCGAGTGCCACCCGACCCGCATCAGCCTCCCGATCGGCGCGAACGCCATCTGCTGAGCCAGCCACGGCGACGACGCGCTCGAAGTCGCGCGTATGGGCCGCGGCCGCCCGCGCCCACGGCACGGCCTCCAGGCGGACCCCGCAGTCCGGGCATCTGAGGCGCCGCAGCTCGCATTCGATGATGCGGCGGCTGGCGCCCAGATCAAGATGCCGCCAGCGCTTGACGCGACGGTCGTGGATCTCGAGCCGGCCGGTCTGCCCGCAGCCCGAGCAGACCCGGCGCCGGCGCCTCAAGCGGACGGTCACGATCACTCCCCTCGCCGCCAAACGAGACGTCCGCCACGCTGGCGCCCGGCAGGCGCAGCAGGCGCTTGAATGCGGTGGTGATCCGCATGTCGCCCTCCTCGGTGAGTCGCTAGCCGTCAACAGCCAGCACCCTGCCGCGGAGGACGGCTGCGGGTCGCATGCGTTCTGCGCAACCTCCGAAGAACTGCTCGACACGCGAAGCGCCTGCTCAGGCGCCCATCACGACCGCCGCTTCACCCCCAAATCAGACGGAGACCCCTACAACCTCGTGTTCGCCCTCGTCTGCGGCGCGTCCGTGGAGGGGTTCGAGGCGCTAAGCGAGGGCGAGCACTACAGCGTTGGTCACGCGCTAAGGGCTCGGGGTCATCTTCGCGGTGCTGATGGCGTTGTTCCGCGCCGGCGACTGGGCCTACAAGCGCTGGCGCCCGTCAGACGCCTACGGGTGATCGCGTGCTAGCGGACTTACTTGGAAGCGTTGCGGAGTTCTTCATCGGGCTCGTACCCGACCGCCAGCCGTGGCGCGGGCTCATGCTCGCCTTCTTCTTGTTGGCCGTCGCCAGCGCGGTCGTTGGGCTGTTCATCGCCGCCGAGATCGTGTGACCAGACACGCCTAGGCGCGCGCCGAACGCTGCCGGGTTGGCGAGAGCAGCGCGCGCCGACACGCGCACACCTAAGGGTGATCGTCGAGGTAGCCGCATCGTCTCGCCTCGCGCCACGTCCAGAGGGCCACGATCGCGAAGCCGAGGCTGACGCCCGCTAAGACAACCTGGACGCCGCCAGCGAGGTCAGTCGGTCGCGGAGCGCCTTCGAGCATGAAAAACGTGGCCAACCCCGCCAACCAGAGGACGGCGGTTGCGTAGCCACCGTGGCCGACGCCCGGCAGCACGCGGGCGCGGCGCCGATGCCGCAGCCAGCGGAACCGGAGCATCACGTGCAACCTCGCCAGCGCCAGACCCGCCGCGAGGAGAACAGCGTTCAGCGCCACGTTCGACATTACCTGAGGTCACGACCAAGGCTCAGGGTTTGCAGGATAAGAGGATCGACCCCGTAGACCGGCTGCGGTCCGATCAGTCAGCGACCCCCTGCCTGATGGCGCTGGTGCGCACCTTTGCGCGGGCCTGGACCCGGTTGGGGTCGTCGCGGACGCGTCCAACCCGGAGCGCCCCACGGTGCTGTGTTGAGCCAGTTCGAGACATCGTGAGAAACGCAGCCCGGAGCCGACCCGCTAAAAGGAAGGCATGATGCCCGTAGCCGAGCCCGTCATTTTCGGTGAGCACGAGCAGAAGGTCATTGACCAGCTTGTCCGCTGCCTCGAGCCCGAGGAAGGAAGCCGCGGTGCGCTCTGCGCCGACGGTCACTTCGGCTACAGCGCCCCAATTGGGGGCGTCATGGGCTACCGCGAGCACGTCAGCCCGTCGGGTGTCGGCTACGACATTGGCTGCGGTAACAAGGCCGTCCTGACCAACCTCACTTCCGACGAGGTTCGAGCCGACCTGGCTGGACTCATGGACCGCATCTTCGACGAGGTCAGCTTCGGAGTCGGCCGACACAATGCGGAGCCCGTCGAGCACCAGGTGCTCGAAGACATTAAGCAGGCACCGTTCGCGCCGCAGCGGCAGCTCTACGACCTCGCCGCGAAGCAGCTCGGCACCGTCGGCGCCGGCAACCACTACGTCGACCTATTCGCCGACGAACAGGGCCGCGTCTGGATCGGCGTCCACTTCGGCTCCCGCGGGTTCGGCCACAAGACCGCCAGCGGATTTCTGTCGCTCGCCGCCGGCGGCAAGTTCGACGAGCGCGGCCACGAGGGCGAGATGTCCGCACCCCCGACGCTGCTTCACGTCGACACCGAGGTCGGGCAGGCGTACATCGATGCGATGCGTCTTGCTGGTGCCTACGCCTACGCGGGCCGTGACGTGGTCATCGAGAAGGTCCTGAGCATCCTCGGAGCCGACGCGCTCGACTCCGTCCACAACCACCACAACTTCGCCTGGCTCGAAGAGCACGGCGGCGAGAACTACTGGGTCGTCCGCAAGGGCGCTACCCCAGCTCAGCCAGGACAGCGCGGATTCGTCGGCTCCACGATGGGAGAGGACAGCGTCATCCTCGAAGGCGTCGAGTCGGACCTAAGCGCGCACGCGCTCTACTCCACCGTCCACGGCGCCGGCCGCGCCATGAGCCGCACCGCCGCCGCGGGCAAGAGCCGCAAGCGGTGGTCCTGCCTCAACCGCGACTGCGACTGGATCCAGACCCCGGGCACTCACAAGCCCGATAACGGACTCTGCCCGCTCGACGGCGGAAGCCTCGCGAAGCGGTGGGTCAAGGAAGTCGAAGGCGCAATCGACTGGACGGCAGCGACGGACGACCTGTGCTCACGCGGTATCGAACTACGTGGTGGCGCCGCGGACGAGGCACCCGGCGCCTACAAGCGCCTCAAAGAGGTGCTCGGCTACCACGAGGGGACCGTCCGCATCCTGCACACGCTGACGCCGCTCGGCGTTGCCATGGCGGGCGAAGGCACCATCGACCCCTACAAGGACTGATCAACCACCAGGGCGCCCTTCCGCCACTTTGTCGACGACGGGCGCCGACCCGCCCGGCTACAGCGAGGCCGTCTGCCAGAATCACCCCGCCGTGACGCTTACGGCAGGCAACATTCCGTCGGTCTCGGTCAAGAGCCGGTCGCGCACCGTCGAGACGCGGACCTCTGGGC
>JBBJOW010000057.1:0-25563 GCA_037724045.1 Solirubrobacteraceae bacterium
GCAGCAGGAAGTTGCCCGGGTGCGGGTCGCCCGAGAACTGCCGGTGGCGGTACATGCAGCCGAAGTAGAAGCGGAAGACGATCTCGCCGACGCGGTCGCGCGTGGCCTGGTCGAGCTGCTTGACCTCCTCGAAGCCGCGGCCGGTGACGAACTCGTTGACGAGCACCCGCTCGCGGCTGAGCTCGGTCACGACGGCGGGGACGGTGATGAACGGATGGCCGGCGTAGATGCGCGCGAGCGCTCGCTGGTTGGACGCTTCGAGCTCGTAGTCGAGCTCCTCGTGGATGCGCTCGCGGATCTCGGTCGCCGTCGCCTTGACGTCGATGCCCGGCGCGATCGTGCGCATGACGCGCAGGATCATCCCGAGGTTCTGCATGTCGGCCCGGACCGCCTGGGCGACGCCCGGGTACTGGACCTTGACCGCGACGTCGCGACCGTCGTGCAGCGTCGCGCGGTAGACCTGGCCGATCGACGCCGCCGCGATCGGCTCGGAGTCGAACTCCGCGAACACGTTTGCGAGCTTGTCCTCGAGCTCTGACTCGATGACCTTGCGCATGTCGTCGAAGCGCACGTTGGGCGCGGCGTCGCGCAGCGCGCCGAGCTTTTTCTGGAACTCCTCGCGGTACTCCTCGGGCACGAGGCCGACGTCGAGGAAGCTCAGCACCTGGCCGAGCTTCATGGCCGCGCCCTTCATCGTCCCCAGCGCGGTGACGATCTGCTCCGCCGCCTCGATGTGACGCTTCTCCAGGGCGGCCGCCCTGCGCTCGGGCGAGCGTCCGACGTTCGCCGTCTTGGTCGCCACCTGGCGCGCGCCCTGACCGGCCGCGAGCCTCCCGATCCGCGCCGAGCGAGCGACGCGGCCGGTCGGCATCTTGTCCTTAGCCATCGCGTTGCACTTGCGAGCCTCCGACGATGTCGTCGGCGCCGTCCTCGGCCCAGCGGATCCACGCCTTGTTGCCACCGTCGTAGTCGGGCCCCCAGAGAACGAGCGTCGCCGGCTTGTCCCAGACGGTGACCTGATCGCCGCCCTCGGGATCGACGCCGTTCCAGACCCGGGCGAACGGGTTGTGCTCACGCTCCTCGCCGATGGTGGACGGGTCGGTGTGGCCGGGGCGGATGACCGTGTCCCCGGGGAGCGCGAGCAGGACCTCCATGACGGAGCGCTTGAGGTCTGCGTAGGAGGTCGAGCCGGGGGCCCGCACCCCGCCGACGGAGTTCTTGAAGAGCGTGTCGCCCGTGAAGACGTTGCCCTCGACGAGCAGCGCGAGCATGCCGCTGGTGTGGCCCGGGGTGTGGATGGTCGTGACCGTCAATCCGCCGGCCTCGATCTGCTCGTCGGCGTTCATCGCGGCGGTCACGCCCATGACCTCCTCGTCGGGGTGGGCGAGCACCTGAAGATCCGGCCAGCGCTCGAGCAGGCTGCCGAGCTCCTCGACGTGGTCGCCGTGGCGGTGGGTGAGCAGGACGTGGGTCGGGGTGAGGCCGAGCGCGTCGGCCTTGTCGATCAGCGGCGCGACGGGGCCGCCGGCGTCGACGAAGAACGCCTCCCCGTTCTCCGCCGCCGCGACCAGGTACGTGTTGGAGAGGTAGTCCTCCCGCATCGAACGCTCGACGATCATGTCCGGAAGCGTAGGCTCGACCGCGTGAGCGAACGCCGCCAGGCGGTCATCGATCTAGGGTCGAACTCCTTCCGTCTGGTGGTCTTCACCTGGTCGGGCGAGGGCCGCGGCGCGTGGTGGAAGCGCACGGACGAGATCCACGAGGCGGTCCGCATCGGCGAGGGCCTCGACGCCAGTGGCGAGCTCGGCGCCGAGCCAATGGAGCGAGCGCTGCAGATGCTCGAGCTCTACGCGCACTTCTGCCGGGCGACGGGCATCACCGACGTGCGCGCGGTCGCCACCTCGGCGATCCGCGACGCGTCCAATCGCGACGCGTTCCTGGAAGCCGCGCGGAGCCGGACCTGGCTGGAGATCGAGGTGCTCGCGCGCGAGCAGGAGGCGCGCTACGGCTACCTTGCCGCGGTCAACTCGACCACGCTCGCCGACGGCGTCGCGCTGGACATCGGCGGCGGCTCGCTCCAGCTCAGCCGCGTCAGGAGCCGCACCGCGACGGACATGAAGTCGTGGCGCCTCGGCGCGGTGCGCATGACGGAGCGCTTCCTGGACGGTAAGAAGACGCAGCCCAAGCAGGTCAAGGCGCTGCGCGCGCACGTCGAGAAGAAGGTGCTCTCGCGGGCGGAGTGGCTGCAAGGCGCGGGCGCGCACGGCGGGCGGCTGGTCGCCATCGGCGGCGCCGTGCGCAACCTGGCCGGGGCCGCTCAGGCCGACACCGGTCTGCGCGACATCGGCATCCAGGGCGCCTGCATCTCGCGCAAGCAGCTCACCGCCCTGATCGAGCAGATGGTCGAGATGCCGGCGGCCGACCGGGGCGCAATCACCGGAGTCAAGCCGGGGCGGGCCGACGTCATCCTCGCCGCCGCCGTGGTGATCGACACGGTGCTCGACCTGGGCGGCTTCGACGCGCTCGAGGCGACCGAAGCGGGGCTGCGGGAGGGCGTGTTCCTCGAGACGTTGCTCGCCGGCACCGACCCGCCCCTGTTCGACGACGTCCGCCGCGCGTCGGTGCTCAACCTCGCCGCGCAGTACCACCCCGAGTTCGCCCACACCGAGCACGTCGCCGAGCTCGCGCTGGAGATGTGGGACGCGCTCGGGGCCGCCGGTCGCCACCCCTGCGACCAGACGGAGCGCGAGCTGCTGTGGGCCGCGGCGATGCTGCACGACATCGGGACGGCGGTCGACTACGACGACCACCACAAGCACTCGCGCTACCTGATCCTCAGCGCGGGGCTGCCCGGCTTCAGCCCGCGGGAGGTCGCGCTGATCGCCCAGCTCGCCCGCTATCACCGCAAGGGCACGCCGTCGGTGGGCGACTACGCGCCGCTGATGGTCAAGGGCGACGATGAGCTGCTGCAGCGCGGATCGGCGCTGCTGCGTCTCACCGAGCAGCTCGAGCGCGCGCGCGACCAGGCCGTGCACGAGGCGCGGCTGACGATCGCCAACGGCTACGCGGACCTGCGCCTGAGTGGCGACGAGGATGTCACGCTCGCCCGCTGGATGGCCGAGCGTGAGACGGACATCTTCGAGCGCGCCTTCGGCATCGGGCTTAGGCTGGTGCGGACGTGAGCGTCGACGCCTCCGCAAAGAACATGCAGGCGGTCTGCAAGGCCAAGGACGCGCACAACACCTCGTGCCCGTACGGCGGCACCGCGAACGCGGTGCACCTCAACTGGTTCGACCTCAACCGCCTGGGCTGGGACGAGGGCGACGTCATCTGCGGGCTGACCGTGATGGGCGACGAGAAGGTCGCCACCGGGATGATGCGCGTCACGTGCGACGCCGAGCCCGACAGCGACGGCGGGCTCGAGGAGGAGGAGGAGATCGAGGTCGTCGAGGCCGTCTCCTCCGAGCGCGAGGTCCTCGTCCCGGTCCAGCGGTGAGGTGGCTGGCTGGGCTGCTCGCCGTCGTCGCCCTCGCGGGCTGCGGCGGTGACGCCGCCCCTGCGCCGCCACGGCCCCAGCTCGACCCGCCGCAGGCGGCCGAGCCCGTGCAGGGTCCGCCCGCCGAGGACCCGCCCGGCATGGTCGTCGAGGTGGGCGACACGCCCGAGGGCGTGGCGCTGGACGCCGAAGCCGGCATCGCCGCCATCGCGGTGGACGAGCCGCCGCGGCTCGTGCTGGTCGACGTCGAGACCGGCGAGATCACACGGGAGGTGCCGCTGCCCGGCAGCGCCCGGCACGTCTCGGTCGCCGACGGCACCTTCCTGGTTCCCGTGGAGAGCGCCGACGCGCTCCTGGAGGTGACACCCGGCGGGGCAGCGGTGCGCACCCCGGTCGGCGACGGTCCGCACGACGCGACCAAGCTCGGCGACCGCGTCTTCACCGCCGACGAGTTCGGCTCGACCATGTCCGTCGTGCGCGACGGCGAGCTCGTCGGCCAGGTGCCGGTCGACGCGCAGCCCGGCGGGGTCGACGTCGTAGGCGACCAGGTCGCGGTGATCGCCGTCCGCGCCTACACGGTCGAGCTCTACGACGGACTCGCCGACGAGCCGCGCGGCCTCGGCGGCCAGAGCGCCGGGCTCGGCCCGTCGCACGTCGTCGCCGTCGGCGACCGGCTGGCGATCGCCGACACCCGCGGGCGGGCGCTGGTCGTCTACGGCACCGCCGAGCGCCTGCGCTTCGAGCGCCGCGTCGCGCTCGACGGCACCCCGGTCGGGATCGCGGCCGGAGACGACGGGACGGCCTGGGTCGCCCTCAGTGAGCGCAACGAGGTGGTCGAGGTCGACCTCGAGAGCGGCCGCGTCCTGCGATCGGTCGTCACGGTGCGCAACCCGTACACGGTCGCGTACCGGGACGGCACGCTCGTCATCGCGTCGCAGGCGGAGGGGACGCTCCAGATAACACGCCCGGGTTGAGGATGCCGACCGGGTCGACGGCGGCCTTGGCACCGCGCAGGGCGGCGGCGAACGGCTCCGGGCGCTGACGCTCGTACCAGGGCCGGTGGTCGCGGCCGACCGCGTGGTGGTGGGTGATGCTGCCCCCGCCGCGGAGGATCGCCTCGCTGGCGGCGTGCTTGACCGCGCGCCAGGTGTCGACCTCGGCGCCCTGCTCGACCGGCGCCAGGCAGGTGAAGTACGGCGCGGCGCCGTCGGGATAGGCATGGGTCATGCGGACGGTGACCGAGCCTGCCCCGCAGCGCTCGCGCAGGACGGCCTCGGCGGTTCCCTGTACCTCGCGCACGAAGGCGTCGTGGCGGTCCCAGGTGATCGCGCTCTCGAAGGTCTCCGAGAGCACGCCCATGACCACGAACGTGTCGCGCAGGTACGGCGCACGCAGGAAGGCGTCCTTCCACTCGCCGGCGCCGCCGCCGGAGATCCGGGGCTCGCCGCCGGCGATGGTCAGCGCCTGCTGGAACTGGTCGTCGAGGCCCGACTCGAAGCCGAGCAGCAGGAGCGCATGGGAGCCGTCGTCTGCGAAGGTGAGCGCCGCCTCGCGCGCGTCGATGACCCGGCAGTTGGCGGGCCGCAGCCCGGACTGGACGATGTCGCGCACGGCACGGGCGGCGGCGAAGTAGTCCGGGAAGCGGATGCTCGCCGAGCGCCGCTCAGTCGGCCTGGGCTGGACGCGCACCCACGCCTCCGTGATGACGCCGAGGGTGCCTTCGGAGCCGAGCAGGAGCCGGTCGGGCGACGGGCCGGCACCCGAGCCCGGAAGGCGGCGCGACTGCCACACGCCCGCCCCCGGGGTGACGGCGCGGATGCCCTGGACGAGGTCGTCGATGTGGGTGGGGCCTGTCGCAAAGTGCCCGCCCGCCCGGGTCGCGAGCCATCCGCCGAGCGTGGCCAGCTCGAAGGACTGCGGGTAGAAGCGCAGCGTGAGCCCGTGCACGCGCAGCTGCTCCTCCAGCCGCGGGCCGGTCGCGCCGGCCTGGATGCGGGCCGCACGGGACACGGTGTCGACCTCGAGCACGCGGTCCATGGCCCCGAGCGCCAGCGCGATGGCGCCCTCCCCACCCTCGATCGGATGGGCCTCGATGCCGCCGACGACGCTGGTGCCGCCACCGACCGGCGTGACCGCGACGCGCCTGGCGGCCGCCCACTCGAGCGTGCGGATGACGGTGTCCTCCGTCCACGCGTGCACGACGAAGTCAGGCGGATGGGCGATCTCGCCGCGCATCCCGCGCACGACGTCGAGGTACGAGCGGCCGAGCCCGTACCGCGCCCGGTCGTAGGCGTCGTCGCAGGCGGCGTCGGAGAGCTCGGCCGGGATCCCGACGCGCGGCGGCGGCAGCCGCGGCTCGGTCGGCGTCTCGACCGCGTCCGCGTCGCGCCCGAAGCCGAGATGGGTGCGCAGCCCGCGCACCTCGTCGGCGCCGGGGGCGTCCCCCTCCACGCCCCATCCCCAGACCTTGCGACGTGCCACGGGCGTGAGCCTAATCTGAGCGCGTGAGCCTCGAGCCCGGCATCCTCGCGCGCGGGCCCTGGGCGGCGGACGCCGTCCGTACGCGGTGGCGCGGGGACGCCTTTGCGCCGACGGCCGCCGCGGATGCCGCCGCCGACGCCGCGATCGCCGCCCTGCAGGACCGCGGCTCCCCATCCCACGACGGGCTCGCGGCGCGGATGTCTGACTTCGGGACCGACAACGGGCTCGAGCTCGAGCTGCAGCCGATGCGCTGGAGCCTGCGCCTGGGCGACGACGCGCTCTCCTCGATCTCGGTCCAGTGCGTGGTCCGCGACGGTGACGGCCGCTGGCTGGCCGGCCGGCGCGCGCCCTGGGTTGCGACGTGGGCCGGGCGCTGGGCGCTGGGCGCCGGCGGCGCCGTCGAGGTCGGGGAGGATCCCGTGGAGACCCTGACGCGCGAGCTCGAGGAGGAATGGGCCCTCGAGCCCGAGCGCACGCAGGTCGAGGCGCTGGTGTGCACGCCCAACCGGCTCGTGCTGCTCATCGGACAGGTGTGGGTCGCGGCGGGGGCCGAGGTCGTGCGCGACTCCGAGCACGACGCGCACGCCTGGTGGGACCCGGACCCGGCGCGCTGGCCGGACGACGCGAGCCCCGCCCTGCGCGGCATGGCGCAGCTGCTCGCGCGGTGAAGCTCCGTTACGCCTCCTACGGACACTCGCTCGTCTACGTCGCCCTGCTCTACGTCGCGTTCGTCGATCGAGACGACGACCTGGTCACCGTTTTCGGGTGGATTCACGGGGTCTTGTGGATCGTCCTGTCGCTGCTGTGCCTCGAGGCGGTCCGGCGGCGGCAGATCCCGCTGTGGCTCGGCGTGATGGTGGCGGTGGTGGGCGGCGTCGGGCCGTTCGCCGGCAGCCTCGGGTTCTTTCTGGAGAACCGCAAAGCCGGTACCCTGAGCTGAGCCGTGGCTGTCGAGACGACCGTGTCAGTGGTCATGCCCGCGATGGGCGATTCGGTGACCGAGGGAACGATCCTCGAATGGCTCCAGCAGGAGGGTGACACCGTCGCCACCGACGACGCGCTCGTCGAGGTCTCCACCGACAAGGTGGACGCCGAGGTGCCCTCTCCCGCGGGTGGCGTGATCGTCAAGATCCACGCCCAGGAGGGCGACACGATCGCCATCGGCGCAGTCCTCTGCGAGATCAGCGGAGGCGAAGCCGGGTCGAGCAACGGGTCCGCTTCCGAAGCCGAAGCCGAGGCCGATCCCGTCGAGGAGAAGGAGATCGACATCGTCGTCCCCTCGATGGGGGAGTCGGTCAGCGAAGGCGTCATCCTCGAATGGCTCAAGGCGATCGGCGACAGTGTCGCCCAGGACGAGGGCATCGTCGAGGTCTCCACGGACAAGGTGGACGCCGAGCTGCCCTCCCCCGCCTCGGGCACCATCACCGAGACCTTCGCCGACGTCGGTGAGACCGTCACCGTCGGCCAGGTCGTCGCGCGCATGCGCGGCGGGGCAGCCGTGCCGAAGCCGGAGACCAATGGGGCCGCCGCGCCTTCGGCGCCGAGTGCCGCGCCATCGACCGCCGACAGGGTCAAGGCCAGCCCAGTCGCCCGCCGCGTCGCCGCGGTCGAGGGCGTCGACCTCGCCAAGGTCGCCGGCACCGGCCCGCGCGGCCGCATCATGAAGGCCGACGTCCTCGGAGGCGAGAGCGGGCCCACACCGATTGCACTCAAGGGCGGGGCCGCGACCCTCGCGCGCTACATGGACGAGTCGCGGGCCATCCCGACCGCCACCTCCTTCCGTACCCTCACCGTCACGACGCTCGACAGCCGGCGCAAGCAGCTCAAGGAGGCCGGCCACAAGGTCTCCTTCACCCACCTGATCGCGTACGCCATCGCGGTCGCCGCAACGGAGCAGATGCCGGTCATGGCGCGGCACTTCCTCGAAACCGATGCCAAGCCGTTCGTCATCGACGACGAGGCGGTCAACCTCGGGATCGCGGTCGACGTCACCAAGAAGGACGGCAGCCGCACGCTGATGGTGCCGGTCATCCGCGACGCCGGCCGCCTCTCCTTCAAGGGCTTCCTCGACGCCTTCGCCGACCTGATCGCCCGCGCCCGCGAGAACAAGCTGACCGCCGACGACCTCCAGGGCGCGAACGTGTCGCTCACCAACCCGGGCGGCATCGGCACGATCGCCTCCGTCCCGCGCCTGATGACCGGCCAGGGCACCATCGTCGCGACGGGCTCGATCGCCTACCCCGTCGGCCTCGGCAACATCGGGGGGCTGATCGGCGCCGAGAAGGTCATGACGATGACCTCGACCTACGACCACCGCATCATCCAGGGCGCGGAGTCGGGCCAGTTCCTGCAGACGGTCGAGGCCTACCTGCAGGGCGAGCACGGGTTCTACGAGAAGCTCTTCGCCGACCTGGAGGCGCCCCTTGGCGATGCGCCCCAGCCCCCGGCGACCGCCGCCGCGGCCGCCACCGCTCGCGACGCCACGCCCGCGGACCAGTCCTCGGTGCCCGACGAGGAGCTGTTGCAGGCCGTCCAGGCCGCGGTCTCGCTGATCAAGGCGCACCGCACCCACGGCCATCTCGCCGCGCGACTGGACCCGCTGGGCTCAGAGCCCGAAGGTGACCCCGCGCTGGATCCCGAGCCGCTCGGGCTCACCCGGGAGCTGATGGCGACGATCCCGGCCAAGATCCTGCGCGTCGCCGTCCCCGGCGCCACGCTCGCCGACGCCCTTCCGCACCTGCGCGAGACCTACTGCGGCACGATCGCCTATGAGATCGAGCACCTCGCCAGCCACCGCCAGCGCGTATGGCTGCGCCAGCGCATCGAGACCAGCGAGTTCCGCCAGCCGCTGACCACCGAGGAGAAGAAGGCGCTGCTGGGCCGCCTCACCCAGGTCGACAGCCTCGAGCGCTTCATGCACAAGGCCTACCTGGGCCAGAAGCAGTTCTCCGTCGAGGGCCTCGACATGACGGTCCCGATGCTCGACGAGCTCATCCAGCTCGCGTTCCACAAGGGCGCGCGCGAGGTCGTGATCGGCATGGCCCACCGCGGCCGCCTCAACGTCCTCGCCCACAACCTCGGCCGTGCCTACGAGACGCTGTGGCGGGAGTTCGAGGGCGCGCAGGACATCGAGGCGGTGACCACGATCCCCCAGGGCGGCACGGGCGACGTCAAGTATCACCACGGCGCCCAGGGCACGTACTCCGTCGGCGACGGGTCGCTGCTCGTGCGCCTGGAATCGAACCCGTCACACCTCGAGTACGTCGCGCCCGTCGTCACCGGCGCCACGCGCGCGGTGCAGACGACGCGCCAGGGCCCGCACACCCATATCGACCACTCGTCCGCGATGCCGATCGTCCTGCACGGCGACGCCGCCTTCCCCGGCCAGGGCGTGGTGGCGGAGACGCTCAACCTGCAGGGCCTGGACGGCTACACGGTCGGCGGCACCGTCCACCTGATCCAGAACAACCAGATCGGCTTCACGACCGACCCGGACGAGTCGCGCTCCACGCGCTGGGCGTCGGACCTCGCGAAGGGCTTCGACGTCCCGATCATCCACGTCAACGCCGACGACGTCGCCGCCTGCATCTCGGCCGTCCGGCTCGCCTTCGCCTACCGCCTCGAGTTCGGCCACGACGTGCTCATCGACCTGATCGGCTACCGCCGCTGGGGCCACAACGAAACCGACGAGCCCGCGTACACGCAGCCTGAGATGGCCGCGAAGATCAAGGGCAAGACGCCGGTGCGCGACATCTTCGCCGAGCAGCTCGTCGCCGACGGCACCCTCACCAAGGAGGAGGCCGAGGCGCTCGCCCAGAAGGCGTGGACGTCGCTGGCCGACCGCCACCGCGAGCTCAAGGAGGAGCTGGCCGCCAGCCACGCCGACCAGCCCACGGGCGGCTACGAGCTCGACCGGACCCAGTCCCCCGAGGTCAAGACCGCGGTGTCCGAAGCGCGGCTGCTGCAGCTCAACGCGGACCTGCTCAAGGTGCCCGAGGGCTTCGAGGTGCACCCCAAGCTGGTGCGCCAGCTCGACAAGCGCCGCGAGGTGGCCGAGACCGGTCGCGGCATCGACTGGGCCCACGCCGAGGCGCTCGCGTACGCGTCGCTGCTCTCCGAAGGCACGCCCATCCGCCTGACCGGCCAGGACGTCGAGCGCGGCACGTTCTCCCAGCGCCACCTCGTCTTCCACGACGCCAAGACCGGCCGCCGCACGTCACCGATCCAGAACCTGCCCGGCGCACTCGCGCCCATGGAGCTGCACAACTCCCCGCTGAGCGAGGTCGCCTGCCTGGGCTTCGAGTACGGCTACTCGATGGAGGCGCCGGAGTCGCTGGTGCTGTGGGAGGCGCAGTTCGGCGACTTCTCCAACTCCGCGCAGGTCATCGTCGACCAGTTCATCATCAGCGCGCTCGCCAAGTGGGGGCAGACCTCGCGGCTGACGCTGCTGCTGCCCCACGGCTACGAGGGATCGGGCCCGGAGCACTCGAGCGCGCGTCTGGAGCGCTTCCTGCAGCTCGCCGCCGAGGGCAACATCCGCATCGCCAACCTGACGACACCGGCGCAGTACTTCCACCTGCTGCGCCGCCAGGCGCGCGTCGCCAAGCAGCGCCCGCTGGTGATCTTCACCCCCAAGCAGCTGCTGCGCCTGCCGCAGGCGATGAGCCAGGTCGCCCATCTGTCCGACGGCGCGCGCTTCTACCCGGTGCTCTCCGAGCCGCGCATCGACGAGGAAGCCGTCACCCGGCTGGTCTTCTGCACCGGCAAGGTCTTCTACGACCTCAAGGGCCACACGACCCGCGAGGACAACCCGGGCGTCGCCATCTCGCGCGTCGAGCTGCTCTATCCCTTCCCGCAGGCGCAGATCCTCGAGGAGATCCATCGCTATCCGAACCTGCGCGAGGTCCTGTGGGTCCAGGAGGAGCCGCGCAACATGGGCGCCCGCGCGCACATGAGCCCGCGCATGCTGCAGATCCTGCCCGAGGAGCTCGAGTTCGGCTACGTCGGCCGGCCCGAGCGCGCCAGCCCTGGCGAGGGCTATCCCGCCGCCCACACCATCGAGCAGAACCGCATCATCCGGACCGCGCTGGACCTCGATGTCCCCATGTCCCTGAACCCCTCACGGGCGCCCGGCGACCGCTAGGAGGGTCTAAAACGGCGCGACGGCGGCAGCTCTCACGTCGCGGGAACGGTGCTCGTGGACCTGCACGTCGCGCGCATAGACCTGCTCGCCGCACTCGCTGCAAATCAGGCGCGGCGTCGTGATGTGGCCGCAGTCCTTGTGCTCGAGTGTCACCGGCGGCTTGTCGAGCCCGCCGTAGCGGTCACCCCACTGCATCAGCGACACGAGCACGGGATAGAGATCGAGGCCCTTCTGGGTGAGGCGGTACTCGTTGAGCGTGCGCCCGGGGTGCTCGGCGTAGGGCCGGCGCTCGAGGATGTCGTGCTCGACGAGCTTGTTGAGACGATCCGTGAGGATGTTGCGGGCGATCCCCGTGCCCTGCTGGTAGTCCTCGAAGCGGCGCGCGCGCATGAACGCCTCGCGCAGGATCACGAGCGTCCAGCGCTCACCGACCACTGCCATGCTGCGCGCGATCGAGCAGGGCATTCCGGCGAGGTCCTCGTGGCGCATCGGGCGAGAACCTAGTGGTTCTTCTCGTGACGCCGCGCCGGGTATGCCGGGATGCCGGCGCCGGCTGGCCAGGACGCAGCGAGGGTGCAATGGCGGAGCCATTGCCCCGAGCGAGGACGCCGCCAGGCGGTGATCGGCGCCCGGCATACCCAGTGGGGGGTTACGAGAAGGGCCACCGGCTGGTCATTCGGCCGCCGGAGGGCCGATCTCGACCAGACGGCCGAAGATCGCGCCCACCAGCGCCACCTCATCGCACGTGAGCCGGCCGAGGAAACGCTCCTCGACCGTCGCGAAGAACGTGTCCTGCGCTGCGGCGAGCAGTTCCTGCCCGGCCACGGTGATGGTCGCGTGCACGACGCGCGAGTCGCCGGGACAGCTGCGGCGCTCGGTCAGGCCACGATCGCACAGCGAGTCGATCACGCGCGAGACGCGGCTGAGGCTGAGCTGCGAGCGGCCCGCAAGCTCGGACATGCGCAGGTGGCCGTCCTCGGCGTGGGCGAGGCGCGAGAGCACCTCATAGGCGCTGAGCGTCAGGCCGTGCTCGGATGCCAGGCGCGAGTCGAGGCAGCGCGTCAGCTCGGCGTGTGCGGCCAGCAAGCCGAACCAGGCGGCCTCGCGCTCGGGCGGGAAGTACTTGAGCCCAGCGTCTGTCTGCAGAACGGTGTGATCGGCGACGCTCACCAGTCCATTATACGCCCGGGGCGGTCTTTCCACATCTATTGCGTGCGCAAGCATCGGTTGGTTGATTGGCGTCCGCGTGCTCGACCGCGACACGCCCGTCCCGCTCGCCGAGACGGCGTTCGACGCCGCCGGCGCGTTGCACCCCGACTACGTCGAGGCGGTCGACGCCGCGGTCGCGGACCTGGTCGAGCTCGTCGAGGCGAGGTCCTCGGCCAGCGCCGCCGCCACCGCCACCGCGGCCGCCACGGTCGCGTAGTCCACGCGCTCCGGGACGTCCGTCATCAGGTGGTAGTCCGACAGACACCTGGTGGCGGGCTCCCACGAGCACAGCGTGGCCGTCGGATAGCCGGCGCGGCTCGGGATGACGGCGTCGGTGCTCGAGCGCGCACGGCAGCCGCGCGTCAGCGGCACTCCGGCGCGCGCGGCCGCCGCGGCCACCTGGTCGCGAAAGGCCGGCGCGCAGTAGTCCTCCATCACCAGGATCCCCTCGCCCTCGATCATGAACAGCTCGGGCGAGCCGATCGTGTCGAGGTTGAGGACCCAGGTTCGCTGAGGGTCCATCGCGCGCAGGTGGTCGTCGACGAAGGGGTAGATCCCGCCCTGCAGCACCTCCTCGGCGCCGCAGCTGACCAACAGCAGCCGGACGGGGAGGTCATGGCCCCGCTCGGCCAGGGCCACGAGCGCCGCTACGCCCGACAGGTTGTCGTTGGCGCCCGGGACGATGCGGTTGCGGGCGATGTCGAGCCCGATGAGGCCCGTGAGCAGCGTGACCGCGCGGCCCGTGCGCTTGAGCCCGGCGACGGTCAGAAGCGGTGCGCCGATCACCGGCCACCAGAGCGGCAGGCCCGTGTAGGTGCGCGCGACGACGTCGGGGAAGCGACGGGCGAACGCCCGCTGCGCACGCTGGTCGAACACGACACCCGTCGGGGCGGCGTCGTGATGGGCCAGCACGACCAGTGTGTCGGCCGCGTCGGGGCGCCCGGTCTCGGCGATCACGTTCGTCGTCGGCTTCGGTCGGCTGGCGACGCGGCGCCATACGCGCTTGTAGTTGGATGTGTCGTCGGCGATCAGCGCGGCCGCCGCCAGCGCCCCGAGGCGCCCGCCGAACAGCGCCAGCAGGTTCAGCGGGATGTACAGGCGCGCGTAGCCGTCGCGGTAGGGGACGTCCTCAACACGGGCTGCGCGTGCGCCCGCGCGCGTGAGGCGTTCGGCGAGCCACTCCGCGGCGGCGCGCTCGTCGTCGGATCCGGCGGCGCGGCGCAGGGGCGCGAGTGCCTCCACGACCTCGCGCAGCGTCGCCTCGCTCATCGGCCGAGCGCCTTCCGCACGGCTGCGCCCGCCGGCGCGAACTCCGGGGTCAGGCGGTCGAGGAGGTCGAGCCAGCCGCCGTGGACGGCGGCCGCGCGCCGGACCGCGTCGACGCCGCCGTCGAGGTCGCCGGCGTGGGCCATGGACAGTCCGGCCCAGAAGAGCAGCTCGTCGGAGTCCGGGGCCAGGTCCGCCGCCTGCTGATAGAGCCGGCCAGCCTGCGCAGCTTCGCCGGCGCCGAGCAGCTCGTCGGCCTCGCCGGCGAGCGCGTAGGCGCGCTGGAGACCGAGCAGCCGCTCGAGCTCGGCGATCGGGTCGCCGTGGTCCTCCACGCGCAGCTCCAGCTTGGGCACCACGGCGCCGGTCGCGGCGTCCACGACGAGCAGCGCGGCGGACTGGCGGCCGCGGACGTCCCCGCCGGCGCGCTCTGCGCCCTGCAGCGCGGCGAGCAGCCGCGCGCCCAGGTCCCCCCTGGCAGCGACGTAGGCGGCGGCCATCGCTTCGGGGACGCCGGGCCGGGCCATCATGTTCGCCTGGCAGGAAAAGCCTTCGCCAATGATGTGGGACGCGTGCGGGATGCAGTCCGCGCCGGTGTGCACCGCGACCTCACCAGTGGCAGCGACGGCGGCGACCTGGCGCATGCGCCCGAGGTCGTCGACCTCGAGCTGGGCGGCGAGCGAGGGCCCCACGGGCTCGCCTGCGGCGAGGCGATCCAGCGTGCGCGGTCCGTACGCGGGGTCGGCGACACTCTGTGTGGCTACCGTCCCCACACCTGCGCGCCCCCAGGTGACGACCGAGCCGACGGAGAACCAGTGCGACTGGACCGCCACGCCGAGGTCGCCCGACACCGGGTCACACGCGACGATCGAATACGTCCCCTTGCGCACCGACACCGAGCATACGAACACCGTCCTGGCCCGCGTCCGCGCGATCCCGGAGGGCTTCGTGCGCGCCTACGGGGACATCACACCGGGCGCACCCCGCCTCGCCGGCGCCGTCCTTCACGACGTCGAGGAGCCGGGCCTGCCCTGGTGGCGGGTGGTGCGCGCGGACGGCTCGCTGGCCAAGGGCGAGCGCCAGCGGGAGCGCCTGCAGGCCGAGGGCGTGCCGTTCCGCGGTGATCGCGTCGACATGCGCTTCGCCCGCATCCCGTGATCGCCCAGCACGAGTTGCGGCTCGATCCGCTTCCGCGCGGCTTCCACCTCATCACCCGCGAGGTGGAGCGCGCCGCGCCGGAGCTCGGCGGCGTCGACGCGGGCCTGCTGCACGTGTTCGTCGCCCACACCTCGGCCTCGCTGACCGTCAACGAGAACGCGTCGCCCGACGTGCGGCGCGACTTCACGTCGTGGTTCGACCGCGCGGTGCCCGAGCACGCGGACTACTGGACGCACACGTTCGAGGGCCCCGACGACATGCCCGCCCACATCAAGGCCTCGCTGCTGGGCCCGTCGCTCATGCTGCCGGTCCGCGCCGGACGCCTCGCCCTCGGGACGTGGCAGGGCGTCTACCTCTGCGAGCACCGCGACGCCGGCGGCTCGCGCCGGCTCGTGTTGACGCTGCAGAGCTAGCGACCCTGCCAGCGCGGCTCGCGCTTCTCCGCGAACGCCTTCGCGCCCTCCTGGGCGTCCTCGGAGCCGAAGACGCCACCGGCGATCCGGCCCTGCTCGTCCCACGCCTCGGCCTCCGTCCACTCGCGTGCGCGCTGGACGACGGTCTTGGACGCCGCCAGCGCGAGGGGCGCGTTGCGCACGATCTGGGCTGCCAGTTCGCGGGCGCCGGCCAGCGCCTCCCCCGGCTCGACGAGCCGGTTGACGATGCCGACGTCCGCCGCCCGCTCGGCGCCGATCGGGTCGCCGGTCAGCGCCAGCTCCATGGCCAGGTGGTAGGGGATCCGCTGCGGCAGCCGGAACAACCCGCCGGCCGCGGCGACCAGCCCGCGCTTGACCTCCGGGATGCCGAAGCGCGCGTCGCGCCCGGCGACGATCAGGTCGCACGCGAGCGCGATCTCGAAGCCGCCCGCCAGCGCGTAGCCCTCGACGGCGGCGATCAGCGGCTTCTCGGCGGCGCGCTGGGTGATGCCCGCGAAGCCGCGGTCTCCCGCCCACGGGCGCTCGCCGGTCACGAACGCCTTCAGGTCCATGCCCGAGCAGAAGGTGCCGCCCGCCCCGGTGAGGATCCCGACGCGCAGCTCGTCCTCGGCGTCGAGGCGCTCCAGCGCGGCGGCGATGCCTTCGGCCACCTCGCCGTTGACCGCGTTGCGCGCCTGCGGTCGGTCGATCTCGATCTCCAGGACGCCGCCGTCCGTGACACTCACGTTCACGCTCATGCGCGCGAACCCTACGCCGATCCTCTGGATCGTGTGAAGCACGCCGTTGTAGTATGCGACGACATGATCTCGGTTCCCCAAGCCGCGCAACGGACCGGGATGAATCCCGAGACGATCCGCCGCTGGATCCGAGCGGGTCGCCTGCGGTCGACTCGAGTCGGCACCCAACACATGATCGACGAAGCCGACCTCGCCGCCGTCGCGACGCCGCCAGGAGGCGTCGAGCTTCCGACACGCTGGCAGCGGTTCGATTCCGGGCGTCCTCTCCCCGACGTCGCCGCGGCGCTCGAGCGCTCCCGCCGCGGCCGCTGATGTTCGTCCTCGACGCGAGCGTCGCGTTCGCGGCGTGCGCGAGCGCCCAGGGCTTCGATGAGTTCGACGGGCGCGGCTTGGCAGCCCCGCCGCTCATGTGGTCCGAGACACGCTCGGTCATTCACGAGCTGAGCTGGCGCGGCGAGATCGACCGTGAGGACGCCCTGGCCACCGCCGCCAGACTCGAGACATGCCCTGTCGCGCGCAAGGCGCCGGCGGCGCTCGGTCGCCACGCTTGGCGCATCGCGGACGAGCTCGGACTCGCCAAGACCTACGACGCCGAGTACCTCGCGCTCGCCCAGCTGCTCGGCTGGCGCGTGGTGACCCTCGACCAACGCCTGCGTCGCGGGGCCGACCGGACAGGGCTCGTCATCCTGCCAGCCGAGATGCGCGACTAGAAGAGCTGGAGCTCGGGCTCGCGCTCGCCGCGCAGCACCGCGAGGTCCACCTCGACCCAGGCGATCCCGCGCGACTCGGCGAGCACGCGGGCCTGCGGCTTGACCGTCTGGGCGACCAGGACGCCGCGGCAGTCGGCGAGCGCGGGGTCCTCGCAGATGCGCTGGAGGTAGCGCGTCAGCTGCTCGACCGCGTCGATCGTCCCGACGCGCTTGATCTCGACCGCGACCCAGCCGTCGCCGTCGTCGCGGCACATGAGGTCCACGGGGCCGATGTCGGTCGGCCACTCCCTGCGGACGAGCCGGAAGCCTTCGCCGCACCACTGCGGCGCGTCGGCGAGCAGCTCCTGCAGGTGGGTCTCGACGCCGTCTTTCTCGAGGCCCGACACCACGTCGCACTCGACGGTCATGTCGCTGATCACCTCCGCCAGCTCGATCTCGAGCTGGTCCTCGCCCTTGACCTTGCGCACCGTGATCCGGTCGCCCTCCTCCTCGATGGCGGTCGGCGCGGTCATCCAGTTCAGCGGTCGATATCCGCCCGAGTCCGAGTGGACCAGCACCGAGCCATCCGCTTTCAGCATGAGAAGTCGCACAGCCTCAGGCAGATGGGCGTCCAAGCGACCCGAGTACGTCACAGAGCAGCGGGCGACGATCAGTCTCACTGGTCGAACGTATCGAGGGCTCCGGCGCTTCGCCCGAGCGATGCCGCAAACAGCGAAAGCAGCAATCGCGTCGCTGACCGCGCCGGTGCCGGTTCGCATGGAAAGGAGCAGCCGGTCTCGGCTCGCAAGCGGCTACTCCTTCAGCGCCGAAAGGAGTCGCGCGGTTAGTGCGCGCCCAGGTGGACTCACCGCTGGGACCGCTCACGGTAGCGGCCACCCGCCGCGGGCTCGTGCGGGTGGCCTACCCCGAACGCCCGCTCGACGACATGCTCGACGGCATCGCAGAGGAGATCTCTCCGCGCGTCCTCGAGGCGCCGGAGCGCCTGGACCCGATCCGGCGCGAGCTCGACGAGTACTTCGAGGGCCGTCTGCGCCGCTTCGGCGAGCCGATCGATTGGTCGCTCACCAAGGGCTTCTTCCGCCGCGTGCTCGAGGCCACGGCGCGGATCGGCTACGGCGAGGTGCGTACCTATGGGGAGGTGGCGGTGAGCGCCGGCAGCCCACATGCCGTGCGCGCCGCGGGCAACGGGCTGGGCTCCAATCCGCTGCCTGTGGTCGTGCCCTGCCACCGCGTGGTGAGGACCGGCGGTGGGCTCGGTGGCTACACCGGCGGCATCGAGCGCAAGGAGTTCCTCCTCGCGCTCGAGCCGGAAGTTTTCGTTGATCTGAGGCCCGATTTGGCTCTGTGGAGCCGTGGAGCCGATCGGGCTTGGTCACGGCTGGTGAGTGTAGACACTAAAGAGCTGGACAGCGACCGGGATCTGTGCGACGATCACGTTATGGCGAAGCGAGAGGGGAAGGTTCATGTCGCGACGACGCGTCGTCACTACAAGGGCCGGACCTATGAGTCGCATCTGTTGCGGCGGTCCTTTCGCGAGGATGGCAAGGTCAAGAACGAGACGGTCGGCAACCTGTCGCATTTGCCGGTGGAGGCGATCGACGCGATCCGCGCGGTCCTCGCCGGCCGGCGACTGGTCGATCTCGATCAGGACTTCGTGATCGAGCGGTCGTTGCCGCACGGGCATGTCGCCGCGGTGCTGGGGGTGCTGCGCGACTTGGACCTTGAGCGTCTGCTGGGCCGGGAGCGCTGCCGGCAGCGGGACCTGGTCGTCGCGATGATCGTCCAGCGGGTGATCGGGCCGGGCTCCAAGCTCTCGGCGACGCGGCGGTTCTCACAGACCACGCTCGCTGACGAGCTCGGGCTGGGCGAGGTCTGCGAGGCCGAGTTGCTGGCGGCGATGGACTGGCTGCTGGAGCGCCAGGACCGCATCGAGCGCGCGCTGGCCAAGCGGCATCTGACCGGGGACGGGTTCGTGCTCTATGACCTGTCCTCGAGCTACCTGGAGGGCCGCAAGTGTCCGCTGGGCAAGCTCGGCTACAGCCGTGATGGCGTCAAGGGCAAGCTGCAGGTCAACTACGGCCTGACCTGTTCGCCGGAGGGCCGCCCGGTCGCGGTCTCGGTGCATCCCGGGTCCGTGCCCGACCAGACGACCGTCCCGGACGCGATCAGCGCGGTCTCAGAGCGTTTCGGGATCGAGCACGTCGTGTTCGTCGGCGATCGCGGGATGATCACCCGGGCACTGGCACGGGACATGGTCGAGTCCGGCGTGGACTTCATCAGCGCGCTCAAAGCGCCGCAGATCAAGGCGCTCGTCAGCGCCGGGGACCTGCAGCTGGGCCTGTTTGATGAGGTCAACCTCGCCGAGATCAGCTCTGCGGGGTTCCCCGGCGAGCGCCTGATCGTGTGCCGCAACCCAGCCGTCGCCGCCGAGCGCACCCGCAAACGCAGCGAGCTGTTGGCCGCCACCGAAGCCGAATTGGACAAGGTCACCGCCAGCGTCACCGGGTCCCGCGGACACCTCAAGGGCGCCGACGCGGGCACGATCGGCCAGCGTGCCGGGAAGGTCATCAACAAGTACAAGATGGCCAAGCACTTCACCCTGCAGATCAGCGACGGCGCGTTCGCCTATGAGCGCAAGACCGACCAGGTCACCGCCGAGACCGCGCTGGACGGCCTCTACGTGATCCGCACGACCTGCACCGCCGAGCAGATCAGCGCACCCGCCGCGGTGCGCGCCTACAAACAGCTCAAAGTCAACGAGCGCGCCTTCCGCACGATGAAGGACGCCCTGGAGATCCGCCCGATCCACCACCACCTCGAGACCCGAGTCCGCGCGCACATCTTCCTCTGCATGCTCGCCTACCACGTCACGTTCGAGCTGACCCAGCGCCTGAGCCCGCTGCTGTTCACAGATGACACCCCGATCAGCAACATCGACCCCGTCGCCCCCGCCCGCCGCTCACCCCAAGGCCAAGCCAACGCGTCCGCTCAAAAAACCGCGCACGGCCACCCCACCCACACCCTCACCGACCTGCTCTCAGACCTCGGCACCCTCTGCTCGAACACCCTGAGCATCCACGACAGCCACACCTTCACCCGCCTCACCGAGCCCACCGCCCTGCAAGCCACCACCCTGCAACTGCTCAACATCAAGCTCACCACGTAGACAGAACCAGCCACACCCCGCAGCACCCAAATCCCGCAACCACGCGGGATTTCGCGTCCCACCAACAAAAACTTCCGTCGAGCGCGGCTGAGCCGGACCCGGTTATCCGTTCCGTAGCGAACTGATAACAGCGAGGTTCAGGTGCGCTGGGATGCTTGCGCTGCTTGCCTGCTTGCCCGCGACCACCGGAGGTAGTGATCTTCATGCGCCGATCCGTGCTGCTCTGGATCCTGTTGCTCTTGCTCGTTCCCGCGGCAGCGGCCGCCGAGGTGCCCTCACCGGCGCCAGGTGCCCTGCTCACCGAGGAGCGCACGACGCCGGTGGCGCCCGGCCTCGAGCTGTCCACCTTCCAGACCTACGACCGCGACGGTTGGATCCGCTGGCACCTGCTCACCGCGGAGCTCGCGGAGCCCGGGCTGCGGGCGGACCTGCTCGCCAACACGATCACCGGGAAGCGCATCCTCAGCCAGCATGCCGCGAGCGCGGGTGCCGTGGCGGGGATCAACGGCGACTACTTCTCGATCAACGGCAGCGAAGCCGCCATCGGCCCCGAGATCGGAGGCGGCGCCCTACGCAAGGCCAGCTCTGATCCGCGCACGGTGGCCGGCGTCGGCAGGGATGAGATCGGGCGGCTGGCCGACCTCGCCCTCGAGGCCACGGTGGCGGTGGGCGCGCGCAGCCGCTCGGTCGAGGGGCTGAACTCCTCGTTGCCCGCCGAGGGCGTGGGCGTCTTCACCCCTCTCTGGGGACCCGGCCTGCGCTCCTTTGCCGCCCCCGGCTCGCCGACGACGGAGGTTCTGGTGCGCGACGGCAGGGTCGAGTCGGTGCGCTCGGGAACCTCCACGGAAGAGGTGCCTCAGGGCGCCATGATCCTCGTGGGTCGCGGCGCCGGGGCGAGCTGGCTGGCGGCGGCGCGGCCCGGTGAGCCTGTGGACCTCAGCTATGCCCCCAAGGTGAGCGTGCCCTCGCCCTTCGAGTTCGCGCTCGGAAGTGGGGGCGTCCTGGTGCGCGACGGCGTCGTCCGGTCGCAGGGCGACCTGAGCGATGCCGGGCGGACCGCGATCGGGTGGCGCGGCGGTGGCCGCGAGCTGCTCCTGCTCGCGGTGCAGGGGCGCGCCAACAACTCGCGGGGCGCCGACTTCCAAGAGGTCGCGGACGTGTTCGGCCGTCTCGGCGCCGAGGATGCGCTGATGCTCGACGGAGGCGGCTCCACGGAGATGGTCGCGCGGACTCCGGGCGACGCGGCGGTATCGGTGACCAACGTTCCCTCCGACGGAAACGAACGGCCGATCCCCAACGGCGTGGGCCTCTTCTCGGAGGCGGGCTCGGGCAGGCTGGCGGGCCTGGACGTCCGTCCCGGCGCCGCCCGCGTCTTCCCGGGGCTCAGCCGGGACTTCACGGCTCGCGGCCATGACGAGACCTTCGCGCCCGTCGATGCCGGCGCGCTGAGATGGAAGACGGCGCCCGGCAACCTCGGGCGCTTCGACGGGGCCACGCTGCGCGGGGGCCGTTCGGGCTCGGGTCAGGTGCGGGCCGGGCAGGCGAATGGCTCCGGCGATCGGGGCCACGGAGGGGACGCTGACGACGACGAGGACGGTGACGACGAAGAGCCCCCCGCCGGCGTCGAGGGTCGCGCCCCGCTCGTCGTCCTCGATGACCTCGAGCTGCTCTCCTTCGACGCGCAGCAGCTGGCCCTCGAGCCCGGGGATTCACGGCTGGTCCGCCTCGTGGGTGAGGATGCCGAGGGCTTCACCGCGCCGGTTCACCCCCGCGACGTGTCGCTGGACTACGACGCGGAGTCGATCGAGGTCCGCGAAGAGGATGGCGCGCTTCGGATCGTCGGCCGCAGGGACGGGAGTGGAACGGTGCTCGAGGCCACCGTCCAGGGGGTCCGGGGGGTTCTTCCCGTGACGGTGGGACTGCGAAACGAGCCGGTGGCCACCTTCGATCAGGGCGGCGGTTGGTACTTCTCGGCAGCGCAGGCCAATGGCGGTTCGGTTGCGTTCGTGGATGCTCCCGACCGACCCGGCGCAGAGGCCGGCAACAGGGCGCTCGCGCTCAGCTATGACTTCAGCGGCCGCCCGGGAACCTCCGCGGCCTACGCCAACGCGGGTCCGAGGGCGGGGCAGCCGCAGCCGATCACGCTCCCGGCGGGCACCCAGCGCCTGGCCATGTGGGTGAAGGGCGACGGTCGCCGCCACTGGCTGCGCGCCACGCTGCGCTCCCAGGGCACCACCAACGTGCCGTTCACGTTTGCCCGGGAGGTCGACTGGACGGGCTGGAGGCGCGTGGAGGCCGTGATCCCGCCCGGCTTTGCCGAGCCGATCTCGCTTCGCCAGCTCTACCTGGTGGAGCCCAGCGGCGCGAGGAAGGACAGAGGCGAGGTGCTCTTCGACGCACTCGACGCCCGCGTGGGCCAGAGCCTCGACGTCGACCGTCCGGTGCACGAGGATCCGTTCGTGGTCGGGCAGGGCCGGCTGGGTGCCGACCGCTGGCGGTTCGCGGTGCTGTCGGACGCCCACACCAATGCAACGGCCGGGCGCGATTCCTTCTCAGGCCGCCAGACGATCTCGGCGTTGCGACAGATCGCGGAGGCCCGTCCTGACTTCGTGGTGGTCTCCGGCGACGGCGTGGACACCAACCGGCCCGAGGACTTCCAGTTCTTCGAGGGTCTGCTGGACGAGTATCTGGGGGACATCCCGGTCCATTGGGTGCCCGGCAACCACGAGTCCGGATCGACCGCCACAGGCACGCTGGCAAACTTCACCGCGGCCACCGGGAGGCCCCCGCGTGAGCAGTTCGACTCGAGCGGCATCCGCTTCATCACGCTCAACTCCCACCTCGGCTCGCTGCGGCTCTCGGACTTCGGCCAGCTGCTCGATCTCCGCCGCCAGCTCGATGAGGCGGCCAAGGACCCGACGATCCGGGGCATCGTGGCCATCGACCACCATCCGCCCACGGACGTGTCCGGGGGCGGCGCCTCCCAGCTGTCGGACCCGCTCGAGGCCGACCTGCTGCGACGCTGGCTCGGCGATTTCCGGGAGGCCTCTGGCAAGCACGTCGCCCTCTTCTCGGGACACGCCCACACCGCGGCCGTGAACCGCACGGACGGCCTCCTGGAGGTGAATGCCCCGGTGGTGGGCAAGACCCCCTATGGCCGAGCCGATCGCGGTGGCTTCTTCGGCTGGATGCTGGTGGGCGCCGATCCGAGGCCCGAGCGCCTGAGTGCCGGCCGGCCCGACCCCGACTCCCTGGACTGGCTGCGGGCAGAGGTGCGGCCGATCATCGACGGCATCGAGCTGTCGGCGCCCGAGCGCCTCGCCCCGGGCGAGTCGGCGCCGGTGGCGGGAACGGGCGTGAACTCGCTCTATCCGCTGCGCTTCCCGCTCGCCTATCCCGCGACCGCCGAATGGTCGGGAACCGGTGTGGCGGTGGTCCGGGGCGAGCGCGACGCGCGCAGCGCCGCGCGCTTCCCGCGAACGGTGGCGGTGCTCGACCTCGAGACGATGCGAATCACCGGTGTGCGGGCCGGCAGCGGTCGGCTGGAGATCGCATCGGCCGACCAGCGCACGGGGATCGACCTGACCGTCGCGAGCGGCGCCCGCACCGAGCGTGGGCGCGCGCGGGCGGGCCGCGCCGTCGCGGCGAGCTCCGGCGTGCCTCCGTTCGACGCGGACAATCATCACGGACCCGGCGATGAGTGATGTCGGCCGTTGCGGCCTGCCCGCGGTTGCGCCGGCAACTCGTCTCTGCCGATGACTCGAGCGGCTCGCCGGCCCCCCGTCGCTTCTCGTTGGGCATTCTGACCGGTGGTGGACGTAGCTTCGTTGGGTGGCGACGAGGGGAAAGACTTGGAGTAGGGCGGTGGCGGTGTGTCCGCGACCGGAGCATGTGTGCTCGCATGTCCGGTTCGATGGTCAGTACGGGAAGCCGGGGCATCGCCGCCAGCTGTATCGGTGCATGCCGGCCACGAGCGCATCGACGCCGCAATCCGGGCTGATCCGGACAGCGCCAAGGCGCGAGAGCAGCGAGAGACTCTCGGGCAGCTATTCACGGAGAGGCATGAGACGTTCGCCCGTTCCACCGTCGAGCACACCGGCCGACCCTAGGTCGACCGACTGATCCTTCTGGGGAGAGCAAGCGGGCGCGGGCTTCGCTCCTCCCGGCGTCGTAAAAAACGGAAGCATCGGAAGCCCCTTGTGCGCGCCCACCGGGACGGTAGGGTCTTCGCCGTGCGACAGAAGTCGCTTCCGCTGGGGCATTTCTCCGATCGACCCCACGAGCGGATGAGCCAGGGCTGGGAGGCTCGCGCCGAGCAATGACTTTCGTGAGCTCGGACCCTAGGCCATGACGCCTATTGGGATTACCGTGACGCGTTCTTTGGGGTCTCCGTCCGACTTGTGGGTGAACGCGCTGGCGCTTGGGGCCGCGTCTGCCGCGACCTCGCAGCCCGCGGTTATCGACTAACGGCTTGGACGCATCGCCAGCACTCGTCGCTGCCGCCGCCGAGCGTGACCCGGCCGGCGAATACCTCGTGGGGCGCGGAAGCCCTCCCGTTTGAAGACTCCACCTTCGCGCTCGTCGTGGCCTACAACTCGCTGATGGAACGTCGACGACATGCCGCGGACGGTCAGCGAGGCCACCCGCGTCCTGCATAGCGGCGGCCGCCTATGCGCGTGCGTCACCCACCCCCTCGCCGACGCCGGCGCGTGGGAGGGCGACCAAGACGACGCCCACTTCGTGATCGCCGACTCCTACCTCGAGCCGGCCAAATTCAGCGCCACGGTAGAGCGAGCCGGCCTCACGATGACCTTCGACGGGAAGCGCTTCCCGCTCGAAAGCTACGCACGGGCGCTCGAGGCGGCGGGCCTCCTGATCGAAGCCATCCGCGAGCCAGCCGCGCCCGCCGGCGCGCGCCGCTCGGGCAGATGGACACGCTTGCCGATGTTCTTGTTCTTCCGTGCAGTGAAACCCTGAGGCGGCCTGCCGCCTTCGTCGTTGACCGGAAGTCTCGCCGCCACGCGAGGCGATGACGGCTCGGCAACGGCGGCGGTTCGGTCAAACCCCGCTCGGAGCGGTCCAGCTCGCGGGGAGGCGGGGGCGTGCGCCGGCGCGGGTCGGGCGGGCATCACCCTTCGCCCCGATCGAGCGTCGGGCTGTGCCCGTCGCCCAGCCGGAGACGTCATCGGGTGCGCGACTCGTCCCGAACGTCCAGCGTGCCGAGAACCGCAAGCCGGGCCCCACGACAGACCCCTTCGTATCGGACACACCCACCAGGAGGCTCACATGAGCACCCGCTGTCAAACCACGCAGGCACTTCCCAGCGGGACATGGCAAGTCGATCCCGCCCACTCCACCATCGATCCGCGGGACATCGGCGGCGCGCGCCGCGCTCCGGGGAGGGTCGGAATCGATCCGGGTCATGCGACGGGGTGAAGAAGCGGCGGTGCACGCGCTTGACGTGCTCACGTGGCAGCCGCACGTGACCCCGGCGCCCAGGCCAGCTCCGGAGCTGACGACCGAGCGCGCGCAGGGGACTGGCGCGACTATCTCGACCCTGCCAGCTTCGCCCCACGCGACGAGCACAACGAAGCAGAAGGCGTCCTGCGAGGCGAGTTCCACCTCGACGGTCGCGACGTCGACGACGTCCTCATGGCCCGGCAGCTGCACGGCCCCAGCTGAGTACAGCCGAGGGATCCTTGATCGGATGGTGGGCACGATCTGACGCCGGGTTAGCCTCTTGTGATGATCCAGTGCGCGCTC
>JBBJOW010000058.1:0-24872 GCA_037724045.1 Solirubrobacteraceae bacterium
CGATAAGGATCGCGGTGCGGGCGACCCCGGCGTCGTCAGTGGAGCTCCTCGCGCGTGAACGCTCGATGTTCCCGGCCGACGTCGTCTACTTGTCGGTTGCTGCCACGTTCCTTAACGGCAGCCCACGATGTACCGAACGTCATCGGTTTGCCCGCGACACCCGCGCGATAGCCCCCCTCCAGGAGCTCTCAAGCCGTCCTGAGCACCGCCGTTGGCCTCCGACGAGGCTCGTCCGCGCCAGCGGACCTGAGAGTGGCCTGCCACTCAGGTCATGCCGGAACCGGCGATCGGGCTTAGAACAGGCCGTCGGGCGGCGGGTCCAGCGGCAGGGGATCGAGGCGCTCGCCGTGCTTGTCGGGCTTGCAGCCCTTAAACGGGCCGTCGGCGCTGAGCAGGACCGGCATGTGGTGATCGGCGTGGTCACGAAACCACACCGACATGCCAGTCGCCGGGTCCAGGCGTAGGTGCTCCCAGGCCCGCCACAGCGCCTCGAGGCGAGCGATCGCCTCCGCGTGACGCCACCACTGCGGACACCACGTGACGCCCTGGCCGCCGAGCGGGCGGCGGTACATCGGCACCAGCTGCTCACGGACGAACGCGACGACGTCGGGGTAGTAGAGCTCGGGCGGATCGTCCACACCGGCGCCGGGCACCGCCGGCGCGAGCAGCGCCGCGCGGGCCGCGTCGTCGGCGGCCTCGCGCAGCTGCGCGAGCGTCGGCTCGTCGAGGACCTCGTCGACCGCGGTGGCAGCGACAGCGTCCAGGCGCCGGCGCATCGCGCTCTGCACGGCGTCCTGGACAGACGCATCCAGGTCGACGGACGCGATCACCGCGGCGATCGCCGACCGCGGCGCCGGGCCGTTCGCGTCGCCCCACTCCCCCAGGCCGGCGTCGGTCATGCCGGGAGCGCGGTCTCCTCGCGCGCCTGCACGTCTGACAGCGAGTCCATCGCTTCGGCGAGCGTGACCTCAGCGGCGGGGTCGTGCTCGGCGATCGACGCGCGGACCTCGCCGGCGCGGGGTCCGGCCATCCACGGCAGCGTGCGAACGAGCGTCGCGGGCGCCCCGGACGCGAACACGACCGCCCGGCCCTTGGGCAGCGCGGTCAGGTCGGCAACGTCGAGCACGCGCTCGCGCCGGACCGCTCGGTTGGTCGAGCGGCCGCCTCTGCCGTGCGACACCGACGTCGTGTTCAGGTCAAAGTCGCCGACGAGCTGGGAGAGCTCGGAGAGGAACTCGACCTCGGACACTCCGCCGCCGTAGACCTTGATGTTCGCCGCGCTCCACAGCTTGCGCATGCCGTCGCGGCCCCAAACCTCGACGCCTTGCGACCACGACTGCAGGATCGTCATCAGGCAGATCCCGCGCGATCCGTAGTGGCTCTGAAGATTCGGGAGCTCGCGCCAGCGACAGACGTTCGCGGCCTCGTCGAGGACGGCGACCATTGGCACGGGAAGCCGTCCGCCGGGCGAGCGCTTGGCGTGCTCCTCGGCGGCCTCGCAGATCGCCACCGTCAGCGCGGTGACGATCGGCCCCGCGGAGCCGCGGCCCTCCTTGGAGAGGCTGTAGACGGTGCCGCTCGTCTTGACGAACTCGTGCGGATCGAACTCCCGTCGGCGAGACGTCGTCCACGGGTTCGACGAGCTCGCCGAGCGCGGCGCCGGCGCGCCGTCGACCGTCACCCAGCGCATCGCCTCGCGATTGGTCATGAACGACGCGATCTGCTGCGCCGTCCCGTAGACGCCGCCGCGCTGCTTCTCAGGTGCGTTGACGACCGACTGAAGCGCGGCCGCCAGCAGCGGGTAGCCGTGCTCCTCGAGCACGCCGACCGGCTCGTCCTCGCTGGGGTCTGACAGCCACAGGTAGACCTGCGTCAGCGGGCGCTTCGCGAGCGCCGCGGCGAGCAGCAGGTTCGCGAGCAGCCGCTGGCCGGCGGGCTCGAAGTACGCGTCCGTGCGCGCGGCCGGATCGCGGCCGGCCGACGCGAACACATCGGCGAGGATGTCGGCCTTGACCTCGTCGGTGACGTACGTGAGCGGGTTCCACCACCAGTCCGGCGACGCACCGACGATGCCCTGCGGATCAAACGGCCAGACGTCGCCGTGCGTGCTGCGTGGACCCCACGTCGCGTCGACGACGTCGCGCTTGTTCGAGGTCACGAGCACGGCTCCGGGTGCCTCGAGGATCGCGGGGATCGCCCGCGACGTGGTTTTGCCGACCCGGGGTCCCCATATGTCCACCGAGACGTCCTCCCAGCCCTGGTACAGCGGACGGCCGCCGGCGACCGTCTTGGCGATCACCAGGCCGGGGCTGTCGACGCCCAGCCGTTCGGCTGTCGCCTTGGCCTGCTTGCGGCTGATCGGCGCCAGGTCGCGACCACGGCCCATCCGGCTAGCCGCGCGATCGACTCGCGAGCGACGCTTGCGCCGGCGCGAGAACACGACGGCGCCCGAGGCGCCGATCACGGCGAGCAGGACGAGGATCGCGACCATCGCGATCGTGGCCGACTTCGGCCACGTGAGATCGCCCTTCGCGAGGTCCGCGACGAGCGCGAATGGGTTGGCCGGTATCGCCTGGCCGCCGCCGTCCAGCGCCGCACCGAGATGGATCGCGGCGGTCAGAGCGCCGACGATCACCGCGACGACGCCGGCGACGATGAAGAACAGGACCGCTTCCGGATCGAGCAGCGAGCCGCCGCCGGACTTCTTCGACGTGGCGCTCACGCCGGCACCTCGGGGACGTGGGCGACGTCTTCGAACTCGGCAGCGGCGTGGATGCGGCTGCGCTCATGCCAGAGCTTGTTGGTGTCGTGCAGCGCGAGCTCGGTCGCGGTCAGCGCGACGTGGACGGGGATCCCCGGCCGGCCGCCGACCTTGACGAGGAAGTTGCCGCGGCCGGGCGGGTCGGCTTCGGCGCCGGTGACGGAGTCCCAGGCGGGTGGCGCCTGCCAGCCGACGAGCAGCTCCTGCTCGGCGCGGCTGAGCGCGACAACGCCGCGGAGATCCTCCATCTCGGCGCGCGGCAGGCCGCCGCAGATGACCATTCCGGAGCGCTCGACGAACCCTCTGGCCTTCATTCGGTCAGCGGGGTCCGAGAGCGCCTTGAGGTCGCTCATCGTGTGCGAGATCATCGCCGTCCCGACGCCGCGCTGGCGGTTCAGACGGGTCAGCGCATCCATGCGATCGACCATGCCTTGCCCCGCCCTCAACGCGCGCCAAGCTTCATCGACGATGGCGAGAAAATTCCGACGGGGCTCCAGTCCTGCGTCAGCGAGCGCGTGCGCGACGTTGACGGCGCCGAAGCCGTAGGACCAGCAGGCCATGAGCGCGGCGCCCTGCAGCGCGGTCTGCGTGTCGTCGATCGACGAGACGTCGAAGACGACGGGAACGTCGCGGCGCATCGGCGTCGTCGTCTTCTCGGAGAACATCTCCCCCACGCGGCCGCGGCCCAGCAGGCCCTTCAGCGAGATCACGAGCGACCGCGTGATCTTGCGGTACTCGGCGATGTCCCCGCCGTCCATCGCGACGTGGCGAACCTCGTCCGGAGCGGCCTCGAGCACTTCGATGAGGTCGCGTAGGACGGGGACTTCGTCGCTGCGCTCATCGAGCACCTGGATCGCGCGATCGAGCAGCATCTCCTCGTGGTCCGTTGGCGGCGCGCTGCGCAGGATGGTGATGAGCGTGCAGACCATCGTGTGGCGCCGCCCGCGCGCGTCGGCGAGGACCTCGTCGCGTGCCTGGCCGGTCAGCCGTGTCGCGGCTGCACTGGCTTCGCCGGGGTCGAGGATGTTCAGGTGCCCGCGGCCGCGGCCGAGTTTGATGACCTGGCCGCCCAGGGCACCGATGAGGTCGACGTAGTCCGGTTTCAAGTCGCCGAGGACGAGCGGCATGACGCCGTAGCCCGTGAGGCCGAGCGCCATGCGCTTGACGAGGCTCGACTTGCCGAGGCCGGGCAGGCCGAGCACGAAGCAGCTCGGGTTGCTGATCAGCTTCGCGTCGCGAAACCACGAGATCGGGTCGGCGCACAGCGTTGCGCCTGACAGTAGGTTGCGGCCCAGCGGCACGCCGACCATCGGCGAGCCGGTACCGGCCGCGAACGGCCACAAGCCGCACGCCTGGTTTGTCGTCGCGCGCCACTCGTCGGGGGCGTGGACGTACATCGACGAGCCGCCGCCGCGACCCGGCCACCCGCGCGGGCCCGGCCGGCGCGCCGCAGGCGCCTTGTGCTTGCGAGCCATCAGAGTGACGACCGGATCTCGGCCGGGACCTTCAGGTGCTTCGAGAGCACGATGCCGAGCGGGAGCGCCGCCACGAACGCCGAATCCTGTGACCCGTACACGGGTCGCAGCGTGATCCGGGCGGTCGCCGAGAGGTTGTCGATCGCGGCCTCGACGTCGGGCATCTGCGCTGCCTCGAGCGTGGTTGCTGTCACGAGCATCCCGAAGCTCACGAGGCCGTTGCCCTTCGCCTCGTCGCTCGCGGTGTGATCAGCTGCGGCTTTCTCGCGCAGCGCGCGGGCCGACGGGCGGTCCGCCGACTTGACGCGGAAGTCCGCGTTGCGCTTGTCAGCTTCCACTGTGCGTGCCGCGACCGCCGAGTTCATCGGGCTGTAGAGCATCGTCACCCGCTTGCGCGCGATGTCTCGGTGCGGCGCCAGCAGCTGCCCCAGGACAGAGGACTGCACTTCGCCGCGTGGCGCCGCGCTCATCGACCAGGTGACCGAGAACGCGCCATCGTGGCGGTAGCTGTCCCAGCTCGCCTCAGCAGCGGCCGGCCCGACGTCGCTCCAGTCGAGTTCGGGCACTGAGCCGGCGCTGTACGCCTCGTCGATGAGCTTTGCGGAACGCGGCTCGTACGCGATCCGGACAACCTCGCACAGCTGCTGCGCGGTCAGCGGGCGCGCAGCGCCGGCGCCGGTGGCATTGAGGCGCTGGGTGATGCCTGGCAGCCGAGCCGCGAGGTCGCGCGCCATCTCCTCGTTGTCGCGCCGCTTGCCGCCCGTGCGCGGTGTCGCGTTGAAGGTCAACGCGACCCACGCCTTGACCGTCGCCGACCCCGCCGGGTACGTCGCGACGACCTCGCGCAGCATCTCCTGTGCGAGCGGCGGTGCTGCCGGGTCGATGTTCGTGAGCACCTGGCGTTGCAGCCGCGAGCCGGTATCCGGTGCCGTCTCCACCGTGACGGAGGCAGCGACGACACCGGGCTCGTCGGCGAGCGATGCCAGCCAACTCCCCCAATGCGCGACCCACACGTCGATCTGCTCCTGGTCGACGAGCGATGCGCCGTCGGGCTCGGTGCCGAAGACGACGGTGTAGTGCCCGGTCGTAGGCATGTGCAGCAGCGCGAAGGGCCGCTGGTAGGAGTCGCGCGCCTCGCTGAGCGTCGACCGTGCCGCGAGGCCCGGCAGTTGGAAGGTGCCCCACGGGCTGCGGCCGAGCGGCCCGGAGCGGTACAGATGTGCGCCGCCGGCCCGAGCTCGTCGCCAGACGATCCACGTCGACAATCGCTGCAGGACGGTGCGTCCGTGCTTGTCGCGGAAGACGAGCGTCGCGAGCATCAGCATCAGGATCGCCCCGACGACGATGGCGACGACGAGGCCGAATAAGCCGACGGTGACGATCACCACGATCAGGCTGCCGAGCAGTAGTCCGGTGCCGATCAGGCCAAGCTGACCGATCCCCGGTGACGTCGGCTTGCGCCAGTTCCCGTAGGTGCGAACCTTCGGCTCAGCGGCTTCCATCTGGACCCCCGTCTCCGGACTGTGACTCGGCCGCGCCCTCGGCAGCCTTCTTGGCGCCTTGTGCGGCTTGGGTGGCCGCTCCGGCGGCAGCGCCAGCCGCCGCGCCCGCCGGGCCGCCTGCAGCGCCTGCGCTCGCGCCAGCCGCGGCGCTGCCGCCCGCTGCAGCTCCACCGCCCGCGGCGGCGCCGCCACCACCCGCTGCGGCGCCGCCAGGCGCGGCACCACCGCTAGCCGCGGCGGGACCGCCGCCGCCGGCTGCGGACGCCGCCGTGGCGGGGGCGGGAGATGGGCTGCCGCCGCCCTTCGAGCCGCCGCCGTTCGCCGACGAGCCGTTGGACCCGTTGGACCCGCTCGGGCCGCGACCGCCTGCTACGCCCATTGCGCCACTGGCACCGGGGCTGGACCCGCCCCCGGAGCCCGCGCCGGCGCCGTTGGAGGAGCCTCCCCCTTTGGGCAGGCTCCGAGCGCCTGTCGGCATCGCGGCGATCGCGCCGGCGGCCATCGCGCCGCCGCCCCCTCCCCCGCCGCTGGCCATCGCGGACACCATCGGGGCGACGAACCGCATCAGTGCGGGCAACGCAACCAGCGCGAGGATCATTAGCACCAAGCCGGTGACTGCTGTCATCACTTCGTCGCCGTCGAAGACGTTCGCGCTGGAGAGCTTGAACGCGGTCGCGTACACGATCGCGGCGGCCGGCTTGTAGAGGATGAACGCGATCAGCCAGCCGAGGCATTTCTTGAACCATGCTCGGCCCATCTCCGTGCTTGTCGCCGATGCCGCCAACGGGAAGATGCCCGCCAGGATCACGAGCATTCCGCCACGCACGACCATCAGCGCGATCTGCACGAGCGATGCAACGAGTGCGATTAGACCGAGAACGATGATCAGGATTGCCCCGGCCCCGGTAAGCGCCCCGAGGGCTAGTAAGCCGGTGATGTTCTCTCCGAAGTTGCCGCCTTCGAGGCTCTGATCGATGATCCACTTCGAGAAGCCATCAGCGGCAGCGACGGCCAGCGCAATCGCCGTCAGGCCAGCGCTCGAGACGACCACGAGGGTCAGCATCCCCTTGAGAAGTTCGCGGCCCGGTTCAGCACGTCCCTCCCACGCCATCTTGCCGCCGGCGATGATGACCGCCAGTACGGCCGCTGCGGCCATGTACCACCAGAGCGAGTCCTGCAAGAAGCCAACGGTCGCCGACGGGGTCGTGCCGCCGTCCGTGGTCGTGAGGTTCGGCGTGCCGACCTTGACCCATAGCGTTCCGAGTGACGCGACAGCGTGCCCGACCGCTTCTGTGACCGCTTCGGCCAACTTGTCGATCGCGCTACCCGCTATCTCGCCGGGGATGCCCGCGACACCGCCCGGTGTGACAAGACACGTTGGGTCTACGGGAACACCGAGAACCTCGGTGCACTCGGCCATTCAGACACCCCGCCAGGGGATATAGCCCGTCAGGTCGGCGATCGGCTGAACGGCGTCGAACGGCCCGCCGTTCTGCGCGAGCACAAGCTTCCAGTCCCCGTCTTCCCAACGCATCGTCGACTGGCCGTGAACGTATCCCGCAACGTCGGGCCGGCCGCCAGCGAAAGCGAGATCGATGAGAGCGCTCTCGGGCTCGTAACGGATGATCTTGAAGCCAGCGACCTGGGCACCCGACGCCTTGGCGCCCTTGGTTGCCACCGGGGCGCGCTTGGCAGCGTTCTTGAGAACGTCGCGGCCGGGGCCGGGCGCAATCATCCGGAGCACCTTGTCGATCGGATACCGCCCCGGCTCCTGCGCGAGGGCGGTCATCGCAGCCTGGATATTCACCATTGCGAAGAGGGCGCCCGTTGGCGAGTGCGCGAAGCAGGAAGGCACGCCATCCGCCGTGGCCCCTGGACCGAAGGTCTTCGGGGCACTAGGGACCGCGACCTTGCCGCGGAGCTTCCACGCTGCATTGGGCGCCTTCGTCGGGATGGCCTGGCTACTCGGCTCAAGACCGCAGACGCTCGCGTTTGTATCGGAGCTTGGCGGTGCAGCAGGCGCGGCCGCCGGAGGCGGCGCTGCAGGCGCCTGCACGTCGCCTTCTGAGCCGCCCGTGAAGGCCAGGACGACGCCAAGTACGGCGATCATGCCTACGACGGCTGCGGATGCGAGAAACCCGCGCTGCGTCCACGGACTCTTCTCGTCTTCAACGCCGGCGCTGGAGTTGTTGAACATCAGTCAGGGCTCCCGTTAACGGTTGCTTAGAGGATGACCAGGGCGATCAGCGACGCAGACCCACCTGCGAGGCTGGCCGCGAGGATCCACGCCATCAGGTCGACCTCCTTGCGGTCGCGAGCGAGGACGAGCCGCGTCACGAACAGGACCACGGCCATGAAGACCGCGGCCAACGCGATCGAGGCCAGCCAACCGAGAAACAGCTCGAGGTTCGTCATGGCGACGGGGTCGCGCGTTCAGCGCCCTAGACCAGGGCGCCGACGAGCGCGGACGCCGAGCCGATCACGATGCAGCCACCGAGCACCCAGCCGAGGCGCGACATGCTCTCGCCGCCTTCGCCGCGACGATGTTGGATCGCCATCGTTCCGCCGGCGATCAGCACGCCGAGGACGCAGACGGCGACGGCGACCCAAGCGGCCCACCCGAGGATCTTCTCGATCCCTCCAGCGCCCGGCGGCTTTGTGCCGCCGCCAGGGTTGGGCACCTGGGCGATGATGTCCATTGCGAAGTTCAGAGAGGCGTAGAGCACTGGCGGTTCTCCTTCAGGAGTTGGGGGGTGAGGCGGGCGCCTCGTCGACGTATGAGGCACGGAGTTCGTCAAGTAGCTGCGTCACGGTCTTGGGCGCGGTCGTTTCAGACACCGACTCGCCCAGGCGCCACGGCTCGACCCACGGCAGCCGCCAGGAGCGCGGCACACCACCGACGACGACCTGGGCGAGATCCCTGAGCGGCTTGGGCAGGCGGCCGGGCGCGTCGGCGATGAGGACCAGGCCGACGAGATCCACCGGCACGGTGCCAGACGCCCATTCCCGCGCGGCAAGCTGCGCGGCCTGAAGGCCCCGCGCGGTCGTGCGCGCGACGAGCATCACGCGAGGGGGCGGCACCGCATCATCCTCGGCGATCGGCCACGCGTGGCCGGCGGCACGCGACCCTTCAAGCAGCTGCTCGAGCGTGGACTCGCCAGCTCCACCATGCACGCCCATCCACCACATGGTGGCGGGTCCGGCCGGCGTGTCGGCCACACGGCGAGGGAAGCAATCGCCAGACCGCGGCGGCGTCACGGACGCGGACTGCGGTGCGAGATCCGGTCGAGCAGGCGTGGCACGTGCCACGGCGTCCGCGAGCTCGTCGTCGCCGACTTCCGCCTCACATGCCGCGCTCTGCACCCAAGGGTTCTTCGCCATCAGCCTCCCCCACGCCCTCTCGTCAGTCCATGATCTCCCCCTGCCGTCAGAACTAGCACAGACACGGGGGGATGTCCAATTGCTCCAGCCAACAACATATCGTACCGCTCAGCCGGTATTGTCTCGCTCAGCGTGGAAATCTCTGAAGAGATGAGCCGTCTCGACGACTTGTTCGCCGACTATCCGCCGCACCTAACAGTGACGCAGGTGTCGGAAGTCTTGGGCATCGGGCGTGCGACCACGTACACGTGGCTCAACGCCGGCACGATTCCGGCCTATCGGGTCGGCAGCGCCTGGGTGATCCTGCGCGACGAACTGAAGGACGCGATCGCGTCAGGTCGCAATCTTCCACCGCCAGGTGAACCCGCGCCCCCGCCGTTGTCGAGCGAGGACGATGAGCAATGACCAGGACCACGATCCTGATGCTCATCGCCGCCGCGATCGTCGGCACCGCGATCGCCAGCGGCTTCGTGCTCACCGGCTCAAGCGAGGACAACTCCACGCAGAAGCCGCAAGCCGGGCGCTCACCGAGCGACGAGCGCGCGCCCGAAGCCGAGGACCACAGCGGCGCCGTCGAGCTGCGCACGGTCGAGCGCGCTGCGCGCGGGTTCCTCGCCAGCTACCTGCCGCTCGTCTACGGCAAGGAGGGCGCCAGCGCCGACGCACTGCGCAACGCGGCGCCGAGGCTGATCGCCAGGTTGAAGAGCGAAGGCGCCCGCGTGACCCCGGCGCAGTCGCAGACCACGCCGCGTCTGACGCGGGTCACGGCCATCGGCGACGGGCCGATGCGCGCGCTCGTGACCGCGCAGATCACCGAGAGCCGAACCTTCTCCTACCCCCTCACCTTCCATCTCGAAGATACGTCGACGGGCTGGGTCGTCACCCGCATCGGCGGTTCGTGAACCGATGACGGCTGCGATCGCGCCCTGCCCCGTATGAAGCCAGGCACGATCGCCGCTCTCGTCGTCGCTGTCGTCATCGGCTTGCCGATCGGCTTCCTGCTGCTGCTCAGCGACGACGCCAACTGCGGCGCCAGCGGCGGGGGCCCCGCGCCCAGCGCAGAAGCCGCCAACGGCATCCCCGCCAACTACCTCGAGCTCTACCAGGCGGCTGGCCAGCGCTACGGCATTCCGTGGAACCTGCTCGCCGCGATCGGCTCGATCGAAACCGACCACGGCCGGTCCATGGCCGCCGGCGTGCAGTCCGGCGTCAACTTCGCGGGCTGCTGCGCCGGCCCGATGCAGTTCTCGATCATCGGCGCAGGCGGCGGCACCTGGGGCGCCTACGGCGTCGACGGTGATCGCGACGGCGACAAGACCGTCTATGACCCCGTCGACGCAATCCCCGGCGCCGCGAACTACCTCAAGGCGTCCGGCGCGCCAGGCGACCTGCACCGGGCGATCTTCGCCTACAACCACAGCGAAGCGTACGTCCAGTCGGTGCTCGCCAAGATGCGCGCCTACGCGGGCAGCGCACCGGCCGCTGCCGCGGCATCCGTCGGCACAACGAGCACGCCGATCTCCCCTCCCGCCGCCACGGCGCCGGCGACGAGCGGGCCGGTCCTGAACCTCGGCGATTCGCTGGCTGTCGGCAGCGGCACGCCGCTGGAGGGCCTTCTGACCGGACGGATCGTCACGACGCTCGCGGCGCGCGACCGCACGAGCGCGCAGGGCCTGTCGGTCCTGCGTGGCGTGTCGACGGTGCCGAGCACGATCGTCGTGCAGTTGGGCACGAACGACACGAGCGTCGCGACGTTCAGGGCTAGCGTGCTGTCCGTGCTCGCGATCGCGCGCCGCGAATCGGCGACGGTGCTGTGGGTCAACATCGCACGCCCGCCGCTCAGCGGGACGACCGACACGCAGCTCGACGCCGTGCTAACCGATGCCGCGGCGACGCACCCCAACCTGCGGATCGTCGACTGGAAGGCAGCAGTCGCCGGCGGGCGCGTGAACCTTGCCGACGACGTGCATCCGACCGCTGCCGGCTACGCGGTCCGCGCGCAACTGATCTCCGACGCCGTCGCCGGCGCAGCCGCCGCCGGCGTCACCGGCAGCTGCGAAGACCTCGGTGGCCTCACGGGCAGCGGCGACGGCAGCTTCACGATCGCGCCCGGCGCCAACCTGCCCGGCAAGCCGCTCACCTCCGCGATGGCCGCGTTCGTCGGGCGCATGGCGACGTTCTACGACGGTCGCCTCGTCCTCACGACCGGCACCAACCACGACCAGTTCACGAGCAGCGGCAATGTCTCTGACCACTACAGCGGCAACGGCGCGGACTTCGGGATGGCCGCCAACGGCGGCACCGACGACGGCCCTGTCGGCGACGCGATCGCGGCCTCCGCGTTCATGGCCGCCGGCGTCCCGCGCGACGAGGCGATCCAGCGCGCCCGGGCCGGCGGCTCGCAGACAGTCGTCGTCAACGGCCGCAGCATCCAGATCATCTGGAAGAGCGACGTTGGCGGAAACCACCACAACCACGTCCACGTAGGCATCGGCGGCTGACGACCTTATGACTCCCTCGCCCCCACCCCGCCCCCCGCGACGACCGAGAAAGCAGGCCATGTCCACGACAGCCCCCGCGGCCGCTCAGATCCCCCGGTGGCCAAAGATCACCGCGACCCTCAACGACGACGGCACCGGCCGGCTGACGATCGACGGCCGCGTCGAGGATCTCGACGCCGACGACATCACCGCCGCCCGAGCGCACGTGCTCGAGCGCGTCATCGCGACCGCCGGAACCGTCGGGCGGCCCGTGCGCCTGCTGAGCACCGACCCCGACGGCGAATGGGAGCTCGCGGTGCATCCCGACGGAAACGTCGACGAGCTGCACGCCGAGCCGACCGTGGCACGTGCCACGCCCCCCGACGCTGACGAGTCCGCCACGCCCGCCGAGGCCGCGGCTGCCCTCTCGCGTCGCCGTCGACGTGCGACGCCTGGCAACCGGCGGCGGATACTCATCCGCCTCGCCGCCGCCATCGCCCTGCTCGTCTTCCTCGGCAGCGCCACGGCGCTCGTCCTCACCCAGGGTGGTCCCGCCACCGTCGTGCCAGACCCCCCCGCGCAAAAGACCACGACCGCACCGGCCCTGCAAGAGGGCGCGGTCGCGGCGGCGATCGCCGAGGCCCAGCGCAAGGGCAAGGAACGGACCGCCCGAGAGCGCCGCGATGGCGCCGCAACGAAGAAGCGGGCGGCCGATCGCAAGCGCGCTCGGGCCAAGCGTGCCGAGCGGCGGCGCATCCGGGAGCGCAACCGCCGTGCCGGCGCACGCCGCGCCGCGGCACGCCGGCGTGCCGCACGGTCATCGCGTCCACCCGCGGCGCCGGCGCGGCCGCCCGGGCCTGTTGCGCCGCCACCACCGCCCCCCGCCGTGAACCCGCCACCCGCGCCGCCGCCCCCGCCGCCCCGCTGCGGCGAGTTCGACATCTGCTGACCCCGATCGCTTGGAGACCCGTCCGTGACCTCACAGCCCCTCCCCACGCCATCTCGCCGCTCGCGCCGCTGCGCGAGCGCCATCGTCCCGATCGTCCTCGCCGGCGTGCTCGCGCCCGCGGCCGACGCGGCGATCATCCCGCCGCCCGGCCCGTGGCCCACGAACGTCACCGGCGCGACGAACCCCCTGATCGGGACGCCGTTTCAGTACAACGGCGGCCAGGCCAGCACGAATGCACAGCTGCGCGTCTGGCTGCCCTCCCGCGGCCGGCGGCGCACCGCCGTCACGCGCACAGTCGGGCAGACGACCGTCGTGCGCGGGCAGCTGCGAAACCTCGACAACCGCCGCGCGATCGTCGGCGCGACGCTCACGCTGGCCGTGCAGAACGTCTTTACGCCCGAGTGGGTCGCCAGCGGCACCGTGCGCACCAACCGCCGCGGCGACTTCCGCGCCGTCCTCCCCGCCGGCTACCACCGCCGGGTCGGCGTCCTGTACTACGCCGCGATCAACACCGCCTCGCCGCTGTTCAGCCGCCGCCTGCTGATCCGCGCCAAGAGCCGCGTCGACCTCGCACGGCCCTACCACCAGCGCCGCAGCCGCAAGTACCGCTTTGACGGCCAGGTCAGCGCCGGCGCCGTGCCCGTCCCCGCCTCCGGGCTGCTGCTCGCCTTCCAGGTCCGCAACCGCCGCGGCAACTGGATCACGGCACGGCTCGCGCGCACCACGGCCAGCGGGCGCTTCCGCATCCGCTACACGTTCCCGACGTTCGCTCCGCTGCGCGTCCGCGTCCGCGTCCCTTCGCAGACCAGCTGGGCGCTGTACGCCGGCGCGAGCCGCGTGCGCTACGTCAGCCCGCGGCGCTGACCCCGAGCGTGACACGTGCCACGGTGTTCCGTCCGCGCAACGTGCCACAGTCCGACCGTGACACGTTCCACGGCTAAGGAGACGCGATGACCGCAGTATTCGCAGTCGGCAACGAGAAGGGTGGGGTGGGGAAAACGACGATCGCCGTCAACCTCGCCGCCACGCTCGGTGCCCGCGGGCAGCGCGTGCTGCTCATCGACTCAGACCCGACATTTCGCGCCACACAGGTGCTCGGCGTCGACCCGCGTGAGGCACCCGGCACGCTCGCCGACATCTACCTGCAGCGCCGCGCGCCGCAGGACGCGATCGTCGCCGACGTCGCCACCGGCGTCGACGTGCTCGCGTCCGGCCCGGAGCTCAGCGAGATCGCCAACACGCTGAGCGGCCTGAACTACCGCGAGTTTCGCTTGCGCTTGGCGCTCGGCGAGTACCTCGACAGCTGCCCCTACGACTGCGTCCTGATCGACACGCCGCCGTCCAAGGGCCTGCTGCTCACCAACGCCCTGCAGGTCGTCGACGAAGTCCTGTGCGTCGTCGACATGACCGACGACGGCTCCGTGCAGGGCGTCGTCAACACGCTGCGCCACGTCAAGGAGATGGCGGCCGTCCCCAACGCGCGGGTGCCCGCGCTGCGCGTCCTGCGCAACCACGTCGACCCGCGCGCGAAGGTCTACCGCCAGATCATGGATGACCTGGACCTCGCCGGCGTCTGCGAGCAGCTCGGCGTCCGGCTGATGAGAACCGAGGTTCCGCAGACCGCGGTCTTCAAGAACGCTGCCAGCGACCGCCGGCCGCTCGTGGCGCTGCCCTGCTCACCGTCCAACGACCGGCTCGCGGCCGCGGTAGCCGCGCTGCATGGCCTCGCCGACGAGCTCGTCGCCACCGCGGTGGCCGCATGAGCTCGCGCAAGCTCTCAGCCGCCGGCCTCGTCGGCCTCGAGGACTTCATCCCCGGCGCGGTCGCGCAGGCCGCTGACGGCCCCGCCACGGCGGTAGTGGCGCCGCTTCCGCCTGACGGCACGCAGCTCGTCGTCAACCTGCCGGTCGACGCGATCACGCCCAACCCCGAGCAGCCGCGCCGCGACTTCGACGAGGCGGCGATGCGTGACCTCGCGACGTCGATCGCCGAGCGCGGCGGCGTGATGCAGCCAATCCTCGTCCGTCCCGCCGCGGCCGGCGGGGATGCGCAGTTTGAGATCGTCGCGGGCGAGCGGCGTTGGCGCGCCACCAAGCTCGCGGGGCTCGATCACATTCACGCGATCATCGACGGCGTCGACGACGACGAGAGCGCCGAGATGGCGCTGATCGAGAACATGGCGCGCGACGACCTCAACCCGATGGAAGAGGCACGTGGCTGCGCACGCCTTCGCGATCGCTCCGGCATGACCGTCGCGGCGATCGCGCGCAGGGTCGGGCGTGACCGCACGGCGATCAGCCACCTGATTCGCCTGCTCGAGCTTCCCGACGCGGTGCAGGACCGCGTCGCCGACGCAACGCTGTCGGTCGGGCACGGGCGGGTGCTGCTGCGCCTACCGCAGCACGACGATCGCGCCGAGCTAGGTCAGCGCTGCGCTGACGAGGGATGGTCCGTGCGCGAGCTCGAGCGCCAGGTCGACGCACGCAACGCCGGCCCGGCCACATCGACGCAGGCGCCCGCCGATCAGACCGACCGGCTGCGCACCTTGAGCGAGCGTCTGGAGCCCGTCTGCGGGACAAGCCCGGTGAGCATCGTGCCGCGCCGGCGCGGCAGCTACGAGATCCGTGTGCGCTGTGAAGACCTCGACGAGTTGACGGCGACCGTCACGCGCCTGGCAAGCACCGGCGACGACTCCTGAGCCCCCTTGTCCGCGATGCGTCCGATCCACTCCCAGGCGGGCCCGATCGTCACGAAGCACACGGCGAGAGGGTCAGCCACAGCCGGCGGCGCGGGCAGCGCTCGGCGAGCGAGCGTCGTTGCAGAACGGCGAGGGCCTGGGGGAGAGGCCACCAGCCCAACTCAGAGAGCAAGGCACCAGGAGATGGCCACCGTCACCGAGTCGACCGCGCATGCCAAGCGTCTTCCCCGTCGGGATCGAGCGCGTGCGTCCATGAGGAACCCGTCCAGCCAGCAGAGCCCACCGCTCCGGACCTGTCAACCAATTCCCAATCCGCCCGAGGGCGGCACGACTGCTTCCGGTGGAATTGGACAGGCGCTCAGGCGCCCTTTGACAGGCCCCTCGTCGGCGGTCACTACGCAGGACAAGTCCACACGGACGAACACGATCAACCCCCACCAGGAGGAAGACCAGCCATGAGCGGATTCGACATCAACACCGTGACCATCTCCGGGAACCTCACCCGTGAGCCGGAGCTGCGGAATCTCCCCAGCGGCCAGGCCGTCTGCAACATCCGCATCGCTCACAACGAGCGCTACAAGGGCGCCGACGGCGAGTGGACCGACCGCGCCGCGTACTTCGACGTGACGATCTGGAGCGGCCTGGGCGAGTGGATCGCCAAGAACGTGGTCAAGGGCCAGAAGGTCGTCGTCGCCGGTCGCCTGAAGTGGCGCGAGTTCGAGGTCGACGGCAACAAGCGCCAGGCGGTCGACATCACCGCCGACAGCGTGATCCCGGTGCCCCGCACCGACAACGCGAGCACGCCGCCCGCCGAGATGCAGTCCGCGGCCCGCGGCGCGGACGACGACATCCCGTTCTAGGCCGCAGCGCGGCCCGCCCGAAAGGGCGGGCCGCCGCGCCGATCCCCACACCGACCAAGGAGCACAGCACCATGACGACCACACCCTTCGAGGAGCTGTTCCCGGGCCTCCCGCGCATCGACCGCGAATGGGAAGCCCGCAAGGAGCGCCTGATGGCGCTGACGGCGAACCAGCGCATCGCCGCGATGCGCGCTGGCGAGCTCTCCTACCGCGAGCTGTGCCACTGGTCCTCCCAGCGGCCCGACGAAGTGCCGCGCCTGTCCACCGGCTCGGGCCTCGGCGGCGGCGAGTTCGAGTGGATCGCCGCGTTCATCCCGGAGATCGCGGAAGCGGACGATGCGCCTGCGACCGCGCCGCTGACCGCAGCGGCCCGCCAGCGCGGCGACCGAATCCGTGCCAAGGCTCGCTCAGCGAAGCCCCGGACTCCGGTGCCGGCGCGATGAGCCCTGCGGGTCAAAGCAAGTGGCCGGGGAACCGCCTGATCGAAGCCGGCGCAGTGGTTGGCTGGTCACGGTCGGCATATCCCGGCCAGCAGTTCTACTGCCCGCCGCACGTGCCGAAGTCTCAGCGAACCCTCGGCGAGAAGTTCCAAGAGGTGACCGCGTTCACCGCCACGCGCTTGGACGCCAGGTGCGAGCAGTGCGAAGAACGGCTCGCGCCCGCGCCGCAGGACCGCGATAGGACGCAGGAGCCACCGGCATGAGCGTCAACGCCTACACCGACGACGCCAAGAACGCCGTGCGTGCCGCGGTCGACAGCGAGCAGGACTTCGGCGGCTGGCTTGCCGGTGTCCTCGAGGACGTCGCTCGCGAACGCGGTGGATCAGAAGCGCTCGTCGCGGGCCGCCCCGGCTCCTGGGAGGCCGAGCACGTCCGCCGACTCGCCGCCGGCGCCGACTTCGACCTCTGATGGCGGCCCTTGCTAGCGACGCTCCACCGGCGGTCGATGGCACGGTGATCGCGATCGACCGGCCGTGCCCGCGCTGCGGCGCCCTGGCCGGCCGCCGCTGCGTCGAGGTCACCTACATGCGCAGACGGCCCAAGATCGCGGCCATCACGCACATCGCGCGCGGCTGGCTTGACCGGCGCTGCCCGACCTGCAAGGCGCCGCCGGGCGACACGTGCCGCACACCCAGCGGCCGCGATGCCGCGGCGCCACACGCAGCCCGCCTGACGCACACCAACGGGACCGCAGGATCGTCGGCCGTCGTCACCCGCGCGCAGTAGCGTCCGCGGGCCGTGGCCCGCACCTTCCTCACCGCGATCGACATCGCGATCGACGCTGTTCCGCAGGCCAGCGAGACGACGATCGGCGCCGTCGGCGGGCACGCCGTCATCCTGACGACCACGCTGCCCACGATCGGCGTCACCCTCACGTCCAGCTACCTCGCCGCGATGGTCGGCGACATCGCAGCCTCGCACCTGTGCAGCGTGCCTGGCGGGCCGCCGATCATCGACCAGCACGTCCTGCCCGGCCAGCAGCCGGGACGCACGCACGCGCAAGCCTGCGTGCTCGATCACGTCGCCGAGGTCCGCAACGTCCTCGACGCGTTCTGCGGCTCGGTCGCGACCGTTACGGTCACGATCGCCGACGACACGCTCGAGCACGCCGACCGTGCGTGGAGCGGCCAAGACCAGCCGCCGGCGACCTGACCGCACGCAGCGCAGTTCTCAGCGCTCACGCACAACGCTGACGCCTCAACGAGCTCGTCGACGACGACCGAGACCCCCGACGCCTTGTTGAGAACCGACAAGCGTGGGGGAGAGGCCGACGTGGATACGGCTTAGGGCCGGCTCCGCCGGCAACGCGAACAGCCAAGGTACGGCGCCGGCTTCGCCGTCGCAGATCGCCTTCCCGACATCGCGCGGAATCCTGGACGCCGTTCTTGACCCGTCAAGGGCACCGCTGCGCGGCTCGCTTCGCTCGGCCCTGACGGGCTGCCCTCAAGCCCCTTCGGGGTGACGGATCGGCGCCCGGCGTCGGTCTCGCTCTCAGAAGTCGGGGGCGGGGTGACCGCCAAGTCCCCGGCCCATCCCAACAGAGCGGAGGCCGGACATGCAGCCCATCAGCATCCTCATCGCAAGCGCCGACGACAGCCAGCGCGACTTCATCACTCAGCAGCTCGACGCAGACGGATTCACCGTCTACGAGGCCGACAGCGCATCCAGCGCGGTCGCCAAACTCGCCACCCAGGCGATCGACGTCCTGCTCCTGGGCGACCTCGCGAAGCCCGCAGACAGCCCGGCGCTGCTGCGCGAGATCCGCGCCGGCCAGCACACCCGCGTGCATCCCGGCCAGCCCACCATCACGCTCGGCGCCAGCGACGACCTCACGACGCTGCGAGCCTACGAAACAGGCAGCGACCACCACCTGCCCACCGACAGCGCCTACGTCATCCTGCGCGCCGTCCTGGCCAGCGTCGTGCGGCGCACCCTGCACGACGTCACCAGCCGCCACCTGCACATCGGCGAACTGCACATCGACACCGGCGCGTGCAGCGTCGAGGTCGCCGGCACCCCGGTGCGCACCAGCCGCATCGAGTTCGACCTGCTCGCCAAGCTCGCATCAGACCCCACGAAGGTCTTCACCAAGAACGAGCTCAAGCGCGCGATTGGACGCGACAGCAGCTACAGCGACCGCACCGTCGACAGCCACGTGTGCCGACTCAGGACCCGCCTCGCCAACACCAACGGCGGCGCATGGCTGCCCTCGACCTGGGGCCGTGGCTACTCGCTGCTGCGCGCCGAGGAGCGGTCATGACGGTCCTGAAGTACCTCGACCTCAGCAGCGCGCACCTGCCCGAGAACGAGCGCAGCGCGCTGCTCGCCGGCGACCTGCTCGACAACGACTGGCCGCGCGTCATCAACCACACCTACGGATGGTGGGTCAACGTCCCAAGTGACGCCGAGGTCTACGACTTCGCAGACCAGGCGCCCGCGCTCGCGCAGATCATCGACCACGCCCGCTGCCTGGACTGCACCTGGGTCAACATCGACTCAGACGCCGCCCCGATCGACGCGCTCACGGTGTACGAATGAGCCGCGCCGACCGCAGGCGCGCGCCCACGCCCACGCACTACACGCCGCGCGGCATCCGCCGCGCGGCCGCCGCCGCCGCCGGCCTGAACCCGCGCGAGTGGCGCCAGCTCGAGCAGCTCGTCGACAGCAGCGCGTGGCTGCCCGCCCGCGCCACGGTGCCCGTCGGCGCGCGCAACGCGACCGCCGCCGCCGTCGACGGCGTGCAACGCCTCGCCGAGCTCGGCCTCGCCGACGGAGACGGCGCCAACCTCGACGATCGCTGGCGCGCGACCGACGCCGGCTACGAGCTCGTCATGGCCACCCGCGGTCGCGCCGCGAGCAGATCCGCATGCTCCTGCTGACGAACGTCTGACATGGCGACGCGGCCCTACATGACATGCCTGTGCGCGCCCGACGATCCATGCGTCGCGTGCCCGCTCGCGCACGCCTGCAGCTGCGGCTCCACCGTCGCGCAGCGCTGCCGGCGCCCGAGCGGGCACCGCGGCGCGTTCGTGATGACCCACGAGGACCGGATGCTGCGCAGCGACGCCGACGCGATCGCGCGCGACCCCGCCGAGGTCGAGGCACGACTCCTCGCCCAGCGCCAGGACCCCGACGCCATGAAGGCCTGGGCGCGAGCGCTGCGCGGCCTGGCGCGCAACACGCACATCTGGCACGGCCGCATCGACCCCGCGCTCCTGGAGCGCTGCATCGCTCTCACCGCCGGCCGCGGCGACGAGCCCGAGCAGCTCGCCCTCACGCTGCCATGAGCGCCCGCCGCCGCGGTCACGCCGTCGAGAACTGGATCACCAGCGCTGCCCTCGCGGGGATGCTCGCCCGCGGCTGGGTCGAGGTTGACCGCCACGTCGCCGACGACGACGGGCGCACCGTCGTGCGCCTGCGTCACCGCACCGATCGCTGCGAGACGTTCCGCAGCCTCGCCGACGTCGACGACACGCACGAGCAGCTGACGCTGCTGTCCTGACCGGGGCGCAATCGTGACAACTCTGCGCAAGAGCAGGACCAACACACGCGCAGTCGCCCTGCGGGCGCCCAGGCCGTGGTGACGTGGACGCGATGAGAACGATCCAGGTCATCGAACTGCGCGGGCGCCCCGTCGCGCTCGCGCTCGCCGACGAGGCCATCCTCGCCGACCACATCACCGACGACGAGCAGCCGATCGTCGCCGGCATGGCGCTCTACGCGCTCGAGGTCCAGGCCGGGGCGCGGCCCGGGCCGTACACCGACGCCGACGCCGAGCGCTACGCCCGACGCGAGCTCGCGCTGCGTGCCGCCGCGCGCCCGGTCCCGCGACCTCGCCGCGGCGGCCACCGCCGCGCAACGGCACGGCCATGAGCGCGATCGTCGCCGGCGACGGCTGCGTGCTGCGCACCGCGCGCAAGCCCTGGACGTGCGTCGCCGGCGGCTGCGCGATCGCGCCGCGCGATCGCTACCTCGAGTACCTCGGCGAAGCGCACGCCTACTCCAGCGGCAGCCGCTACTGCCTGCCCTGCGCGCAGGCCGCCGGCCTGGCCCGGATCTCCGACCCCGTCACCGACGCGCTCGCGTTCCTACCCGAGCGCCTGCGCCAGCTCGTCGACGGCGCGCCCGCCTCCCTGATCGTCGAGGAGTCCTGGGGCGGCCCGACGGACGACGAACTCGCGATCTGCAAGGCGATCTTGCGCCTGCGCCACCTAGCCCGCGACGCCGAGCCGCCAGCCACCTGAGCACGATGCCCGAGCAGCTCTCGCTCATGCTCGAGGCCGCGGCGACGATCGCCGTCGAGCCCACGCGCGACGTCCTCGTCCACGGCGCCCGCGCCCGCGGCGTCCCCAAGCACAAGGCGGTCGTCCACGTGCGCGGCGTGAGCGCCAGCACACTGAAGCGGATGCTCGCGTTCGCCGAAGACGCGCTGCGCTACAACCAGGGACCAGGCCGGGCGCTGGACCTCACGAACACGCACGGCGCCGGCACCAACGGGCCGATCGGCCGCGGCAACCTGCACGCCGACAGCAAAGGCGTCGAGGACTGGCACACCAAGGAGCACGCGACCTGGCCGCACCTGATGCGCGCGCTGCGCGCCCAGCGCGAAGCCGAGCCGCGCATCGCCCAGGCCCGCGACCTCGCCGAGGCCTACCACTACCTCCACGCCTACTCCTTCGCCTACGGCTCGCCGGCCGACGCGCCACCCGCGCTCATCGCGGCGATCCACGCGCACATCGTCGCCCTCGAGGGCGACCCCCGACAGCGTCGACCTCACCCGCCACTAGCCCAGCCGTCCCGCGCGGCCGCCGCGGGCCCGAGGGAACGCCTTCCGTGTCCCGCCCCGACGTCGTCGGACCCCCGTCGACGCGGGACACGTCCCGTCTCGCCGGCGCCGCGGCGCCCGCCTCGAGCTCCGCCGCGGACGCGAGCCGTCCCGTCGATCGCCGACACCCGCCGGGACACATCGATGTCAGAACGTAACCCGCCGTACCAGGCCACGCCGCCCACGCCCAGCAGCCGCTCGACGACACAGCGCCCTGCGCACAGCCACGAACGCGCACGCCTCCCTCAAAGATGCCGTTCAGAGCGGGCCGCGGAGCGCGCCCACGGCGCCTACGGCGCCGCGGGCCTCGTCGACCTCAGCACGACACGTCGGCGCCAGCTCGAGCTGGCCGCCGACGTCGCTCGCAGGCAGCGGCTCGAGGACCTCGGGCCCGGCCGCTTGAGGCTGCGCCGTCAGCGAGCGCATCGCGCGCAGTACCTAGCCGCCGCCCGCGAGCGCCGATCGGTTGGCGCGCCCGCGCTCGGCCCGCAGGAGCGCGCTGCGGCGGCGGCGGATGACCTCGACCGGCCCGGACGGCGGCTATGCGCTTCGCCCGTCCTTCGCGCCGCGTCCGGGGTCCTCGTCGGAGGCCTCCTCGTCAACGACGGCGGACTCCCGCTGGGCCTCGTCGAGAAGGCCGATGATGTCCAAGGGCTCCTCGGAGTCGTCGACCACCTCGGCGTCAACGATGATCCGCGAAGCGTCGTGGTCCCCGTCAGACGGATCGAGGTCGTACCGGTCCAGCAGCCGGCGCTCCCGATAGGCGTAGTACGCCTCTTCGGCCGTGCGGTGCATGAGCGCCGCGTTCATGCTGGCCCCGACGACGATGCTCGTGACCGGAACGACCTTGCCAAGCTGCTTCTGGGTCATCTTGTCCCCGAGCCTGGCGTACGCCTGCCGGACGACGTGCGTGAACGCGTGCTTGTCGAGCAATCTGTACGGCTGCCTCCGAGCGAGCAGCTTCGCGAGCTCGCGTAGCTGCCGTTGAGCGGCGAGCTTCGTGCCGTCGGACGTCGCGGTCGCCGCTCCCAGCACCCCGGTCATGAAGACCTGCTCGGCTGGGTCGTTCGGGTCGTAGCCGTAGAGCGCGCTGGTCTCCGCGACGATGCGGCTGGCCCACATCAGCGTGGCCGCGGTGTCGGCGGCCATGACCCCGGCCGTCACGATCGCTGTCGGGACGCCCCCAGCGCCCGCGCCGAAGACGCCGGTCACCACCGTGGCTACACCGGTCACGGTCGTCGCCGCCCCGGCGACAGCACCCTCGGCCCCTGAAGTGACGACGTACGCGAGCCGCTTGCGGCGCGGGAAGACCCGGTCCGACGCGGCGAGCTCAAGGTCCTGGATGTCCTCGATGCGCTCGATCGAGTGCCCTGCCTTGCGGTACCTCTGGATGACAAGCGACGTCCTCACGGATGCAGCGGCGCCCGTGCCGATCGTGCGCGTGGCGCCCTCGAGCGCCTCCATCAGCGCTTGCTTGACCTGCTCGGAGCCCGGGATGTCATCGACGATCTCACCGGCCCTCTGCTTGCCCCGAACGACGAGCTCACCCGCCCGCTCGCGGACCGACTCCGGGATCGCGTTGCGCAAGCGCCGAGACGACTTGCGTCCCTGCCAGGCACGGATGTCCTTGAGCGCGCGGTTGTCGTAGTCGTTCATCGGCGTGGACACGGTGTTCAGTGTCGTTGGCTCGTCAAGCGGTCTGACAGAGCCTTGGCGAAGCTAAGCGTTAGTCGCCGCTGGGGGCTGGGAAGGTCCGAACCCCGCCCTGCAAGGCGTTCTGCGGCCCTGCGAGCGGTCGACGCGACCGGATGGTCGCCCGGGCCCGCGTTCTATCCGGCCGCATGGCTAGGCTGCCACCGATGGTTGGGTGGGACCCGTCCGCGAATCTTGCAGTGCCGGCGCGCCCACGGCGCGAGCGGGCGCAGAGCGTCGCCGAAGCATCGCGGCTGCGCCACGAGGGGCTGCTGCTGAGGGAGATCGCCGCCCGGCTGGGCGTCTCGGCGAAGACCGTACACGCGTGGCTGTCAGACCCTGACGGCTCGAAGGCCCGCGAGCGCAAGCAGCGCTACCGCGCGATCTGCGTAGCCTGCGGCGGGCCCTGCTACCGGCAGGGACCATACGAGGCGTGGCGCTGCGAGACCTGCGAGCGCACGCACCGGCACGAGCACCGCAAGTGGACCAAGCGCAAGGTCAAGGCCGCGCTCGGTCGTTGGGCCGACGATCTCGGCCGACCACCGACCGCCGACGAGACCGCGCTACCCGGCACGCGGGTTCCCTACCGGGCGATCCGGCGAGAGTTCGGCAGCTTCAACCAGGGGCTGAAGGCCGCCGGCCTGCCCGCGCGGGAGCCCGGCCACCGGGCCGCAAAGAACGGGCTGCCGGACCGCGCTGAGCGCCCGTGGGCCGATGGCTGGCTGCAGCAGCGCTTTCACACCCGCGATCGTCGCCGCAAGCCGAACTACCGCCTGCCGCAGCTTGAGGTCAAGCTCGGCTACCGGCCGCTCACCACGGCGCAGCAGCGCGAGCTGCGTGCACAGTGGATCGCCGCCCGGGTGATCCTGCACGACTTCGCCGGCCGCCGCTGCTGCTCCCGGGAGATCGCGATCAACCTGCACGTCAACCTCGACGAGCTGATCAGCGTCCTGTGCGCCGCCGTCGCCTTCAGCGACGACGAGCACCTGTGGCGCCTTCAGCTCTCGGACCGGACAGTGGACGGCGGCCAGTGGGCCCAGCCGACCACGCTCCAGACGCTCGCGCTGAAGCCAGCCCAGCGGTTCTACTGCCAGTACGACTTCGGCGACAACTGGCAGTTGCATGGGCGGCTGCACCAGATCCCCGCGCGCGTCGGCCCCGCCCTGTGGGCGCACGCCCGGCTCACCGACACGCCTGCCGCCCAGTACGCCGCCTGGGGCAAGGCGCCCGACCAGTACCCCCACGCGGAGCGGTGGTGAGCGAGCAGCGCGCCTGCGTGACCGACATCCGCCGCCAACGCGTTCGCGCGCGGCCGCCGCGGGCCCACGGGACGCGACCCGTTCTCGCGCTCCTCGAGCAAGCACCTGCGGGACGGATCAGGCGCGTCGAGGCGGGACACGTCCCGCCTCGCTGCGCGCCGGCCGTCCCGCCTCGAGCGGCCGCGACGAACGCGATCCGTCCCGTCGATCGCCGGCACCGGCTGGGACGCATCGATGTCAGCACGTAACCCGCCCTTCAAGACCGCGCGCCCGACGCCCACCAGGCTCTCGACGTGAGCAGGGCCACGAACGCGCACCCTTTCCGTCAGAGATGCCGTTCAGAGCGCCGCAGCGGGCGCCTACGTCGCCGCGGGCCTAATCGTCGGCGCCGAGCGTCAGCTGGCCGGCCGCCGGCGTCGGGCCGGGCCGATCCAACGGCGACTGCGCGGGCGGCGTGCGCACGACACGCAGGAAGCTGTCCATCCCGCGG
>JBBJOW010000059.1:0-24483 GCA_037724045.1 Solirubrobacteraceae bacterium
AGGCATGCCACCAGCCTCACCGGACTGCCACACAATTAAACCATCAGGACACTAGAGCGAAGCTGTTGACAGGTATCACCTCTAGACGCGGCTCAGGCGGCCTTTACTTTCCCTCCACGGAGCCGGCCTGCGCGGGTGCGGCAACCGCGCCCGGCAGGGCAGCGGCTGCCAGGGTCGCGATCAGGGCTCGCCTACGAACGGTCATGATGCGTCGCGTACCCCGTCAACGAAGGAGGCTTTCGATGATCAACGGACTCGACTTCCTGGGCGTTCCGGCGCAGGATCCCGGCGTTGCGCTCGCGTTCTACACCGACACGCTGGGCATGCGCCGCGACGCGAACAAGCAGTACGAGGTGTGGGCGGGGGACACCTGCTTCTCCATCTGGGCGCCGGAGGAGATGGGCCGGGAGTTCGTCGCGCAGACCGGCAACCCGTTCCCGCTCGCCGTCGACGACGTCCACGCCGCGCGGGCGGCCTTGGAGGAGAAGGGCGTCGCGTTCTTCGGCGACACGCTCGATACGGGCGTCTGCCACATGGCCTTCTTCGCCGACCCGGACGGCAACCACCTCATGCTCCACCACCGCTACGCGCCGCAGGGCGGCTAGCCGGCGCCGCCGGCCTGCGCCCGCTCGCGACCGCCGGCGAACCAGCTGACCACGAAGAGGATCGCGCCGACGCCGAGGATGAAGAGCGCGCGGACGGCGATGCGCCCCTCGGTCTCGAAGACGATCAACGCCAGAGAGACGATCGCGCCGATGATCGGGATCGCGGTCGGCGCGTGGAAGTGGTCGTGGTCGACGTCCTCGCGGCGCAGGACGATCACGGAGATATTGACGATAATGAAGACGCCGAGCAGCAGGAACACCGTCATGTCCGCGAGGTCGCCGAGGTCGCCCGTCGACACGAGGATCATGGCGAGAGCAGTGGTCGCGAGAATGGCGACCCAGGGCGTCTGGCGTCCGCCATGGACGGTGCCGAACACCTTCGGCAGGATGCCCTCGTTGCTCATTCCGTACAGCAGCCGCGACGCCATCACCATGTTGATGAGGGCCCCGTTGGCGAGGGCGAAGAGCGCGATGGCGCTGAAGACCTTGGCGTCGACGGCGAGCGGACCCACCTTGGCGACCTCGTTGAGCGGGCCGTCGGAGCCGCTCAGCGTCTGCGTCGGGACGGCCACCGAGGCGAGGATCGTGACCGCGATGTAGACCACGCCGGCGACCGCCAGACCGCCGAACAGCGCGCGCGGGTAGTCGCGCGTGGGGTCCTTGGTCTCCTCCGCGACGTTGACGGAGTCCTCGAAGCCGATCAGTGCGTAGAAGGCGAGCCCGGCGCCGCCGACCATGGCTGCGAGGACGCCCTCGCCCTCCTTGAACTCGAAGGCGCGGCCGGCGTCGACGCCGGTGGAGCCGTCGAGGATCGCGGCCGCGGCGATCAGGCAGATGAGCAGCAGGCCCGCCAGCTCGATAACGGTCAGGACCACGTTGAGCTTCACGGACTCCGAGATGCCGCGGAAGTTGATCGCCGCCACGACGATCAGGAAGATGATGGCGGTGAGCACGATCGGGATGTCGACGAACACCGACAGGTAATCGCCACCGAACGCGCGCGCGAGCGTGCTCGCGGAGGTCACGCCGCTCGCCATCACCGCGAAGGTGACCATGAAGGAGATGAACGGCTGCCCGAACGCCCGGTTGACGTACAGCGCGGCGCCGGCCGCGCGCGGGTACTTGGTGACCAGCTCGGCGTAGGCGAACGCGGTGAAGACCGCGAGCACGAGCGCGAGGGTGAATGCGGTCCAGATCGCGCCGCCCGTCTCGGCGCCGACCTCGCCCACGAGCGCGTAGATGCCCGCCCCGACGACGTCGCCCACCACGAAGACGAGCAGCGTCCTGCGCCCGATGGCCCTCTTGAGCCCTGAGCGCTCGGGCTCCGAATCAGTCGTGACGGTCGCCATGGGCGCACCGGTCGCAGCAGACCAGCGGCGGTACCGTGTTGGAAGCGAATGGCCTCAATTCCGATCAACATCGCGGATCACGTCGGCCGTACCCCGATGGTCCAGCTGACCAGGCTCGCGCCCGAGGCCGGCGCGGACCTCTTCGCCAAGCTCGAGATGTACAACCCGGGCGGCTCGGTCAAGGACCGGATCGGCATCGCCATGGTCCGGGCCGCGGAGGCGGAGGGGCGCATCGAGCCGGGCCGCACGACGATCGTCGAGGCGACCAGTGGGAACACCGGGATCGCGCTCGCCTTCGTCGCGGCGGCGCGCGGGTACGAGATCATCCTCACGCTGCCGCAGGGAATGAGCCGGGAACGCGAGGCCCTGCTGCGCCTCTACGGCGCGCGCGTGCACGTGACGGAGTCCCTCGGCGGCATGAACGAGGCGGTGGCGGCCGCCCAGGCGCTCGCACGCGAGGACGACGTGTGGCTGCCCGACCAGTTCTCCAACCCCGCCAATCCGCTGGCCCATTACGAGGGAACCGGACCTGAGATCTGGGCCTCGATGGACGGCAAGGTGGACTGGCTGGTCTGCGGGGTCGGAACCGGCGGCACCGTCACCGGCGCCGGCCGCTTCCTCAAGGAGCGCAACTCAGCGTGTCGTGTCGTCGCGGTCGAGCCGCTCTCGAGCTGCGTGCTGTCGGGCGGCGAGCCGGGCCCGCACAAGATCCAGGGCATCGGCGCCGGGTTCGTCCCGCCCGTGCTCGACCTCGGCATCCTCGACGAGATCATCCCCGTGGACGACGAGGACGCGCTGGAGACGGCGCGCGCCTGCGCGCGGACCGAGGGGGTGCTGTGCGGCATCTCGTGCGGCGCGGCGCTGTACGTGGCGATGCAGATCGCGGCGCGTTCCGAGGCCGCCGGCCAGCGGATCGCGGTCGTGCTGCCCGACTCCGGCGAGCGCTATGCGTCGACCCCCTTCTTCGCTCCTGAAGCGGTCGCCGTTGGCCGCTGAGCTCGACGTGCGCGCGCTGCGCTGTCCGCTCACGTGGGTGCACACGAAGCTGGCCCTCGAGGCGATGGGGCCGGGGGAAGAGCTCGCGGTGACCTGTCCGCCCGGCGAAGCGCTCGAGAACGTGCCGCGCTCCGCGCGCGAGGCGGGGCATGCGGTCTCCGTCGAAGGCGAGGTCGTCCGGATCGTGCGGCGCTCGTGAGCTCGAGCCGCCGGGGTCTGTTCCGCGGAGCCGCGAAGGCGGCGCTAAACACCGCCGTGCCCTCGGTGGAAGCCGGGTCGCCGCCGCCCGCAGGCTTCTCCTCCGACGAGCTCGAGCGCTACAGCCGTCAGCTGGTGCTCGAGGGCTGGGGGGCGGCGCAGCAGAAGCGCCTGCGTGAGTCGAGCGTGCTCGTCGTCGGCGCCGGCGCGCTCGGATCTCCGGTCGCGGCCTATCTGGCGGGCGCCGGCGTCGGCCGGCTCGGGATCGCCGACGACGACGTGGTCGAGCTCTCCAACCTGCACCGCCAGACCCTGCACGCGACGCCCGACCTCGGGCAACAGAAGGCTCACGTGGCGGTCGCCAGGCTGCAGCTCGTCAACCCTGACGTGCTCGTCGAGCCCTACCCGGTCCGCTTCGCCAAGGACAACGCCGACGCGCTGGTCGTCGGCCACGACCTCGTCGTCGACTGCTCGGACTCGTTCGCCACGCGCTACCGGGTCAACCGCGCCTGCTGCGTGAGTGGGCAGTGGCTCGTCGAGGGCGGGGTGGTCGGCGTCAGCGGCATGGTCATGAGCATCCGGCCCGGGACGAGCGCGTGCTACCGCTGCGCGTTCCCGGCGGCGCCCGAGAACGCGGCCACATGCGCGGAGGCGGGCGTCCTCGGTCCGGCGGCGGGCGTGATCGGCTCGCTCATGGCGCTCGAGGCGCTGAAGTCCCTGGGGGGCATGGAGGGCGCGCTGCTCGACGCGTTCCTGCAGGTCGACCTCGCCTCCTACGACTTCCTGCGCGTGGAGACGGCCCGGCGACCGCTGTGTCGCGACTGCGGCTAACGTCGGCGCCGTGCTGGGCACGCTCTCTGCCGTCCTGCGCGACCTGCGCGCCGTCCGCGACCGCGACCCCGCGGCGCGCGGGGTCACGACACCGGGGATCCTGCTCACCTGGCCGGGCGTGCACGCGCTGGTCACCCACCGCGTCGCGCACGTGCTCGACGCGGCCGGCGTCCCGATCGTCCCGCGCGTCCTCGCCGCGGGCGCACGCACGCTGACCGGCGTCGAGATCCACCCCGCCGCCTGCGTGGGCGGCGGCCTGTTCATCGATCACGGCCACGGTGTCGTGATCGGGGAGACGGCGCAGATCGGGGAGAACGTCACCATCTATCAGGGGGTCACCCTCGGCGGCACCGGCTTCGCGTCGGGCAAGCGCCATCCGACCGTTGAGGACAACGTGACCATCGGTTCGGGCGCCAAGCTGCTCGGCCCGATCACCGTCGGGCACGGGTCCAAGATCGGCGCCAATGCGGTGGTCATCCACGACGTGCCGCCGAACTCCACCGTGGTCGGCAACCCCGGGCATCCCGTGCGCGTCGAGGGCCGCAGGCCGGAGGGACCCGACGCCGACTGGGTCCACCTACCCGACCCGATCGCCGACGCGCTCAAGGGTCTGTCCGCGCGCATCGCCGACGTGGAGGCACGCGTGCCGCGCGACGAGGGCGAGCAGGCCCCGGGTGACGTGGTGCCTTTGCGGCCCCGCCGCGGACCGGATCCGGCGGGCGGTTAGTAGGCGGTCGTCCGGGCCCGGTGGCGCGGACGGGCCTTGTAGCGCGCCTGGGCCCCGCGGTTCCAGAGCAGGTGGTCGAGCCGGGCTGCGGTGGTCGCGCCGTGGGCGGCCACGAGCAGCTCGGCGGCGTGGACGGCGCAGGCGCGGATCTCGACCTCCTCGGCTGAGCCGTGCCCGAGGAGCTCCTCGCGGTCGATGCGAGCATCGAGATCGGGCGCGAAGGACAGGATCCCGTCGAGTTTGAGGACGTGCGGGACGAGGTTGTCGGCGAAGATGGTGAGCCGCCCGACGTTCTCCGTGGTCAGGTCGGCGGCCGCGATCTGCGCGCGCTTGAAGAACCCCGGGTCGTGCCATGTCGGCAGCTCGGCGAGCTGCTCGGCGATCTGGACCGCGTCCCCGTGCGGCTCGACGCCGGCGATCTCGTTGAGTGCCTTCGCGTAGAGGGCCATCAGCGGGTGGTTGGGGTCCTGGTTGAGGGTTCGGGCGATGAGGGTTTGGTCCATGCCGGCCAACTGCTCTGGTGAGAAGGCGGCGTGCTCGCGGAACTGGGCCTCGACGGTGCGGAACCCTGAAAGCCCGGGGAGTTTGCGGAGGGTCGGGAACCAGCCCGAGCCGAAGTTGATCGCGTTGAGCTGGAGGGAGAACGCCCGGTCGGTGGCCGGCACCAGCGCGACGGGCTGCAGCGATTCGGCGTAGGCCGCGATCGCCTCCTTTTCTATGCGCACGTGCCGCGCCCCCGCCGCCACCTCGGCGCAATGCGCGCACGTCATCGGGGAGGGCCATGGCGGCTGAGCCTCGCATGCGCCGCGGTCAGCTGCGCCGCGACAAGCGCTGACTCGCACTCCACCTCGAACCAGGTGAAGCGGAGGGTGATGAAGCCCCTGAAGAAGTGGTCGCGGTCACGGATGCGGTCGTCCGCGAACCCGATGAACGAGTCGTGGGCGCGGCGCCCGTCGGTCTCGACGATCAGGCCGATATCGCGCCACACGAAGTCGATCCGGCGTCGGTCGGTGAGCCTTGCCTGGATCTCGGGCCGCGGCAGGCCGGCCCCCGCGCAGATCTCGTAGAAGCGCGCTTCGAGCTCGTTGGCGGTCAGGCCGGAGCCGACGACGTAGCGGTCGAGCAGCGCGCGCAGGTTGGCAGGGATGCCCGGCTTGGCGAGGGCGGTGAGGTCGAGGCCGTCGTGCTCAGCCTGCCGTATGAGGCGCTTCAGCGGTTCGGCGTCAAGGGAGGGAGCGCAGTCGATGACGGTGCGCGCCGGGCTGGTCACCGGGATGCCGTGGCAGGTGCCGACGTCACCGTCGAGCGCGCGCGAGCGCTGCACGACGACGCCCTTCACGTTCGGCGTCCAGTCTCGGTCGACGACGATCTCGGGTTCGTCGGGCCAGTGGCTTCGAAGGCCGAGCGCGGCGGCGGCGCTGAAGCGTCGCGCGTACGCCTCGGGATCGCAGCGGAGCACCGCGGCGAGGGTCCAGCCGAGCGGGGTCAGCGGCCCCTGCAGCGCGTACACGGCGTCGTGGACGCGCCAGATTCTCTCGGTGCGCATCAAGTGCCGAACTGCTCCTCGTGAGAAGCCCAGGTTCCGGAGCTGTTCGAGCTTCGCGAGGCGGTGCTGGCGCTCCGCGAGATCGAGGAGGGGCTTGAGGGCTGCCATCACAACCCTTAGGCCCCGACCGGCCGATCTCGCTCCCTCAATACCGTAGTTCTTCGAACGACCGCCACGCTCGCTAGCGTCCCGGAGCGATGCCGCCAGCCGTGACCGACCGGCTGCTGGAGGGCCTCAACGAGCCCCAGCGGGACGCCGTGACGCACGTCGACGGGCCGTTGCTGGTGCTGGCGGGCGCCGGCTCGGGCAAGACGCGCGTGCTCACCCACCGCATCGCCCACCTGATCGCCGACAAGCACGCGCGCGCGGACGAGATCCTCGCGATCACGTTCACCAACAAGGCCGCCAACGAGATGCGCGAGCGGGTCGGGATGCTCGTGGGCGGGGCCGTGAGGGCGATGTGGGTGATGACCTTCCACTCCGCCTGCGCACGCATCCTGCGCGCAGACGCCCACCGGCTCGGCTACACGCGCCAGTTCACGATCTACGACGCAGCCGATCAGCGCCGCCTGATCAAGGCGTGCCTCGACGAGCTCGACATCGACGCCAAGCGCTTCACCCCGCGTGCGATGCAGTCGCAGATCTCCGACGCCAAGAACAAGCTGCGCTCAGCCGAGGATTACCGCCAGCTCGTCGGCTCCTACTTCGAGCAGACGGTCGCGGACGTCTACGAGGAGTACGAGCGCCAGCTGCACCGCCGCAACGCGATGGACTTCGACGACCTGCTCGTCCGCGCCGTGAACGTGCTCGAGCTCTTCCAGGAGGTCCGCGACCGCTACCAGCAGGCATTCCGCTACGTGATGGTCGACGAGTACCAGGACACCAACCACGCCCAGTACCGCTGGCTGCAGCTGCTCGCCTCCGACCACCGCAACCTCATGGTGGTCGGCGACGACGATCAGTCGATCTACGGCTTCAGAGGCGCCGACATCCGGAACATCCTGGACTTCAGCGATGACTACGTCGACGCGAAGGTCGTGCGCCTGGAGCAGAACTACCGCTCGACGCAGATGATCCTCGACGCGGCGAACGCGGTCATCTCCAACAACCGCGGCCGGATGGGCAAGCAGCTGTGGACCGAGGTGGGGGAGGGCGACCGCATCAAGGTCCGCGAGCTCGACGACGAGCACGCCGAGGCGCGGTTCGTCGTGGCGGAGATCGAGCGGCTGGTCGACGAGGGGGTGAGCCGCAACGAGGTCGCGGTCTTCTACCGGACCAACGCGCAGTCGCGGGTGCTCGAGGACATGATGACGCGCGCGGGCGTGGGCTTCCAGGTCGTCGGCGGCACGAAGTTCTACGAGCGCTCGGAGGTCAAGGACGCGCTCGCCTACCTGACCTTCCTGGTCAACCCGCAGGACGGCGGGGCGTTCACGCGGGTGGTCAACGTGCCGCGCCGGGGCATCGGGCAGACCTCGCTCTCCCGGGTCCTCGCGCACGCGAACACGATGGGCCTGACGCCGTGGGAGGCAGCCGCGAACCCGACGGCGGTGCCCGGCCTGGGGAAGGCGGCGATCAAGGCGTTCGAGCGCTTCATGAGCGTCATGCACCGCCTCAAGGAACGCCTGGACACGACGCCCCTGGTCGCGACCTTCCTGAGCGAGGTCCTGAGCGAGAGCGGCTACGTCGACGCGCTCGAGGCCGAGCGGACGATCGAGGCCCAGGGCCGCCTGGAGAACCTCGAGGCGCTGACCGTTGCCGCGCAGGAGTACGACACGCGCGTCGACGCGCCGAACGTGGAGGAGTGGCTGCAGCAGCTCGCGCTGTTCGCGGCCGGCGACGATCTCGACGACGACGAGGGCCTGGTGACCCTGATGACGATGCACAACGCCAAGGGTCTCGAGTATCCGATCGTCTTCATCATCGGCGCCGAGGACGGGGTGTTCCCGCACTCACGCGCGATCGAGGAGGGCGACGTGGAGGAGGAGCGTCGGCTGGCCTACGTCGGCCTCACGCGGGCCATGCGCGACCTCTACATCACGAGCGCCCGGCGGCGGATGCAGTACGGGACCGGCTCGATCCCCGCGATGCGCAGCCGCTTCCTCGACGAGATCCCGCGCGAGCTGACCGACGAGGGTGGGCGGGGCCAGATCATGCAGGCCGGCTCGCGCTTCGCTCCCCGCTCGCGCGCGGTCACCAGCTGGGCGAGCGCGCAGGCTCCGCCCCAAGCGCCGGCCGCCATGTTCCGCGTCGGCGACGACGTCGAGCACGCCGCCTTCGGCGACGGCGTGGTCACCGGGGTGCAGCCGGGCGACGTGGTCACCGTCCGCTTCGCCCGCGACGGGGGCGAGCGCAGCCTCGTCGCCACCCTCGCACCCATCAAGAAGCGATGATCCTCATCGACGGGAAGGCGATCGCGGCGCAGGTGCGCGCAGAGGTGGCGGAAGCGGTCGCACGGCTCGACCGTCAACCGGGCCTGGCGACCGTGCTCGTCGGCGACGACCCCGCGTCGGCGATCTACGTCGCCAACAAGCGCCGGCAGACCGCCGAGGTCGGCATGCGCTCGATCGACCGCACACTCGCCCAGGACGCCGGCCACGCCGAGGTCGAGGCGGTCATCCGCGCGCTGAACGCCGACCCCGGGGTCGACGGGATCCTGCTGCAGCTGCCGACCCCGCCGCAGGTCGACGGCGGCGCGCTCACGAGCCTGATCGACCCGCGCAAGGACGTCGACGGCCTGACGCCGGTGAGCGCCGGCCTGCTCGCCCAGGGCAAGGCGGGGCTGCGGCCCTGCACCCCGTCCGGCGTGATGGAGCTGCTGCGCCGCCACGACATCGCGCTCGAGGGGGCCGAGGCGGTCGTGCTCGGCAGGTCCGATCTCGTCGGCAAGCCCGTCGCCCAGCTTCTGCTGGCAGCCAACGCGACCGTCACCGTCTGCCACAGCCGCACCCGCGACCTGCCCGCCGTCTGCCGCCGCGCGGACATCCTCGTCGCCGCTGTCGGGCGTGCCGAGATGGTGCGCGGGGACTGGGTCAAGCCGGGCGCGGCGGTCATCGACGTCGGCATCAACCGCACCGGCGCCGGCCTCAAGGGCGACGTCGCCTTCGAAGAGGTCGCGGCCCACGCCGGCCACGTCACGCCGGTTCCTGGCGGCGTCGGGCCCATGACGATCGCGATGCTGCTGCGCAACACGCTGGCCGCCGCGGGCGCGTCGCAGTAGGTTTCGCGCCCGATGCAACGCCTGCGCACCCCCGACTGGCTGACCGGCGCGGCCGGCGTGGCGCTGCTCGCCGGCCTGGCCGGTCATGGCGAAGGCGGTGCGGGCACGGTGTGGCTGGCGCTCGTCGGCGTGCTCGCGCTGCTCGTGCCGGTGGTGACGGCCACGCGTGACGCTCCGGCCCTGCCGGTCGCCCTCGACGTGCTGACCGTATGGGCGGGCATCGTGAGCCTGCCGGTGATCGTGGTGCGGGTGCTGGCAGCCGACGGGCGCGACTGGGGGCTATGGCTGACCGCCGCCGCGGTCCTCGCGGTCCTCGCCGGCGCCTGGTGGGCGATGCGCAAGCAGGCCCAGCCCGGCCTGCGGCCGCCGCCGGAGGTTCGAGCCATGCCGACGCCGGCTGCGCACGACCCCTCTGCGCCGCCCACCTAGACTCGCCGCCCTCATGCTGAGCCGGGATCAGGTGCTGCACGTGGCGCGTCTCGCGCGCCTCGAACTGACCGACGAGGAGCTCGACCGCCACGCGGTGGAGTTGTCGAAGGTGGTCGACTGGATCGACAAGATCGCCGAGCTCGGGGACCTGACCGACGTCGAGCCGACCAGCCACGTCGTCGCGCTCACCAACCAGCTGCGCGATGACGAACCGCGGCCGAGCCTGCCAGTCGACCAGGCCCTCGCGGCCGCGCCTGACCACGACGAGACCGGCTTCCGGGTCCCGAGCCCAGGCGCCTCGTGATCGAGCTGACCGCCGCGCAGGCGGCGGAGCGCATCCGCTCCGGCGATCTCGACGCCGCGGAGTACTTCGACGCCTACCGCGAGCGCTGCGAGCGCGACGACCTCAACTGCTTCACGTGGGTCGCCGCCGAGTCCGAGCAGGTCGACACGAGCGGACCGCTCGGTGGCGTGCCGATCGGCGTCAAGGACCTCTTCTGCACCGAGGGCATCCCGAGCCAGGCCGGCTCGCGCATCCTCGAGGGCTACCTGCCGCCCTACACCGCGACCGCGGTGGAACGGCTCAGGGCGGCTGGGGCGCCGGTGCTGGCCAAGACCAACCAGGACGAGTTCGCGATGGGCTCGTCGACGGAGAACTCCGCCTACGGGCCGACCCTCAATCCCTGGGACCGAGGTCGCGTGCCGGGCGGCTCGAGCGGCGGCAGCGCCGCCGCGGTCGCCGCCGGCCTCGTGCCGTGGGCGATCGGGACCGACACCGGCGGGTCGATCCGCCAGCCCGCCGCGCTGTGCGGGATCGTCGGCCTCAAGCCGACCTACGGCGCCATCAGCCGCTACGGGATGATCGCGTTCGCCTCTTCGCTCGACCAGGCCGGACCCCTCACGAACGACGTGACCGACGCCGCGCTGCTCCTCGCCGCCATGCAGGGTGCCGACCCATACGACTCCACCTGCACCGGGCTGGGAGAGGACGTGGCGCTGCCCACCGCCACCGACCTCTCCGGGGTGCGCATCGGCGTTCCGGACGAGCTGACCGGCGAGGGCATCGAGCCAGGGGTGCAGGCGCGCTTCGACGAGACGCTCGACCGCGCGCGCGAGCTCGGCGCAACCGTCGAGTCCTGCTCGCTGCCGACGGCCCCCCACGCGCTCGCGGCCTACTACCTGATCGCCCCGGCCGAGGTCTCGAGCAACCTCGCCCGCTACGACGGCGTCCGTTACGGCCTGCGCGTCGATGGCGCCGGGGACCTTGAGTCCATGTACACGGCCACCCGCGCGGAGGGCTTCGGTGCGGAGGTCAAGCGCCGCATCCTGATCGGTACCTACGCACTGTCGAGCGGCTACTACGACGCCTACTACGGGCGCGCACAGCAGATCCGCACCCTGATCAAGCGTGATTTCGACGCGGTCTTCGAGCGCTTCGACTTCGTCGCGACCCCCACCGCGCCCGGCGTCGCCTTCGAGCTCGGTGCCAAGACGGCGGACCCGCTGGCGATGTACCTCAACGACTACTGCGCCGTGCCGATGAGCCTCGCCGGCATCCCGGGGATCTCCATCCCCGCCGGGCTTGCCGAGGGACTGCCGTGCGGCTTCCAGCTCGCCGGCCCGGCGTTCTCCGAGACGCGCCTGCTGGACGCCGCGCACGCGCTGGAGAAGGCCATCGGCTTCGACATGACCGCGGTGTTCGCCTAGATGGCCTACGAGCCCGTCATCGGCCTGGAGATCCACGTCCAGCTCGGGACGCGGACGAAGATGTTCTGCGGCTGCGAGCTGACCTTCGGCGACGAGCCCAACACGCACACCTGCCCGGTGTGTCTCGGCCTGCCCGGCACGCTCCCGGTCACCAACGCGAAGGCCGTCCACTACGGGATCCTCATGGGCCTCGCGTTCGGGTCCGAGATTGCGCCCGAGGCCGTCTTCAGCCGCAAGAACTACTTCTATCCGGACCTGGCGAAGGGCTACCAGATCAGCCAGTACGACAAGCCGCTGTGCGCGGGCGGCCAGCTCGGGGGCGTCCGCCTCACGCGCATCCACCTCGAGGAGGACGCGGCCAAGCTCGTGCACGCGTCGGCGACCGGGCGCATCCACGACGCAGGCGCGTCGGTGGTCGACTACAACCGCGGCGGCACCCCGCTCGCCGAGATGGTCACCGAGCCCGACATCCGCTCAGCCGCCCAGGCGCGCGAGTGGCTGACGCTGCTGCGCGAGACGCTGCGCCAGCTCGGCGTGTCCGACGTCGACATGAGCCAGGGCTCGCTGCGCTGCGACGCCAACGTGTCCGTCCGCCCTGAGGGGACGACCGAGCTGGGTACGAAGACCGAGCTGAAGAACATGAACTCGTTCGCGTTCCTCGAGCAGGGGGTCAACGCCGAGGTGGCGCGCCAGATCGGGCTGCTCGAGTCAGGGCAGCCGGTGCTGCAGGAGACGCTGCACTTCGACCCGCGGACCGGGTCGCTCACGACCCTGCGCTCCAAGGAGGAGGCGCACGATTACCGCTACTTCCCCGAGCCCGACCTCGTGCCGGTGGCGCCCACGGAGGAGATGATCGCCGCAGCGCGCGCCGAGTTGCCCGAGCTGCCCGCAGCACGGATCGCTCGCTACGTCGCCGATTTCGGCCTCGGCGAGGACCAGGCCCGGACGTTGGTCTGGCGCCCTGACAGAGCGAATTTCTTTGAGGAGACGGTCAGGGAGGGTGCCCCGGCCCGCGAGGCGGCCAACTGGCTGGAGCGGGCTCCCGACGTGGGTCTGCTCACGCCTTCCTCACTGATGCAGTTGGTCTCGCTTGTCCAGGACGGCACCGTGTCGGGGGACGCAGGGCGCTCGGTGCTCGAACTGCTCAGCAAGGAGGGGGGAGAGCCGGCGGCCCTGGTTGAGCGCGAGGGCCTGGGAGCGATGGGCGACGAGCTGGCCGGGATCGTCGCGCAGGTGCTCGAGGACAACCCGGACGTCGTGGCGCGCATCCGAGACGGGAACCCGAAGGCGATGGGCGCGCTCATGGGCCCGATCATGCGCGAAACCAAGGGCCGCGCGGACGGCGGGAGGGTCCAGCGCCTCATCCTCGAGCAGCTCGGCCTCTGACCTTTGCGAATTGGGCACCCATAGGGGGTGCAATTCGCAATGGTCGGCGTACCATGAGCCAATGGCGAAGCTCATCCGCATGGACAAGACCGGGCACACGACGCTTGCGGAGTGGGCGCTCGACGATCAGGCCGCGGTGGACGTCGCCGTCCGTGCGTTCCGCGAGCAGCTCGACGCGGGCTACTACGCCGTCGTCACGCGCGGCGAGGGTCACGCCGAGCAGGTTCGCGAGCTGCCGCTGGACGCCGGCACCGTGATCCTGCGCCGTCCCATCGCGGGTGGCTGAGGAGGCCACCGCGGTCCTCAGGGAGACCGCGGGCGTCTACTGGCGCCCGCGCGTCGACGAGCGCCGCCTGACGCTCGCCGGGCGCACATGGACCGCGACCACGTTCGCGCACACGGTGCCGTGGCTGATGATGGCGGCGTTCCTGCTCTACCTCGAGCCGCTGAGCTTCCCGCTCGCGATCATCCTCATCGCCCACGCCTGGGTCATCCCCGAGCTCTACGCCAAGCGCGGCGCCAACGTGCTGCGCCAGGCCCACCGCTTGGGAGCGGGCCCCGAGCGGACGGCGCTCGGCCTGCTCGGTGACCTCGTCGGCCATGATGCTCGCGAGCTGCACGGGCGCACGGGCCTGGTGCCCGAGCGCGGGACGCTCGGGGTGTGGCTCGTCGGCGAGATGGGCGCGGTGCTCGTCCGGCCGGGCGGACGGCGGGTGCACTGCTACTGCATCCGGGTGGCGGAGCCCGACCTGCCGAGCGCGGATCGCATTGCGCACCTGCTGCTCGCGCTGCGCGAGGACGAGGTCGGCTTCGCCACGGTCGCCAATCAGGCGTTCTCCGGCGCGCCGTGGCGCCTGGTCCGCCGGCTCCCTGCCCGCGCTCGGCCGGCGGTGAGGGAAGTCGTGCAAAGAGCGCGGGTCCACTCCTGAGCAGGCGATCTTCTCCAAATGGCCATATGTGCGCCCGACCCTGAGGGGCACAATGACGCACATGGAGAAGGCAACCACCACCGAACGCTCATCGGCGTCCGGCCGGGGAGGAGTGACGCGGATCAACCAGAACCTCCGCGCCGCCCCTGAGCGTGCCGGCGCCATCTCCCGTGCGCGCACCGCACGCAAGCAGCTGCGCCCGCGGACGGAGCGCTTCGCGCACCTGAAGCGCATGTACGACTGATTCCTCGGGCCTCGCCCCCCCCCACGTATCGTGGGTGGCCGTGGAGTACCTGATCATCGCCAGCGTGTCAGGGATGTGGGCGGGCTTCATCGGCAGGTCGAAGGGTTCCTCGCCGGTGATCTGGTTCTGCATCGGCGCGATCGTCCCGTTCCTCGGGGTCCTGATCGCGGTCCTCTATCGGCACGAGACCGACGAGCTGCGCCGGCAGTGCCCGACGTGCGGCAAGGTCGTCCCGATCCACGACGCGCTCTGCACCCGCTGCGGCACCGAGCTCGAGTTCCCCGACTTCGCCATCGAGCCCGCTTCAGCCGCGGCTCGCTATCAGCAGACCTGACGCCGCGACGGCGACCACCGCAGCGCTGCTCAGGACGGCCGGCCAGGTGCCGATCGCGTCCCCGAGCGGGTGCGAGGCCACGAAGGCCGCCGCCGTCACCACCAGCAGCGCCGCCGTGCGTGCCGCGCCGATCCGCGGGGCGAACTCAAGCGCGCACACGACCGCGCCGGCCAGCAGCACGGCACCGCCCGCCGCCCGGGTGGTGAGGTCCGCCACGGCGAAGCCGGCGATCAGCAGCCCGGCGGGAAGGAGCGCGATCAGACCGGCCGGTCCAGCACGAACATCTCGAACGAGCGGGGCGGGTCGAACACGATCTGGCTGTGGTAGGTCAGCACGCGCCGCTCGGTGATGCGCTCCACCGCGGAGCAGAACTCGGCCTCCACCGCGCGCTGGAAGGCGAGCCGGTACTCCCGTACGAGCTGCTCCTGTCCCGCTTCGAGCAGGGTCTTCTCGTTGGCGGTGAGCCCGTCCTCGAGGACGGTGAGCACGTACTCGTCGTTGAGGAAGCTCTTGGCGGCGGTCGGGCCCTTGCCGTAGTGCGTGGCCATCAGCGCTGCCAGCGTGCTGGAGAGGGCCGCGCGGATCTCGCCGTGCTCGGACATCACCACTGCATTATCGTCGACGTGATGCGCGAGCGTCTTTCTGGCCTGGCCCGCCGCCTGATCGCCTATGCGGTGATGATCGCCGCGGTCATCATCCTGCTGCGCATCGTGATCGGCGGGCTGATCGGCTTCATCCACATGCTTGTCCTGATGGCGGTGTTCGTCTTCGCCATCTACGCGTTCTTCTGGGCGCGGCGCTTCAAGAGCCGCACCTAGCGCGCCTAGTGCGCGCCCATACCGCTCGCCAGCACGCAGACCAGCGCGGCGCCGCCGACGACGCCCGCCTGGCGGGCGCGCTCCAAGCCCAGCAGTAGCCCCCAGAGCGAGAGCTCGGCGGCCACGGTGAGCGTGTCGAGCACACCGATGGCCTCCGGAACCCCGGCGCCCGGCAGACCGACCGTGCGCTGCAGCAGCCAGGCGGCGACGAACACCGCGTTGCCCGCGACGCCCGCCGCGACCAGCCGCGGCGACAGCCCGGCGCGGGCGGCCAGCGCCCAGGCGGTCTGCAGGACGGCGGCGGCCAGGAAGCCGGCGCCGAGCAGCCCGTGCTCGGAGAAGTGCGACGGCGCCAGCCACGCGTGCACGGTCGCCGCCAGCACCGACAGCGCGACGGCGAGTCGGTCCGCGTGCTCGTGGTCACGCCGGGTCGGGAATGGTGAAGGAGAACGTGCTTCCCTGACCCTCGAAGCCGTCGACCCAGATCCGCCCGCCGTGACGCTCGACGATGCGCTGGCAGATCGCCAGGCCGATACCTGTCCCCGGGAACTCCTCCTCGACGTGCAGGCGCTGGAACATGCCGAACACCTTCGACGCGAAGCGCGGGTCGACGCCGATGCCGTTGTCGCGGACGTCGATCCGCCATCCCGCCGTCAGTCGTGCGGCGCTGACCTCGACGATCGGCGCCCGGTCGGCGGGGCAGAACTTGATCGCGTTGGAGACGAGGTTGAGCAGCACCTGCCCGATGCGCGGCTCATCCGCCACCAACCTGGGCAGCGGACCGTGGTGGACCTTGGCGCCGCGTTCGCCGATCTGTGCGGCGAGGTCCGCGCGCACCCGGTCGAGCACCTCCGCGAGCTCGAAGGCGGTCGCCCCGGAATCGACACGTCCGGCGCGCGCGAAGGCGAGCAGGTCGTCGATCATGCGCTGCATCCGGTCCGTGCCGGCGGTGATGAAGCCGATCATCTTGTCCGCTTCGGGGTCGAGCCGGCCCTCGTAGCGGCGTCCGAGCATGGTCGTGAGGGAGCTGATCGTCCGCAACGGGGCGGCGAGATCGTGCGAGGCGACGTAGGCGAACTGCTCGATCTCGGCGTTGGAGCGCGCGAGCTCCCGGGCCAGCGCGGCCTGGCGCTCGACGCGCTCGTGCATCCAGGCCACCAGCCGGTGTGCCCCGACCGCCAGTGTGAGCGCGCCGACGAGCACGCCGATGGTCCCTGCCTCCCACGTCGGCACCATCGCCGCCCGCGCGCACACCGCGAAGGCTCCCGCGGTGACGAACGAGATCAGGATGCCGGCCCAGGGCCGGGCCAGCGCGCCGACGACGGCGACCGGTCCCAGAAAGAGCATGAGAAACGCCGCGGGGACGAGGTCGAGCGCCAGGCTCAGCCCGGCGCCGACGGCCAGCAGCAGGTAGGAGCCCGCGTAGGCGAGCCGGCGGGTTCGCGGGCTCGCGTCGCCGAGAACGGCTTCGAGCGCGCGCTGCTCGGACGTCGGCGCGGCTGGGCGCGGCGGAGGAGTCGGTGCCGCGCGGGCCGGCGGCGGTGGCGGCACGGCGACGGCGCGCTTACGCGCGGGTCGGACCCCCGCGCGGCGCGCGCGTGCGACATCGCGGACCGCTTCGGCCAGGTCGGCGAGCGGCGAGCTCTTCTCGACGTAGCGGTCCGCGCCCAGCTCGAGAGCGGTTGCGCCGAGCACGTCGCTGAGAAACCCCGAGAAGATGACGATGCCGGCCTCGGGCGCGCAGTCGGCGATCCGCGGGATGGCCTCGAGGCCGTCCATTCGCGGCATGGAGAGATCGCACACGACGACGTCGGGCTGAAGGTCCTCGATGTGCGGCAGCCCGTCGACGGGATCGTCGGCTTCTCCCACAACGGTCAGGCCGTCCTCGTCGCAGAGCGCCTGGCGCACCCGATGGCGCAGCTCGCGCGTGTCGTCGAGCAGGAACACGCGCACCGTGTCCACCTCTGCGGCTGCGGTCACTTCGCTCCGGTCTGGAGGGAGACGTCCGCAGCGGTCCGGCGGCGCAGGTCCCCCGAACGCAGTTTCTCACCCTCGTCGGTGCCGAGGAGGTCGCTGATCAGCGCTTGCGAGCGCCGCAGGGTGTCCTCGATGGCGCGGCGCGTGTCCTTGTCGTCGCCGTTGTCGAGCGCCATCACGGCGCAGGTGAAGAAGATCGGCGAGGTCGCCGTCGCCAGCTTGTTCGTGCCGAGCTGCTGCGTCGCGCGCAGGCCCAAGAAGATGATCCAGCTGATGCCGAAGTAGGCCGCGGCAGCGACGGTGTTGGCGACGGTGATGATCTGCCAGGTCATTGGCGGCGACCCTTTCCAGGGACGGAGAAGGGGTCATCCGTGCTTTCGGCAGTCCGGCCCCCTAGGTAAACAGATTCACCATGATGTGCTTGACCTGCGTGTAGTCCTCAAGGGAGTACATGGACAGGTCCTTGCCGTAGCCGGACTCCTTGTAGCCGCCGTGGGGCATCTCCGCCGCGAGCGGGATGTGGTCGTTGATCCACACGCAACCGAAGGAGATGGCGTTGGCGACGCGCATGGCGCGGCCGATGTCGCGCGTCCACACCGACGAGGCGAGCCCGTAGCGCGTGCCGTTGGCCCAGGCGATCGCCTCGGCCTCGTCGGAGAACGGCTGCACGGTGATCACCGGGCCGAAGATCTCGTTCTGGATCATCTCGTCCTCCTGCCGCAGGCCGGCGACGACCGTCGGCTCCACGAAGAACCCGTCGTCGAGGCCCGTGCCGCGGCCGCCGCCGGTGACGATCTCGGCGTGCTCGGGGCGCCGCTCGAGGAAGCCCTCGACGCGCTCGCGCTGCTGGCTGGAGTTGACCGGCCCGAGCGTGGTCAGCTCGGCGAGCGTGTCGCCCATGACGAGCTCGCGCGCCTGCGCCGACAGGCCGCTGACGACGTCGTCGTAGACACGCTTGGAGGCGAGCACGCGCGTCGCGGCTGTGCAGTCCTGGCCCGAGTTGTAGTAGCCGGTGCCGGCGATCGTCTCCATCGCGAGCTCCATGTCGGCATCGTCGAAGATGACCACCGGCGCCTTGCCGCCCAGCTCGAGGTGCACGCGCTTGAGGCTGTCGGCGGCCTCCCGCGCGATCCATTTGCCGGTGCCGGGCGAGCCCGTCAGCGAGACCATGTCGACCTCGGGGTGGGTGACCAGATGCGAGCCGGCCGGGCGGCCGTGGCCCGTGATCACGTTCAGGACGCCGGGCGGCAGCAGGTCGGCGGCGAGCTCGGCGAGCTTGACCGTCGTCACCGGCGTGGACTCGGCGGGCTTGAGGACGACGGTGTTGCCGGTCGCAAGCGCCGGCCCGATCTTCCAGATCGCCATCATCATCGGGTAGTTCCAGGGCGTGATCTGGGCGACGACGCCGTGCGGCTCGCGGCGGACAAACGACGTGTGGTCGGCGACGTACTCCATGGCCGCCTTGCCTTCGAGCAGGCGTCCGGCGCCGGCGAAGAAGCGCAGCTGGTCGGCCATGGGGCCGATCTCGTCGCCGAGCACCGCCGCCAATGGCTTGCCGGCATCCTGGGCCTCGAGGCGCGCGAGCTCCTCGCCGTGCTCCTCGATGCGATCGGCGAGCTTGAGCAGCGCGTGGGCGCGCTCGCCGGGCGTTGTGGCGGCCCAGCCCGCGGCGGCCGCTCGCGCGGCTGCCACCGCGCGGTCGACGTCGGGCTCGGCGGACAGCGGCGCGTGGGCGATCTCCGCTCCGGTCGCGGGGTTCACGATGGCCTCGGTCTCGCCCGTCGCGGCGTCCGCCCACTGGCCGTCGATGAAATTCTGCATTGCCTTCGAGGAGTGGAGTGACGCCATCTCAGGACCGTACACCCGTCCGCCTGGCGAGACGGATCTCAACTTTCGGCCGCCCCCGCCGTTTGTAGGAGCATGATGATCAAACGCACCATCGTCGCCATCGCTGCGACGGCCGCGCTGGCAGCGCCGACGTTCGCCCTGGCCGCCAAGCCCGACAACCCGGGCAAGGGCCAGGACAAGGCCCAGTCGCCCGCTCCGGAAGCCAAGCAGAAGGCACACGGCACGTTCTGTCAGGCCGAGAGCAAGAAGCACGTCAAGGGCGAGAAGGGCACGCCCTTCAGCCGCTGCGTCAACGCCTTGGCAAAGGCCGACAAGGGCGCTTCTTCCAAGGAGGCCTGCAAGGGCCTGAGCAAGAAGCACGTCAAGGGCGAGAAGGGCACGCCCTACAGCCGCTGCATCGTCGCCGCGGCGCAGGCCGGCAAGGACGACACCGAGCCGACCCCGACCCCGACGGCGACTCCGACCGAGACTCCCGGCCCGACTGGTCCGACCGGCCCGACTGGCCCCACCCCGTAGGTGACCTCGAGGGACGGCGCTCCTCGAGCGCCGTCCCTCAGGCGGCCGTTTCGAGCGCGACGCTCAGTGCGTCGGCGATCAGGTCGAAGTGCTCGGGGGTGGCCGTGAGGGGCGGCGAGACGGCAACGCCCGCGGCGAGCGGGCGGACGAGCACGCCGGCGCGGCGTGCGCCCAGCGCGATCTTCGCCGGCGCGACCCCCGGCTCCAGCGCGACGGCGCCCAGCGTGCCGGTGCCGCCGCGCACCTCGGCCACCCCGGGCAGGCCCTCCAGCCGGCGCAGCGCCGCGTGCAGCTCGCCCTCGAGCTCCTGTCCCCGCGTCATCAGGCCATCGTTCTCGAGGATGTCGAGGTTGGCCAGCGCGGCGGCGCAGACCGTCGCATGGCCGGCGTAGGTGGCGCCGTGACGGAAGACCGGTGCGCCCGGCTCGCTCCAGAAGGGCTCGGCGACCCGGCCCGTGACCATCAGCCCGCCCAGCGGCAGGTAGCCGCTGGTGACACCCTTCGCGAAGGTGATGAGGTCGGGCTCCACGTCCCAGCGCTCGATCCCGAACCAGGACCCGAGACGGCCGAAGCCGCAGATCACGGCGTCGCAGACGAAGAGGATCCCGTGCTCGCGGCACAGGGCGGCGACGCCTTCGATGTATCCGTCGGCCGGGGGGTAGACGCCGCCCGCGCCGATGACCGGCTCGACGAAGACGGCCGCGACGCGGTCGGGCCCGGTGCGCTCGACGTGTTCGCGCAGCGCGTCGAGCGAGTCGTGGTCCACGACCGCGATGTCACTCACGAGCGGTCCCCAGCTCGACCGGTTGGCCTCGATCCCGGCCAGCGAGGTGCCGAAGCCGTGGGTGCCGTGGTACCCATTGGAGCGCACCACGAGGTGCTGGCGCTCGGGCGCTCCGGTCTCGATGAAGTAGCGGCGCACGAGCTTGGCGGCGGTGTCGATGGCGTCTCCGCCGCCGGAGCCGAGGAAGACGCGCGCATCGGGCATGGGCGCGTGCGCGGCCAGACGTGCGGTGAGCTCGGCGGCGGGCCTGTTGGTGAAGTCACCGAAGGCCGAGTAGGCCTCCAGCACGCCCATCTGCTCGGCAACCGCAGCCGCGATCTCGGGCCGGCCGTGGCCGACGTTGCAGTACCAGAGGCTCGCGGTCGCATCCAGATAGCGGTTGCCGTCGGAGTCCTCGACCCAGACGTCGTCGCCGCGCGCGAGCTCGAGCTCGGCGCCGCGCACGGTGCCCATGTCGGCGAAGGGGTGCCAGAACCGGGTGTCGGCCATGGCAAGCATCCTGACATAGGGTGATGCGGGCTTTGCCGCGGGCCCTGTCGATGTGCGCACTCCTCGTCGCCGCCGTGCTCGTCGGCTGTGGCGGGGGCGACGACCAACCCGGTCCGCTCATCACCCCGCCACCGGGCGTGCGGCAGGCCGAGTCGCTGGGTCCGCTGGAGGGCAAGCTGCGCCTGCTCGCCCTGCCGGGCTATGCGCCGGCGGCCGCGACCGCCGCACTGGGCTGCGACGTCGAGGTGGACACGGCGCGCAGCGCCGACGAGATCGTCCGCCGCATGTCGGCCGGTGGCTACGACGGTGCGCTCGGGTACGGCGACGCGACGGTGCGACTGATCGCCGCCGGGGTGATCGCGCCGGTCAATACGGAGCTCGTCCCCAGCTACGCCGACGTGTTCGACGGGCTCAAGGAGCAGCCGTTCAACTCCATCGGCGGTCAGATGTTCGCCTTGCCGGTGGGCCGGGCCGCGAACCTGCTGCTGTGGCGGCGCAACGCCGTCCCCGGCACGCTGTTCAGCCTCGGCGCCGTGCTCGACCCGCCGCAGGTGGCGGCGCTCGGCGAGCGGATCAGCGTCCCCGACGATCCGGCGAGCATCGCCGAGGCCGCCCTGTGGGTCGCGCGCCAGCGCCCGGACCTCGAGATCGAAGACCCCTACGAGCTCGACCGGCGCCAGTTCAACGCGGTACTGGCGATCCTGCGCCTGCAGGAGCCCTACGTGACCAGGTACTGGTCTGATCCGGCGACGGTGATCGGCGCCTTCCGCTCGGGCGAGGCGACGGTCGCGATCGCCCGTCAGGCCGCCGTCGCCGCGCTCGAGGCGCGGCCCGGGCCCGGCGGCCCGGTCGCCGCGACCCGCCCGCGCGAAGGGGTGATCGGCGAGTCCCCCGCCTGGATGGTCGCCGCGGACGCCGCCCATCCCAACTGCATGTACGCCTGGATGAACAAGGCGCTCGACCCGGCCGTCAACGCCGATATCGCTGTCGCCACGGAGATCGCCCCGGCGACCGAGCTCGCCTGCGAGTCAGTTCCCGAACACTGCGAGGCGTTCCGCGCCGACGACGACGGCTACTACGGGCGGGTGTTGTTTCGCACCACACCCTCCGCGGACTGCGGCGATGAGCGCGGACGGGTGTGCACCGACTGGGAGGACTGGGTGAGGGCCTGGAATGAACTGAGGAAGTAGCCGTTTCGTCCTTCGGTGCTCTCGAGTTCGCACCTACGGACGACGTAAGCTGCACTGGATGAGAGCCGTCGACGCCGTCATGCACTGCCTCAAGGCCGAGGGCGTGGATGTCGTATTCGGCTACCCCGGCGGCGCGAACCTCCCGACCTACGACGCGCTCTACGACGCGGGCATCAAGCACATCCTGGTCCGCCACGAGGCCGGCGGCGGCCACGCGGCCGAAGGCTACGCCAAGGCGTCGGGAAAGGTTGGCGTCTGCTTTGCCACGAGCGGGCCGGGCGCGACGAACATCGTCACGCCGCTGACCGACGCGATGATGGACTCGGTTCCCGTCGTCTTCTTCACCGGCCAGGTCAGGACGGACCTGCTGGGCACCGACGGCTTTCAGGAGGCGGACACGTTCGGCATCACCATGCCGATCGTCAAGCACTCCTTCATGATCCAGCATCCAGCCGAGATCCCGCGGACGATTCACGAGGCCTTCCACATCGCCCGCACGGGGCGCCCGGGCCCGGTGCTCATCGACATGCCCACCGATCTGACCCGGGTGGAGATCGACTACGAGCCCGTGATGGACGTTCACCTCCCGGGATACCAGCCGACGACGGTGGGCAACCAGAAGCAGATCCGCCAGGCGGCGAAGGCGCTCGCCACCGCGCGCCGGCCGGTGCTCTACGTCGGCGGCGGCACCATCTCCGCGCACGCCTCGGAGGAGCTGCGCGCCCTGGCGGCGACGGATCGCTTCCCGGTCACCTGCACGCTGATGGGCCTCGGCGCGTTTCCCGCTCCGCACGACCAGTGGCTGGGCATGCTCGGGATGCACGGGACGCGCACGGCCAACTGGGCCATGTGCGAGGCCGACCTGATCGTCGCCTGCGGTGCCCGCTTCGACGATCGCATCACCGGCAAGCTGTCGGAGTTCGCCCCGCGGGCGAAGTTCGTCCACATCGACATCGATCCGGCCGAGATCTCAAAGAACGTCCCGGCGCACATCCCGATCGTCGGCGACGCGCGCAACATCATCGCGCGCCTGACGGAGGAGTACGAGAAGCTCGACACCGATCCGGCGCGGCTGGCGGAGTGGTGGGAGCGCATCGACCGCTGGCGCGCCCAGCACCCGCTGGGCTACGAGGACTCCACCGATGAGGAGATCAAGCCCCAGCGGCTCATCGAGGCGCTGTACGAGGCCTGCGGCGGCGATGCGATCGTCACCTCGGACGTCGGCCAGCACCAGATGTGGTCGGCGCAGTACTTCCACTTCTCGCGCCCGCGCACGTGGATCAACTCCGGTGGCCTGGGCACCATGGGCTTCGGCCTGCCGGCCGCCATGGGCGCCGCGCTGGCGTGTCCGGACGAGCTCGTGGTCTGCGTGAGCGGCGACGGGTCGATCCAGATGAACATCCAGGAGCTGGCGACGATCCGCGAGAACGACATCCCGGTCAAGGTCGTCCTCATGAACAACGGCTTCCTGGGCATGGTCCGCCAGTGGCAGGAGCTCTTCTGGGAGCGCCGCTACTCGTCGGTCGACACGGGCAAGTGGCCGGACTTCGTCAAGCTCGCCGAGGCCTACGGCATCCCCGGCCACCGGCTCACCTCCAAGACCTCGCTGGTCGAGGACCTGCGCGCGATCCTTCAGGCCGACGGCCCGGCGTTCGTCGACGTCCGCGTCACCAAGGAGGAGAACACCTATCCGATGATCCCCCCGGGCGCAGCCGCCCGGGACATGGTCGGGTAAGGGGGCCACTGATGGGAGATCCCGGAACCAAGGCGGACACGCTGACGCTGGAGGATCTGCAGGCGACGTCGGGCTTTCGCACCGGCCGCAAGCACATCCTCTCGATCCTGGTGGAGAACAAGCCGGGCGTCCTGACCCGCGTGGCGGGGCTCTTCGCGCGGCGTGGGTTCAACATCGACACGCTCGTCGTCGGCCCGACCGACGACCCGGCCCTGTCGCGCATCACGCTGACCCTCGACGGGGCGCTGCACCCGATCGACCAGGTCACCAAGCAGCTGCACAAGCTGGTCAACGTGATCAAGATCCGCGACCTCGAGCCCGACGAGACGATCGCTCGCGAGCTCGCCGTCTTCAAGATCAACGCCGACGCGGCGCAACGCGTCGAGGTCATGCAGTTCGTCGAGATCTTCGAGGGCCGGATCGTCGACGTGACGAAGCGGACGATCATCGTCGAGATCGTCGGGGCGGCGGACAAGGTCGGAGCTTTCGAGAAGCTCGTGCGGCCCTTCGGGCTGATCGAGATGGCGCAGACGGGCGAGATCGCCATCGCCCGCGGGCGTGGCGAGACCTAGCTACTTCCCCCGGAAATAGTCGCTGGGTTTGCCGCGGTTCTGTCCGGCTCGGATGG
>JBBJOW010000060.1:0-24329 GCA_037724045.1 Solirubrobacteraceae bacterium
CCCCCCGCACTCTCCCGGCTTTGAACCGTTCTCCCCGTCGGCGCGGTACTGGAGGGGTACGCACCAACCAAGAACCGAAAGGTCTGAACGCAATGACCAGCATTGGCAAGAGGATCGTCCTCGCGACTGGGACCGCTGCGCTGACTGCGGCGCTCGCGGCGCCGGGCGCCCAGGCCGCGACGCCCACGTTCCACGGGCTCGACAAGCAGGGGAACCTGGTTCAGGTCGAGCGTGTGAAGCAGACGAAGCGAAAGGCGAACGGCAAGAAGAAGACCAAGCGCTTCTACGCCGCGACCGACAAGGTCCAGCTGGAGTTCACCCCGGCGAACACCGCCGGCTTGGTCGGGATCGACGAGCGGCCGATCAGCGGCGAGCTCTACGGCATCGGCGCCAACAGCGTCGTCTACCGGATCAACCCCCGCACCGGCGTCGCCACCGGTGTCGCAGGACCGGCCACCCCCGCGTTTACGACGACGCTCGAGGGCAGCCTGTTCGGCGTCGACTTCAACCCGATGTCGCCTGGCGGCGGCGCGATCCGGATCGTCAGCGACACCAACTACAACAACCGCGTCTCGCCGGACACCGGCGCCACCGGCGCGATGACGCCGGACGCCGACCTCAACGGCGCCGTCGTGACGCCGAAGATCGTGCACGCGGCCTACGACAACTCGGCGCTGAGCACCACACAGCCGACCACGGTCGAGGAGTACGTGCTCGACTCCGCCAACGACATCATCTTCGTGGTCAACCCGCCGAACAACGGCACGCTCACCGAGCCCCTTGACGTCTCGTTCGACGTCACCGACGTCGGCGGTTTCGACATCTTCGGGAATGGCCTGGGCTACGTGGCGACCGAGGACGGCAGCAGGTCGCGTCTCTACAGCCTCGACACCGAGACAGGCAAGGGCAAGAACCTGGGCCAGGTCAGGCGGACGTCGACGCTGACGGCGATCGCGATCCAGCAGGAGGGCTGAGCCCGAGCCGCTCAGAGCAGGCGGGCGAGGCGCGCGAGCGCCTCGTCCACCTCTTCCGCCGTGATGACCAGCGGCGGGATGAGGCGCAGCGTGTCCGGGCCCGTGGCGTTGACCACGAGCCGCTCTTCACGCAGTGCGCGCGCGGCGAGCTCGGGTGCGCCGTCGATCTGCGCGGCGACCATGAGCCCGACACCGCGGACCGAGCGCACGCCTGCAAGCGCGGCCAGGCCCTCGCGCAGGTGCTCCCCGCGCTCCCGCACGGCGGCCAGCAGCTCAGGGTCGTCGAGCACGTCGAGCGTGGCGTTGGCCGCCGCGGACGCGAGCGGGTTACCCGCGAAGGTGGAGCCGTGGTCGCCGGGCTCGAGCACGCCCGCCGTGGCCGGCGTGGTGATCAGCGCGCCGATGGGGAAGCCGCCGCCCAACCCCTTGGCGGCGGTGATCACGTCCGGCGTGACGCCCGTCTGCTCGTAGGCCCACAGCGTTCCGGTGCGCCCCATCCCGGTCTGCACCTCGTCGAAGATCAGCAGCGCGCCATGGTCATCGCAGGCCTCGCGGATCTCGTGCAGGATCTGATGCGGCATGACGTGGACGCCCGACTCGCCCTGGACGACCTCGAGCATGACGGCGGCGGTCTCGTCCGTCACCGCGCCGGCGATGCCGTCGGCGGCGAGGGCGGTGAAGCCTCCGACCAGCGGCGCGAACGGCGCCTGCTTGGTCTCCTGCGGGGTGGCCGACAGCGCGCCGTAGGTGCGGCCGTGAAAGCCGCCGTGGGCGACGAGGAAGCCGCCGCCGCGCCGGCGCTTGCGCGCGAGCTTGATCGCCGCCTCGTTGGCCTCCGCGCCCGAGTTGCAGAAGAAGACCTTGCCGCCCAGCGAGGTCGCTGAGAGACGCTCGGCGAGGCGCACGTTCTCCGCGGTCCAGTACAGGTTGGAGACGTGCAGCAGGCGCCCCGCCTGCTCGCGGATCGCCGCGACGACGTGCGGGTGGCAGTGGCCCGTGTTGCACACCGCGATCCCGGCGACAAGGTCGAGGTACTCGGTCCCCGCGTCGTCGACGAGCGTGCAGCCGCTCCCGCTGGCGAAGGTCACCGGGAAGCGGGCGTAGTTGTCCATCAGCGCGCTCATCGCGCCGGCCAGATCTTGGTCCCCTGCCCCGCGTCGGTGAACAGCTCGAGCAGCAGCGAGTGCGGGAGGCGGCCGTCGATGATGTGCGCCGTGGAAACGCCGCCGTGGATGGCCTGCAGGCAGGCGTCGAGCTTTGGCCGCATGCCGCCGGTGACGCGTGGTAGCGCCTCCTCGACCACGTCGGCTGAGGTCTCGGAGACCAGGCTGCCCGGATCGTCGGGGTCGGCGAGCCAGCCGGCCACGTCGGTGAGGAAGACGACCTTGTAGGCGCCCAGCGCGCGGGCCACCGCGCCGGCGGCCTCGTCGGCGTTGACGTTGTGCGAGCGGCCGTCGCGATCGGCGCCGACGGAGGCGATGACGGGGATGTAGTCCTCGGCGATGTGGGTGATCACGCCCGTCTGCACTCGCTCGATGCGGCCGACGAGGCCGATGTCGGCCCCGCCGGGCGAGGTCATCGTCGAGACCCGGAAGAGCAGACCGTCGTCGCCGCACAGCCCGACCGCCGGCTGGCCGTGGCGGTTGATGCGCAGGACGATGTCCTTGTTGACCTTGCCGACGAGGACCATCTTCGCGATCTCGACGGTGTCGGCGTCGGAGACCCGCAGGCCGTCGACGAACTCCACCGGCATCCTCAGCGCCTCCATGTAGCGCGTGATCTCCGGCCCGCCGCCGTGGACGACCACCGGATTCAGGCCGACGTACTTGAGCAGCACGACGTCGCGCGCGAAGTCCTCGCGCAGCTCGGGATCGGTCATCGCCGCGCCGCCGTACTTGATCACCACCGTCCGGCCGTGGAACTCCCGGATGTACGGAAGCGCCTCGAGAAGGGTTCCGATTCGGTCCGCCGGCCCTTCGGGCCGGGGCCACCGCTTGGCTTCGCCAGCTCCTCGCATCAGGTTGTGTAGTCGGCGTTGATGGTCACGTACTCGTGGCCGAGGTCGGAGAAGAAGACCTCGGTCTCGGCGCCCTCGCCGGGCAGTGAGACGGCGTAGTCGACCTCGGTGCCCCCCACCGCCTCCACGACCGCCTGCACGTCGTGGGGCACGCCGGCCCCGCGCTCGCAGACCGGCACGCCGCCGATGGCGATGCCGAAGTCCAGCGGCGCCGCCCCTCGCAGCGCGCCGCCGACGGCCTGGGCGACCCGCCCCCAGTTGGGATCGCCGCCATGGAGCGCCGCCTTGACCAGCGGCGAGTTGGCCACGGCGCGCGCGGTGAGCTCGCAGGCGTTCTCGTGGGCGCCGGTGACGACCACGCGGCCGGTGCGCCTGGCACCCTCGCCGTCGCGGATGACCAGCAGAGCCAGCTGGCGCAGCAGGGCGTCGAGCGCCTCCCCCAGCAGGCCCTCGTCCTTGGATTCGGGCTCGATCTGCACGCCGGACGCGCCCGACGCCATCAGGATGACGGTGTCGTTGGTCGACAGCTGACCGTCGACGCTGATGCGGTCGAAGGAGCGCTTGACGCAGACGCCCAGCAGCAGGTCCGCGGTCGCCGACCCGATCGCCGCGTCGGTCTGCACGAAGCAGAGCAGCGTCGCGAAGTTGGGCTGAATCATCCCCGCGCCCTTGCACTGCGCGCTGAGGCGGACGTTGCCGGCCTCGAGCTGCACGTCGACGGTCACGTGCTTTGCAAAGGCGTCGGTCGTGCGAATCGACTCGGCGAAGGTCGCGGCGTCGGGCGCGAGCGCCTCGCTGGCTTTGAGCAGGCCGCCGATGATCCGGTTCGTGTCGAGATGGACGCCGATGACGCCGGTGGACGCGACGGCGACCTGGTCCTCGGGCACGCCTGCGCACATGGCCCCGGCCCCCTGCATCTTGGCGGCCGCGTCCATCCCCCGGCCGCCCGTCATCGCGTTGGCGTTGCCGGAGTTGACGGCGACGGCCCGCAGGCCGGCGAGCCGCGACCGGTTGCGGGTGACGAGGACCGGCGCGGCCAGCACGCCGGACGCGGTGAAGCGCGCCGCGCTCGTGGTCGCTGCCTGGTCGCATACGAGCAGCCCCACGTCGAGACCACCACTGGGCTTGATCTGAGCGGCCACCCCGGCGGCGCGGAAGCCGGTCGGCAGCGCAGTCGTGCCCGTCTCGGTCACATGGGCCGGCCGCGGCACCCATCGGGAGTCGAAGAACGTCAATTCAGGCCTTCCGTCTCTGGGCGTCCGAACATCAGGTTGAGGGACTGGACGGCTTGGGAAGCCGTCCCCTTCCACAGGTTGTCGAGCGCCGCGAAGACGATGATCTGATCGCCGTCGAGATGGACCGAGATGCGGCAGAAGTTGGTCTCGCGCACTTCCAGGACGCCCGGCGGGCGATCCTGGAGCACCTCGACGAAGGGCTCCTCGGCGTAGGCGTCGGCGAAGAGGCCCGCGAGCTCCTCGGCGTCCGTGGGGCGGGAGGCACGGGCGTAGCAGGAGGTCAGCTCGCCACTGGAGAGTGGAACCAGATGCGGCTGGAACACGACGCCGTGGCCCAGCTCCTGCTCGATCTCCGGGCGGTGACGATGCGCGCCGACCTTGTAGGGCTTCATGTCCTCGTTGACGGTGACGAAGTGCGTCGCGTCGGACGCGGACCGGCCGGCGCCGGTGACGCCCGACTTGGCGTCGATGATCACGCCGTCGCCGAGCAGCCCGGCTTGGGCCAGCGGGAGCAGGGCGAGCAGGCCGGCGGTCGGGTAGCAACCCGGGCCGGCGACCAGGTCCGCGTCGGCGATCTCGTCGCGGTAGAGCTCCGGAAGGCCGTAGACGGCTTGACCGAACAACTCGGGCGCGCCGTGCTCGCCGTACCAGGCGGTGTAGGTGTCGAGGTCGCGCAGGCGGAAGTCGGCGGAGAGGTCGATGACCCGGACGCCGCGCTCGCGCAGCGCCGCAACCGTCGGCGCGGCGGCGCCGTGCGGATAGGCGACGATCGCGGCGTCGACGTCGCTGGAGGCGTCGAAGTCCTCGAGGGTGGCGCCGACGCGCGTGCGCGGGTGGACATCGTCCAACCGACGCCCGGCTTCCGCGCGAGCGGTCACGTAGGCAAGTGTGAAGTGCGGATGCCGGTCGACGAGCTGCGCCGCAAGCGCGCCCGCGAAGCCAGTCGCCCCGACGACGCCGACGCTAGTCACGCAGCTCGCCTCCGAGCTCCTCCCGGAGGCGTTTGATGATCTTCGCCCGCGCGGGGGCGACGTCGTCGCTGGTCAGCGTCCGGTCGCCTGCGCGGAAGGCGAGGCGCAGAGCGAGCGACTGGCGCCCCTCCCCAACCTGAGCGCCCCGGTAGACGTCGAAGACCTCGGCGCTGGCGAGCAGCTTGCCGCCCGCCCGGCGGACGATGTCGAGCACGGCGGCGGCCGGAACCGCGTCGGCGAGCGAGACCGCGAGATCCTCGCGGAGGGCCGGGAAGGACGTGAGATCGCGGTAGACGGGCACGCCCTGCGCCTGCGCGATGAGCACGCCGAGGTCGACCTCGAACGCCGCTCCGCCTTCGAGCAGCGAGGGGTGCAGCTCGCCCACCCAGCCTGCGGGCGCGCCGCCGGCGAGTACGCGGGCGGCGCGGCCGGGGTGCAGGAACGGCTCCGCTGCACCGTCGCGCTCAGGTACAGAAAAGGCGAGCTCGACGCGCAGTGCGCGTCCGAGCGCCTCGAGCACCCCCTTGGCGGCGAACAGGTCCGCGCGCGGGGGGTCTCCGTCGTTCCAGGACGCCGGCCGTGCGGCGCCGGCCAGCAGCGCCGCGACGTGGGTGCGCTCGTCGGGGAGCGCCCGGTCGGCCCAGGCGGCAGCGGCCAGCGTCCCCGCCGGGGGGTCCCAGCGGCCGGGCGGGCGCTCTCTCGCCTCGTCCCACGGGAGGTACACGCTGCCGATCTCGAACAGCCGCACGTCGGGCGTGCCGCGGCGGGCGTTGGTCTCGGCGGTCTGCAGCAATGACGTGAGCACGTGCGTGCGCATCACCGCCTGCTCCTCGCTCATCGGGTTGCGCAGCCGCAGCGGCGCGACGCTCGTGCCGAGCCGGGCCTGTGCGGCGGACGACGTGAAGCTCCAGCCGACGACCTCGTAGAGGCCGGCGCCGATCAGCGCGTCCTCCGTGCGCCGGCGCAGGCGCTGCTCGGGCGCGAGCACGCCGATCGCCCCGCGGCGGGACGGCAGCGTCCCGGGCAACTTGTCGAAGCCGTGGATGCGCCCGACCTCCTCGACGAGGTCCACCTCACGGGTGACGTCGGCGGCCCGGAAGTGCGGGACGGTGACGTCCAGTCCGTCCTCGGCGTCCGCGACCGTGAAGCCGAGCGCCTCGAGGATGCGGGCCTGGTCGGCACGCGCGACCGCCAGGCCGAGCAGCCGCTCGACGCGCGCTTCGCGGAGCCGGAGCACCCGCGGCTCGACCGCCTCGCGGTGGTCGACGTCGATCGTGCCGGGCACGAGCGTCGCGCCGGTCAGCTCGACCATCAGCCGCGCGGCGACCGCCTGGGCCTCCTGCGTCGACCCGGCCGACAGCCCCTTCTCGAAGCGTCCGCTGGCCTCCGACCGCAGCCCGAGCCGCGTCGAGGTCCGTTGCAGGTTCGGGCCGTCCCAGGTCGCCGCCTCCAGGAGCACGCGCGTGGAGCCCTCGTGGACCTCGGAGCGGTTGCCGCCCATGATCCCGGCGATCGAGGTGGGGCCCTCGGCGTCGTCGATGACCACCATCCGGGCGTCAAGCGAGCGGTCCACGTCGTCGAGCGTGGTCACCCGTTCGCCGTCCGTGGCCCGCCGGACGACGAGCGTGCCGCCGGCCACCCGGTCGGCGTCGAAGGCGTGCAGCGGCTGGCCGGTCAGCAGCATCACGTAGTTGGTGATGTCCACCACGTTGTTGATCGGCCGCTGGCCGGCCGCCGACAACCGCGCCTTCAGCCACGTCGGCGACGGGCCGATGGCGACGTTCTCGAAGGCGCGCAGCGTGAAGCGGGGGCAGAGATCGGGGCAGCGCACCTCGACGCTCACGCCCGGGATGTCGCCGGATTCGTCCCCACCCGCCCCGTCGAGCCACGGCGCCGGCGCGAGCGGCGCGCCCGTCGCGGCGTGCACCTCGCGCGCGACCCCGTAGACGCCGAGGCAGTCGGGGCGGTTCGGGGTGATCTCGAGCTCGAGCACCTCGGTGGCGATCGGCAGCACCTCGATCAGCGGGGTCCCGGCCGCCAGCGCGTCGTCGAGCACCATGATGCCCCAGTGGTCGCCGCCGATGCCGACCTCGTCCTCGGCGAGGATCATTCCGTTGGACGGCTGGCCGCGCAGCTTGGCGGTCTTCAGCCGGGTGCCGTCGGGCATGACCGCGCCCGGCGACGCCACCGCGACGGTCTGCCCCGCCGCGACGTTGTCGGCCCCGCAGACGATCTGGCTCGGGTGGGTGGGGCCCAATCCGGTGTCGACAAAGCAAATCGAAAGCCGGTCCGCGTCCGGGTGCGGCTCGGCGGAGAGCACCTTGCCGACCACGAAGTGCTCCAGCGCGGAGACGCCGTGCGCGTGCACCGCCTCGACCTTCGTGCCCGTCAGCGTCAGCCGCTGTTCGAGCTCGCGCGGCGTGAGCTGGGGCACCGTGTAGTCGTGCAGCCAAAGCAGCGGGACGCGCATCAGCCGAACTGCTCCAGGAAGCGCAGGTCGTTCTCGTAGAAGAGCCGCAGGTCGGCGACGCCGTGCTTGAGGAAGGCGATCCGTTCGATCCCCATGCCGAAGGCAAAGCCCTGGACCCGCTCCGGGTCGTAGCCGTTGGTGCGCACGTAGCCGAAGACGTTCGGGTCGATCTCGCCGCAGCCGAGGATCTCGATCCAGCCCTCGCCCTTGCACAGGTTGCAGCGGGGGTGGGTGGGTACAGATTCCAGGAAGCCGGTGCCGGCGCACTTGTGGCAGCTGACGTCGAGTTCGGCGCTGGGCTCGGTGAACGGGAAGAAGTGCGGGCGGAAGCGGACCTCGCGCTCGGCGCCGAAGATCGCGCGGGCGAAGGCGGCCAAGGTGCCCTTGAGGTCGGCCATCGTGATGTCCTCGTCGACCGCGAGGCCCTCGACCTGATGAAACTGTGGCGTGTGGGTCGCGTCATTGTCGCGCCGGTAGGTGCGCCCGGGGACGACGATGTACAGCGGCGGCGGCTCGATCTCCATCGCGCGCACCTGCATCGGCGACGTGTGCGTGCGCAGCACCGCCCCGTCCTCGGTGTAGAAGGTGTCGGACTCCAGGCGCGCCGGGTGCTGCGCGTTGTGGTTGAGCGCGTCGAAGTTGTAATGGACGAGGTCGATCTCCGGCCCCTCGGCGACGCGGAAGCCGAGGCCGAGGAAGACGTCCTCGATCTCCCGCCGCATGGCGGTGAGCAGGTGCAGCCGGCCCACGCCGACCACCGGCGAGCCGGGCAGGGTGACGTCGACCGCGTCGGCGGCGAGACGCGTGTCGAGCTCCTCGCCCGTCATGGTCTCCTTGCGCGCGTCGAGGAGTGCTTCGAGCGAGCGGCGTGCCTCGTTGGCGGCCTTGCCGACGGCTCCCCGCTCGGCGGGCTCGAGCGCCCCAACCCCGCGCAGCAGGTTCGGGAGCTCGGCCTTGCGCCCGAGGTGGGTCACGCGCACCTGCTCGAGTGCGTCGGTGGTGGTCGCCGCGCCGATCGCCTCAGCGGCCTCGGCACGCAGCTGGGCGATGCGGTCAAGCACTGCGGCCAACCCTATTCGTCTCATACAGCGCGACCGTGGCCGCCATCGCAGCGTTCAGCGAGTCGCCCGCGATCGGGATGTGCGCGGTCTGCTGGCAGCCGCGGAGCACCTCTTCGGGCAGCCCGTCGCGCTCCGCGCCGACGATCAGCGTGGCGGCCGCGCCGATCGTGCTCAGCTCGTCGCCCGACCGCGCCACGAGCGCGACCCGGGGCATCGGCAGCTCGTCCACCGCGCGGACGCGGCGCACGCCGACCGAGAAGATCGCGCCCATGGACGCGCGCACCGCCTTTGGTGAGAACGGATCGGCGCTTCCCGGCCCGAGGGCCACGGCACTCGCGCCGAACGCGTGCGCGGCGCGCAGCACCGTCCCGACGTTCCCGGGGTCGCCAACACCCCACAACGCAACGCAGCGCTCGCCGAGCGAGGACGCGAAGCGCTGGTCGAAGAGACCGATCACGCGCGTCCCCGACCCCAGCTGCGAGTGCTCCGCCAGAAGGTGCGGCACGACCTCCTCGCCGTCGAGCCCGCTGCCGGCGGCGACCAGCTTGGCCACGGGCGGCCACCCCGCCGCCTCGGCGGCATCGACGAGGTCCTCACCCTCGGCCACGAAGCGCGACAGCTTGTCGCGCCAGCGGCGGCCGGTGAGCTTGCGGACCTCTTTGAGGAGTTCGTTGTTAGGGCTGGAAATGGGCACAAAAAAGGCGCCTCGCAGGCGCCCGGTCGGTCAGGTGGTCTCGGTGAGCCGTTCAGCTCGCCGCAGCCACCGCCTCGCGGGCGGTCTCGGCAAATCGGCGAAAGGTGTCGGCGTCGCGGACGGCGAGGTCGGCGAGCACTTTGCGGTCGAGCTCGACCCCGGCCAGCTTGAGGCCGTGCATGAACTCCGAATACGACATGCCGTTCTGGCGGGCAGCGGCGTTGATGCGGGTGATCCACAGCCGGCGGAAGTCGCGCTTCTTGTTGCGACGGTCCCGGTAGGCGTAGGAATCCGCCTTCATCAGGGCTTCCTTCGCCCTGCGGTAGTTGGAGTTCGCCTCTCCGCGGAAGCCCTTCGTCCGCTCGAGGGTCGAACGCCGCTTCTTGCGAGCGTGGACTGACCGCTTGACGCGGGTCACGTTGCTTCCGCCCTTCGGGCGGCGCGAACCTGATGCTGCGCAATCACTTGCCCGACCCTCGCAGCAGCTGGCGCACGGCCTTCGTGTCCGCCTTCGCGACGTCATGGTCGAGGCCGAAGGAGCGCTTGCGCTTGGGCGACTTCTTCTCGAGGATGTGGCTCGAGAAGGCATGGCGAGCCTTGAGCTTGCCTGTCCCCGTCTTCTTGAAGCGCTTGGAGGCGCCGCTATGCGACTTCATCTTCGGCATACGAAGAGGGGAGGGTAGCGGGGCAGCGGGCCCGATCCGGCCCGCCACCCCCGCTCCCGGCCTACTTGACTTTGGCCGCGGCCTTGGGCTTGCGCTTCGCGGCCGGCTTCTTCGCCGCGGCCGGCTTCTTCGCCGCCGGCTTCTTCGCCGCCGCCGGTTTCGGTGCCGCCGGCTTGCGCGCCGCCGCCGGCTTCGGTGCCGCCGCCGGTTTCGGTGCCGCCGCCGGTTCCGGTGCCGCCGCCGGTTCCGCGGCCTCGCGCTCCTTGGCGCGGGCGGCACGCAGGGCGGCCAGCTTCGCGGCACGGCCTGAGGGCTGCGCCGACTGCACACCGCCGTCGGTCGCCTCCGCCGCGGGGGCCGGCTTTACGGCGATCTCGCGGGTGGACTCCTTGGCGACCTCCTCCGGCAGCTCGTCGTGCTCGCGCAGACGAACCGGGCCGGTCGCTTGCCGCGCTGCCTCTGCGGCAGCCGCCTCGTCCTCGGCCGAAGGCCGTGGCTTGGGTGGCGGCGGCGCGTCGGCACGCAACGGACCGAGCATCATCGTCATGTTGCGCCCGTCCTGGGTCGGGCGCTGCTCGACGGTGCCGAGCTCGACCAGCTCCTCGGCAAGCCGGTTGAGGAGGATCTCCCCGCGCTCCGGGTGCGCGACCTCGCGCCCGCGGAACATGATCGTCACCTTGACCTTGTCGCGCGCCTTCAGGAAACGCTCGACGTGGCCCTTCTTGGTGTCGTAGTCGTGCTGAGCGATCTTCGGCCGGAGCTTGATCTCCCGGATGGTGATCTGCTGCTGGTGCTTGCGGGCGGCCTTCGCCCGCTGCGCCTGCTCGTACTTGTACTTCGAGTAGTCGAGGATCCGGCAGACCGGAGGCTTGGATTCGGGGGCGACCTCAACAAGATCGAGGTCACGCTCCTGGGCGTAGCGGAGCGCGTCGACCGTCTTCATGATGCCCACCTGGTCCCCGTCGGGCCCGATGACTCGGACCTCGGGAACGCGGATGCGCTCATTGATGCGAGTCGTGTCGCGTTCCGGGAGTGACCGGTCGAACCTTCTCGGAACCGGCACTAGCTGTGGTGGCGGCTACTCAAGCCGCTAGGGAGAAACGCGTATTCAACAGCGTCAGTGTAGGACGCCGTCGCGGCCGAGTCGGCTACTCGTCCGGGGGCTCGAAGAGCTGGAGCTCGTTGCCGTCGGGATCGCGGAAGGTCGCGACCTTGCCCCACGGGTGCTCGGTCACCCCGCCGACGATCTCGACGCCCTCCGCCGACAGCGCCGACACGGCGTCGTCGATGTCCTCCGAGGGCCGGAACGCGATGACGGCCCCGCCCTCTCCGCCGGAGGTCTCCTCGTCGCGGCCGTTGAGCCCGATGCTCACCGTGCCGGCGGTCACCATCGACCACTCCTCCTCCTGCTGCTCGATGTCCAGGCCAAGCGTCCCGCCGTAGAACTCGAGCGCCCGACCCATGTCGGACACGGGCAGCCACACCGTTGCGATTCCGTCGATCATGCAGAGGTGCCTTCCCGCTAGGTGAGGACGGCGAACACTGCCCGCCCGCGAACGATCTCCTTGTCGCCCGCGCGCACGGAGCAGTCGACGAACGCGAGGGTGCCGCCGAGACGCTCGACGGTCACGTGCGCCTCGACCCAGTCGCCCTCCGAGGCGGTGCCGAGATAGTCGACGGTGAGGCTGACCGTGGCCACCGACGGGTACTCTTCCTCGGACTCGATGCGCACGTTGTGGGCGTTCGCGAAGTCGACGAGCGTGGCCAGGACGCCGCCTTGCGCCTTGCCGAAGGAGTTGATGTGGCGTTCGTCGATGCGCAGCCCGACGACCCCGTCACGACCGAGCAGCGGGCCGATGTGCTGGACGAACGCGCCCTCGTCGGTGATCGGCTCGAAGCCCTCAGGCGGCATCCGTGATCCTTCCGATCGCATCCTCGAGGCTCAGGGAGCCGAGGTCGCCCTCGCCGTGGCGGCGCAGCGCGGCGGACCGGCTCTCGGTCTCGCGGTCGCCGACGACGAGCATGAAGGGCACCTTCTGCAGCTCCGTGTCGCGGATCTTGCGCCCGATGGACTCCGAGCGATCGTCGACCCCGGCGCGCAGGCCGGCGGCGCGCGCCGCCGCAGCGACCTCCCCGGCGTAGGCGTTGTGGCGGTCGGCGACGGGCAGCACCGTCGCCTGCACGGGAGCGAGCCACACGGGCAGCTCGCCCGCGGTCTCCTCGATGAGGATGCCAAGGAAGCGCTCGAAGGTCCCCAGCAGCGCGCGGTGGATCATCACGGGCTGGTGCTCGGCGTTGTCGGCGCCGGTGTAGGTGAGGCCGAAGCGCGCCGGCAGGTTGTAGTCGAGCTGCACTGTGCCCAGCTGCCAGGAGCGGCCGAGCGAGTCCGTGGCGTGCAGGTCGATCTTGGGCGCGTAGAAGGCCCCCTCCCCCGCAGCGACCCGGTACTCGAGCTCGGCGCCCGCGAGCGCGCGCGCGAGGATGCCCTCCGTCTCGTCCCAGAAGGCGTCCGTGCCGAGCCGGTTCTCGGGCCGCGTCGAGAGCTCGATCGCCACGTCGAAGCCGAATTGCTCATACCAGTCGAAGGCGAACTCGATGCAGTCCAGCACCTCCCGCTCGACCTGGTCGGGGGTGCAGAAGATGTGTGCGTCGTCCTGGGTGAAGTGACGCACCCGCAGCAGCCCGTGCAGCGTCCCCGACGGCTCGCGGCGGTGCAGCAGGCCCGGCTCGGAGTAGCGGACGGGCAGGTCGCGATAGGAGAACCGCTGCATCGAGAACAGGTGCGCGTGCCCGGGGCAGTTCATCGGCTTGAGGCCCATGACGCGGTCCTCGTACTCCGTGGTGAACATGTTGTCGCGGTACTTGCCCCAGTGGCCCGAGGTCTCCCATAGGCCGGCGTCGTAGAGCAGCGGCGTCTTGACCTCGTCGTAGCCGCGCGCGAGCGTCATCTCGCGGCTGCGGGCCAACAGCGTGTTGAAGACCTGGGTGCCCTTGGGCAGCCAGAACGCGGAGCCGGGGCTGAGCTCGGAGAAGGCGAAGAGGCCCAGCTGCGGGCCGAGCTTGCGGTGGTCGCGCGCCCGCGCCAGCTCGAGGCGCTCGAGGTGGGCCTCGAGGTCCTTCCTGGAGTGGAAGGCCGTCCCGTAGATCCGGGTCAGCATCGTGTTGTCGGAGTTCCCGCGCCAGTACGCGCCGGCGGTGGACAGCAGCTTGAACGCCTTGATGCGTTTGGTCGCGGGCGCGTGCGGGCCCACGCATAGATCGGTAAAGGGGCCGTTGGTGTAGAGGGAAACCGTTTCGACCCCGAGGTCCTCGATCAGCTCGACCTTGTAGGGCTGGTCCTCCGCCTTGAAGCGCTCGAGCGCCTGCGCCGCGGTGACGTCCTCGCGCGTGAAGGGCTCGTCGGCGGCGATGTGCTCGGCCATCCTGGCCTCGATCGCTCCGAAGTCCGCCTCGGAGATGGTGACGCCGTCCGGGAACTCGAAGTCGTAGTAGAAGCCGTGCTCGATCGGCGGGCCGATGGAGATCTTCACGCCCGGATAGAGCTCCATGACCGCCGCCGCGAGCACGTGCGCGGTGTCGTGGCGGATGAGGTCGAGCGACTCCTCGGAGCGATCGGTGATGATGGCCACCGCGCTGCCGTCGGGCAGCGGCGCCGCCAGGTCGCGGACGTCGCCGTCGACGGTGACCGCAAGCGCGGCCCGGGCCAGGCCGGGGCCGATGTCGGCGGCGAGGTCGGCCCCCGTCGTGCCGTCGGGAAGCTCGCGCTCCGAGCCGTCTGGGAGGGTCACCCGCATGTCGCGCGGATCGTAGTGTTGAGCGGATGGACCCCGCCGCCCTGCGCGCCTCGTTTCCCGTGTTCGAACGCGCGTCGTTCCTCAACGCAGGGTCCGACGGACCGACTCCCGCGGCGGCCGGCGACGCGGTCCGCGAGGTCATGGACCGCGCGGTGGTCGAGGGTCGGCGGATCGAGCACTTCAAGGCCCGCGAGGACGTGTCGGACGCCCTGCGGATGCTCTATGCGGGCCGGCTGGGCGCCGATCGGGCGGACGTCTCGCTGACCACCTCGACCTCCGAGGGGCTCGGCAAGGTCGTGACCGGGCTCGGGCTCGGCGCCGGCGACGAGGTGCTCACCGCCGACGGCGAGCATCCCGGGCTGCTGGGGCCGCTCATGGCGGCTCGGGCGCGCGGCGCCACGATCCGGACCGGGCCGCTGACGTCGCTGGCCGACCACGTGACGGACGCGACGACGCTCGTGGCGTGCTCGCACGTCGGCTGGGTCAGCGGTGAGCTCGCCGATCCGCGCCTCGGCCAGACGGGCGTCCCGCTCGTGCTCGACGGCGCCCAAGGCGTCGGCGCCGTGCCGACCGACGTCGCCGCCCTTGGCTGCGCTGCGTACGCGGGCGCGGGCCAGAAGTGGCTGTGCGGCGCCGACGGGACCGGCATGCTCTGGCTCGATCCGGAGTTCGGCGCGCGCGTGCACGCGGGCGCGCCCCCATACGGAGCGTTTGCCGACAGCTCCTTGGGCCTCGAGTCCGCGCTGCACACCGATGGGCGCGCGCACGACACGCCCTCGCTCGCGCTCGAGCTGCTGGTCGCGAGCGTGGCCGCCGGGCAGGTGCTCGAGGCCTTCGGGTGGGACGCGCTGCTCGCGCGCGCGACCGACCTGGCGGCGCGCTTCGCCTCCGCGCTGGCCGACGCCGGCTACGTCGTCGGGCCGCGCGGCGACACGACGCTCGTGTCCTGGGAGGACCCCAACTCGGCGCAAACCGCCTCGCAACTTGCGCAGAAAGGCGTCATACTGCGTAACCTTCCCGCAACACCATACGTCAGGGCCTCCGTTGGTGCCTGGAACGATGAGACGGATCTCGACAGGCTCTTGGAGGCTCTGAAGTGAACGAGCAGTTTGCGACGGTCAACACGGACATCACCCTCTGTTACGAGGAGTTCGGCGACCGGACGGATCCCACCGTCCTGCTCGTCATGGGTCTCGCCACGCAGATGCTCGCGTGGGACGAGCGCTTCTGCCAGCAGTTGGTGGAGCGCGGCTTCCACGTCGTGCGCTTCGACAATCGCGACGTGGGCCGGTCGACCAAGATTGCCACCCCGCCCACCCGGCCGCCGACGCTCAAGCAGATGGCGCTGCGCGACCGCAGGGCCGCCGCCTACACGCTGTCGGACATGGCCGACGACGCCGTCGCCCTGCTCGATCACCTCGACGTGCGGCGCGCGCACGTCGTCGGCGCGTCGATGGGCGGCATGATCGCTCAGACGATCGCCATCGAGTACCCCGAGCGCGTCTTGTCGCTCGTGTCGATCATGTCCAACGAGGGCGGGCGCCTGAAGGGCCAGCCGCAGCTGACCGTCTACCCCGTGCTCCTGCGCCGGGCGCCCGACGATCGCGAGGCGTACGCCGCACATGCAGTTGGCGTCCTGAAGCTGATCGGATCGCCGGACTTCCCCTTCGACGAAGCGGCCGTCAAGGAACGGGCGCGGATCGGCTTCGACCGGGGCATCAGCGCCGCGGGCGCGGGCCGCCAGCTCATGGCGGTGCTCGCGAGCCCCAACCGCACCGCCGGACTACGCCGGCTGCGCGTCCCGACCGCCGTCATCCACGGCACCAAGGACCGGCTGGTGAGCAAGTCGGGCGGCCGCGCGGTCGCCGCAGCGGTGCCGGAGGCGACCCTGCTCGAGATCCACGGCATGGGCCACGATCTCCCGCCCGGCACATGGCCGCGCATCGTGGACGCGATCGCCACCAACGCCGCGCGTGCTTTCAGCGACTCGCCTACTACGTCGCAGCGATAACCAGCAGCACGATCACGAGCAGTAGCAGCAGCCCGCCGCCGGCCATGATCGGCTTCTGGTTGCGCCAGAACTCCGGCTTGGCTCGATCCCGGGAGTGATGGCCCTCCGGGGGCGTTCCCCCGGTCCAGTCGTCGTCGTCGCTCATGGCGGCGATCTTCCCCCGTCCGGGGGAGGGACAGTCCCTCCTTCGAAGCGGGTGAGGAAATCGGTGCGAATTGGGAACAATCCGACCAGTGCTCGGACCCCGCTCGCTCGTGCTGCTGGCGGCGGTGTGCTTCGGCACGACCGGCACTGCGCAGGCGCTCGGACCCGACGGGACGGAGCCGAGCGTGGTCGGCGCGGCCCGGGTTGCGGTCGGCGGCGGCCTGCTCGTCGCGCTGGCGTGGCGCCGCGGCGGACCTGCCTGGCCCCCGGTGCCGGTCGCGCTGGGAGCGCTCGGCGTCGCGACCTACCAGCTGACGTTCTTCGCCGCCGTCGACGCGACGGGCGTGGCGGTCGGGACGGTGGTCGCGCTCGGGTCCGGCCCCGTGTTCGCCGGTCTGCTGGCGCGCGAACCGCTCACCCAGCGCTGGACGATCGCAACGACGCTCGCGGTCGCCGGGGTGGCGCTGCTCGTCGCGGCGGGGTCCGGGGCGGAGATCGATCCCGGCGGCGTCGCACTCGCGCTCGGTGCCGGCCTCTCCTACGCGACGTACACCGTGGCGGCCAAGCGACTCCTGGCTGCGCACGGGCCCGAGGCGGTGATGGCCCGGCTGTTCGGCTTCGGCGCCGTCCTGCTCGCGCCCGTGCTGATCGTCAGCGGGCTCGGCGCAGTCGGCAGCGCGGGTGGGGTCGCCATGGTCGTGTTTCTCGGCGTCGTGCCGACCGCGCTCGCGTACGTGCTCTTCGCGCGCGGCCTGCGCCACCTGCCGGCCGGCGAGGTGGCGACGCTGACGCTGGCCGAGCCGGTCACTGCGACGGCGCTGGGGGTGCTCGTGCTCGCCGAGCGGCCCGGGGCGGTCGCCCTGCTCGGCGTGGCGCTCGTGCTCGCCGGCCTTGCGGTCCTGGCCGCCCCGCGGCGCGAGGAGGGGTCCGGGTGACGACGGGCGGGCGGGTCGAAAAGCTCGCAACCGCGCTCGCCCGTCAGATCCTCGATGGCCCGGTGCGCTACGCGCGCACGTCCGCACCTCGACCGATGCGCTGACCACTGGACTGAAGTTCTAGCCGCGATCTGCCGAAGTGGGTCGCACGATGCGCAACCGCCAGATACCGCCAGAAGCCCAGCAGTACTCGGCCGCGTTCGACGCCTACCTGAGGTCCTCGCCGGACGGCCGGCAGGAGCGCGAGGCGGCCGACCGCATGACGGCCACGCTGAACATGCTCGCCCAGGCGCGGCTCTCGCGGGATCCGGTCCGCGCCTTCATGAACAAGGACAAGCCCGCCTGACGCTAAGGCGATACGCAACGGCCGATCTTCGGCCCAGTGGCGATGGAGGCTGCCACGCGCAAGGGACAGACTGGTCGGACACCACCCCAGGAGGTCCGCCGCACGAACCAAGTCAGATTGCTGCGACTGCATCTCTTCATCGCCGCCCCGCGAGGACCCACGCGGGGCGGCGTCCTCCCTCAGGCTCCGGGCGCCATGGCCGACTATCTCGCCGAGCCCACCGACGGCGCCGGGCCACACCCCGGTGTCATCGTCCTCCACGAGGCCTACGGGCTCGACGCCGCCCGCGGCCGGCTCGCCGCGCGCGACGACTGCACCGGCAAGGTCGGCGTGATCGGCTTCTGCATGGGTGGCGGCTTCGCGCTGCTGTGCGCGCCCCGGCTCGACTTCGCCGCGGCGGCGGCCAACTACGGCGTCGTCCCCCGCAACGCCGCGGAGGTCCTGAAGGGCGCCTGCCCGGTCGTCGCCAGCTACGGCGGCCGTGACGTGGCGCTCAAGGGTGCCGCCGGACAGCTCGAGACGGCCCTGGCCGAGGCCGGCGTCGAGCACGACGTCAAGGAGTACCCCGACGCCAGCCACTCCTTCCTCAACCAGCACACCTCGGGTGTCAGCGGCGCCCTTGCGCGGATCTCGGGGATGAACTACCACGGGCCGTCCGCCGTCGACGCGTGGCGACGGATCGACGCGTTCTTCGACGAGCACCTGACCGCCGCGTGAGCCGGGAGCCGCTCGTCCTGCTGCACGGCGTGACCGACACGCCGCGCACGTGGGAGCTGATCCGGCCGCGGCTCGAGCAGCACCACGAGGTCCTCACCCCGGCCCTGCTCGGCCGCCGTGCGCTGGCGCGAGCTGCTTCCCGGCGCGGACTGGGTCGAGATGGAGGGCATCGGCCATCTGCCCCAACTCGACGACCCGCACGGGACCGCGGAGCTGATCCTCAGCCTCACTTCACGCTGAGGACGCGCATGCTGCGCGTGCCGCGTGGCGCCTCGAAGTCCACGACGTCGCCCTCGCGGGCGCCCATCAGGGAGCGCGCGAGCGGAGCCTCGATCGAGAGCTTGCCCTCCGTGGGCGCGGCCTCGGTCGCCGTGACGAGCACGTAGGTCGTCTCGCGGCCGGACGCCTCGTCACGCGCGACGACCGTCGAGCCCAGCGCGACGGCGCCGTCGGTCTTGCCCACCTCGACGACGATCGCGTTGCGCCGGCGGTCCTGCAGGCGCAGGAGCTTGGTCTCCAGATGCGCCTGGGCGTTCTTGGCGTCGTGGTACTCGGCGTTCTCCTTGAGGTCCCCCCACGCGCGCGCGGTCCGGATGCGGTCCGCCATCGCGCGGCGGCCGGGACCCTCGATTTCCTCGATCTCCGCCTCGAGTGCCGCGAGGCCATCCGCCGTGATCTCGTAGGAGCGGCCGCTCATCGTCGCGACCCTAGCTGGCGCGCCCGGCCCCCTATGGAGACCTAGCCTTGTCGGACCTGGGTCTATCGGAGGTACTACGGATGCGCAAGGCTTTTGCCGTCACCGCGGCAACGTTGATGAGTGCGGGTGCGGCCTGGGTGGTCGGCACGCCAAGCGACGGCTCCAGCCACCGCGAGGCACCCCTCACCTCCAAGGATCCGACGGCGGATGACACCGACGTCTACGCGTTCACCGCCGCGGAAGCCCCGGGCTCGCTGACCGTCGTCGCCAACTGGCTGCCCTTCGAGGATCCGGGCGGCGGACCGAACTTCTACGAGTTCGATCCCAAGGCGCGCTACTACGTCAACATCGACAACACCGGCGACGGCGACTACGACGTCCGCTTCCGGTACACGTTCAAGACGCAGCTGCCCGCCACGGCCGGCAAGGGCTACCCGCACTCGCTGCCCACCGTGACGGACATCAACGACCCCGGGTACTCGCGGCAGAAGATGACCGTGGTGCGTGAGACCTACAACGCGAAGCGCAAGAAGACCGGCACCAAGGTGCTCGGCGCCAACATCCCGGTCGCTCCGAGCAACGTCGGCAAGAAGACGATGCCCGACTACGAGGCGCTCGCCGCGCAGGCGATCAAGCCGCTGCAGGGTGGCGGCCGGATCTACGCCGGCCAGCGCGACGACGCGTTCTTCATACCGCTCGACCGCGTGTTCGACGGCCTCAACCTCGAGGGCGCCGGCACGGGCAACGAGGGTGGCGGCATCGACACGGTGGCCGGCTACGGCGTGCAGTCGGTCATCATGCAGGTGCCCGAGGCGCAGGTCACGCGCGGTGGCAAGGCGGTCGAGTCCGCGACCTCCAACAACGCGACCGTCGGCGTCTGGGCCTCGACCGATCGCCGCGTGCTGCGCGTCCTGCGCAGGGGCAAGGGCAAGAGGCGCAAGACGATCGTCAAGCGCCGCTTCCAGCAGGTCAGCCGCCTCGGCAACCCGCTCATCAACGAGCTCGTCGTCCCGCTCAAGTTCAAGGACAAGTTCAACCGGACGCAGCCGTCGGGCGACCTCAAGAACTTCGGCAAGTTCGTGCTCGCGCCGTTCCCGGCGTTCGCGCTCAACGCCCTCTTTGACCTGGGCATCAAGGAGACCGGCCGCACGGACGTCGTGCAGGCTCTACTGACGGGCGTGCCCGACCTCAACCAGATCTCCGACAACCCCGCAGCGGCGGACACGTTGAAGATCAACCTCGGCGTGCCGCCGACGGCGCCGGCCGAGGAGAACCGCTTCGGGGTCATCGGCGGCGACGTCGCCGGCTTCCCGAACGGCCGCCGGCTCGCCGACGACGTGGTGGACATCGAGCTGCGCGTGATCGGCGGCTTCCTGCTGCCGGAGGACCAGGGCGGCAAGAAGCTCGGCCTCGGCGACGGTGTCGACGCCAACGACCAGCCGTTCTCCACGGAGTTCCCGTACGTGCCCTCGCTCAAGAACGAGATCGGCGGGTCGCCGACCGAGGACAACCAGACGCCGCAGCACCCGCCGACCTCGGCGGAGAACCCGAAGTAGCAGTCCGAACCCCGGGGCGGCCTTCGCGGTCGCCCCGGAGGTTTCCCGATGCCGACCTTTCGGCTCATCCTCGCCGCCGCGGCACTCGCATTCGGCGCCACGCTCGCCGCACTGGCGCTCGCCGACGGGGAGCCGCCACGAAGTGGCGTTCCGGCCGCCGACGCGCCGGACCCGGCGTCGACTGACGGTCGCATCGCCTCCCAACAGGCAGCGGTGAGGGCCAAGCCGGGTGAGCCCGACGGGTACGTGCTGCTGGCTGCGAGCTACCTGCAGAAGGTGCGCGAAACCGGCGACGCCGGCTACTACGACCGGGCGCGGGCCGCCGTCGATCGCGCCCTCGCGCTCGACCCCGGGAACGCCGGCGCGCTGACCGAGCGCGGCGCGCTGCGCCTGGCCCGCCACGACTTCGACGGCGCGCTCGCCGACGGCCTCGCCGCGCGCGAGGCGGCGCCCGCCGCAGTGCGACCGTACGGAGTGGTCGTCGACGCGCTCGTGGAGCTCGGCCGCTACGGCGAGGCCGAGCGGACGCTGCAGCGCATGATCAGCCTCAAGCCCGACCTCGCCTCCTACGCCCGGGTCTCCTATCAGCGCGAGCTGCACGGGGACCTCGCCGGCGCGGTGAAGGCGATGGAGCTCGCGGCCGCTGCCGGCGGATCGGTGGCCGAGAACGGCGCTTACGCTGGAGTCCTGCTCGGCGACCTGCAATTCACCCGCGGGCGCTACGGCGCCGCGCGTACCGAGTACAGCGAGGCGCTCGACCGGCTGCCCGGCTACGCCCCCGCGCTGGCCGGCCTCGCCCGCGTCAACGCCGCGGGCGGACGGCTCGCGCCGGCGATCGCGCGGCTTCGGGAAGTCGTCACACGGCTGCCCCTGCCCCAGTACGTCGTCGCGCTCGGCGAGACCGAGCTGGCCGCCGGCGAGCGTGAGGCGGCTCGCCGCGACTTCGCGCTGGTGCGGGTCCAGCAGCGCGCGCTCGGGGGCGCGGGCGTGGACACCGACGTCGAGCTGGCGATCTTCGAGGCCGACCACGGCTCCGCGGAGCAGGCGGTGGTTCTGGCCGAGCGCGCATGGGCGGCCACCCCGAGCGTGCGCGCGGCGGATGCGCGGATGTGGGCGCTCACACAGGCCGGGCGAGCGCGCGAGGCGCTGCGCTGGATTCCCCGGGCGCTGGCCCTCGGGACGCGCGACCCCCTCTTCCTCTACCACGCCGGCATGACCGCCCGGGCGGGCGGGCGGCCGGCCCAGGCGCGCGGGCTGCTCGAGCGCGCGCTCGCGCAGAGCCCGCGCTTCTCCCCCTTGTATGCGCCGCGCGCGCAGGCGGCACTGGAATCTCTGTGACACGCTGGGCCGCGCTGCTCATCGCCCTGCTCGCGCTCGTGCTGGCGAGCCCGCCGGCGGCGATAGCCCATCCGCTGGGCAACTTCTCCGTCAATCATCTGACGGTCGTGAGCGTCTCCGAGGACGCCGTCGAGCTCCGCTACGTCCTCGACCAAGCGGAGATCCCGACGTTTCAGGAGCGCGGGCCCGAGCCGGCGGAGCTGCTCGCGACCAAGCGCGCAGAGATCGAGCAAGGGCTCTCCCTGCGCGTCGACGGCAAGCCCGCGCCGCTCTCGGTCGACGAGTCGTCGATCGACTTCCCGCCGGGCCAGGGCGGGCTGACCACGACGCGCGTCGAGCTCACGCTGTCCGCGCAGGTCTCGGACCCGGCCCGCGTCGAGGTCGACGACGCCACGTTCACCGGCCGCGTCGGCTGGCGCGACGTGATCGTCCGCCCCGGCGAGGGCACCCGCGTCGAATCCGACGTGCCCGCAACCGAGCCGACCCGCGAGCTGCGCGAGTATCCGGAGTCGCTGCTGTCGAGCCCAGAGGACCGGACGCAGGCGTCGCTTGCGGTTTCCGGCGGCGACGGCGAAGTCATCGCGCCCGCGCGCACGGGCGCCGGAACCGTGACGACCACGGCGCGCGACGGTGGGGGCGGCTTCGCCGATCTCTTCGCCGACGCCGCAGCAGGCGACGGCGTGCTCGTGCTGCTGCTGCTCGCGGCGCTTGGCTGGGGAGCGCTGCACGCACTCTCCCCCGGCCACGGCAAGACGATGGTCGCCGCGTACCTCGTGGGGTCGCGCGGCACCCCGGGTCAGGCCGTCGCACTCGGAGCCACCGTGACCGTCACGCACACGATCGGCGTCTTCACGCTCGGGCTCATCACGCTCCTGCTGTCGGACTACATCCTGCCGGAGGACCTGTACCCGTGGCTGAACCTCGTCGCCGGTCTGCTCGTCGTCGTGGTCGGGCTGGCCGTGCTGCGCTCGCGGATCCGCGGCCGCGAGCTCGGGCACCATCACCACGACCACGACCACACGCACGACCACGGGCACACGCACGACCACGGGCACACGCATGCGCACGACCACGGGCATGACCACGGTCACGGCCATCACCACCACACCCCGCCGCCCGGCGAGAAGCTCACGCCCCGCGGCCTCCTCGCCCTTGGCGCTTCCGCCGGGCTCATCCCGTGCCCGTCCGCGCTCGTCGTCCTCCTCGGCGCGATCGCCCAGAACGAGGTCGTCCTCGGGATGATCCTCATCGTCGCCTTCTCGATCGGCCTCGCCGCGACGCTGACGGTCCTCGGGCTCGCCATCGTCTGGTCCTCCAACCTGCTCTCCCGCGTGCCGGTCAACGGCCCCATCGCCACCATCGGACGCCTCGTTCCGACGCTGTCGTCGGTGCTGATCGTGATCGTCGGAGTGCTGCTCACGCTCCAGGCAGTGCCGGACCTGACCTGAGTCAGCCCGGACGCCGGCGCCACGGATTCATGTTCAGCGCGAGGACATGAGCATGCCGCCCATGATGATCTCGAGCCAGCACGGAAGCTCCTGACCACCGTCGAAGGCGAGGATTCCGTGAACCCATACCCAAAGGCCGGCCAGGCCGACGACGATCCACAGGAGCATGGTCAAGATCATGCCTGCGAACGGCCGCGCTGCGCCAGTCGCAGTTCCGAGCTCCGAGATGGTCGGTACTGGGCTCGAAATGCTACGAGGCGGTTCGCTGAGATGACGCTTGGCCAGCTAGAGCCGTTGAGGTTCTCTCAGATCACCTGAGGTTCGCTCAGAACGGGACCATATTGGGACCACGGGGAGCCGCGAAGGCAGCCTCGGCCATCTCGACCTCGTGCGGGTTGGGCGCGTAGTCGCTGTAGCGCTGCGTCGTCTGAATGTCTCGGTGCCCCATCCACTCCTGCAACGTGCGCATCGGGACGCCCGCCCCGGACTAAGAGTCCGGGGCCGTAGGTACTCGAATGCTGCGGGTCCCTAGGGAATCATGAATGTGAAGCCGCCGTCCCTCAAACCGTTCCCAGAGTTGAACACCAGGACCTCGAAGTTGTTTCCACAGTCGCTAACCGCGGCATTTGCAACCTGGATGGTGTCGCCAAACGCCGTCGCCGGGTCGGCAAAGTCCACCGTCGCCAACCCCACCGAGTTCTGAATGGTGAGACCGCCGCCCGCGGTGACGCAGTAGATACCGGCTGTCGCCGACTTCGTCACCGAGGTGATGTTGAACTTCTTCGTGCCGACGATCGCGCCGGTGTTGGAGACGTTGACCCAGGCCCTCGCCGAACCAGGCGCTCCGGCCGCTCCGGCCGCTCCGGGCGCTCCGGGCGCTCCGGGCGCTCCGGCCGCTCCGGCCGCTCCGGGTGCACCCTTGACACCCTGAGCGCCCTCCGGACCCTGCACGCCCGCCGGACCCTGCACGCCCGCCGGACCCCGCACCGAGCCCTTGAAGTCGCGCTTCGTCAGGGACTTGTCCTTCACGTCCTTGCCGGTCAGCGAGCTGTTCTTCACCTGCGCTCCGGTGATCAGACCTGCGGCAACCGCGGTCCCGCCCAGCCCTGCCAGCAGCGCGATGAGGGCGATCAGCATCGCCGGTGATGGTATGAAACGTTTGAGCATGAGTCCTCCCATTGTGGTGTTGATGCGGGGGGCTTGGCCGGACCCCGTTCTTCGGTCCACCTGCTGTGAGAGCGGGTGGATGTAGTGCC